>NZ_JCACWC010000003.1:2817500-2976921 GCF_059070375.1 Sinorhizobium sp.
TTATGGGCGTGGCGCTCTTTGCGGCCCTCGACGGGCGGCAGCAACTGGCGATTCCGGCGGAAGCCTTTGCCGCGCTCGATCCGTCGGCGCCGGTCGGCGCCGCCAAACGGGGAGATCGCGTTCTTTCTCCCAACATCGTTGCCAAGCCAGCCGACAAGACCGTGATGGAAGTCTCGACCATGATCCATGACGGGGAGAAGGAGGTGGTGCGCCGCCAGCCCTTCGTGCATGTCAAGATGGCGCTTGCAGCCAACCACCAGACTTCCGAATCCTATCCCGACTTCGACCCGCTGGCGATCTTCTCCACGGATGAGGCGGACGCCGAAGCGCCGCCGGTGAAGACCGGAACGATCTACGGCTCCGACGTCGAGTCCGAGGTGGCATTGAAGACCGTGGATTTTCCGCTGAATGGCGGCGGCTTCGCACTCGGGCCCTCGATGTCGCTCGACGAGGTCGAGGAAAACGTCCGCACCAACGGCTCGGTGCTGACCGAAGGCAATACCCAGGTCGCCTCGCTCTTCTATGTCGACCCGCAACGCTTCGCTTCCGACGCCGACAACCTCGACCTGATGCAGGGCCTCGCCGCGCGCGTCGTCGAGGAGAACATGAGCGTTTCCTCCTATGAGAACATCACGAAGCAAAGCGTCGAATACGCCGACGACATCATACCGGTGCGCCGCGCCATACCCATTGCGACGGCGATGATCAATGCGGGCTATGCCAAGGCCCAGGCCGAAGACGCGGCCGGCTATCTCGAAAAGGCGCTCGGCGCCAAGGAACTCGGCCCCGGCGACGTGCTGCGCATCGGCATTATTCAGAAGGGCGAAGAAGCAAAGATCGTCCGTGCCACGATCTATTCCCATAGCCGGCACGTGCTGACCATGGCAGTGGACGACCGCGGCCGTTTCATTCCCGGCGCCGAGCCGGCGAAGCTCGAAGCGGTAGCGGCTGCCTTCGACGACACCGGCAGGCCGGTGATTTCCAGCGGTCACGACCTGCCGAGGGTCTACGACGGCATCTACCGTGCGGCCCTTTCCTACGGCATGAACGCCGACATGATCGCGCTGGTCGTCAAGCTTTTGGCGAGCAATGTCGACTTCCAGGCTCAGCTGAAGCCGACGGATTCGCTCGAAGCCTTCTTCTCGGTCGCCGATGAAAGCGGCAGGGCAACGGAAGATTCGGAACTGCTCTACGTCAACGCCAAATTCGGCGACGCCGAGACGCGGTTCTACCGCTTCCAGGATCCGGACGACAACTCGATCGATTATTTCGACAAGGACGGCAAGAGCATCCGCCAGTTCCTGCTGCGCAATCCCGTTCCGAACGGCCATTTCCGCTCCGGCTTCGGCATGCGCCGCCACCCGATCCTCGGCTTCTCGCGCATGCACACCGGCGTCGACTGGTCCGCTCCGCGCGGCACTCCGATCATCGCGGCCGGAAACGGCGTCGTGCAGAAGGCCGGCTGGGACTCCGGCGGCTACGGCAACCAGACGCTGATCCGCCACGCCAACGGCTATGTGTCGTCCTACAATCACCAGAGCGCGATCGCCAAAAGCGTCAAGCCGGGAACGAAGGTCGTCCAGGGTCAGGTGATCGGCTGGGTCGGTACGACCGGCCTCTCCACCGGCCCGCACCTCCACTACGAACTGATCGTCAACGGCAACAAGGTGGATCCATTGCGTATCCGGCTGCCGGGAGGAAAATCGCTCGGGGGCGAGGCGCTGGCGAAGTTCGAGAAGGAACGCGAACGCATCGACGAGCTTCTCGGCGACGATGCGAAAGAGGTCGCAAGCAAGTAGCCGACCCATCGACGGTATCGCGAACTCGCAACAAAGGCCGCCCGGAGGACGGCCTTTTGGGCTGTCGGAATGCGAGGCTTACGCGGCTTCCTGGTTCGCCCCCGCCCCGCGTTTGAAGTTCAGACGGTCTGAACCGGCAACGACCTTGATAACCGAGCCATCCGGGAACTCGCCCTGCAGCACTTTTTCGGCCAGCGGATCCTGCACGTATTTCTGGATCGCCCGCTTCAGGGGGCGAGCGCCGTAGGCCGGATCGTAGCCCCTGTCCGCCAGGAAAACGCGTGCATCGTCCTCGAGCTCGAGCGTGATCTTGCGATCCGCGAGGAGCTTGCGCAGCCTTTCGAGCTGAATGTCGACGATCGCGCCCATTTCCGAACGGCGCAGCCGGTGGAACAGGATGATCTCGTCGACGCGGTTCAGGAATTCCGGACGGAAAGCGGCTCTCACCACTTCCATGACCTGATCGCGAACCGCATCGCTGTCCTCGTTTTCGCCGAGTGCGGTCAGGTATTCCGCACCGAGGTTCGAGGTCATGATGATCATCGTGTTCTTGAAGTCGACCGTGCGCCCCTGACCGTCGGTCAGACGCCCATCGTCAAGCACCTGCAGCAGAACGTTGAAGACATCCGGATGCGCTTTCTCGATCTCGTCGAACAGCACGACCTGATAGGGCCGGCGGCGGACGGATTCCGTCAGCGCCCCACCCTCCTCATAACCGACATAGCCGGGAGGCGCGCCGATCAGGCGGGCGACCGAATGCTTCTCCATATACTCGGACATGTCGATCCGCATCAGCGCGGTCTCGTCGTCGAAGAGGAAGCGGGCAAGCGCCTTGGTGAGCTCCGTCTTGCCGACCCCGGTCGGACCCAGGAAGATGAAGGAGCCGATCGGCCGGTTCGGATCCTGAAGCCCTGCGCGCGAACGGCGAACCGCCCGCGAGACGGCCTGCACGGCATCACCCTGACCGACGACCCATTTCGCCAGCTCGTCTTCCATCCTGAGCAGCTTGTCGCGCTCGCCTTCCAGCATCTTGTCGACCGGAATGCCGGTCCATCGAGATACGATGTGGGCGATGTTGTCGGGGGTCACGACTTCCTGGACCATCGGGTTGGCGCTGGCGCCATCCTGGCTTTCCGCTTCCGTCAGTTCCTTTTCGAGATTCGGGATCACGCCGTAGGCAAGCTCCCCTGCCCGCTGGAACTCGCCGTTGCGCTGCGCGATCTGCAGCTCGTTGCGCGCTTCGTCGAGCTGCTTCTTGAGATCGGCTGCCTGCCCGAGCTTCTGCTTCTCGGCCTGCCAGCGCGCCGTCAATGCGGCTGCCTCCTCTTCGAGCGAAGACAGATCGAGTTCGAGCTTGGCAAGGCGATCCTTGGAAGAAACGTCGGTCTCCTTTTTCAAGGCTTCCCGTTCGATCTTCAGCTGAATGACGCGTCTGTCGAGTTCGTCGAGTTCCTCAGGCTTCGAATCGACCTGCATCCTGAGACGCGAGGCTGCCTCGTCCATGAGGTCGATCGCCTTGTCGGGAAGGAAACGATCGGTGATGTAGCGGTTGGAAAGGGCCGCGGCCGCAACCAGCGCGGAATCGGAGATCCGCACCTTGTGATGCTGCTCGTATTTTTCCTTCAGGCCGCGCAGGATCGAGATCGTATCCTCGACCGTCGGCTCCTCGACCATGACCGGCTGGAACCGGCGGGCAAGGGCCGCGTCCTTCTCGACATGCTTGCGGTATTCGTCGAGCGTCGTCGCGCCGACGCAGTGCAGCTCGCCGCGGGCGAGCGCGGGCTTCAGGAGGTTTGAGGCATCCATAGCCCCGTCCGCCTTGCCTGCACCGACCAGCGTGTGCATTTCATCGATGAAGAGGATGATCTCGCCACCTTCCGAGCGCACTTCGTTCAGCACGGCCTTGAGCCGCTCTTCGAATTCACCGCGGAACTTCGCACCGGCGATCAACGCGCCCATGTCGAGCGCCATCAGGCGCTTGTCCTTCAGGCTTTCAGGCACATCGCCGTTGACGATTCTCAGCGCCAGGCCTTCCGCGATCGCGGTCTTGCCGACGCCCGGCTCGCCGATCAGCACGGGATTGTTCTTCGTCCGGCGCGAGAGCACCTGGATCGTTCGGCGGATCTCGTCGTCCCGGCCGATCACCGGATCGAGCTTGCCTTCCCTCGCCTCGGCGGTCAGATCTCGCGCGTACTTCTTGAGCGAATCGAAACCCTGTTCGGCATTGGCGCTGTCGGCGGTGCGGCCCTTGCGGATTTCGTTGATGACCTGGTTGAGCTTCGTCGGCGTGACGCCGGCCTTGGAGAGGATCGACGCCGTCGCGGCCGAGCTTTCGATCGCCAGTGCCAGAAGCAGGCGTTCGACGGTTACGAAGCTGTCGCCGGCCTTCTTGGCGGCCTCTTCCGCTGCGGTGAACACCTTGGCGAGCGGCTGCGACAGATAGACGGAGCCGTTGCCGCCGGTCACCTTCGGAAGCTTCGCCAAAGCTGCGGCCGTACCAACCTTGGCTTCGCGCGCATTGCCGCCGGCGCGCTCGATAAGCGAAGCCGTCATGCCCTGATCGTCGTCGAGCAATACTTTGAGGACGTGCTCCGGCGTGAATTGCTGGTGCCCTTCCGCCAGTGCATAGGTCTGCGCCGACTGCAGGAAACCGCGGACGCGTTCCGAATATTTTTCGATATCCATTCTCTACCTCCATAGCCCGGCGAGCCCATCATCGTGGCACTGGCCGGCGTTTCAGGATCAGGCTCCCGCATTCGGCAAGCCTTCGAAGCGAAATATGGTGCAGCGTTCTTCGGAATTAAAGGGCGGCAAATGGAGGCAGCAGAGACAATCGCGTGCGAATGTGCTCGCAGTGGATGCGGCACGCGTCGAGATCCTGCGAAAGCAAAAAGCCCAGCCGTTATGAACTGACCCCAAAAGGTTGGACGGTTGCTGGGCTACGTTACGAGGGACTGGGTTCTGTATTGCACAGGGCTCAGTCCTTTCAGTTTCAGCTTGATGCGCTGATGATTGTAATAGGTGATGTAGTCGGCGATGCCGTCCTTCAGGCTCTGGATGCTGTTGAACCGGTTGGGGTGGAAGAACTCGGATTTGAGCACGGCAAAGAAGCTCTCCATGGCGGCGTTGTCGAGACAGTTGCCTTTGCGCGACATGCTCTGGGCGATGCCGCGCGCCTGCAGCCGGCGCCGATAGGCCGGCATCTGATAGTGCCATCCCTGATCGGAATGCAGGATCGGTCTGTCTTTGCCCTTGAGCCTCTCCATTGCCTTGTTGAGCATGCCCTCGACCAGCTTGAAGACCGGACGTCTGGCGGTTTCATAAGCGATGATCTCACCGTTGAACAGGTCCATGACCGGTGAGAGATAGAGCTTCTCGCCGGCCACATTGAACTCGGTGATGTCCGTCACCCATTTCTGATTCGGCCCCTCGGCCTGGAACTGGCGTTTGAGGAGGTCGGGCGCCACCCGCCCGGCGTCGCCCCTGTAGGAGCGGTACTTCTTCGGCCGCACCAGCGATTTCAATCCCATCTCGACCATCAGGCGCTGGACCGTCTTGTGATTGATCTTCTGCCCGGGCTGGCGGATCGCCGCCGTCACCCGACGGTAGCCGTAGCGGCCCTTGTGCAGGGCGAAGATCGCCTTGATCCGCTCCCTGAGCACGGCATGCCTGTCGGCAAGCGACGCCAGCTTCAGTCGATAATAGAACGTACTGCGCGAGAGCCCCGCCAGCTTCAGCAGCGCGGCAAGCGGATAAAACGGCCTTAACGCCTGGACGACTTGCGCTTTCTCGGCGCCGCCTGGTCCCGCGTTAAGGCCTCCAGTTTTTTTAGATAGGCGTTCTCCATGCGCAGATGGTTCAGTTCCGCCAGCAACTCTTCGCGGCTCTTCGTCTCATCGTTCTGCGGCGCTTGCGGCTGCTTGCGCACCGGCGGCTCGGGCATCGATCGGGGCCTTCCTCTGCGGCGCGGGGCCAGGGCATCAAGCCCGCCAGTCTCGTAGCGCCGCTCCCAATCCGGAAGGCAACCCGCATTGCGGATGTTGAACAACGCCGCCGTCTGGCGGTAGGAAAGCCCATCCTCCCACATCCGTTCGAGAACCGATAGCTTGAACGCTGCATCATAGCGGCCGAACTTCTTGGCAAGCCCCGCAGCTCCATGTGCCTCGTAGCTCGCCACCCATTTGCGGACCGTCGAATGATCAATGCCATAAGGCCGGCCAGCGCTGCTATAACTCTCCTCGCCGTTCAGGCATCGCTCGACAATCGCTCGCTTCAGACACTCGCTGTACTTGGACATGCAAAACCCCCGAAAGTGGATGTCCAACTTTCGGGGGTCAGTTCAATTCGGGCTGGGCCTTTAAGAGAATCGCTGCGGAAGGGTTATTCCGAGGCGGCGAGCGCCGGGGTGCTGCCGTCGGTTTCGGGTTGCGCATCGCCCCCTGCCTCTTCCTGCGCGCCGCGGCGCGGCTGCCGGCGAGGCCGGCTCGTGCTGCGGCGACGGGAGGCCGAGCGACCGGCCGATCCCTGCGCTTCCTCTTCCATGGCGACTTCGGCGGGCATGCCCTCGATCACCGGCTGAGGACCCGAACCGTCGATGACCGGCTGAGGCTCGTTGGCCGGAGCCGCTGCGGCCGCCGGAGCGGCCGGCATTTCCTCTGCATAGCCCTGATCCAGATCGTCCTGATCGCGATCGGAAGAGTCACGTTCCTGATAGTCCTGGCGTTCGTCGCGCTGGAACCGGTCCTGCATCTGAGCCTGCGCAGCCGCGATGATGCGGTTGTAATGCTCGGCATGCTGCAGATAGTTCTCAGCGATCACGCGGTCGCCGGAGCTCTGCGCGTCGCGAGCAAGGGCCGCATATTTTTCGGCGATGTGCTGTGCGGTACCACGAATCTTCACATCCGGGCCGGAGCTGTCGTAGGTCCGCGTCAAGGGATTGGATCCCTTGCGATTGTTGTTGTTGTTGTTTCCGCTGTTGTTGTTATTCCGCCCACGGCCGCGCTTGTTTTGCTGTCCTGGCCTCATAGTCCATTCACCTGAATTTTCTTGATAATGATGATCATGTGGTTCCGCTCTCGGTGCGGAAAGTCCGCACCTGAGAAAACATGCGCCATGACAGATCGCCTCTTCGCGATCTCGGCGCCGGTCAACGTTAAATTAACAGGTACCCGCACAAGGCACTGTCGAACCCTAGCAACTCTTTCTTGAGAGCAATCCCCGTGGCCAGGTCATACTGGAACGAATCCTTGGTCCATGACCTTCTGCCCAGTGCGCGGGGTGAAACTAGCCCGCTTCCTTCGGGATTCCAAGCCCTTTCTTTGCTCTTCCGGAAAAGAGAAGTGCGAGTGCAGCATTTTTTCAACGGTTATTGCTGCGCTCAATATCCTGCTGGAACATCAGGACCCGATCGTTGCCGCCGAGGTCCTTCGCGGCAGAGAGCAAACGAAAGCCCTGCGCTTCGAATAGCGCCGTTACCGCTCGTTTTTGATCGAAACCGATTTCCAAGCCTATTACGCCGTCTGTTTCGAGATGGCGACCAGCGTGAGAAGCAATGGCACGATAGGCATCAAGCCCATCCTCTCCGCCATCAAGTGCGGCGACCGGATCGTGGTATCGCACTTCCGGTTCAAGCTCCGGTATTACATTGGACCGGATATAAGGCGGATTTGAGACGATGATATCGAACCGCCCATCCACCGCCTCGAACCAATTGCTCCGAACGGCTCCGAAGCGTGCCGCCAAGCCATTCCCGCGCGCATTTTCAAGTGCTGTCGCCAGAGCGTCTTCCGATATATCGGTACCGAGACCGTGCGCGTCAAGTACCGCTGCGAGAAGAGCGAGACAAATCGCACCCGTGCCCGTTCCAAGGTCGACGATGCGACAACTCCCCTTGCTTGAAGCGATTCGCCGCGCATGGGGAACCAGGCAGTCGACCAGGGTCTCGGTGTCAGGACGCGGCTCCAGCGTCTCTTTCGAGAGCTTGAGCTTCATGCCGAAGAATTCCCGCTCGCCGAGAATCCGGTAGACCGGCTCATGCGCCGCGCGGCGCTCGACTGCGGCACGAATGCGAGCCGCATCCTCGTCACTGACGGGTTCCCTTCCGCGCGTCAGGAGCGCGGCTAGCGCAAGGTCGAGCAGGCCGGAGATCAGGTGGCGTGCATCGAGCCCCGCCGATTCGAGGCCGGCGGCCTTCAGCCTGTCGCGGCTCTCGGCTAGGAGGCTGTCGAGGGTTTGGACCATTGAAACTCAGTTCTGTCTTTCGCCGAGCAGCGCGAGCTGGCTTGCCTGATGGTCGGCGAGCAGCGCATCCACCACGTCGTCGATCTCACCTTCCATCATTCGGTCGAGCTTGTAGAGCGTGAGATTGATGCGGTGGTCGGTCAGGCGTCCCTGCGGGAAATTGTAGGTGCGTATGCGCTCGGAACGATCGCCGGAACCTACCTGGCTCCTGCGGTCGGCCGAACGCTCGCTGTCGGCGCGCTGCCGTTCCATGTCATAGAGCCGGGAGCGCAGCACCTGCATCGCCTTGGCACGGTTCTGATGCTGCGACTTTTCCGAACTGGTGACGACGATGCCGGTCGGAATATGGGTTATGCGCACGGCCGAATCGGTCGTGTTGACGTGCTGTCCGCCTGCTCCCGAGGAACGCATCGTATCGACGCGGATATCCTCCGGGCGGACCTCGATGTCGATCTCTTCGGCCTCCGGCAACACCGCGACCGTCGCGGCCGACGTATGGATCCGGCCGCTGGCTTCCGTCTCCGGGACGCGCTGCACCCGGTGGACGCCGGACTCGAATTTCAACCGCGAGAAGACACCGCGTCCCGATACCGTTGCGATGATTTCCTTGTAGCCGCCGGCCTCGCCCTCGCTCGCGGACAGCACTTCGACTCGCCAGCCCTTGCCCGCCGCGTATCGCTCGTACATGCGGAAGAGATCGCCGGCGAAGAGGGCGGCTTCCGAGCCACCCGTACCGGCCCGGATTTCGAGGATCGCGCTCTTTTCGTCGGCCGCATCCTTCGGCAGGAGCAGGATCTGGATTTCCTGCTCGAGCGCTTCGATCTTCTCTTCGACTTCGGGCTTTTCCATCTCCGCGAGGTCGCGCATCTCCTTGTCGGTCGCCCGGTCGGCAAGCATCGCTGCGATATCGGCAAGCTCGGCGGTCGCCTTTTCATAGGCGCGAATCTTCGACACGACCGGCTGCAGCTCGGAATATTCCGAGGCCAGCTTCACGTAAACGTCGGCCGACGGGCCGGCGGACATGCGCGCCTCGATTTCGCCGAACCGCCGCTCCAGTTCGCGCATCTTTTCAACGGGAAGCTTTGCCAAATCTCACTCCAAATGCACTCGCCTCGCCCGGACCGCGTCCGGACGGAGACGAGAGCCCTCTTGTTCAATCTAAACCGGTATGCCGTTCGCCGCAGCGAAATCGACCAGGAGCTGGCGGATCGACGTGTCGGACTTGACGTCGTCGAGCGCCGCCTCAAGGAGTTCGTTGAGCCTGCCGGCATCCAGCGCCAGGAGCATTGCCTTGACCGGCCCGACAGCCGTCGGCGACATCGAAACCGACCGGAAGCCGAGCCCGAGCAGCGCCATGGCCGAAAGCGGTTTGCTTGCCATCTCGCCGCAAAGCGTCACGGGCGTGTTGTTGCGCTCGCCGGCCCGCACGATCTCCCGGAGAATCCGCAGGAACGGCCGGCCGAGAATGTCGAAACGTTCGGAAACACGGGCATTACCACGGTCGACCGCCATGGCGAACTGGAAGAGATCGTTAGAGCCGACCGAAACGAAATCGACTTCGGCCATCAGTTCGTCGAGCTGCCAAAGCAGCGCCGGCACTTCCAGCATCGCCCCGAACTGCAGCTTGCGCGGCAGTTGTTCGCCGAGCTTCGATTGGCGCTCGATCTCCTTCTGCAGGAGTTCTCGCGCGCTCTTCAGCTCCGCGACTTCCGTTACCATCGGCAGCATCATCTTGAGCTCGGCGCCGACCGTCGCTCTCAGCATTGCCCGGAACTGGGTACGCAGGAGACCCGGCCGATCGAGCGACAGCCTGATGGCGCGCCAGCCGAGCGCCGGGTTCTCCTCTTCCGCGGCACGGAAATAGGGAACGACCTTGTCGCCGCCGATATCGAGCGTCCGGAAGGTGACCGGCTTCCCCGCCGTCTGCTTCATGACATTGCGGTAGAAAGCTTCCTGCTCCTCGGCCTTGGGCATGGTCGAAGCGATCATGAATTGCAGTTCGGTCCGGAAGAGACCGATACCTTCGGCACCAGCCTCGTTCAGATGGGGCAAGTCGACCAGCAGCCCGGCATTCATCTGCAACGTAATGCGCTTGCCGTCCTTCGTCAGAGGCTCGACATCCCGGAGAGCGCGGAACTGCGCCTGCCTGCGCGCACGGAAGCGCACTTTCTCCTCGTAAGCGCGCTGCAGATCGGCCATCGGCCGCAGATGCACCTTCGCATCGTCACCGTCGACGATGATCGCATCGCGGTTTTCGGCGAGCGCCACTGCCCCTGCCGCCTGGCCGACCACCGGAATGCCCATGGCGCGGGCGACGATGACCACATGGCTGGTGACCGCCCCCTCCTCCAGCACGAGGCCGCGCACGTTCTCGCGCGGATAGTCGAGCAACTCCGCAGCGCCCATGGCGCGCGCGACGACGATCGCGTCATTCGGGAAATCGGCAGCCGAAAGCTTGGCGCCATAACCCGAAAGCTGGCGCAACAGCCGGTTCGCAAGATCGTCGAAATCGTGCATCCGCTCGCGCAGATACGGATCGGTCAGCCGGATCATCCGCGCCTTGGTCTCGCTCTGCACCCGCTCCACCGCCGCTTCCGCCGTCAGGCCGTTGCGGATCGCCTCCTCGAGCTTTCTCACCCAGCCGCGGTCGTGGGCGAACATGCGGTAGGTCTCGAGAACCGCGCGGTGCTCGCCCTCCATCGAGACGTCGCGGCGCGACAGCATGTCGTCGATGGAGATGCGCAGCGACCCGAGCGCTTCCGCAAGCCGCTGCAGTTCCTGCTCCGTGTCCTCGTTAAGCAGATTCGTGACGACGATGCGAGGCTCATGCAGGACGACATATCCGAGCCCTATGCCTTCGCCGTAGCTGTTGCCCTCGATCGTCACCGGGCGGGACAGATCGAGCTCGAGCCCGGGCTTGGTGATCTTCTTGAGCTCGCCAGTCGCAACCATCTCGGCGAGCACCATGGCGGTCGTTTCCAGCGCCTCGACCTCGTCCTCGCGATAGTTGCGCTGCGCCTTGTTCTGCACGACGAGGACGCCGAGCGCGCGGCCGGTGCGCAGGATCGGAACGCCGAGGAAAGAGTGATAAATCTCTTCGCCCGTCTCGGGCAGGTAGGTGAAGGCCGGGTGCGACTGGGCATCGGAGAGATTGAGCGGCCGCGCCGAAGCCGCGATCGTGCCGACGAGACCCTGTCCCATCTTCAGTTGCGCCAGGTGCACCGCCGTCTTGTTCAGACCTTCGGTCGCGTAAAGTTCGAGCACGCCATCGGAGCGCAGCACGTAAACCGAGCACACTTCCGCAACCATGTTCTGCGCTATCTGGCGCACGATCCGGTCAAGGCGCTCCTGCGGCTCGAGCGGTTCCGCCATGAGCTCGCGCAACCGCTTGAGGAGAACGCGCGGACCTGCGGAAAGGTCTCTCATCGCGTGGGGTCTCCTGAATAAGAATAAACGCCGGGCCCATGCGGGACGCCGCGGCCTCTGCATGCATCCTCGAAGCGAAATCGATCCGGGGACAAGATCATGCAGCAGTTCCAATCACTACAGCGACGTCTTCCGTGTCTTTTCAGACGCGCGGCGCCGGGTCGCGAATCCCAAATCAAATGCCTGCCGTTTAACTCTTATCCAGACCGTAGACGGAATGCAAAGTGCGAACGGCCAATTCGGCGTAAGGTCCGTCGATCAGGATGGAGATCTTGATTTCGGAGGTGGTGATCGCCTTGATGTTGATCCCCTTGTCGGCAAGTGCCCGAAACGCGGAAGCGGCGACGCCCGCATGGCTGCGCATGCCGATGCCGATCACCGAGACCTTGACGAGGCCCGACTCCGACTGAATGACGTCATAGCCGATCTTTTCCTTGTTATCCCCCAGAACCCTGAGGGCCTTGTCGACGTCGCCGGACGGCACGGTGAAGGTCATGTCGGTCTTCGAGCCGTCTTCCGAAATGTTCTGGACAATCATGTCGACATTGATATGGGCTTCCGCAAGCGGCCCGAAGATCGCGGCGGAAACGCCCGGCCGGTCGGCCAGGCGGCGCAGCGAGATCTGTGCTTCATCCTTGGCATAGGCGATGCCGGTTACGACTTCCTGTTCCACGATCTCATCCTCATCACAAATCAGCGTTCCGGGCGGGTTCATGAGATCACCCATGCCCGGCGCATCGGGGTCTTCGAAAGAAGAACGCACGAATGTGCGTACCTTGTGCACCATGGCGAGCTCGACCGAGCGTACCTGCAGCACCTTGGCGCCGAGAGACGCCATTTCCAGCATTTCCTCGAAAGCGATCTTCTTCAAACGCCGGGCCTTCGGCTCGATGCGCGGGTCCGTCGTGTAGACGCCGTCGACGTCGGTGTAGATGTCGCAGCGATCGGCCTTGACGGCGGCTGCGATCGCGACGGCGGAGGTGTCCGAGCCGCCGCGGCCGAGCGTCGCCAGGCGGTTGTCCGGGCCGAGGCCCTGGAAGCCGGCGACGACCGCCACCTGACCCTCGCCCATGCGTCGGATGACGTCGGCGCCGTCGATTTCGAGAATGCGGGCCGCACCATGGGCGTTGTCGGTCTTGATCGGCAACTGCCAGCCCTGCCACGAGCGGGCGTTGATGCCCATCGACTGCAGCGCGATCGCAAGCAGGCCGGAGGTCACCTGTTCGCCTGAGGCGACGACCGCGTCATATTCGCGCGCATCGTAGAACGGGGCGTTCGAGCCCGCGACCTTCGGCATGTTTTCGACCCAGCCGACCAGCTCGTTGGTCTTGCCGGACATGGCGGAAACGACGACGGCAACCTCGTGGCCGGCATCGACCTCGCGTTTCACATGGCGGGCGACATTGTGGATGCGGTTCAAATCTGCGACGGAGGTCCCGCCGAATTTCATCACGATGCGTGCCATTTCGCCTCTACCGTACCACCATGTTTGCGCGCCCGATGCGGCGACCTTGGAGCGTCCAAGAAGACGCGCGTCGCCGTAGACGCGACAGGAAAACGCCCCCGCCGGCGCCTGACGATCAAAAAGCTTGAAGGAGACTTCTCGGACATCGGCCAGTCACCGCCTCGGGGAGCGGAAAGTCGCGGCGTCTCTTAGCGGATCAGCGGGCTGCGTGCAATGGCCGTCAAAGCGGTGGCCAAGAGCATGACTCTCGGCCAGGCGGAACCGATGTCGATTCAAAACCACTTGCATTTCGATACTGGTTCTGTCAATCTCACTTCAGACGCAGGGCGGTGGCCGCCCAATGGGAGGAAGGACAATGCGCAAAGTCATCATGTGGGACATGGTCAGTGTCGACGGGTTTTTCGAGGCGCCGGGGCATGACATCGGCTGGTTCGTTTTCGAAGACGAACTCGACGCCTATATCCGCGAGACGCAGTTCGAGGCCGGCACGCTGCTCTTCGGCCGCACCACCTACGAACTCATGGCCGCCTATTGGCCCTCGTCGGAGGATCATATCGCCGCCTTCATGAACGGCGTCGAGAAATACGTCTTCTCCAGGACGCTCAGAAGTGCCGACTGGAACAACACGACCCTTGTTTCCGGCGAGGCCGCCGACGAGGTCAGGCGCCTGAAAGAACGCGAAGGCGGCGCAATCTTCATCTTCGGCAGCGCCGATTTCGCTTCGACGCTGATCGCTCAAGGGCTCGTCGATGAATACCGTCTCGGCATCAATCCGGTGCTGCTCGGCAAAGGCACACCCCTCTTTCAAAACGTTGCCGAGCGGACGAAGCTCGAGCTTACTCATGTCCGTCCTCTGAAGTCCGGTGTCGTCATCCTGCATTACCGGCCGGAATTGGCGTGATCGGCGAAGGAGGAGGCTATGGAGAACCGTCTTTCCATCTATGCGCCGCAGGCGCTCGCCCTGCTCAGGATCGTGACCGCTCTGCTCTTCGTTCATGCCGGCATGGTGCTGCTCTTCAACGTTCCGGCATCGACCCATCCGTTGCCGCCGCCGGAAATGAAGCCGATCCTCCTGGTGGCCGGCATCCTGGAACTCGCCGGCGGCGCTTTGGTGCTCGTCGGGCTCTTCACCCGCGCGGCGGCCTTCATCCTGTCGGGCATGATGGCCGTCGCCTATTGGGGCTTTCATGCGCCGATGAACATGTGGCCCGCCAACAATATGGGCAGCGCCGCAATTCTCTTCAGCTTCATCTATCTCTATCTCGTTTTCGCCGGCGCAGGCGCCTGGAGTCTCGACGCTCGCCGGGTGCGAGCCTCAGGCCCTTGACATCCCCCGCCGATCGTCCGACTTCAGCATCGGATCGATGAGCTACAGCGAGCTTTGCGCGCCCGATGAGGACGCGCGGCACCGAAGAACGAGGCAAGGAGGCTCTCATGAGCGAGACGGCGCGCACGACGATCGACCAGAGCGAGGTGGACCGCTTCTCGGCCATGGCGGCCGAATGGTGGGATCCGACCGGCAAGTTCCGCCCGCTGCACAAATTCAATCCCGTGCGCCTCGCCTATATCCGTGACAAGGTCTCGGAGCATTTCGGCCGCGATCCGAAGAGCCGGCAGCCGCTCGAAGGGCTGCGAGTCCTCGATATCGGCTGCGGCGGCGGGCTTCTTTCCGAGCCGATGGCCCGGATGGGAGCGGACGTCGTGGGGGCCGACGCCTCGGAAAAGAACATAGGCATCGCCAAAACGCATGCGGCCGGCAGCGGCGTCAGCGTCGATTATCGCGCCGTAACGGCGGAGGCCCTTGCCGAAGCCGGCGAGAGCTTCGACGTCGTTTTGAACATGGAGGTGGTCGAGCATGTCGCGGACGTCGAATTCTTCATGACCACCTGCGCGCATATGGTGCGCCCGGGCGGCCTGATGTTCGTCGCAACCATCAACCGCACGCTGAAAGCGGCAGCACTCGCGATCTTCGCGGCCGAAAACGTGTTGCGCTGGCTGCCGCGCGGTACCCACCAATATGAAAAGCTCGTGCGGCCGGAGGAGCTCGAAAAGCCTCTCGCCGCAAGCGGCATGGAGATTGCCGACCGCACCGGCGTCTTCTTCAATCCGCTGGCCAACCAGTGGAACCTGTCGAGGGATATGGACGTCAATTACATGATCGTGGCGAAACGGCCGATCTGAGCCCTGTTATCGTCAGTTCGTGTCGTCCGGCAGCACCGGCAGTGGGGCGATCTCGATTCCCTCCTCTATCAGGGCAATCGCCTCTTCCGCCGTCGCCTTGCCGATCAGCCCGCGCTGGTCGGCTTCGCCGTAATGAATCTTGCGCGCCTCGTCCGGGAAGCGCTCACCGACGTCTTCCGCGTTCTCGCGGATCGATTTCACCAGTTCCTTGAGCTTGGCGACTGCTTCCTTCTGCGCCTGATCCATCACCAGTTCGCGGCGCGCCTCCTTCTTGCGCGCCGTGGAAACGGCGGGCGCCATCAGTTTCTTGCTGACGGAAACGGAACCGCAACTGGGGCAGGCGACCAGGCGCCGCTCGACCTGACGGTCGAAATCGTCGCTCGAGGAGAACCAGCCTTCGAAGTCGTGGCCTTCGTCACAGGCAAGATTGTAGTGGATCACGCTGCAGCGCCTCCTTTTCCCGCCGGAACCACCTCATCCAACACGAAGCTGCGCGCGTTCCTGAGGTTGGGAATCTTCTCGCGCGCCGCGTGCACCGCCGCCACATCGATCTCGGCGACGATGATCTCCTCGCCGGTCGGAGCGGCTTCGGCCAACACCCTGCCCCAGGGATCGATGATCATCGAGTGGCCGAAGGTTTCCCGGCCATCCTCGTGCGTGCCCGCTTGAGCGGCGGCAATAACGAAGAGCCCGTTTTCGATGGCCCGAGCGCGCAACAGGATTTCCCAATGCGCTTCGCCGGTCTGGCGCGTGAACGCAGCCGGCACCGTCATGATCTCGGCTCCGGCCACGGCCTGCTGACGAAACAGCTCGGGGAAACGGATATCGTAGCAGATCGAAAAGCCGAGTTTGCCGAAGGGGAGATCCGCGATACGCGCGGTATGACCCGGATGGTAGGCGGCGCTCTCGCGCCAGCTCTCGCCATTCTCCAGATCCACGTCGAACATGTGGATCTTGTCGTAGTCACAGATCTTCGCGCCGTCAGGCCCGAACAGGAAGCCGCGATTGGCAATCTTTCCATCCGCGCGCGCGATCGGCGTCGAGCCGACATGCAGGTAGAGGCCGAGCTCGCGGGCAAGTCGGGATGCCTCGCGAATGACGACGTCGTTCTCCCCATCCTTCAACACTGACCGCAAACCCGTCCGGTCGCGCTGGACCGCTCCGGTCATCTCCGGCGTCTGGACATAGGTTGCACCCCGCGAAGCGGCTTCGCGCACCAGCTTCGCCATCGTCTCCGCATTTCTTGCGGGATCGACACCGGAGCACATCTGGACGGCGGCAGCCTTGAAGGTCATCGCTTTCTTTCTCCCAAGCGGAACTCTGGATCAGAACGATCCGGCATCGCAGCACTCATCTCTTTTTCGGATGGGCAGGACAGTCGTGACATTCCACTTCAGGCCGCGAGCATATCGTCGAGCTTGCCGGCGCGATCGAGCGCATGCAGCTCGTCGCAGCCGCCGACGGGAACATCATTGATGATGATTTGCGGGAAGGTCCTGCCGCCCCTGGATTTTTCCATCATCTCCTGGCGAAGTTCAGGTGCATAAGTGGCATCATACTCGGTGAAGTCGACGCCTTTGCTTTCCAGAAGTTTCTTCGCCCTCGTGCAATAGCCGCAGAACTGACGCGTATAAATGACGACCGAAGCCATGGTCTCCAACTGCTCCTTCACCGGCATCGATCGCCGGACATTTCTTGTCATATAGGACCGGACATGGCCCTTGCAAAGGTCAAAACCGTGACGTCTCCGGCGCCCGCACGCTTCAGCGCCCGTGTCGCAGCGGCAACGGTCGCTCCGGTCGTATAGACGTCGTCTACGAGAACGATGCGCTTGCCCGCGAGTTCCCGCTTCGCGCCTTCGGGGACTGCGAAGGCGCCGCGGACATTCTCCTCGCGTGCCCTGGCGCCAAGTCCGACCTGGCGGCTCGTGCGCTTGATGCGGCGAAGGACATCCGGTCGATAGGCTCTTGCGGAACGTTCGGCAATGACGCGTGCAAGCTCCGCCGCCTGATTGAACTTGCGCCTCCAGAGGCGGAGCGCATGGAGCGGAACCGGCACGATCATGTCCGCCGCTGCCACGGCACCGTCGCCGGCGCGGATCATCCACTCGGCCATCATGGGTGCAAGGTCGGTGCGATCACGGTATTTCAAGCCATGCACGAGATCGCGGACGATTCCTTCGTGAATGGCCACCGAGCGCAGCCTGTCGAAGACCGGAGGATTGGCGATGGCCTCGGGCGAAACCGCGCCCTCGCCAGGATCATAGGCGAAGGGCAAGCCCAGAACCTCGCAATAGGGCCGCTCGATGAGCGGCATGCCTGCCCAGCAGGAAGCGCAGACGGCATGGGCATGGCCGGTCAGCCGGCCGCATCCCGAGCAGACGGGCGGAAAGACGAGATCGACCGCCTGGGCCGCAATCCGGCGGAGCATGCCCGCCCAATCCATCGCCCGGTTTTCCTGCCCGCCCCGTTTCATGCGCTTGACTTGATTCGTGTTGCTGTCTGTCGCGTTAGACCCTAACTGAGCAGAGGACGAAGGGTGCAGCAAGTTTTAAAGCGCTGCAGCGGCCTCTGCGCGTCCGACAAGACACGCGGCGCTGTAGGGTTTCTGTCGCACCCCGCGATTTCGGAGAGACTGTCGTGGAAATCATCTTTGACCAGAGCCTCGTCGAGGCGCACCGCCGGCGCGCACTGCGCCAGGCCGACGAGAAGGCAGGCTTCCTGCTCGACATCGTCGCACAGGAACTTGCCGAGCGCGTAAGCGTCGTCGAACGGCAGTTCGAAACGGCCATGGAGCTGCACGGCTATACGGGTGCCGCCGCGCGCAGCCTTTCCACGACCGGCAAGGTCGGCGCGATCGAGCGGGTCGAAACCGACAGCGCCTTCGGTTCGGCCGACGAGCCGGTGACGGAAGCACCTCTGGAGCGTATCCCGGCCGACCCGGCGTCGCTCAGTCTCCTCGTGTCGCCACTGTCGCTCCATCTTACCAATGATACGCCCGGCGTCTTCATCCAGGCGCGCCGCGTGCTGAAGCCCGACGGGTTGTTCCTTGCCGCAATACCCGGCAGCGGCACGCTGCAGGAACTGCGCGAGGCGCTTCTCGCAGCCGAGGCGGAACTGACGGGCGGGGCGAGCCCACGGGTAATCCCCTTCGCCGACGTGCGCGACATGGGAGCCCTTCTGCAGCGGGCGGGCTTTGCCCTGCCGGTGGCGGATACCGAGACGTACACCGTCCGCTACGATTCGCTCTTCGGCCTCATCCGCGACTTGCGCGCAATGGGCATGACGAACCCGCTGGCTTCGCGCAACCGCAAGCCGATGCCGCGGCGCTTCTTTCTCAGAGCCGCAGAAATCTACGCGCAGCGCTTCTCCGATCCGGACGGGCGCATCCGCGCGACCTTCTCGATCATTTATCTTTCGGGCTGGGCGCCGCACGAGAGTCAGCAGAAGCCGCTCAAACCCGGCTCGGCGAAGCAGAGATTGTCCGACGCACTTGGCGCGAGCGAGCACAAACTCAAGGATGACGGCGAGCCGTGATCTGAGCTCTTAGAGCACTTCCAGGAAAAGTGTGTAACGGTTTTCCGTCCGGAAGTGCGTTGGATCAAATGGTTGGAGCATTCAGTGTTTCTATGAACACGTTGAAATGCTCTAGGTCCAGGCCGCCTCGATCGTGTTGGTGACGAAGGTCAGCATGCCGAGCAGTGCGCCGGAGAAATTCTGCAGGCCGATGAGAAGGCCGACCGAGATCAGCGCGGCCAGGAGTCCGTATTCCACCGCCGTAGCGCCGTCGTGGTCTCGAAACAGGCGTCTCAGCGTCTCCATTGGTCCTCCAGCCGCTCAGAGCACTTGCCGGAAAAGCGTATACCGGTTTCCGTCCGGAAGTGCGTCGTTTCAAAAGGTCGAGGCGTTTCGGCGCTTCAACGCAAGCACGCAACGTTTCAACGGCAAACGAGGCGTCGCCTCGTCACAGGTCAACCGCAAGCGGCGCCTTTCGGCGCTCCGCAGCGATCAGCATCCACTCCTGCTGCCATCGGCGTCGATGATGCAGACGGCACCCGGCATCTCCTGAAGCACGCTGCGCCGAACGGTGTAGCGCTTGGCCGTACCGCCCGAGGGTATGGAGCCCGTCGAGATGTTGTCGTAGTCGATCGGCGTGTTCGCAAGCATTCGCTTGTCGCCCTTGGACGACAGCATCGGCGTCAGGATGAGCGTCAACGCGATGACCGCCGTGCCGAACAGCAGCGACAGATTGAGCACGCCTGTCCGGCGGGACTGGCTCGTCACCATATCCTTGTCCTGAACCGTCCTCCAGAAATCCTCGTCCACCATCCCAGCCTCATGCAACACGTAAAGAGCGGCGGGCGAAGCACCCTTCCCAAAGCCTCGTCCTGACCACACCTGCCCGAAAACGGCGCCGTCGAGGTGACGCGCGCCGGAACTGACCCCATCTTGCCCAAGGGTGATAAACGTTCGATTAACGAATTATCGAATTTAGCGGGATTGCGCGCCACCAGCGCGGTTCTTGACGCTCCAACTTCGAAGCTACGCACGTCCGCACGGAAAGCCGTTACACACTTTTCCCGCAAGTGCGCTTAGAGCAAATCCATCAGGAACGGGATCAGCGGCTCGTCGGCGGGCGGCATGGCGTAGTCGCGCAACGCCTTCGGGCGCACCCACTTGATAGCCTGGCCTTCGCGGCCTTCGGCAAACCCCTCGTAGCGGCGGCAGATGTAAAGCGGCATCAGGAGGTGAAAGTCGTCGTAGCCGTGGCTCGCGAATGTGAGCGGCGCGAGGCAGGCGACTTTGGTGCGGATGCCGAGCTCCTCTTCGAGCTCGCGGATCAACGTCTCCTCCGGGGTCTCGCCACTCTCGACCTTACCGCCCGGGAACTCCCACAGGCCCGCCAGAGGCTTGCCTTCCGGGCGTTGCGCCAGCAGAACGCGTCCATCGGAATCGACGAGCGCGCAGGCGGCAACGAGCACGATCTTCCTACCCTGCATGTCCGTCAGACCTTCGGCGTTCGATAGAGATAGCGGTAGACCTCGGTGAAACCGGCCTTGCGATAGAGCTCGATCGCAGCCTGGTTGTCGGCCTCCACCTGCAACCAGGCCTTCTTTGCGCCCTTGAGACGTGCCCAACGGAGCGAGGCGTCGAGGAGAGCACTGCCGACGCCGCGTCGGCGCACCGCTTCGGAAACCGCGAACTGCATGATCCCGGCAAGATCATTGTCGTGGACGACGAGCGACACCGCCGTCGGCCCGGTCTTACGGTCCTCGAACAGGAACAGGCCGCACTCGGGCTTGATGGCGTTGATGATCCCGGTCAGCGCCTGCTTGGCTTCCGGAGGATCCCCGCCGATCAGGATGCGGGCGTCCACGAAACGGCCGATATCCTTGATCGGAAGGTGGTCGATGCCTTCGCTGAAATCGCGATCCGCCAGGTCGAGCGTCAGGACCAGGCTGTGCGCGAACGACGTCCAGCCCTCGCCATCCATATGGTCGATCATCTTCGGCGGCGTCAGCGGCGTCTGACGAACCGTAAGGGTGCGCCCGGATTGCGCAAAAAGCCGGCGCGCCTTCTCCAGGCGGATGGCTATGTCGCGATAGTCGGACGGATCCAGCGGGTTGACGGAATTCAGGCGCTTGGAAGGGTGCCCCGCCGTCAGACGGATAAGCCAGCTGCCGTCATATTGCACCGACGAGGCCGGCCAGGCGCGAAAACCGACGGCCTCCAGACGCCGCACGCTCGGTAAATCGACCGCGACCGTTTCCCCGTTCCCCGCCCCGTTGCCGGGCGGCTCTCTGCCGTTCGTTGTCATGTCCATAGCCTTGAATGCTGCGGGGCCGGGAAGAGCGCGCGGCCGTCCGGTCGCAACCGCTCTCAACGCCTCAACCGTGTCAGCTTCTGTAATCGCCGTTGATTTCGACATATTCCTTGGTCAGGTCGCAGGTATAGACCGTGGCGCGGCCCGAACCCAGACCGATATCGACGCGGATCGGAATGGTCTCGCCCTGCATGACCGCAGTCGCGGCCGCTTCCGAATAGGCCGGATCGCGCTCGCCCTCGACTGCGACTCGGATATCGCCGAACCAGATCGCCAGCCGGTCGCGCTCGGCCATCTCTCCCGACTTGCCGACCGCCATGACGACGCGTCCCCAATTGGCGTCCTCGCCCGCAACCGCCGTTTTGACGAGCGGCGAATTGGCTATCGAAAGCGCGATGCGTTTGGCGGCGGCATCGTTTTCCGCGCCCTCGACCGTCACCTCGACCATCTTGCGCGCGCCCTCGCCGTCGCGCACGACCTGCAACGCCAGATCACGCAGCAGATCGTCGAGCGCGGCACGGAACCCGTCGAGACGCGGGTCGGCCGCGTCCTCGACCTTAGCCTGGCCGTCGTCCGCCGCCGCACCGGTCGCAAACATCATCAGCGTGTCGGAGGTGGACGTGTCGCTGTCGACCGTCACCGAATTGAAGGTGGGTTCGACGCCTGCCTGAAGCAGTGCCTGAAGTGCCGCCGGCGCAATGTCCGCATCGGTGACGACGAAGGAGAGCATGGTTGCCATGTCGGGCGCGATCATCCCGGCGCCCTTGGCGATCCCGTTGATCGTGACCCTGACACCGCCGATCTCGGCGCTGCGGGTGGCAACCTTCGGATAGGTATCGGTCGTCATGATCGCTTTGGCCGCTTCGAACCAGAAGTCCTGGGTGGCGGACGAGGCAAGTTTATCCAGAACACCGGCGAACTTGGTGGCGTCGAGCGGCTCGCCGATGACGCCCGTCGACGCCAGGAAGACCTCCGCCTCGCTGCAGCCGACGGCCTTTGCCGCTGCCTCGGCCGTGAGCCTGGTCGCCTCCCGGCCCTTCTTGCCGGTGAACGCGTTGGCATTGCCCGAGTTCACGACCACGGCGCGCGCAATGCCGCCCGGCAGGTTCTGCCGGCAATGGTCGACCGGAGCTGAGGGGCACTTCGACCGCGTGAACACGCCCGCCACGGATGCCGGCCGGTCGAAGAGCATCATCAGCACGTCGGTCCGGTTCTTGTACTTGATCCCTGCGGCAGCGGTCGCCATGCGTACGCCGCGAAGGGCCGGCATTTCGGCAAAGGTTTTCGGAGCAAGCGGAGAGACGGAACCGGACATGGATTGAACCTGCTTTTCAGAAGCCTCGAACGTTGTGCGAAATGCCCGAACGGCATTCAGCCGTCGGGCATCCGGATCTTTGAAGGCGGAGCGGAGCAAATGCGAGCGACCTCAGCCTCCGCGCGGGGGCGCGCCTCCCTAAGAGGCCGCCCGGCCGTAATTACTTGGTTTCCTGCGGCTTGCCGGCCTCGTCATAGGCCTTCTTGAGCGCCGGATCGGAGATTTCGACGGCAGTGCTCTCCTTGGCGGAATTCAGAAGCTCGAGGTACTTGTCACGCATGACGAGCTGGCGAACCTGCGGCTCGACCTGTTCGAGCGTCGGCGGAGCCTGGGGACGCTTGTCCTCGATGAGGATCACATGGAAGCCGAACTGCGTCTTCACCGGTGTCTTCGTATAGGCGCCCTTTTCCAGCGCGAAGGCGGCCGTCTCGAATTCAGGTACCATGCGGCCCTTGGTGAAGTAGCCGAGATCGCCGCCCTCTTCCTTGTTCGGGTCGGTGGACTTGGCCTTGGCAAGGTCGGCGAAGTTCTTGCCCGCGTCGAGTTCCTTGATGACGTCCTTCGCCTCGTCTTCGGTCTTGACGAGGATATGGCGGGCCTTGACCTCTTCCTGCGGCGGAATCGCTGCGACTTCCTTGTCGTAGCGCGCCTTCACATCTTCCGCCGTTACGGCATCGACCACGTGCTTCTTGAAGAAGGCGTTGTGCAACTCGCGTTCGGTCAGGAATGCGACGCGCTGCTTGAACGCTTCGTCGTTCTGAAGCCCTTCCTTCTCGGCGTCCTTCAAAAGAAGCTTCACGTCGATGACGGCCGAAAGTGCTGCTGCGCGCTTCTGCTCGTCAGGCATCCGCTGGAGCTGCGGATCGAGGCTCGTGATTGCGAGATCAAGTTCCGACTGGTGGATTTCCTGGTCCCCGACTTTGGCAATGACCGGGTCGGTCCCTTCGGCGCGGGCGACACCCGCCGCGATCACCGCGACCAGTGCCGCGGCCGCAAGGGTCTTGTATCTAGACATGTTTCTAACCTTTCACCATTGGCCGCCAGCGCGATTGCCTCCGGCCCCAAGGGCTGCACAACAACCAGAATGTGGCGGTTCTGTAGCCGTCCGGCCGTGCAAGTGCGTTGACATAATCCGACCCCCCTCTTATCTGTCACGCAACCTCGCGTCCAGAACAGTTTCCGGGCGTTTCGCGGCGTGACGCGGTTTTTCGACCGCGCGCCTGAAACCCAGGCGACAAATAAGGAAAGGACCATTTGCATGGTCAGTCTCGGCGGCTTTGCCCGCAAGTTGTTTGGTTCCGCCAACGATCGCCGCGTCCGCGGCTACAAGGGCCGGGTGGACGCCATCAATGCTCTCGAAGCCGAAATGAAGGCGCTGAGCGACGAGGCCCTGGCGGCGAAGACGGCGGAATTTCGCCGTGAGCTCGCCGGCGGCAAGACCCTGGACGACATTCTCGTGCCGGCCTTTGCGGTCGTGCGCGAGGCTGCGCTCCGCGTCCTCGGGCTGCGCCCCTTCGACGTCCAGCTGATCGGCGGCATGATCCTGCATGAGCGGGCCATCGCGGAAATGAAGACCGGCGAAGGCAAGACGCTCGTCGCCACCCTGCCGGTCTATCTCAACGCACTCGCCGGCAAGGGCGTGCATGTGGTCACCGTCAACGACTACCTCGCCCAGCGCGACGCGGGCATGATGGGCCGCATCTACGGCTTCCTCGGCATGACCACCGGCGTCATCGTCCACGGTCTCTCCGACGAACAGCGCCGCGACGCCTATGCCTGCGACGTCACCTATGCGACGAACAACGAGCTCGGCTTCGACTATCTGCGCGACAACATGAAGTACGAGCGCTCCCAGATGGTGCAGCGCGGCCACTTCTTCGCCATCGTCGACGAGGTCGACTCGATCCTGGTGGACGAGGCGCGCACGCCGCTCATCATCTCCGGCCCGCTCGACGACCGCTCCGATCTCTACAACACCATCAATGAGTTCATTCCGCGCCTGTCGCCGGAAGACTATGAAATCGACGAGAAGCAGCGCTCGGCCAATTTTTCGGAGGAAGGCACCGAGAAGCTCGAGAACATGCTGCGTGAAGCCGGTCTGCTGAAGGGCGAGTCGCTCTACGACATCGAGAACGTGGCGATCGTTCACCACGTCAACAACGCGCTCAAGGCCCACAAGCTCTTCACCCGCGACAAGGATTACATCGTACGCAACGGCGAGATCGTCATCATCGACGAGTTTACCGGCCGCATGATGCCCGGTCGCCGCTACTCCGAGGGCCAGCACCAGGCGCTCGAAGCCAAGGAGAAGGTGCAGATCCAGCCCGAGAACCAGACGCTCGCCTCGATCACCTTCCAGAACTATTTCCGCATGTACGACAAGCTTGCCGGCATGACCGGTACGGCTGCGACGGAAGCGGAGGAATTCGGCAACATCTACGGCCTCGAAGTTCTCGAGGTGCCGACCAACCTGCCGATCAAGCGCGTCGACGAGGATGACGAGGTCTATCGTACCGTCGGCGAAAAATTCAAGGCGATCATCGACGAGATCAAATCCGCACATGAGCGCGGCCAGCCGATGCTCGTCGGCACCACCTCCATCGAGAAATCCGAACTTCTCGCCGATATGCTGAAGAAGAGCGGCTTCTCCAAGTTCCAGGTGCTGAACGCCCGCTACCACGAGCAGGAAGCCTATATCGTCGCGCAGGCCGGCGTCCCCGGCGCGGTCACGATCGCCACCAACATGGCCGGCCGCGGCACCGACATCCAGCTCGGCGGCAACCCCGATATGCGCATCCAGCAGGAGCTGGCCGATGTCGAGCCCGGCCCGGAGCGCGAAGTGCGCGAAAAGGCGATCCGGGAAGAGGTTCAGAAGCTCAAGGAAAAGGCGCTCGCCGCCGGCGGGCTCTACGTTCTTGCCACCGAACGGCACGAAAGCCGCCGCATCGACAACCAGCTGCGTGGCCGCTCGGGCCGCCAGGGCGACCCGGGCCGCTCCAAGTTCTACCTGTCGCTTCAGGACGATCTGATGCGCATCTTCGGATCCGACCGCATGGACGGAATGCTGCAGAAGCTCGGCCTGAAGGAAGGCGAGGCAATCGTCCATCCCTGGATCAACAAGGCGCTCGAACGCGCCCAGAAGAAGGTCGAGGCGCGCAACTTCGACATCCGCAAGAATCTCCTGAAATACGACGATGTGCTCAACGACCAGCGCAAGGTCATTTTCGAGCAGCGCATCGAACTGATGGACGCGGAGAGCGTCACCGATACGGTGACCGACATGCGCAACGAAGTGATCGAGGAAATCGTTGCCAAACGCATTCCGGAGCGGGCCTATGCCGAAAAATGGGATGCCGAGGGGCTGAAAGCAGACGTCCAGCAATATTTCAATCTCGACCTGCCGATCGCCGAATGGGTCGCCGAAGAAGGCATCGCCGAGGACGATATCCGCGAGCGCATCACTGCCGCAGTGGACAAGGCGGCTGCCGAGCGCGCCGAGCGTTTCGGCCCCGAAATCATGCAATATGTCGAGCGCTCCGTCGTCCTCCAGACGCTCGACCATCTCTGGCGCGAGCATATCGTCAACCTCGACCACCTGCGGTCGGTCATCGGCTTCCGCGGCTACGCCCAGCGCGATCCGCTGCAGGAATACAAGTCCGAGGCTTTCGAGCTGTTCCAGGCCCTGCTCGGCAATCTGCGTCAGGCGGTCACGGCACAGCTGATGCGCGTCGAGCTGGTCCGCGAGGCGCCCGAGGAACCGCAGCCGCTGCCACCGATGCAGGCGCACCACATCGATCCGCTGACCGGCGAGGACGACTTCGCGCAGGCCGGGGAGACGCTGCTGGCGGTCGCCCCCGCGAACCGCGATCCGGCCGACCCTTCAACCTGGGGCAAAGTGGCACGCAACGAAGCCTGCCCGTGCGGCTCGGGCAAGAAATACAAGCATTGCCACGGCATTTACGAAGCCTGACCGCGCGGTGCTGCGCGTCCGGTCGGGCGCGCGAACGATTGTCTGCCTGCCACTGACATGGCAGGCAACTTACCTCACCTCTAGATGCGCATGGAGCCGTAGCATGGGAGCTCAAAAGTCCTCGGACAAGTAAGCCGCAACAACGCCTTTTCCTTGTTGTTGCGGCGTCTGTCGAACCGACCCCCGTGCCGAAGGCAGGCCGCCGCCGAATGTTCCTCATTTGAGCGGATGTCTTTCCATGCCTACAAAGCCCCATGTCTGGCGCTATTCGCTGCCGGCAGCGCTGCTGCTGATGGCGCCCTTCGATATCCTCGCCTCCCTGGCCATGGATATATATCTCCCGATCGTTCCGGCGATGCCAGGTATTCTCGGGACCAGTCCTGCCGTGGTCCAGCTCACGCTGAGCCTCTATATGGTGATGCTCGGCCTCGGCCAGATCGTCTTCGGGCCCGTCTCCGATCGCATCGGACGACGACCTGTGCTGATCGGCGGAGCGATGCTGTTCGCCGCGGCGTCGTTCTGCCTTGCGGCATCCTCCAGCGCCATACCATTCGTCGCCTTCCGCTTCCTGCAGGCGGTTGGCGCATCTGCGGCCCTGGTGGCCACCTTTGCGACAATCCGGGACGTCTATGCCGACCGCCCGGAAAGCACGGTTATCTACAGCCTGTTCAGTTCCATTCTGGCATTCGTTCCCGCTCTGGGACCGATAGCCGGCGCCATGCTGGCGGAGAGGTTCGGATGGCGCTCGATCTTCGTTATGCTGGGTGCATTTGCCGTAATCGCGCTGGTGCAGGCACTGCCTCGCTGGCATGAAACCCGCCCTTCGGCGGCAGCGCTGCCGCGGCGCGCATTCGGGCCCCTTTTCCGCAGCCTCGCTTTCTGGACCTATACCCTCGGCTTCAGCGCCGCCATGGGCACGTTTTTCGTGTTCTTTTCCACCTCTCCGCGCGTTCTGATCGACAGGGCGGGATATTCGGAGCTGCAGTTCAGCCTCGCCTTTGCAACTGTAGCGATCGTGATGATCATCACGGCGCGCTTTGCCAGGCGGTTCGTCTCCCGATGGGGAACTTTGGGCAGCCTCCTGCGGGGCATGTGCATGTTGCTTCTCGGGGCGGCGCTCCTGGCCGCCGGGCAAAGCTTCGGCACCCCTTCGTCCTGGACGTTCGTCGCGTCGATGTGGGTCATGGCGGTCGGCATCGTCTTCGCCGTATCGGTAACTGCAAACGGCGCGCTCGAAGAGTTCGGATACATGGCGGGTTCGGCGGTCGCAGTCTATTTCTGCGTCCAAAGCCTCATCGTCGGGACGGCGGGGACACTGCTCGTGATCGGACTGCCCGGCGACAGCGCATGGCCGCTCGTGGTCTATGCCTCGACAATGGCCGGTGTCGTGCTGATCGCGCGCCGGCAGTTGCAGTCCAGAAGGCACGCCCAGGCATGATTGAGGAGGAAGTCGGGCAAAAGCCCGGCTTCCTCGCCCTCAAGCGAGGGTGCTGAACCCTTTGTTAACGCTGATCTGACAGAAGTGAAGCCCAGTATTGCGTAATGTCAGGGTGTCCTCGTGTTCATGGCGGTATGTCAATCGGCCGGACGAATGCTGCCGTCGGCGCTGAGATATCGCCTGCCTCTTCTCTTGCATGGCCTCGCGTCGCTTCTTGCGGGGGACGATCCCAGGAACCGTGCACAGCGCGTGGCGCTCATCGCCTTTCTGATCCGTATCGTCAGCGCAGCCATCGCCTTCGTCTCGCAAATCGTCCTTGCGCGCCTCGTCGGCGAGTTCGAATACGGCATCTTCATTTTCGTCTGGGTGCTGGTCGTCCTCTTCGGAAACCTGTCCTGCCTCGGTTTCCATGCGACCGTGATCCGCTTCCTGCCGGAATACCATACCACCGCCGCGCTCGCGAACATCCGCGGTCTGACCACGACGGCGCGCGTCTTTGCGATGCTTTCCGCGACCGTTCTCGCCGCAGTCGGCGGAGCCGGCCTCTGGCTCTTCGGCTCCGCCATCGAAAGTTACTATGTGATTCCCCTCTATCTCGGCCTGTTCACTCTGCCGATGATCGCGCTCGGCGACGTACTGGATGGCACCGCGCGGGCGCATAGCTGGCCCATCGTCGCGATGAGCCCGACCTATCTCGTGCGGCCGCTGCTGATCCTCGGTTTCATGGTCATCGCGATCGCTGCCGGGCTTCCGCGCGATGCGACGACAGCCATGGGCGCTGCGCTGGCGGCGGCCTATGTCACCACACTCGGACAATTCGTGACGATGGCATGGCGGCTCGGCCGCCATTACGTGCGCGGGCCGATGAAGATCGAGCTCGGGCGGTGGCTCAGCGTCTCCCTTCCCATTTTTCTGGTCGACGGTTTCGGGTTCCTGCTCACCAATTCCGACGTCGTCATCGTGGGCCTCTATCTCAATCCCGACGATGTGGCGGTTTATTTTGCGGCGGCCAAGACCATGGCACTCGTCCATTTCGTGATGTTCGCCGTCAAGGCGGCAGCAGGTCCGCGTTTCTCTGCGGCAATGGCCGCAGGCGATCGCCGGCAGCTGGCTGAAATCGCCGTCGAAAGCGCGCGCTGGTCCTTCTGGCCGTCCCTGGCGATCGGCGGCTGCGTACTCGCAGCCGGCAACATCCTGCTTTCGCTGTTTGGCCCGGCCTTCACGGCGGGCGCCCCCTTGATGACGATCCTGCTGACGGGAATTCTCGCCAAGGCCTTCGTCGGACCCGCCGAAACGCTGCTCACGATGGCGGGGCGGCAAAAGCTCTGCGTCCTGCTCTATGCGGCAGCGCTCGGAGTCAACATCGCCTTGAACGTGACACTCATCCCGGTCTTCGGCCTGACGGGCGCAGCTGCCGCCACTGCCGGCGCGATGTTCGTGGAGGCAGCCATCCTGCATTTCGCCGTAAGGCGCACTTTCGGCTTTCCCCTGCTGGCCGTTGCCGGCGCGGGGAGCATGAACAACAAGAACGAGGCGATTTGAGCCATGATCGGCAATGTCCTTCCCGCAGACGTGAACGGCAGCGCCAACCGCCTGCTTGGCAGCCTCGCGCAATCCGGGCCCGATACGTTCCGTTCCGAGCGGACACTGATGGTCGGAAGGCCCGGACGGCACCTCGCGGTCTATCCCGCTAGAGCGGGATACGACCTGCAGCGGGAGCTCGACTTTCTCTCCAATCGCGCCATCGAGCAGAACGTCTTCTTTACCGGGCGCTTTCTCGCGCCGGCCATGCCGCGCCTCGAGGACCGGGTAATCCGGCTTGCGGTCATCCGCGACCAAAGCGAGCAGAGAAGCCGCATCCGCTTTCTCATGCCGTTCTCGATAGAGAAGCCGGGTTTTTCGATCGGCGCGACCATTATTCGCGCCTGGTCCAATCCATTCGGGCCGCTGGGCACGCCCCTCCTCGATGCCGAAGACGCGGCCGAGACGATCAGCAATCTTTACGAAGCGCTGGCCGCGCCTTCCGCCGGCCTGCCGCCGGTGCTCGTGCTTCCGGACATCAGGTTGAACGGCAAATTTGCGCAGCTTGCCCGTGCCGTCGCGATCGGCGAAAACCTGCCGCTGACGGTGACGGATACATTCAGCCGGCCGATGCTCGAAAGCCTGCTGGACGGCCCCACCTATTTGCGCGAGGCCGCGGGCCCCCAGCGCCTGAGGGAGCTGAAGCGGCAGTGGAACAATCTCGCGAAGCAGGGATCGCTGGCCTACAATGTCGCGCGCCAACCCGATGAGATCCGCCTGCGCATGGAGGAGTTCCTGGTCCTCGAAGCGTCCGGCTGGAAAGGCCGCGAACGCAGCGCCATGATCATGGACCGGTTCCGCGCCGCTTTCGCAAGGGAAGCGGTAAACAATCTGGCCGAGGCCGACAGCGTCCGCATTCACACGCTCGATCTTGACGGCAAGGCGATCGCGACCATCGTCGTTCTGCTGATGGCCGGCGAAGCCTATGCCTGGAAGACCGCTTATGACGAGCGCTATGCGAAATACTCTCCGGGCAAGCTGCTTGTCGCGGAGCTCACGGAGTGGCATCTCGACGATGCCAATATCATCCGCTCCGACTCCTGTGCCGTGCCCGATCATCCGGTGATGAGCCGCCTGTGGCAGGAGCGAGAGGAAATGGGCACGCTCGTGATCGGGCTGGCACAGAACCGCGACCGCGACGTGCGCCAGGTCGCCGCGCAGCTCCACCTTTATCGCAATACCCGAAACATGGCCCGGCTGCTGCGTGAAAAGATCCGGGCGTTGGCAGGCCGCTGATCTTTCAGCCGAACATCAGCCGCCGGACGCGGCGAGCGCCTCTGCCGCCGCCTTCTCGCGCAGAAGCCGGCGGATCACCTTGCCCGAGGTGGTCAAAGGCAGGCTGTCGACGAAAGCGATCTCGCGCGGATATTCATGCATCGACAGCCTGTTCTTCACCCAGTCGCGGATCCCTGCCGCGGTCTCGTCGCCGGCAGAGACGCCGGGTTTCAGCACGACATAGGCCTTGACGATCTCGGTCCGGAGCGGGTCCGGTTTGCCGACGGCCGCGGCGAGCTGCACGTCCGGGTGCCCGGCGAGACAATCCTCGATCTCGCCCGGGCCGATGCGATAGCCCGACGACGTGATGACGTCGTCGTCACGTCCGAAAAAGGTGAAATAGCCCTCTTCGTCCAAGGCGCCCTGGTCCCCGGTCGTCATCCAGTCGCCGATGAACTTGGACTCGGTCGCCTCTTCGTTGCGCCAGTAGCCGAGGAACATCACCGGATCGGGACGCCTGATCGCCACCTGCCCGACCGCGCCGGGCGGCAGAACCCGCCCCTCGCCGTCGATGATCGCGACCTGATGACCCGGTGCCGCCTTGCCCATGGAGCCGGGCTTCGCCACGCCGAGATCGGTCGCAGAGGAGATGACGATATTGCATTCCGTCTGGCCGTAGAATTCGCTCACCTCGACGCCGAGTGCCGCCCTTGCCCATTCGAAGGTCTCCCGCCCGAGCGCCTCTCCGGCCGAACCGACGGTGCGCAGCTTGAGCGCGTAGCGATCGCGCGGCCGCTCGACGGATTTGAGGAGCCTGAGCGCCGTCGGCGGGATGAAGGCGTTGCGCACATCCATTTCCTCCATGATCCGGAACGCGGTATGCGCATCGAATTTCTGCGCCGGCGAGGACACCACGGGCACGCCGAAGAAAAGCGACGGCAGCAGAGCGTTCAGGAGACCGCCCGCCCAGGCCCAGTCGGCAGGCGTCCACATCCGGTCGCCAGGCTGCGGCAGGAAGTGGTGATGGAACTGGAACCCCGGCAAATGGCCGAGCAGCACGCGATGGCCATGCAGGGCTCCCTTCGGCGGCCCGGTGGTCCCCGAAGTGTAGATCATCAGAGCGGGATCGTCCGGCTTCGTTTCCGCGGGATCGAATCGGCCCTCCCGGGCCACGAGTTCACCGAACCGCACGGTGCCGGATTCGTGCTGTTCTTCGGCAAGCACCACCAGGCGCAAATCCGGCAGCTCTTCCCGGATCGCCGTTAGCCGCTCATGGCCGAAGCGATTGGTGACGATCGCTGCCGCACCCGCATCCTTCAGCCGGTAGGCCAGCGCCTCGGCGCCGAAAAGCAGAGCAAGCGGCAGCGCGATACCACCCAGCTTGTAGATTGCCGCATGGGCTATCGCCGCCTCGAACCCCTGCGGCAGCAGGATGGCAACGCGATCGCCGGGCTTCACCCCATGTGCGGCAAGTCCGCCGGCAAAAGCGGACGAACGGGCGGCAAAGGCGCCATAGGTCAACGCAAGATGCGCGCCGTCCGAGCTGAAATGCTGGAGACAGACGCGCTCCGGCTCCCGCGCGCCCCAGGCGTCGCTGACGGCTACGCCGATGTTGAAGGTATCGGGTATCCGCCAGCGGAAATCGCCGTAGAGTTCGTCATAGTCTTCGATCTTCGGGAGCATGAGCTTGCTGCAGCTGAGTTTTGCTGCAATGCAGCTAGCATTTGAGCGCGGGGGAATTCAATGGTGGTGCCGACCGTGGGCGCGGATTTCGAGGAGAAGCGAACGCACCGGGGTCGGTGCGTTCTTTCCGGTTCGATGGTTATCGACGTTATTGCTCGATGCCGCGGTCTTTGAACGATTGATCGATCGCCTTATCCACTTTGGCCCGCACACCTTCGAGGTTGAAGCTGGCTCCGCGTTGGCTAGGCGGATATTTGATGAAGCTCTCCAGGAACGCTGCAGCCTTCAATTGACCCTTCACCAGCAGGAAATCGTTTCTTACAAGCCAGTCGTTGTACTGATCGGACACCAGGTCCGCACGCTCATAGGGGTCCATCCGCAGGTTGAACAGCTTGGGCACGCGCCAGGTCACAAGCGGCGTTTGCCAGACAGCGAATCCTCCGCCGGCAGTTTGATCATGAAAGACCACCTTCCAATCGTCGTAGCGTGTGGCCACCAGGTTGGCGTCGTCATCGAAATAGAAAAATTCGGAACGGGCACTCTTGTCCGACTTGCCGGTAAGGTAGTCCAGCTGGTTGTAGCCATCGAGATGGTTCTTGAACGTCGTCGTGCTCCCCTCGGGCTTCCAGCCGTTCAGCAGACGGGTCTTGATGTCTGGGTCACCCGCCGCCGCCAAAAGCGTCGGGAACCAGTCCAGGCCGGAGACGATCTGATTGGAGACCTGACCTGCCTTGATCTTCCCGGGCCAGCGGACCATTGCCGGTACCCGGAAGGCACCTTCCCAGTTTGTGTCTTTCTCGCTGCGGAACGGGGTCGATGCGGCATCTGGCCATGACCATTGGTTCGGACCATTATCGGTCGTGTAGACGACGATCGTGTTGTCCGTGACGCCGAGATCGTCCAAGGCCTTGAGCAGATCGCCGACGTCGCCGTCATGCTCGATCATCCCGTCGGCATATTCATTGCCGGGCATGCCGCTCTGGCCGCGCATGGATTCGCGGACATGGGTGAAGGCATGCATGCGTGTCGTGTTCATCCAGGTGAAGAAGGGCTTGCCTTGCTTGACCTGCCTCCGGATGAAATCGATCGCGGCGGCGGTCGTTTCGTCGTCGATGGTTTCCATGCGCTTGCGATTGAGCGCGCCGGTGTCTTCGATCTTCCCGTCGGCCGACGATTTCACCACGCCGCGGGGATTGTACACCTTCAGGAATTCTTCATCGTCCTTCGGCCACGCTGCTGCTTCCGGCTCCTCTTCCGCATTGAGGTGGTAGAGATTACCGAAAAATTCATCGAAGCCATGGTTCGTCGGCAGGAACTCGTCCCTGTCGCCCAAGTGGTTTTTGCCAAACTGGCCGGTCGAATAACCCAGCGGCTTCAAGGCCTGGGCTATGGTGATGTCACCGGCCTGGAGCCCTACGGGCGCTCCGGGTGCACCGACCTTGCAGAGACCCGTGCGCAGGCAGGCCTGGCCGGTAATGAAGGTCGACCGGCCCGCCGTGCAGCTATTCTCGCCGTAGTAATCGGTGAAGCGCAGGCCTTCCTCAGCAATGCGGTCGATATTCGGTGTCCTGTAGCCCACGATGCCATCCGCATAGGCGCTGATGTTCGTCAAACCGATGTCGTCTCCGAAGATTACCAAAATATTTGGCCTGTCTGGTGGGGTAGCGGGTGTCGCTTGCTGCGCATGGGCGACGGAGATAACCGTCAGTCCCACTGTGATGCCGGCTGCAGCTGAAAAAAGTCGATCAAGTAGCGATCTAGTCATGACACTTCCTCGATATGAAGCTCTAGGCTTGCTGATGTCCGACTTGCGCTTGCCCGGTATTTACGCGCCGTGAGACGCCGACGCAGTACCCGGACCGAGTACCGGGAGACGTGAAACTGCGACCCGGATAAGCCCCTCCGCCGCGTGTGCTCGAGGTGGAGGTTGATCGTAAAAATACAACCGAAGTTAGTATTCGCAACCCTCGTGCGGGTGCCTCTTCGACTGTTTTCAAAAGTATCGCAGACATACAGGCCCGCCGGCGCAGCTATTGGTCGCGTCGAGAGCCGAGGACTATCCCGGTGGAATATACGGAAAACAGATCAGAATAAGATGAAGTTTTGCGAATGGCGCGAGGACTATCAGACGCCAGAAGATAAAAGCGCAATGAAACCAACACTATAAAGTAGTTGTGGTGCCCCATGCCGGAGTCGAACCAGCACTCCTTTCGGAACTCGATTTTGAGTCGAGCGCGTCTACCAATTCCGCCAATGGGGCTAGAGGCTTTGCGTGATATCAGCGCTTGCGATTTACACGATCGATTTCGGGCCGGTCAACCGCGAAGTTGCGAATTTCGCCGATCGTGTGAATTTGGCCGGGTGCTCCCACGCCAGCTGCTCCGTACGATCACAAAAGCGTGCAGGCGGCCGGACATGCGACCCGATTTACAGAGCCGGCGATCCTGCCTAAGAAGGCGGCGTTCGATTTCACTGGCGCCCGGGCGGCATGTTCGCCGCTCCGTGCGCCGAGGGGTGTGCATGTTTGCAGATTCGTTCGCTCAGCGCCGGCAACTCATTTGTGCCGTACTCGTCACCATCGGCATGGCGGCGACCGTCGGCGGTGCGCTCGGCTTCGAGCATATCGGGGGCTACATCCCCTGCGCGCTGTGCCTGCTTCAGCGCGATCCCTATTATTACGGCATTCCGCTCGGAATTCTCGCCATCGCAACCAGCGTGCTGAAGCTGCCCGGCTGGACCACCCGCACGCTGCTCCTCGGCGTCGGCATACTGATGCTGGTCGGTGCGGGCCTCGGTGTGTACCATGCGGGCGCCGAGTGGCACTTCTGGGAAGGCCCCTCGACCTGCGCCACCACGGCGCAAGGCATTTCTTCCGATGTCGGCGACCTGCTCGGCGATCTGGATGCGAAGCACGCACCCTCCTGCACGGATGCGGCGCTGCGCGTGCTCGGGCTTTCTTTCGCAGGCTGGAACGTCATCGCGAGCCTGATCCTCGCGGCGATCGCTCTGCGTGGTGCCTTGAAGGCGTCAGCTCAGGGTCGGGCGTCTTAACCTTACGGCTGCAGCTCGACATCCCAGTAGAGATAATCCATCCAGCTGTCATGCAGGTGGTTGGGCGGGAAAAGCCGGCCGTTATTGTGCAGATCCTGAACCGTCGGGTGATATGGCTTCTGGTGCGGGAACATGCCGGCCTGCTTCGGCAGCTTGCTGCCCTTGCGCAAGTTGCAGGGAGAACAGGCGGCGACGACGTTTTCCCAGGTGGTCTGGCCGCCATGCGCACGCGGGACCACGTGGTCGAAGGTCAGGTCGTCCGGCGAGCCGCAATACTGGCACTCGAATTTGTCCCGCAGGAATACGTTGAACCGGGTGAAGGCCGGGTGGCGTGACGGCTGGACATAGCTCTTGAGACAGACGACGCTCGGCAGCCGCATCGAGAAACTCGGCGACGAGACGGAGTGTTCGTATTCGGCGAGGATAGTCACACGGTCGAGAAAGACCGCCTTGATCGCGTCCTGCCAGGACCAGAGCGACAAGGGATAATAACTCAGCGGCCTATAGTCGGCGTTCAACACGAGCGCCGGCAGGGCCTGAGGTGAGACTGCAATCGTCAAGCGTATTCTCCTGAGCGATTCGGCATCTGCCTCTTCTATATTAGGCGCGTTGCGACAGGATTGTGAAGCCACAAAGAAAAGGGAGCAAAGGATCCGCTTTTTTTCTTCAAGGCGTCACGGGAAGCGCATCGCGGCGCATCTCCTGCGCATAATAGGCCCAAAAAAGCCGCGCGGCGACACTGCGCCATGGCGACCAGCCGCCCGCGAGCGAATCGACCTCGCTTGCCGTCGGTCGCAGTTCGAGCCCCAGCGCATGGCCTATGGCATTCTGCAGGGCGACATCGCCGGCCGGGAACACATCCGGATGGCCGGCGCAGAAGAGCAGATAGACCTCGGCGGTCCAACGGCCTATGCCCTTGATCGCCGTCAGTTCGTGAATTGCCTTCACCGCTTCGGCGTTGCAGATGGCGTCGAGATCGATCTCGCCCGCGGTCGCGGCAGCGGCGACCCTTCTCAGCGTATCGGCCTTGGCCCGGGACAAGCCGAAGCGTCGGCAATCTTCGTCGTCGAGCGCAAGCACCGCGTCTGCGGTGATCTCGCCGAGCGAGGCCTCCATCCGGTTCCAGATCGCCGCCGCGCTCGCCTTCGAGACCATCTGGGAGACGATTATGTTGGCGAGGCCGCGGTAACCGGGGTCGGTGCGCCTCAAGGGTACCGGCCCCGCCTTGTCGATGACGTGTTCGAGCCGGGCATCGAGCATCACCAGACCGGCAAGACCGGCCTCTATATCCTCGTGCGTCCGGATGATCCGCATGCATCCTCCCACTGCATGTGTCCGGGATCGTCTCCGATTTACGGACGAAGCATGCAGGAATTCAAAGTGCTACAGATCCCTTGGTGCGCAGGAAGACGCACGGCCCTGTAGAAAGCGGGTGATCTTTACAACGCTTCCATGGCAAAGGAAAAGAATGCCGATTTCACGACCAGAACAACCGGTTTTTCGTTTCGCGCCGAGTCCCAACGGTCTCCTGCATCTCGGCCACGCCCTGTCGGCGATCCTCAATCACGACATGGCGGAAGCCATGGGCGGCCGTTTCCTGCTGAGGATCGAAGATATCGATCGGACGCGCTGCCGGCCGGAATTCGAGGCGGCGATCTTCGAGGACCTCGCCTGGCTCGGTCTCGATTGGGAAGAGCCGGTGCGGCGCCAATCCGAACATCTCGGCGTCTATGCCGCTGCGCTCGAGCGCTTGAACGCGATGGGCCTCGTCTATCCCGCCGTGATGACGCGCGGTGAAATAAGGGCGGCGGTGGCCGCGGCAGAGGCGAAGGGGCAAGCGTGGCCGCGCGATCCGGACGGGACACCGCTATATCCCGGCCGCGAGCGCGGCTTCACGCCGGACGAGCAGGCGGCTCTCCTGGCGAGCGGCCGCCCCTATGCCTGGCGTCTCGACATGGGAGAGGCCCTGCGGCGGGCCGGCGGGCCACTCACCTGGCGAGAAACGGGGTTGAGCTCGGGCGAAGCGGCCTCGGTCGGCGCCGATCCGGCCGCCTGGGGTGACGTCATCCTGTCGCGTTCGGATGCGCCGTCGAGCTATCATCTCTCGGTCGTGGTCGACGATGCCCTGCAGGGGATCACCCATGTCGTGCGCGGGCGCGACCTCTACCACGCGACATCGGTGCATCGCCTGCTGCAAAGCCTTCTCGGCCTGCCGCAGCCGGTCTATCACCATCATCGCCTCGTTCTCGGGCCGGACGGACGGAAACTGTCGAAAAGCAACAGCGACACCGGAATCGCCTCCTTCAGGGCTTCGGGGCACAGGCCTGCGGATGTCAGGGCCATGGTTCTCGGCGAACGATGAGGAGAGAAATTCGCAGCCTTACTCTCCTCGACCCCCCTGGAAACTGCGCCTGACCATGAGCTTCACCTTGTATTTCAGAATGGCAGCGTTGATTTCCGCGCCGATGATGAAGATCGCGCCAAGCATGTAGAGGAAGACCAGGACGATCATGATGGAAGCAAGCCCGGCATAGGTCGTCACGTAGTTGGAAAAATTGGCGATGTAGGAGGCGAAGGCGTAGCCGCCGACGGACCACAGCACGAGCGTGAGGAAGATGCCGGGCAGGACGTCGACGACGTTGCGGTGGCCGGCCGGCAGCCACAGATGCGCGACGAGCAAGCCTGCCGTCAGCATGGTCAGCGTCAGGGGCAAGCCCCAATCGTCCACCGCCGCCATCAGCGTATCCAGCCAGGGGAACCACTGATCCGCATTGCGGACCGCCAGAGGCACCGCGACCAGAAGAAGACTGAGGGCGGCGAGAATGAGCACGGCGCCGAGCACGAAGCCGAGGCTCGCGAGCCGCGTCACATACCAGTAGCGGCTTTCGGCAACCCTATAGGCGCGATTGAGCGCGATCCTCAATGCTTCGACGCCGTTCGACGCGAAATAGGCTGCAGCAAGAACGGAGATCGTAAGCAGGCTGCCGCGCGGGATGGTCAATACGCGCACGACTTCGTCGGCGACCGGCTTGGCGATCGATTCCGGCCAGGTGTCGAAGATCAGATGGACTGCCGTCTGCGCGAACTGATCGGCGCCCAGAAAACTGGCGAGCGCGGTGCCGAAGATCAGAAAGGGAAAGACGGCCATAAGGGAAGAAAGCGCCACGTGACTGGCCATCGCCCAGCCATCGTCCTCGCTGAAATGCCAGAGCGCATCGAACACGACCTTCCAGATGATGCGAACGAATGCCGGCATTCCGTCTCCCACTCTTTCACCAATCCCGCTCCTGATGAGGACCAGCCGGCGCAGTACCTGCGAACGGCCTTGACGTCACGTTCCGGTCCCAGCCATCGCCTTTGCAATTCAATTGTATCCCAACGATGAATATGGGAAATGGGGCTTGGATTTCTACAGGAATCGCGTGGATGCCGGATCGCCCCACAATCATCGTCACCGGTTGCTCGTCAGGCATCGGGGCCTATTGCGCCCGGGCGCTGCAGCGGGACGGCTGGCGGGTCTTCGCGACCGTGCGCCGGCCGGAGGATCAGGCGCCGCTGGAGGCCGAAGGCATCGAGACCTTCATCATGGACTATACCCGGCCGGAGACGATTGCCGCGCTGGTGGAAGCCGTGATGGCGCTGAGCGGCGGACGAATCGATGCGCTTTTCAACAATGGCGCCTATGGCCAGGCCGGCGCGGTGGAGGATCTGCCGACGGAGGCCTTGCGGCTCCAGCTCGAAACCAACGTCATCGGCTGGCACGACCTGACGCGGCGCGTCATCCCGGCGATGCGCGCCCGCGGGCATGGCCGCATCGTCCAGTGCTCGTCCATTCTCGGCCTCGTGCCCTATCGCTGGCGCGGCGCCTACAATGCCTCGAAGTCCGCGCTCGAGGCGCTCTCGCTCACATTGAGGATGGAGCTCGCCGGCAGCGGCATCGGCGTGAGCCTGATCGAGCCCGGCCCGATCGCCTCGAAATTCACGACCAATGCGATCGCCTATATCGAGCGGTTCATCGATCTTGAGAATTCCGTCCATCGTGCGGAATACGAGCGGCAGATGCGGCGCCTGCGCGGCGAGAGCAAACCGGCACCCGGCAAGCTCGGGCCCGACGCCGTTTATGCCGTACTGAAACACGCTTTGACGGCACGCCGTCCGAGGCCGCATTATATAGTGACAAGGCCGGCCAGGCAGGGAGTGCTTCTCAAAAAGCTCCTGCCGGCGGCACTGTTCTACCGCATCATCGGTCGTCTCGGCTGACCGAACCACAAGGATTTACGCCATGAACAGCTTCCTTACCGGTCTGACCCTGCTCGTCATGGGCCTGGTAGCGATCGTGCTGATCCGCGGCCTGCTCAACATGGCCAGGGGCGGCAGCGGCAACACCTCCAACAAACTCATGCAGGCCCGCGTGCTGTTCCAGGCCATCGCCATCGTGCTGATCATGCTGACGCTCTGGGTGACCGGCGGCGGCCGTCCGAGCTGAGGTAAAGCGACAGCATCATGGTGAAATTGAACAAGATCTACACCCGGACAGGCGACAACGGCACCACCGGCCTCGTCTCCGGCCCGCGCCGCCTGAAAAGCGACCTCAGGGTCGAGGCCTATGGCGCCATTGACGAGACGAATGCCTTTGTCGGCCTCGCCCGCCAGCACACGCATGCGATCCCAGATCTCGACGCGATGCTCATGCGCGTCCAGAACGATCTCTTCGATCTTGGCGCCGATCTCGCCACACCGGATACGGGCGAGAAGCCCGAATACGAGCCGCTTCGCATCGTCGCCGCCCAGGTCGAGCGCCTCGAACGGGAGATCGACCGGCTGAATGCCGACCTCGAACCGCTGCGCTCCTTCGTCCTGCCGGCCGGCAGCGCCGCTTCGGCCGCGCTCCATGTGGCCCGTACCGTAGCGCGGCGCGGCGAGAGGCAAATGGTCGCACTCGCATCGATGGAAGGCGAGGCCGTCAGCGCGGAGGCGATTGCCTATGTCAACCGCCTTTCGGATTTCCTGTTCGTCGCGGCCCGCTGGGCAAATGACAAGGGGCGCGCCGATGTCCTTTGGGTCCCCGGCAACAACAGATAACGTATTTTTGTTTCGGCGCGGGTCGTCTCGGGGATCGCATGTTCATACCGCTGCATGACAGGAACGAGCTGAAGCACATAAGAATGCAGTATGTGACGATCACGCTGATCGTCATCAATTTCGTTGCCTGGCTCGCTACCGGACCCGTCGCAACCGAGGATTTCGCCAATGCTGCGATCCTCGGGCTAGGCTATATCCCCGCGATCATCTTCGAGTATGCCGCCCTCGATCCCTCGCTGGTGATCGTTCCGGACGAATTCACCTTCGTCACCTACTCGTTTCTGCATGGCGACTTCATGCACCTCGCCATGAACATGCTTTTCCTCTGGGTCTTCGGCGACAATGTCGAGGACGCGCTCGGGCATTTCCGATTTCTCGTTTTCTATCTTCTGTGCGCGGCGGCCGGAGCGCTGGCCCATGGGCTCCTCGATCCGGCCTCGGAGGCGCCGCTGATCGGCGCTTCCGGCGCCATATCCGGCGTCGTTGCCGCCTATTTCCTCCTGCACCCCAAGGTGCGGGTCTGGGTGCTCGTGCTCTTCCGCATCCCCCTGCCGCTCCCCGCCGCCATTCCGCTCGCCTTCTGGATCGGCCAGCAGTTCTTCATGTTCGTGGCCGATCCCGGCGGCGGCGTTTCCTGGAGTGCGCATGTCGGCGGCATCGTCGCGGGTCTCCTGCTCGTTGTCGTTTTGCGACGCCGCGGTGTGCCGCTGTTCGATCGGACCATCGTCACTCCACGCGCCGTGGAGCACAGGGCGAGAGCGCCCGATGAAACGTTGCCGGCAGCCGCCGGCGCTTCGAAGCCCGCTCCGCAATGGGGCCGGCCGGGTTGATTTTCGAGGGGAGCCCGAGAAATAAAGGTCGAGTTTTCAAGGGATTGCATGCCCTGCGTTTGGGGTGATGCCCGATAGAAGCCGGCCTTGCGGCTCCGCTTGCCAGCGGATTTTTTTACCTGTACGTAAACGTAAGTATGAATAAGCCCGGTCATATCGAATTGGCGTTGGTTCATCGCGATTTAGCGTCAAGAACGGCTTGTCTATGGAGCAAAAACGCGTATCGATGTCGCCAACCGACAATCAGGCCGCCTTGTTAAGGCGCATTTTCCTGCGAACGTTCTTGGAGGGAAAGAATCCATGAAAATACTTGTGACGGTGAAACGGGTCGTCGACTACAACGTCAAGATCCGGGTCAAAGCGGATGGAACGGGCGTCGAGCTTGCCAATGTGAAGATGTCGATGAACCCCTTCGACGAGATCTCGGTCGAAGAGGCGCTGCGGCTGAAGGAAGCCGGCAAGGCGAGTGAAGTGGTGGTCGTGTCGATCGGCCCGGCCAAGGCGGAAGAGACGCTCAGGACCGCGCTCGCCATGGGCGCCGACCGGGCGATCCTGGTCGAGACCGAAGACCAGGTCGAGCCGCTCGCTGTGGCCAAGATCGTCAGGCAAGTCGCCGAGGCCGAACAGCCGGGGCTGATCATCGTCGGCAAGCAGGCGATCGACGACGATTCCAACCAGACCGGCCAGATGCTGTCGGCCTTGCTCGGCTGGGCCCAGGGCACCTTTGCCTCCAAGGTCGAGATCGGCGACGGCAAGATCAACGTCACCCGCGAGGTCGACGGCGGCCTGCAGACGGTCGAACTGAAGCTGCCGGCGGTCGTCACCACCGATCTGCGCCTCAACGAGCCGCGCTATGCCTCTCTGCCGAACATCATGAAGGCGAAGAAGAAGCCGCTCGACAAGAAGAGCCCGGCCGATTTCGGCGTCGACACCAGCCCGCGGCTGAAGGTGTTGAAGACCGAAGAGCCCTCCGGCCGCAAGGCCGGCGTCAAGGTGAAGACGGTCGCCGAGCTCGTCGAGAAGCTCAAGACCGAAGCCGGCGTGCTTTAAGTTCATGCGTCCGGAAAGCGAACACCGGCTTCCGGGCAAACGCATGAACCACTTCAGACTCATGAGCTCCGATCCGGAACGGATCGTTGAGCTCGATCGAAAGGGAGAATTCTACCATGGCCATTCTGCTTCTGGCTGACCACGACAACAGCCACCTTTCCGACCAGACGGCGAAGGCGCTGACGGCGGCAACGAAGATCGCCAGTGGGACCGGAACCGACGTGCATGTGCTGGTTGCCGGTCAGAACGTCAAAGGGATTGCCGAGCAAGCCTCCAAGCTTTCGGGCGTCGCCAAGGTGCTGGTCGCCGAGGACGCCTCGCTCGCCAACAATCTCGCCGAGCCGCTGGCCGCGCTGATCGTTTCGCTCGCCGGCAATTACGACACCGTCGTTGCCGCCGCCACCTCGGTCGGCAAGAACGTCATGCCGCGGGTCGCAGCCCTTCTCGACGTCGCCCAGGTTTCGGAGATCATCGAGGTCGTCTCGCCTGATACCTTCAAACGGCCGATCTATGCCGGCAACGCCATCCAGACGGTGCAGACGAGCGAGCCGAAGAAGGTGATCACCGTGCGCACCGCCTCCTTTGCCGCTGCTCAAGACGGCGGCTCGGCCCCGGTCGAGACGGTTGCCGCCGCGGCAAATCCCGGCCTTTCCGCCCATGTTTCCGATGCGCTGTCGTCCTCCGACCGGCCGGAACTGACCTCGGCGAAGATCATCATCTCCGGCGGCCGGGCGCTCGGCTCCTCGGAGAAGTTCAAGGAAGTCATCCTCCCGGTTGCCGACAAGCTCGGCGCCGCCGTCGGCGCCTCGCGCGCCGCCGTCGATGCCGGCTATGCGCCGAACGACTGGCAGGTCGGCCAGACCGGCAAGGTGGTCGCCCCCGACCTCTACATCGCCTGCGGCATTTCCGGTGCGATCCAGCACCTCGCCGGCATGAAGGACAGCAAGGTGATCGTCGCCATCAACAAGGACGAGGAAGCGCCGATCTTCCAGGTCGCCGACTACGGCCTCGTCGCCGATCTCTTCGATGTCCTGCCGGAACTCGAGAAGGCGCTTTGACGCACCGGCCACCGGCACGAAAAAGCTGGAAAAAGCGCCGACATGGCATTAACAATCATACCGGGCCGGCCCTGCCGGCCCGGTAATTTTGCATTTGCGGCAGCGTCATTGCCGCAACCTGTTGAACATGGGTGTTCGCTTCAATGATCAAGACGGTGGGAATTATCGGCGCAGGACAGATGGGCTGCGGCATTGCCCATGTTTCGGCAGCCGCCGGATATAAGGTTCAGCTCTACGATATCGCCGCGGACCGAATCGAGGCGGGGCTTGCCACCATCAACGGCAATCTTGCCCGGCAGGTCTCCTCCGGCAAGATGAGCGACGAGGACCGCAAGCGGGCGCTTTCCCTGATCAAGGGCTCAGGCGACATCAACGACCTCGCGCAGGCCGATCTCGTCATCGAGGCGGTCACCGAAGACGAAACCGTCAAGCGCAAGATCTACGGTCAGGTCTGCCCGGTCATGAGGCCGGATGCCATCCTGGCGACCAACACATCGTCCCTGTCCATAACCCGGCTCGCCTCCGCGACCGATCGTCCCGAACGGTTCATGGGCATCCACTTCATGAACCCGGTCCCGGTCATGAAGCTGGTGGAGCTCGTACGCGGTATCGCCACGGAGGAAGAGACCTTCAAGGCGGCAAAGGAATTTGTCGCGCATCTCGACAAGACCGTCACCGTCGCCGAAGATTTTCCCGCCTTCATCGTCAATCGCATCCTGTTGCCGATGATCAACGAGGCTATCTACACGCTCTATGAAGGCGTCGGCACCGTCGATGCCATCGACACGGCCATGAAGCTCGGCGCCAACCATCCGATGGGTCCGTTGCAGCTCGCCGATTTCATCGGCCTCGACACCTGTCTGTCGATCATGCAGGTGCTGCATGACGGCCTGGCGGATTCGAAGTATCGCCCCTGCCCGCTGCTGGTGAAATATGTCGAGGCCGGTTGGCTCGGCCGCAAATCCGGCCGCGGCTTCTACGATTACCGGGGCGAGGTGCCCGTACCGACGCGCTGACCTTTCAGGTCAGGCGGAAGGCTCCTGCGGCGACCGCTCAACTTCCTGCAGGCGGAGCCAGCGCCGCTTCGATGAGGTTCTTCGCGTCATCGCTGTCCCATACGGCCGGCCCGTTCATCGACCCCAGAAGGCAGCCCTTTTCGTCGAGAAGCAAGGTAGCGGGAAGGCCGAAGGCGAGCCCCTCCTTCTTGAGCGTGTTGAAAACTCCCATCGAGGCATCGCGGTAGTAGCCGAGCGCATGAACGCCGACCTCGTCGAGGAATGCCTTCGGCTTGTCGTCGGCACCGGTGTCGATGTTGATTGCGACCACCTCGAAACGGTCGCCGCCGAGCGCCTGTTGCAGGGCGTTGAGCGCCGGCATCTCCTCCCGGCAAGGCACGCACCAGGTGGCCCAGAGGTTGACCAGGACTGTCTTGCCGGCAAAGGCGGCAAGCGTCAGCGGCTTGCCATCTGGACCTGCGAAATCGAGGCCGCCGATCGGGCGCGCGTTGTCCGCCGGCGTCATCGCCGCGACCTGGCCGCGCATCAGCGGGGTGAGCGAAGCCACTTTTTGCCCGGCCAGCGGGCAGCTCGCATCCGCCGTCGGCGTGACGCCGCCATTGCCAGACCCCGTCTCCTTCACGTATACCGCAGCCGCACCGGCGATCACGCCCAGAAGGGCGGCGAGCGCGAACAATTTAAGGGCCGGAGGGCGTTTCTTCTGGTCTGGCATTTCATTCTCCAAGGCGGGCATCCTGATGGCTGACGGCAGTTCCGAGACGAAATCCTCCAACCAGATGTGGGGCGGTCGCTTCGCCTCGGGCCCGGACGCGATCATGGAGGAGATAAATGCCTCGATCGGCTTCGACAAGAAGCTCTATGCCCAGGACATCCGCGGCTCAATAGCGCATGCGACGATGCTGGCGCATCAAGGCATCATTTCCGCCGAAGACAAAGACAAGATCGTTCACGGCCTCGACACGATCCTGTCAGAGATCGACAGCGGCGCATTCGAATTCTCGCGCCGCCTGGAAGACATCCACATGAACATCGAGGCGCGGCTGGCGGCGCTGATCGGCCCGGCCGCCGGGCGCCTCCACACGGCGCGCTCGCGCAACGACCAGGTGGCGCTCGATTTCCGCCTGTGGGTGAAAGAGGAGCTTCAGAAGACCGAGAAGGCGCTGACCGGTCTCATCGCTGCCTTTCTCGACCGCGCCGAAGAGCATGCCGACACGGTGATGCCCGGCTTCACCCATTTGCAAACGGCGCAGCCGGTCACCTTCGGACATCACTGCATGGCCTATGTGGAAATGTTCGGCCGCGACCGGGCGCGCGTTCGCCACGCGATCGAGCACATGGACGAAAGCCCGATCGGCGCAGCCGCGCTTGCCGGCACCGGCTTCCCCATCGATCGGCACATGACCGCCAAGGCGCTAGGCTTCCGCGAACCGACGCGCAATTCCATCGATACCGTCTCCGACCGCGACTTCGCGCTCGAATTCCTGTCGATCGCCGCGATCGCGGCGACCCACCTGTCGCGGCTCGCGGAAGAAATCGTCATCTGGTCCACGCCGCAATTCGGCTTCATCCGCCTGTCGGACGCCTTTTCGACCGGTTCGTCGATCATGCCGCAGAAGAAGAATCCCGATGCGGCCGAGCTCGTGCGCGCCAAGACCGGGCGCGTCAACGGCTCGCTGGTTGCGCTGCTCACTGTGATGAAGGGTCTTCCCCTCGCCTATTCCAAGGACATGCAGGAAGACAAGGAACAGGTCTTCGATGCGGCCGAGAGCCTCGAACTCGCAATCGCGGCCATGACCGGCATGATCCGCGACGTGACGATACGCGCCGACCGGATGAAGGCTGCAGCCGGCTCCGGCTACTCGACCGCCACCGATCTCGCCGACTGGCTGGTGCGCGAGGCAGGCCTGCCCTTCCGCGACGCCCACCATGTGACCGGCCGCGTCGTCGCGCTTGCGGAACAGAAAGGATGCGACCTCGCCGACCTCCCGCTCGCCGAGCTGCAGGCGATCAATTCCGCGATAACGGACAAGGTCTACGGCGTCCTGACGGTCGAGGCCTCCGTGGCAAGCCGCACCAGTTTCGGCGGCACTGCGCCCTCCGAAGTCCGCAAGCAGATCTCCTGGTGGCGGGCGCGCAACTAGAGCGCTTCAGGAAAAGTGTGTAACGGTTTCCGTTGCAGAATGCGTCGGCTCCACTGCTGCTCTCTCCTGCGCAGAAACAGGGTGCACAAGGCGCTGAAAAATCGGTAAGACATCGCACCGGAGCGGCGCAGGGAACATGTTCCTGCCGCCCCTGCGCTCCCAAGATCAATCGGCTCTCAGCTTCGGCAAAGGGAAATGACGATGACATTCAGGAAGGCCGCCCGAATCGCGCTTCTTCTGGCAATCCCGGGGCTGGTTCTCGCCGGCTGCGGGCGTAAGGGCGACCTCGACCGGCCGGGGGCCACCGCACCGATCAATACGAAAACGCCCGCCGGTACTGTCGCGCCGAAGCAAACCGTCGACGACCGCCCATTCCTGCTTGACCCCCTCCTCTGAGCCGAGGAAAGACCGTGAATCATTTCCAATACCGCGACGGAATTCTTTACGCCGAAGACGTGCCCCTGACGGAGATCGCCCGCGCCGTCGGCACGCCGTTCTACTGTTATTCCACCGCGACGCTGGAGCGCCATTACAGGGTCTTTTCGCAAGCCTTTGCCGATGTGGACGCCATGGTCTGCTATGCGATGAAGGCCAATTCGAACCAGGCCGTGCTGAAAACGCTCGGCCGTCTCGGCGCAGGCGTGGACGTGGTGTCCGAGGGTGAACTGCGCCGCGCGCTTGCAGCGGGCGTTCCGGCAAGCCGGATCATGTTCTCGGGCGTCGGCAAGACCGCGCGCGAGATGGATTTTGCTCTCGAGGCAGGCATCTATTGCTTCAATGTCGAATCCGAGCCGGAATTGGAGGTCCTGAACCAGAGGGCCGTACGCGCCGGCAGACGAGCGCCGGTTTCCTTCCGCATCAATCCCGACGTCGATGCCCGCACACATGCAAAGATCTCGACCGGGAAGAAGGAAAACAAGTTCGGCATTTCCTGGGAGCGGGCCCGGAGCGTCTACGCTCACGCCGCCGAGCTTCCCGGCATCGAAGTGACCGGGATCGACATGCATATCGGCAGCCAGATCACTGAGCTGCAGCCTTTCGATGACGCCTTCAAGCTGTTGCGCGAACTGGTCGATACGCTGCGTTCCGACGGGCATGTCATCGAGCACGTCGATATCGGCGGCGGTCTCGGCATTCCCTACCGTGAAGACAACAACCCGCCGCCCTTGCCGGACGCCTATGCCGATATCGTCAAGAACCAGCTCAAGGGCCTCGACTGCAAGATCGTCACCGAACCGGGCCGGCTGATCGTCGGCAATGCCGGCATTCTCGTGACCGAAGTGGTCTATGTGAAGGACGGCGGCGACAAGACCTTTGTCATCGTCGATGGAGCGATGAACGATCTCATCCGCCCGACGCTCTACGAGGCCTATCACGAGTTACGCCCGGTGAGGATTTCCGCGGCCAGCGCACCGCGCATCAAGGCCGATGTCGTCGGGCCGGTCTGCGAGACCGGCGACTATCTGGCGCTCGACCGGGAGATGGCGATGCCGAAGCCCGGCGATCTTTTCGCGATCGGCTCGGCGGGCGCCTACGGTGCCGTACAGGCGGGAACCTATAACAGCCGCCTGCTGGTGCCCGAGGTGCTCGTCAAGGGCGATCGTTTCCACGTGATCCGCCCGCGCCGGGGCTACGACGAGCTGATCGGCCTCGACTCGGTGCCGGACTGGCTCGACTGACCTCGAGCGGACGCTGTCACGATTGGGGTTGCCGGCGGCGATCACGCATTGTTTTACGGGCCGCCCTCGTCTTCGCCACAAACAATGTTATCCTGACCATTGACCGCCTGCGGTCGAAGGATCGAAAGGAAGTTTCGGCGGATGACGCAATTCCGGCAGGATGAAACGCCAAAACCGCAGTCGTTCGCCAGGATGCTGGCGGCGAAGCGATTCCTCGCCCGTTTTGTTCTTCTGGCCGAAGAGCTGCTGCCGCGCATGCTCGTCCCCGCCTCGCTCGTTCTTCTGTTTCTCTCCGCCGGCTGGGTCGGCCTCTTTCGCGCTGCGCCGTTCTGGCTGCATGCCGCCCTTCTACTTGCCTTCGTCATAGGGCTGTTCATCTCCCTGTTGCCGCTGACCCGCATTCGCTGGCCCGAAACGCCCGAGGCGGACCGGATGCTGGAGGAGCGCAACCGGCTGCCGCATCAGGCGATCCGCGTGCAGGAAGATGCGCCCGCGACGGAGGGCGCTTTCGGCGCCGCACTCTGGCGCGAACATCAGGCGCGTATGGCGCGTATGGTCAGGGAACTCGATACCGGTCTGCCGCGCCCCGATATCGCACGGCATGACCCGTGGGCGCTGAGGGCCGTCCCTGTCCTCCTTGCCTGCGTCGCCTTCGCCTATTCCTATTCGAATCGCGCCGGACTGGTTTCGGATGCCTTCCGCCTGCCCGAGCAAGAGGCAGCGACGGCCGACATCCGTATCGATGCATGGGTTACACCGCCCGCCTATACCGGCCGCGCGCCGATCTTTCTTACGGGTCGACAGGACGCGACGGCCCCGGCCGAGGACAATGGGCAGGATCCGCAGGAGAGGCCTCAGATCACGATACCTCAGTTCAGCGATCTGACGGTCCGGATAACCGGCGCCGGGGCCGAGGAACCGGTCAGCTACGCAGCCGCGGGCGATGCACCCATGGTTATCCCTCAGTCGGACGCCAAGGCGGAGACGACATCCAGGCCGGAGCAAGCCCAACCGGAAACCCCTCAGGCAACTCCGAATGCGGTCCGCAATCATGTTTACAAGATCGCCAAGGACGGAACGCTCTCCGTCGGCGGCCAGAGCTGGAGCTTCAAGATCACGCCGGACAGCGTGCCCGACATCGCTTTCGACGGCGAACCGCGTCCAACGGTCAATGCGGCGCTCGACATCAGCTACCTGGCCCATGACGATTACGGCATCGCGCAGGCCTGGGCCGAGATAAAGCCCATCGAGGAGCCCGCGAAGGACGCCCATCCGCTCTACGGCCCTCCTGAATATCGCCTCGATCTGCCGCGGCGCAATGCCCGTGAAGCAAAGGGTACCACGAGCCGCAATCTGAGTGAGCATCCGCTTGCCGGAAAGCGCGTGAGCATCACGCTCGTCGCTCGTGATGCAGCCGGCCAGGAGGGACGAAGCGTGCCGCAGGAGATCGTTCTGCCGGCGCGCCGTTTCTTCGAACCCCTCGCCGCTGCCGTCGCAGAACAGCGCCAGGTCTTCGCGCTCGACGCCAACCAGTTGCCGCGCGCGATCGATCTCAACGATGCGCTGACGCTTTATCCCGAGGAGACGATTCCCAACGCCACCCACTTCCTGCTGCTGAAATCGGCACGCACGCGCATGCAGCTCGCCCGGAACGACGACATGCTGCGCGATGCCGCCGACCACCTGTGGGAAATCGCGCTCGGCATCGAGGACGGTGACCTGTCGCTCGCTGACCGGCGGCTGCGCGACGCGCAGCAGGCGCTGTCGGACGCGCTCGAACGTAACGCCTCGGACGAGGAAATCGCCCGGCTGATGGACGAGCTTCGCCAGGCGATGCAGGAATATATGCAGGCGCTCGCCGAGCAGGCCGCGAAGAACCCCGCCGTCGCCGCCAATCCCGAGATGAACAACGTGCTGCGCCAGCAGGATCTGCAGAAGATGATGGACCAGATCGAAAATCTGGCCCGCTCCGGCGCGCGCGATCAGGCGCGGCAGATGCTCTCCGAACTGCAGAGAATGATGAACAATCTCCAGGCCGGACGCATGCAGCAGCAGATGGGCGAGCAGAACAACGCCATGCGGCAGCAGATGGATAAGCTCGGCGAGCTTATGCAGCGGCAACAGCAGCTGATGGACGAAACTTTCAAACTGGACCAGGCACTGCGCGACCGGATGCAGCGCGGCGATCCGCTCGAAGGCGAGGACGAGGAACTTTTCGGACAGGACATGCCCCAGGATCCGGGGCAGCGGAGTGACCCCAACGGCCAACCCAACCCCATGGACGACATGACCGCCGAGCAATTGAAGGAAGCTCTCAAGCAATTGAGAGAGCAGCAGGAATCGCTCGGCAAGCAACTCGGCGACCTGCAGAAGGGTCTCGAGAATTTGGGCATCAAGCCCGGCAAGGGCTTCGGTCAGGCGCAGCGCGAGATGGAAGGTGCCGCCGGCGCTCTCGGGAAGGGCCAGGGCGAGCAGGCGGTCGGCAGCCAGGGCCGGGCTCTGCAGGCCCTGCGCGAGGGAGCGCAGGACATGATGAACCAGATGCAAGCCCAGGGACAGGGACAAGGTCCCGGACAAGGCGTTCCGCAATATGGCCAGAACGGGCGTGACCCTCTCGGCCGCCGGCAGCAGAACGCCGGCCCCGATTTCGGCGATCAGGTCAAGGTGCCCGACGAGATCGACACGCAGCGCGCCCGGCAGATCCTCGAAGAGATCCGTCGCAAGTTGGGTGACAGCCTGTCGCCGGAACTGGAGCGGCAGTATCTCGAGCGGCTGCTCGACATGCGGTGATGGGTCTGCGGGACGAGGGGTCGGGCGGCCTCTCCGAAGCCCCTCTTCCCGCGTCCCGCATCAAAGGTTTACGATCGGCGTCAGGCGGCCAGCGCGAGCGCGACGGCCTTGCGAATGTCGGGCAGTGAAAATGGCTTCTCGATGACGTCGACGACCTTGCCGGAGAGGTCGTCGGCACGCTCGCGTTGCTCGGCGTAGCCGGTCATCAACAGGATTTTCAATGCCGGAAAGGCGGCGGACGCCTGATGCGCAAGCTCGATGCCGTCCATGACCGGCATCCGGATATCGGATAGCAAGAGATCGAACGGCTGATCGCGAAGGCAGGCAAGCCCATCGGCTCCGTCCCCGGCTTCAACCGTTTCGTGCCCGTCGAGCCGCAACGCGCGTGCGACGAACGAGCGCAGGCCGTCTTCATCCTCGGTGATCAGGATTTTCGCCATCATGGCCTCCCGTATTATTTCTGCGGGGAGCGGCGCGGCGATTGGATGCCATGGACGCTCCGTTGGATCTGCGTATCGTCCGCCGCCTCATGCGGCCGCGATACGTCTTCCAAACAAACAGCTTTTCGTTTGATTCCGGTAAACGCGTTAGGAGGCATTTTAATCATTCAGCGCGCCGGAACGATCCCCCGTGACGGGGCCACGATAGAAACGGCGCGTCCGGTTACGTCGCGTCGCCGGTCACAACCCCGACGAACGGCAGTTCGCGGAACGCGTAGGCCACATCCATTCCGTAGCCGACCACGAAATGATCCGGGCATTCGAAGCCGACATAATCCGCTTCGAGATCGACGCGGCGCTTCACCCGCTTGTCGAGCAATACAGCGATCGTGACGTTTCGTGCGCCGCGCTCCAGGAGCAGTTCCTTGGCGAAACGCAGGGTGCGGCCGGACTCCAAAATGTCGTCGATGAGGAGCACGTCGCGGTCACGCACGTCGCTGTCGATATCCTTGGTGATCTTGACGCCCTTGGATTCGGTCCCGGTTCCGTAGCTCGAAAGCGTGATGAACTCGACCTCCGGAGCAAGGCCTGCCGCATGCATGGCGCGGATCAGATCGGCCGCGAAGATGAAGGAGCCCTTCAGGATCGAGATGACCAGGAGATCCTTGTGCGGCCCGCGAACGATATCGCCGGCCATTTCCTGATTTCTCGCCGCAATGGTTTCGGCGCTGTAGAGGACTTCGATATTCTTGCCGCGGACGACGGGCATAAGGGTTTCTCCATTCGCAAGGAAGAACACCGGCCTTCCCTTCTTCAGCCGCGCTTAGCACATTCAGCGATCGGAAGCACCGCCTTTTCCGCCCTCCATCGGCAGCGGGTGCATGTCGGCCCGTCCGTCGCCGCCGAAACCGGCGATCAGGAGGAAAACCGTAAGTCCGAGAAAGGCCGCCAGGCCGGCAAAGCGCCGGGGCGACATCGCATCGAGCCTGGTCCCGGCCGTGACCAGGATCCGCCGTGCTGCACTCCGCATTCCCGGAGCGGCCGCCGCGCCGGCCTTCGGCCGGGCGCTGGCCCGGCGCTTGTCGTTGAACACCGGATACGGGCTGCGCCGTGCGGTCGGCGCAACCGTCTCGAACTCGACATCGATATAGTCGAGCCGCCTCGGCTGAGCGGCGCTCGAACGCGAGGCGCGCTCCGGTGGAATGAGGTCGATGCCCGCGGTCTTTGCGCGAAATGCCTGCATGGGCGCTCCCCGAACGCGGCGCCGGACGTCTTGCCTGCAGCGCCGTACGTCTTCGCTCGATGCACATGCCATCCGCGATGGATGCAAGGCATTGCTTCGAATCCTGACGAGACGTAAACCGAAATGGTTAATCCTTTGAAAACGAGGCCGCGAAAGCGGCGTCTTTTCATGGAACGTTAACCCTTGCTTAACCATGGTGTCACGCACGGTTTTGCCTTGGCAGAAGCGCCGTCCTACTGCATGTTCCTGAATTCGGAGCCGGTGCAGGCAGACATGCGGTGCTTCAAGTGCTTCACCGGCCGTCGCGCATCTGATAGACGGGTGGAGCTGCGATAATCCGGCCTTCGGCGGATTTGGCGAGGGTCGTGACGAGAGACTGGGCTGTCCCATTGATTCATTTTGAAAACGTCGGCTTGCGCTATGGCATGGGACCGGAGATCCTCCGGGACCTGACATTCGATATCCCGCGCCGTTCCTTCCAATTCCTCACCGGTCCGTCAGGCGCCGGCAAGACGACGCTGCTCCGCCTCCTCTTCCTGTCGCTCAAGCCGACGCGCGGCCTCATCCGCATGTTCGACCGCAACATTTCCTCCATTCCCCGTGAGGAGTTTCCGATGCTGCGCCGTCGGGTCGGCATCGTCTTCCAGGACTTTCGCCTGCTCGACCACCTGACGACCTATGAAAACGTCGCCCTGCCGCTCCGGGTCCGCGGCAAGGAGGAGTCGAGCTACCGTTCCGACGTGCTCGAACTCCTTAAATGGGTCGGACTCGGCGAGCGCATCAACGTGCTGCCGCCCGTGCTCTCCGGCGGCGAGAAGCAGCGCGCCGCCATCGCACGGGCGCTGATCGACCGGCCGGAGATCCTGCTTGCCGACGAGCCGACCGGCAACGTCGATCCGCCTATGGCGCGCCGATTGCTCAATCTCTTCATGGAACTTAATCGGCTCGGGACCGCGGTGGTGATCGCCACGCACGACCTGTCCTTGATGGATCAGGTCGAGGCCCGGCGCATGATCCTGTCACAGGGACGGCTCGACATCTATGAATGAGAACCGCGTTGCCCGCAGCGAGCCTACCCCTCCGCCGCAACAACAGCAGCGTCGCAGCGAGATGCGCGTGCGCCCGACCGGGCCGATCGTGCCTTCGGCCAACGTTTCCGGCCACGCGCTCATGTGCGTCATCGCCATCATGTCCTTTCTGGCCTGCCTGACCCTCGGCGGCGTCAGCATGGTGCGCGCGACCGCCCAGAGCTGGCAATCACAGATCTCCCGCGAGATCACCATCCAGATCAAGCCGGACGACAACCTCGACATGGAGAGGGCGCTCGCCGACGCCCGTGATCTGGCCCTGACCTTCAACGGCACGACAGGCGGCACGATCATCGACCGCGCTGCGACCGCGCGCCTCCTCGAACCGTGGCTCGGTGGTGGACTCGACCTGAACGAACTGCCCGTGCCGCGGCTCGTCGTCATCACGATCGACGAGAGCAATCCCCCCGATTTCGCCGCGATGCGAAAGGCGCTCACCGAAACGATCCCGCAGGCCTTTCTCGATGATCACCGCACCTGGGTCGATCGCCTGGTTGCGATGGCGAGCACGACCACGATGATCGGCACCGGCGTCCTGGTACTGGTCTTCTCCGCAATGGTGCTGACGGTGGTTTTCGCCACCCGCGGCGCCCTTTCCGGCAACCGTCATATCGTCGAGGTCCTGCATTTCGTCGGGGCGGAAGCGAGTTTCGTCGCCGCCGAATTCCAGAAGCACTTTCTCCGAATCAGTCTGAAGGGCGCCGGCGCCGGCGGCCTTCTCGCTGCGCTGTCCTTTGCGCTGGCGAGCTTCTGGCAGTCGCAGACGCTTGCAACCCCTGAAACGGATCAGGCGACCGCTCTGTTCGGTACCTTCGCCATCGGTTACACCGGCTATCTCGGCATCTTCGCCATTATCGTCGTGATTGCCCTGCTGACGACCTTGACGGCGCGCCTTACAGTCATGCGGACGATCTACGAAATCGATCTTATTCGATCCGATCCGGGCCGGACCGACACCTTTCAGGGTTGAAATCGGCCGGAAGACCATGAATTGCCCGCAATCGATCTATTCCCTGCCGCAATCTGCGGCTATGTGATGAGAATCATGAAGGCGGGAGAACTACGCGGGAGCGGGATGGCCGAAAGGGGCAAATGGCTGGAGAGGGCCGCGCGCCGTCGCCAGTCCCGCAGCCTGTTGCGCAAAGTGCTGCGCCGCGGCTTCTTCGTGCTGCTCGCCTTTCTCACCATATTCATCGCCGGCTTCCTGCAATTCGCCGACACCGTCGCCTCGCTGCAACCGCCTGCCACTCCGAAAGCGGATGCGATCGTCGTGCTGACCGGCGGCTTCCAGCGAATAGACCAGGCTGTCGATCTCCTGAAACTCGGCGCCGGAAAGCGGCTCTTGATTTCCGGTGTTCATCCGTCGACGACACGAAGCCAGATCCGGCGCAATACGCAGAGTTCGGCCGACCTGTTCAAGTGCTGCGTCGATATCGGTCGTGCGGCGATCGATACGATCGGCAACGCCACCGAAACCTCGCAGTGGATCCGCAACCGAGGTTATCGGACGATCCTCGTAGTGACGAACAATTACCACATGCCGCGCAGCCTGCTCGAACTGCGCCGCGCCAGGCCCGAAACCGAATTCATTGCCTACCCGGTCGTCAATTCGGATCTCAAGACGACCAACTGGCTGCGCAATCCGCTCGTGCTGAAGGCCATTCTGCTCGAATACGGCAAATACTCCGTCGCCTCGCTGCGCGATGTGATGGGCGCGCGCTGGACGAACGGCCTCAGGACGGAGCCCTTGCCTGTTGCGCCGGCCGGGCAATAGCGCCGCCGGAGAAAGGCGCTCCCGTCGCGAGGCTGTTTTCCTCCGCCGCATATTCGTGTAGGCAGCGTGGCGCACCCGCATCCGCACCCGAGAGTCTGCCTGATGATCATCCTGCGTTCGATCCTCTTCAATCTGGTCTTCTACGTTAACCTGATCGTGCAGATGATCGTGCTGACGCCGTTCTATTTCCTTGTGCCCCGCAAGAAGGCCTGGTTCGTGCCCAAGAACTGGGCGCGCAGCAACCATTGGCTGCTCGCGAAGATCGTCGGTACGACCTTCGAGATCGAGGGCCTCGAGAACATTCCGAAGGGCGCCTACATCTTCGCGCCGAAGCATCAGTCCTTCTGGGATGCCTATGCGCTCCTGCCCTGGCTCGACGATCCCTTCTATATTCTCAAACGGGAACTCACCTGGATACCGCTGTTCGGCTGGTACATCGTCAAGCAGCGCATGGTTCCGGTGAACCGCGCCGCGCGCGGCAAGGCGATGACAGAGGTCATGGACCGCACGAAAAACGAGATGGCGACCGGGCGTCAGTTGATCATCTATCCCGAGGGGACGCGCCGCCCGCCCGGCGCACCGCCGGAGTACAAATACGGCATTGCCCGGCTCTATCGGGATCTCCAGGTGCCGGTGGTTCCCGTCGCGATGCATCCGGGGCTGTTCTGGCCGCGGCGCAAGTTCCTCCGTTTCCCTGGCCACTTCAAGGTGCGTGTCCTCCCGCCGATCGAGGCCGGGCTGGCTCCGGACGCATTCCTGGCGAAGCTGGTGGAAGTTACCGAGGCTGCGAGCGACGACCTCCTCATCGAAACCGTGCGGGCCAATCCGCACCTGCCGTTGCCGCCCACCGCCGAACAGCGGCTGCGCGAACTCGGGGCACGGTAGCCTCCCCTTCAGGCCCGGACCGACGCAGCTCCGCCGGCCCTCAACTTCGCGGCAACTTCCTCCAGCCAATGGTCGCGGATACCCATTTCGCGAAGATGTTCGAGCGTGTTGAGAACGTATTCGCTGTTCGGCCCGGACTTGCCGGCGGCGACGGCAACCGTCGCGGCCGCCTCCTCCGCGCTCAGCGCACCGGCATACTGGACATGGCAGCGGTCGATCACATAGGTCAGCGCGGGCACGCGGTGTCCGCTGGAAAGTTGCACCGGCATGATCCTTTCCTTGTAGACGTGCGTGACCAGCTCGCGTTCGCGCAAGTAGTCGATCACCTCCGCCTTTTGCGCAGGCGCCACGCGGAATGCCGTCCCGATGCAGGAGCCGCCATAGTCGAGCCCGAGCACCAGGCCGGGGTGCCGTTCGGTCCCGCGGTGAACCCAGGAGCGCACGCAGAGGGATCGGCGGTAGCCGAAAGCGCGCGCCGTCAGCTTCTCCTCGAAGCGAAAGCCCGGATTCCACATCAACGACCCGTAGCCAAAGACCCAAAATTCGTCCATATCCGCTGCCATTCAATCATGCCGCCGGCCGGCCACCGAATCAGTCCACCGAATCAGTGTTCGACGCTCCTGCGGCGTACCGAAATTTTTACTGCATAATTCCTGGGACCGTATCGGTCGAAGGACAAAATTGTGCAGCAATTCTCTTGCAATCGAACTGGTCGCGCCGATAGCCCGTGTCGCGATTGCGGATGAAGGTTAATTCGCCGCATGGGAGTCGGCCACCCGAAAGGCGGCTCCCGGCGGCAAGAGCGAGATGAGTTTCTGGTCGACCCGACCTGAAACCGTCGTGATTTAGTGTGGAGTACCCGACAACATGACTGTGACCGCCGTCGCCAAGTCATCGCCTACCGGCAGGAAGTTCTTGTGGCTGGCAGCAGGTATCGTGTTCGTGATCGGCCTTTATTCCGCCGGTTGGTTTCTCGCCGCCGACCAGATCCAAAAGCGGCTGACCGCCTATCTGACGAAGGGGCAGGCGATCGGCTTCAGCGGCGAATGCGCCGAGATGGAGGTGCGTGGCTTTCCCTTCCGCCTCGGTCTGTTCTGCGACAAGGTTCGCCTCGACGATACGCGCCGCGGCGCCTCCGCGTCCTTCGGTGCCCTGCGAACGGCGGCGCAGGTCTATCAGCCCGGGCGTGCGGTCCTCGAGCTCGACGGCCCCGCCGAAATCCGTGTTTCTCCCGGCGTCACCATTTCCGCCGACTGGACGCTGCTCCGCGCAAGTGTCGCCGCGACGCTCTCCGGCATCGACCGGACCTCGGTGGCCTATGACAACCTGACCGGCACCGCGCGCTCCCCCCTGACGGGCGAAGGCCTCGGCTTCGGCGCCAGCCATGGCGAGCTCCATCTGCGCCAGAACGACGGTAACCTGGACGCGGCACTCAGCATCGAAAAGCTCGACCTGCGTCCGGACCAGGGACCCAGTCTTGCCGCACCGGCCGATGTCGCAATGGACCTGACCGTTACGGACAAGGCAGAATGGCTTCAGGCGGGCGCTTTGCCGCCCCATATGCTCCGCGGCACCAGAGGCGAGTTGCGGCAATTGACACTCGATGCGGGCTCCGGAATGAGCGCAAAACTCACCGGGCCCTTTTCGGTGAATGATCAGGGGCTGATTTCGGGGGAATTCTCTCTCACGCTTGTGAATATCGACGCCTGGCGGGAAAACTTCGTGAAGATCGCTCCGGACGAAACCGACCTGATCGACAACGTCGCCAACATGTTGAAGGCGCTTGCCGGCGGCAAGAACGAAGCGACGGTCAAACTGAACGTCCGCGACGGGACCGCCTTCCTCGCCTTCGTTCCGATCGGTATGCTGCCGGCTCTGTGAGCGACGGTCTTCGCAGCCGGCTTCCCGCAGCCTACTTCTGATCCATCGCGTGCCGGCCGAAATCGGGCATGGCGGTGTCCTGACCGGCCTGAACGATCGAGCGGCGTATCGCCCGCGTGCGGGTGAAGAGATCAAAGAGCTTGTCGCCGTCGCCCCAACGGATCGCGCGTTGCAGGGAGGCGAGATCCTCGGAGAAGCGGGCGAGCATTTCCAGGATCGCGTCCTTGTTGTGCAGGCAGACGTCGCGCCACATGGTCGGGTCCGAAGCGGCAAGACGGGTGAAGTCACGGAACCCCGAGGCCGAGTATTTGATCACTTCGGACTCGGTCACCGTTTCCAGGTCGTCCGCGGTGCCGACAATGTTGTAGGCGATGATATGCGGGAGATGCGAAACGATCGCCAGCACCTTGTCGTGATGTTCCGGATCCATCTCGTCGACCATCGAGCCGAGCGTTTCCCAGAACAGCCTGAGCCTGGCGACCGCGTCTTCGTCCGTGCCGGCCGGCGGCGTCAGAATGCACCAGCGCCCGCGGAAGAGGCCCGCAAAGCCGGCATCCGGGCCGGAATGCTCGGTACCCGCGATCGGGTGACCGGGCACGAAATGGACGTCCTTGGACAGGTGCGGCGCCATCTGCGCGATGACCGATCCTTTGGTCGAACCGACATCGGTGACGATCGCACCCGGTTTCAGATGGCCTGCGATCTCGGCGGCGACTGCGCCGGATGCCCCCACAGGCACCGACACGATGACGAGATCCGCGCCCTCGACAGCCTCGGCCGCCGAAAGCGTGTAGCGGTCGCCGAGGCCCAGCTCGCCGGCGCGCTTCAGCGTCGCTTCGCTGCGCGTCGTGACCACGATCGTACCGGCGAGCTGCTTCTCGCGAATGTCCCGGGCGATGGACGACCCGATCAGGCCGATGCCGATGAGGGCGATGGTTTCGAACTGCTGAGCCATCATTTCCGTCCCATGAATTCAGTCAGTGCCGCGACGACGCCCTCATTCGCTTCTTCCGAGCCGATCGTCATTCTCAGCGCGTTGGGGAAACCGTAGGCGCCGACGGCGCGCAGGATGAAGCCGCGGCTCGTCAGATAGGCATCCGCGTCGCTGGCCGACATGCCCGCCTCCTCAGGGAAGTGGATCAGCACGAAATTGGTGACCGAGGGGGTGACGCGCAGGCCGATGTCCGTCAGCGCCTGACCGACCTTTGCCAGCCAGGTGTGATTGTGGTCAGCCGCCGCGGCAACGAAGGCCTGATCGCGGATCGCCGCGGCGCCGGCGGCGATCGCGGGCGCGTTGAGATTGAAGGGACCACGGACGCGGTCCAATGCCTCCACCACGTCGCGCGGCGCGTACATCCAGCCGATGCGCAGACCGGCAAGGCCGTAGATCTTCGAGAAGGTTCGGGTCATCACCACGTTGCGGTTGGACGAAACGAGCTCCAGTCCCGCCTCGTAGTCGTTGCGCCGTACATATTCCGCATAGGCCGCATCGAGCACCAGCAGGACGCCGGCGGGCAGGCCCGCATGCAGACGCCGGACCTCCTCGACGGGGATATAGGTGCCGGTCGGATTTGCCGGATTGGCGATGAAGACGATCTTCGTCCGCTCGGTCACGGCCGCGAGTATCGCATCGACATCGACGCGCTCGTCTCTCTCCTTGACCGTGACGGGTATCCCGCCCGACGCGGTGATCTGGATCCTGTAGACGAGAAATCCGTGTTCGGTGACGATCCCCTCGTCGCCGGGGCCGAGATAGGTATGGCAGAGAAGACCGAGCAGTTCGTCCGACCCGTTGCCGCAAAGGATGTTGGCGGGGTTGAGCCCGTGAACCGCCGCGATCGCTTCCTTGAGCGCATTCGCCTGACCGTCCGGGTAGCGTTCGAGATTGAAAGCCGCCTTCTGGAAAGCCTCGATCGCGCGCGGGCTCGCGCCGAGCGGCGTTTCGTTCGACGACAGCTTGTGAACCTTGGCGACGCCGGGCGCATGTTCCTTGCCCGGCACATAGGCGGCGATGTCCAGGATGCCGGAACGCGGCGCAGGGCTTTTCAGGGCAAGATTCATCGGACCAGCTTTCACGGGAAGAATGCGGTCCAGCCAATACCGGGGACGGTGATATTTGTCGAGTGCGACGTGACGGCCGGTGCGGCAGGAGGCAAAGGGGTGACGGGCAGCAGACTGCGACCTACGGCGCTTTCGTTGCCCGACTGCGCGTGCTGGGCACGCCCCGCGGAGCCAGCACCGGGACGAAGACGCGGCGCGAGGCGCGTGCGGCCACCGGCAGGCCCTGATAAAGCCGCTTCTGCGCCTCGACGATGATCACCCCCGAAAAGACCGGCCAGAGCGATCGGCCGAACCGTTCCAGACCGTGGCGCAGCCGAAGTGCAAGCTTGCGCTTCGAGGGCGGAAAGAAGAGCGCCTCCGTCGTGGCGCCGGGCGTGAAGTTGGTCTCGCGCAAGAGCGCCGTCAGCTGGCCGCGGGAATAGGGGCGCCCCGAGCCGAAGGGCGTGTGCTCCATCTGTGCCCAGACGCCGCGGCGATTCGGTACCACGATGATCAGACGTCCGCCGGGCGCCAGCACGCGCCAGATCTCCTTCATCGTTTCGCGCGGGCTTTCGGCAAATTCCAGGGAATGGACCATCAATACGCGATCGATCGAGGCATCGGGCAGCGGCAATTCCTCATCGAAGACCAGTGCCGTCGAGGACAGGTCTGCGACCGGCCAGTTCACCGCACCCTGCCCGGCCGGCATGAAGGCGAAGGTCCGCTCCGTATCGGCACGGAAGCGCTCGAGATAGGGCACCGCATAGCCGAGCCCAAGGAGCCTTTCCTCGGGCAGGCGTGCCCAGATGGAAGCAAGGGCTGAGCTGACCGACTGTTCCGCCATGCGGCCGAGCTCGGAGTGATAGAATTGGCGGAGATCGACGATATCGGTGTGCATGGGCAACATGTTAGACTCCAGGCGGTAGACTTCAAGGCGAGCCTCGCTACATTCGAACCGGGCGGGATCGCCGCTTTCCGATGCCCCACACCGATCGGAGGACCGAAACATGGCCGCGCTCGAACTCGATCTCTTTCTCTGCCGCACCGACAATTACGGTGTACTCCTCCACGACCGGCTTAGCGGCTCTACGGCATCGATCGATGCACCGGAGGAGCGGCCGATCCTCGACGCGCTCGAACGGCGCGGATGGCAATTGACGCATATCCTCACCACGCATCACCACGGTGATCATGTGGCTGCGAATGCCAGCCTGAAGGAACGCTTCGGCCTCACCATCATCGGGCCGAAGAACGAAGCGTCGAAGATCCCCGGCATAGACAGATCCGTGGGACATGGCGAACGCTTCGACTTCGCCGGCCATCCGGTCGATGTCATCGAAACGCCGGGGCACACCTCCGGCCACGTCTGCTACCATTTGCCCGAGGACAGGCTGCTTTTCGCCGCCGATACGCTTTTCGCGCTCGGATGCGGCCGTCTCTTCGAGGGAACGGCCGAAACGATGTGGCAATCGCTGAGCCGGCTGATGGCGCTTCCCGACGACACGGCCATCTATTTCGGCCATGAATACACCCTTGCCAACGCCCATTTCGCCGTCACGGTCGATCCGGAAAATACGGCTTTGAAGGAGCGTGCGGCCGAGATCGAGGAGACCCGCTCAGATGGCGGCTTCACCGCGCCGACGACGATGGGCCTCGAAAAGCGGACAAACCCGTTCCTGCGCGCCGGCGATCCGAAGATCCGCGCGCTGCTCGGCATGGAAAAGGCGAGCGATGCCGCCGTCTTCGCGGAAATACGAAAGCGTAAGGACAATTTTTAAATGGCAGCTCGGGACATGACGGCGGCGGCTATCATTGAAACGCTGGGTCTCGCCCGGCACCCGGAAGGCGGCTGGTACGGGGAGACGTTCCGCGACGCCAATGGTGGCGCGCGTGGCCACTCGACGGCCATCTACTACCTTCTCGAACGGGGCGACCGGTCGCATTGGCACCGGGTCCACGATGCCGTCGAGGTCTGGCACTACTACGCCGGCGCGCCGCTCGAGCTCAGCATCGCCGAGCCGGGCAGGCCCGCTTCGCAGACCCGGCTCGGTCCCGACCTGCTCGGCGGAGAAAGGCCGCAACAGGTCGTTCCCGCCGGCTGGTGGCAATCCGCCACTTCGCTTGGGGAGTGGACGCTCGTCGGTTGCACCGTCGCACCCGGCTTCGACTTCGCCGCCTTCGAAATGGCGCACCCCGATTGGCGGCCGGCCGAGGAGTGAGTTCTACTCCGCAGGCAGCGTGGCCCTGCCCTTTCGGAAGATCATATCCTTTGCCGCAAGCACGGCGCCGCCCGTCACCAGCAGGCAGGCAGCCACGATCCGCCAGGACGGCTCGGCAAAGCCGAACAGAATGAGGATCAGGGTCGAAAGCACCGGCGCCGCATAGCTCGCAACGCCTAGGAACTGGATGTCACCGTTCTTCACGCCGTAGTCCCAGGCATAGAAGGCGGCACCGACCGGCAGCAGGCCGAGCCCCGCCACGGCGAGCCACTCGAAGGTGGTTTCAGGCCAGACCGTCGTTTCGAGTCCGAGATGGCAGAGGAAGGACAGAGCGGACGTCGCAAGGCAGAAACCGGTCACGACATCTGTGGATACCGCGTCGAAGCGGCGCGTGATCAGCGAATAGCCGGACCAGGTAAAGGCGCAGAGGAATGCTGCGCCGTAACCGAGTGCATAGGCGTCATCGAAGGCGATGCCGTTGCGCGCAACGATCAGGATCGTTCCGACGAGCCCCGCAAGGGCGCCTGCAACATGGTGCCAGCGAAGCTTCTCGCCCGGCAGCAGCGCCGAGCCGACAACGATGAAGAGCGGCCAGAGATAGGCGATGAGCCCCGCCTCCACGGCCGGCGCATTGCGAAGCGCCGTGAAATAAAGAAAGTGGTAGCCGAAGAGACCGGCAATGCCGATGATCCACACCCTTGCCGGCTGCTTCAGAAGTGCGAGGCGCTCGGGCTTCGACGCCAGGACGGTGATGCCGGGCAGACTGCCTATGAGAAAGCAGACGGCGGAGAGTTGGAACGGCGGCATCTTGCCGGATGCGGCAGTAAAGAGCGCCAGCAGCGACCACATGAGGATCGCGGTGAAACCGATCAGCGTTGCCTTGAACTTCATTCCCCCCTCCGCGGCCCTGCTGATCAAACATGTAGACTTCGGCGGACGCGGCCAGCACCCCACCGAATCGCACTGATCTATCGCGCTTAGGTGATTCCGGAAAGAGGGAGTGCGATTCTCGGGGCCCCGTCAGGAAGAGCCCTGGGAAGCCCGACGGCGGACTCAATCGCCGAAGCGCGTCGCCGAAACCGTGACCGCTCCGATCTTCGTCGGTATGCGGGCATAGACCGGAGCATAGACGTCCACGCCGTTCGCCCTCGCGTACCAGATCTCCATCGTTCCCAGGCGGCGCAGATATTCGACGTCCTCGCGGCCCTTCCGGTACCCCGCCTTCGGTACGAAGCGGATGCCGCAGACGATCACTTCGCCCTCGAATCCCCTGGTTTTGAAGTTTCGCGTTCCCTTCGGAGACAGTCTTATGTCGAGCCGGGATTCCCCGTCGAAGATCGGCAGCGTGTTGGGGCAGACTCGGGCTTTTGCCGGAATGAGCAGACCGGAAAGCGGGTCCAGCACATTGCGCATGTCCCGGCTCGTGACCGGCACCCAGTTCTTCGGCAGTGGATTACGCTTCGGAACCATGCTCGCGCGCACGACATTGCCGTTTCGGAAGCTCACATTGATGGCCCGGCCCTTCCGGCCGCTGCGGTAGGACATGGAATATTCGCTTGCCCGGAGATGGTCGCGGTCGATAACTCCGGAGACACGCGTCTGCCCCGTGGTGCGGCTGATGATATCCACGAGGCCCGCGGAATTCAGGGTTCCCGAAATCGTGTAGCGATTCTTTTCGACCTCGGTGTGGAACGATGCGCGCGCCAAAGGCAGGCCGGCGAGCGCGATGCTGTAGTCCGTCTGATGCGAGACTTCCGCAGCAAGCGGGGCTGTGGAAAACATCATGGCGGCCAGGAGTGCCGGCGCGCGAAAACCAATGCACAACTTCATGCCCGAAAGCCCCATTCTCTGCTGCATGGCCCTGATACCGGACCGGCTCAAAACTCCATGCAGCGGTTCACAGTGTTTCAGCGACTTGCCGATCCGAAGACAGCCGGCCCATTTATGTCGCAATCCCCCGGAATGCAGGCGGTTTGCGGCATAAATGCGCCCGCTCGAAATCTGGCGCAGTCCTCATGGAAAAGATAGCGCATCGGCCGCTCTCTTGGAATGCGTCTTGCGCGCCGGAACGGCCGTGCTTATGAGTGCGGAACAGGCGAAATCGCCCCGATCGCTCGGGAATGCAAAGGTTTGACTTGACTGGCGGGCCACCTGTGACTATAGAACCGCGACTTTCCAATAATGGCCAACAGGAACGCGGCCTGGGCTCTGGGCCCGCTACCGCATTGTCCGGCGGCGATAAGAGAATAGGTGTACCATGTCCCGTAGTTGCGAATTGACCGGCAAGGGCGTCCAGTCGGGCAACAATGTCAGCCATGCCAACAACAAGACCAAGCGCAAGTTCCTGCCGAACCTGTGCAACGTCACGCTGATTTCCGATGCTCTCGGCCAGCGCTTCCGCCTGCGCGTTTCCGCTGCGGCTCTCCGCTCGGTCGAACACCGCGGCGGTCTCGACGCCTTCCTGCTGAAGGCCGACGAGAATGAGCTCAGCATGCGCGCCCGCCTGCTGCGTCGTCAGATCGTCAAGAAGGCTGCCGAAGCCGCCTGATAGCGCCGGTACTTCTGCCGATATCTTGAAGAGGCTTGCGGGTTTACCCGGCAAGCCTTTTTCTCGTGTCGTCCATCGCCGCGCAAGCATCTGCCTGCGCATCCGTCAACTGGTGGCATAACCCAGGATAAAAAAATGCTGATCAACCGTACGTTCTACCTTTATGTGCCGCTGATGACCTTCGTGGTCGTGGCGTCGAACTTCCTCGTCCAGTATCCGCTCCCCGGTTCGATCGCCGGGATGCAACTGGGCGACCTCCTGACCTGGGGCGCCTTCAGCTATCCCTTCGCCTTCCTCGTCACAGACCTGACCAATCGCCAGTTCGGGCCGCGAATCGCGCGCCGCGTCGTCGTTGCCGGCTTTGCGGTCGCCGTCATGCTCTCCGTTCTCGCCGCGACGCCGCGCATCGCGATCGCCTCCGGTTCAGCCTTTCTGGTCGGCCAGCTTCTGGATATCTCGGTCTTCAACCGGCTCAGGCGCCAGACCTGGTGGCAGGCGCCGCTCGCGGGCTCGCTGATCGGTTCGGCCCTCGATACGGCGATGTTCTTCTCTTTCGCCTTCGCCCCGTTCTTCGTGTTCTTGGGTGCCAATGACGGCTTTGCGCTGGAAACCGCGCCCGTTCTCGGCCTGCTCAGCGTCGACGCCCCGCGCTGGATTTCCTGGGCGCTCGGCGATCTCGCGGTCAAGATCCTCTGCGGTATCGTCCTGCTGCTTCCCTATGGCGCGCTGATGAGCGTCGTCAAACCCATGCCGGCGGTAAAAGCAACGGCCTGAAACCCTCAGAGCGCTTCCACATGCGGAAGTGCGCGGTTCAAAGCATTGGCGCGGCGGGGCATTCGGCCCCGTGTCACTTGATCAGCCGGAACTCGAGCATCAGGTTTCGCTCGAGGATCGAGTGGTTGTCATCCGAGACCAGGATCACCCGGATCTCGCCGTCAGGCCGCGAGATTACGTCGAGCGCCTCCATATTGTCGATCTGATAGCTCATGTCCGCTTCGAGCATGACGTCGCCGTCGACCACTGCGCCAGGTCGGATGTCCCCCGCGGCGATACGGCGAACACGCATGCCGAGACCAGAGGCGAAATTGAATCGCCGCTCGAGGAGAAGCAGGTCGCCATCCGGCAGAAAGGCGCCGTCGGTTACCGAATAGGGATCCGCGCGCACGACCGTGAAGGCGCCCCTCATCGGCCCCTCCAATATCCCGGCAAAAAGATTGTCCGCCTTGTCGACGCTGCGCTCGGAGACGACCACGGCCGCGCCGCGAAGCGGGCCGTTCTTCGGCGCAATCGCGATCGTCTCGATGCCGCCATTGCTGCGCAGCTCTTCGACGGAGAACGGCAGGGTCATCTGCCTCAGGGGACGCGCCTCGGCGAAGCCGGGATAAGGATAGATTTCGATGCGCGGCGACTGCTCGAAGCTGACGATCGCCTGACCTTCGCGTAGCGCCAGCCCTTCGGAATCGACCCGCCATTTCTCGAGCTGAGCTTCGCCCGTCGCGTCGGTCATCGGCGTGACCTTGAGATCGGTGAGCCCCTCGAGCCCGCCGGCATCGTCGCGGATGACGGCCCCCTCGACCCAATGGCCGGTGTCCATCACCGCGACGAAGGACTGGCCGTCCGGCAGAAACCGGATGGCCGACAGTGCACCGAACAACGGGTTGGCCGACGTCATCTCGATGCCGCCCATGAACTCGAGCGCGCCGAAGACCCTTTGACCGGAGCCGACCTTGAACTGGGATATCTGCCGGCTCTTGACCGGAACGATCTCGCGCGCCGGCTCCGCGCGCGCGACAGCAGCCGAAATCAGCAGGAAAAGCACGGCAAAGTTTCGGCAGAACATCTGAAGAATGACCTTACGGGTGGCCGCGGCCGGAAATCCGTTAACCGGCGCGACGTGCTCCGCCCGGGCGGCGGCGCATGCTCTCGTCCTCGAAGAGCGCCGCAAGCTGATCCGTCATCGCCCCTGCCAGTTCGTCCGCATCGACGATGGTCACGGCGCGGCGATAGTAGCGTGTGACGTCATGGCCGATGCCGATCGCAAGCAGTTCGACCGGCGAGCGCGTCTCGATCTGCTCGATAACGGCGCGCAGATGCCGCTCGAGGTAATTTCCGGGGTTGACCGAAAGGGTGGAATCGTCGACCGGCGCTCCGTCCGAGATCATCATCAGGATGCGTCGCTGCTCGGACCGCGCCAGAAGACGATCATGCGCCCACATCAGCGCCTCGCCGTCGATGTTTTCCTTGAGCAGTCCCTCGCGCATCATCAGGCCGAGATTGCGGCGCGCGCGACGCCAGGGCGCGTCGGCGGACTTGTAGATGATGTGACGCAGGTCGTTGAGGCGGCCCGGCGATTGAGGCTTGCCGCCGGCAAGCCATTTCTCGCGCGATTGTCCGCCCTTCCACGCCTTGGTCGTGAAACCCAGGATTTCGACCTTCACGCCGCAGCGCTCCAGCGTGCGCGCAAGAATATCGGCGCAGGTCGCGGCGACGGTGATCGGGCGGCCGCGCATCGAACCGGAATTGTCGATCAGGAGCGTGACGACCGTGTCGCGGAAGTTCGTGTCCTTCTCGCGTTTGAAGGAGAGCGGCTGCATCGGATCGATGATGATGCGCTGCAGGCGGGCGGAGTCGAGATAGCCCTCTTCGAGATCGAACTCCCAGGAGCGGTTCTGCTGTGCCATCAGGCGGCGCTGCAGGCGGTTTGCGAGGCGTCCGACCGCGCCCTGGAGATGGGCGAGCTGCTTGTCGAGAAAGGCGCGCAACCGATCGAGTTCCGCCTCGTCGCAGAGCTCCTCGGAGGCGATGGTTTCGTCGAACTCCCGGGTATAGACGGAATAATCGACCTTCTCGTTGAAATCCGCGAAGGGATGGTTCGGCCGCTTCACCTCGCCGGGCGTTTCGCTGTCCTCGTCGCTCTCGTCCTGGAGATCGTCGTCGGAAATTTCCGCGCCGTCCATCTCGCCTTCTTCCATCTGCTCCTCGGCAGACTGGTTTTCGTCGGCGGGCGCGGCGTCGGAGCCTTCTTCCTCGTCGCTGGCGTTTTCGTCCTGCTCCTGGCTGCGCGGCTGGTCCTCGTCGGTCTCGCTCTCCTGCTCGTCCGGCTCGTTATCGTCCTCGCCGTATTTCTCGGCAACATCCATCGAGGACAGCATGTCGCGCACGACGCGGGCGAAAGCCTGCTGGTCGTTGATCGTACCCGCCAGATTGCGCATGTCGGGACCGGCCTTCTGCTCGATGAAGTCGCGCCAGAGGTCGAGGACCTGACCAGCCGACTCCGGCGGCTTCTCCCCGGTCAATTTCTCGCGCACGAGCAGTGCCACCGCCTCTTCGAGCGGCGCGTCCGCTTGAACGTCGATGGCAGCGAAATTCGCCTTGCTGTATTTCTCCTCGAGCATGGAGGAGAGGTTGCCCGCCACGCCCGGCATCCTGAGTGCGCCGATCGCCTCGACGCGCGCCTGCTCGACCGCATCGAAGATCGCCCGCGCGTCCGCGCCTTGCGGCGACATCGTCGCATGGACCCGAGCATCGTGGCAGGCCTTGCGCAGCGCCATGGAATCGCCGAGGCCGCGCGCCACCGCCAGCTCCTGGCGGGTCGGGCGCTTGGAAAGCTCCGGCAGCCGGATGCGTTCGGCTGTCATTCCGGGCCGCTCGTTGGCGAAAGCGACCTCCAGCTCTGCATCGCCGGCGATCGACCGGATGCAGCCGGAAAGCGCCCGCTTGAACGGTTCGGCGGCGTTTTCCCTCGTAGTCGGTTTCGCCTTGGAATTCGAACTCACGACAATTCCTTCTTCAACCGGATCGGCCGTTATGCGAGCACATCGATTTTCAGGCGGTCGCTTCCAGCACGATGTTGGCAGCGCTCTCCTTGAGTTCGACGCCGAAGGCGCGCTGATAATGCTCGGCGACCAGCGCCCGCTCCAGCTCGTCGCACTTGTTGAGGAAAGTCACGCGAAACGCAAAGGCGATGTCGCCGAAGATATAGGCGTTCTCGGCCCAGGTGATGACTGTACGCGGGCTCATGACGGTCGACAGGTCGCCGTTGATAAAGGCGGCACGGGTCAGGTCGGCGACGCGGACCATCTTGGAGACCGTTTCGCGGCCCTTGTCGGCGACGAAACCCTTGACCTTGGCGGAAACGATATCGACTTCCTTGTCGTGCGGCAGATAATTGAGCGCCGTCACGATCGACCAGCGGTCCATCTGGGCCTGGTTGATCTGCTGCGTACCGTGATAGAGGCCGGTCGTGTCGCCGAGACCGACGGTGTTTGCCGTCGCAAACAATCGGAAGGCCGGGTGCGGGCGGATGACGCGGCTCTGGTCGAGCAGCGTCAGGCGGCCGGAGGACTCCAGCACGCGCTGGATCACGAACATGACGTCCGGCCGGCCGGCATCATATTCGTCGAAGACGAGCGCGACATTGTGCTGATAGGCCCAGGGCAGAATGCCGTCCTTGAACTCGGTCACCTGAAGCCCGTCCTTGACGACGATCGCGTCCTTGCCGACGAGATCGATGCGGCTGACATGGCTGTCGAGGTTGACGCGCACGCATGGCCAGTTGAGCCGCGCCGCGACCTGCTCGATATGGGTCGACTTGCCGGTGCCGTGATAACCGGAAACCATCACGCGCCGGTTGTGGGCGAAGCCGGCGAGAATGGCGAGCGTCGTCTCGCGATCGAAGAGGTAGTCCGGGTCGATTTCGGGCACATAGGCATCGCCCTTCGAATAGGCCGGAACGCGCAAATCCGTGTCGATGCCGAAAGCCTCCCGGACAGAGACCGTCGTGTCGGGGAGGTTGGAAATGTCGAGGTCAATCTTGCTCATCATAACTCCAGAGCGGACGCCCGCCGGCACCCGCGCATTCGCCTGCAGATAGTGCTTCTGTCATAATCCGGGTTGTTAGCAGAAACCAGCCTGTTTTAACAATTGGTAGGCTTGAATAACCGCCCGGAAGCGGTCTTCCGATCCCCTGTCTCCGCCATTTGCGTCGGGGTGGTGCTTCTTGACGAGCTCCTTGTATGCCGCCTTGATGTCGGCGGTCGTCGCCGAGGCCGCAAGGCCCAGCGTCTCGAAGGCCTTCGCCTCGAGCGTCTTCAGCTTGCGCAGGCGCGGCTCGTGCCGTGCCTGTCGGGCGCGCGCTTCGTTGAAAAATCCGAAAGGATCTCGCATGCGCGCCTGTGCGCCGGCGGAGCCGGAACGCGTCTGCGACTGTGTCGGGCCGTTGCGGGCGCTCTTGTTGACGCCGACCGTCCAGGTCGGACGATGGCCGGTCACCGCTTCCTTCTGGTAGCGGGCGATCTCGGTGTCGGAGAGGCCGGAAAAATAATTGTAGCCCTTGTTGTACTCCTTCACATGCTCGAAGCAGAACATGAAATACTCGCCCTCGGCATTGCGCCCGACGGGAGCCCGATGGACCGCCGTCTTGTCGCAGCCATCCCATTGGCACACCGGCGCGGACGGCTCCACGCGCGCTTGACCCCGGGGGCGCGTTCGGATGCGGTCGAAGTATTTTGAATCGAGCTTCATGACGCACATTATGGGGTTTGCAGAGGGCCACAACAAGAATTGACAAAACGGAATGTTGCTGGCTTTGTGCGGGCATTTTGCATTGCGCGGATGATGCTGCCGCCTGGCTCCAGCCCCCGCAGCAAAACAGGGAAATGGGACTGAAAATATGTCGCTGCAACGCCGCATCGAAGAGAAGCTCGTGGAAGCCTTCCATCCCGAGCGGCTGATGGTGATCAATGAGAGCGATCAGCATGCCGGTCACCAGCCGGAATTCGACGGCGGCGGCGAAACGCATATGCGCGTCCGCATCGTTTCGAGCGCCTTTACCGGCATGAGCCGTGTGGCGCGCCATCGCGCAATAAACGATCTGCTGAAGCCGGAGCTCGATGCCGGCCTCCATGCTTTGGCGGTGGAACCCGCAGCGCCGGGGGAACCGACGCGGTGGTGAAGTGCAAAAGGCAGAGGGTGCGTCGCTGAGCCGCCGTTGCGCACGTCTCTTTGAAGTGCCCTAACCCACCTGCCCCTCGTCCTCGGCCGCGCGGATGCGCAGCTTGGTGATCCGGTTCTTCACGCGCTTCATCACGGTGAAACGCTTCCCATAGAACGTGAAAGCCTGCCGTTCCTCCGGAATGCTCTTCGATTCATGGATCACGAGGCCGGCAACTGTCGTCGCCTCCTCGTCCGGCAACGACCAGTCCAGCGCCCGGTTGAGGTCGCGGATCGGCACGGAACCATCGACGACGATCGAACCGTCGGCTTCCTGACGTACGCCCTGGATGTCGATGTCGTGCTCGTCGGCAATGTCGCCGACGATCTCTTCGAGAATATCCTCCAGCGTGACGAGCCCCTGCACCTGGCCGTATTCGTCGACCACGATGGCAAGATGCAGCTTGCGGCGCAGGAAGGCATTGAGCTGGTCTTTGAGATTGGTCGAATCCGGAACGAACCAGGGCTTCTGCGCAATCTTGACGATATCGAGCGTCTCGGGCTCCACATTCGGCTCGGCGAGCGCCCGGAGCAGGTCCTTGGAATGGACGACGCCGATGATGTTGTCGGCCGAGCCGCGCCACAACGGCAGGCGTGTAAACGGACTTTCGAGGATCTCGCGCACACAGGTCTGGGGCGGGTCATCGGCATTGATCGCCCGCATGCCTGTCCGGTGGATCATGACGTCGGAAACTTCGAGTTCGCCGAGATCGAGCACCCCGCCGAGCCGGTCGCGGTCCGCCTTGATGACCGACCCTTCGCGGTGGAGCAGATTGACCGCGCCGCGCAGTTCCTCATGCGCGGTGAGCATCGGCAAGTCGGAAGAAAGATTGATGCCGAAGAGGTGCAGGATGCGCCGGACGATTGCGTTGACGAGGGACGATACCGGACCCACGACGACAACGAAGGGGCGGACCCAAGGCGCAACCGCCAGCGCAAACCGGTCCGGCGACGCGATCGCCCAGCTCTTCGGCAGGACCTCGGAAAAGATGACGAGCAGTACCGTCATGGCGACGGTGGCGATCGCCACGCCCGAATCGCCGAAGAGGCCGATCAGCAGGCTCGTCGTCAGCGACGAGGCCAGAATGTTGACGAGGTTGTTGCCGATGAGCAGCGTCCCGATCAGACGGTCGCGGCGCTCGATCAGCCGGGTGACCATGCCGGCCCGCTCATCGCCGTTGTTCTCCAGCGTATGCATCCGCGAGCGCGAGGCCGCGGTCAGCGCCGTCTCCGAGCCGGAGAAAAAGGCGGAAATAACGAGAAGGGAAATAACGGAAAGCAGCGACAGCCAATATTCCGTCAGAAAGCCCAGTAGCACATCGGTCATCGCGGGTGCTTTTCCGTAAGAAAGCTCAACACCTCCGAGGAGGGCACGTCGTCCGCCACGAAGGACTGGCCGATGCCCCTCGTAAGGATGAAGGTGAGCTTGCCTCCCTTCACCTTCTTGTCCTGGGCGATCGCCTCCATCAGCCGATCGGCCGGCGGCAATGCCCCGGGAATGTCGGCCAGGCTCGTCGGCAGGCCGACGGTTTTCAGATGGGCCTCCACGCGCCGCGCATCGTCAGGGCTCGCGAGATTCATCCGGGCTGAGAACTCATGCGCCAGAACCATGCCGATCGCAACGCCCTCCCCATGCACCAGCCGCTTGCTGTCGTAATCGGTGGCGGCCTCCAGCGCATGGCCGAAGGTATGGCCGAGATTGAGGAGCGCGCGACGTCCGTTTTCGCGCTCGTCCGCGGCAACGACGTCAGCTTTTGCCTGGCAGCTGACGGCAATCGCCTCGATCCGGGCCGGTCCGCCTGCAAACACCGCCTGCCAGTTTTTCTCGAGCCATTCGAAGAATTCCGGCTTGTCGATCAGGCCGTATTTCGCGACCTCGGCATAGCCTGCGCGGAACTCGCGCGGGCTCAGCGTGTCGAGCGCGGCGGTATCGGCGAGGACGAGGTCCGGCTGATGGAAGACGCCGATCAGGTTCTTGCCGTGCGGCGAATTGATCCCTGTCTTCCCCCCGACCGAGGAATCGACCTGCGCCAGCAGCGATGTCGGAATCTGGATGAAGCGCGAACCGCGGCGGACGATACCGGCGGCAAAGCCGGTAAGATCGCCGATCACGCCGCCGCCGAGCGCGATCACCGCGTCGTTGCGCTCGATTCTGGCGCCGAGGATGGCCTCGCAAACCGGGATCAGGTGTTCGAAGCTCTTGGTCTTCTCGCCTGCCGGCAGGATCAGGGAGACAGCCTCGATGCCGCTTTCCCCGAGACTCGCCATAAGCGGTTCGAGGTAGCGGGGCGCGACGTTCTCGTCGGTGATGACCGCCATCTTCCGGCCCTTGAGCCGGGAAGCGACCTCCCGGCCTGCCGCGGCGATCAGACCGGGGCCGATGAGAATATCGTAGGAACGCTCTGCGAGATCGACGCGGACCTTGCGCTCGGCGGTTGGCATCACATGGCTGGTCATGGCTTCAGGCTTTCTGATGATCGGCGATGGCGGCGAGAACCTCCTCGACCATCGCTTCCTTTTTCACATCACGCGAGAGAACGGTCAGGTCCGCCTCGGCATAGATCGGATAGCGCGCGCGCATCAGGTTCTCGAGCGTCTGCTTCGGATTCTCGGTCTTCAGAAGCGGCCGCGTGTCGCGCTTGTTCACCCGCTCCCATAGCACGTCCAGGTCGGCGTTGAGCCATATGGTGAGGCCGCCCTTCTTGATATGCCGCCGCGAGCGCTCATTGATATAGGCGCCGCCGCCGGTCGACACCACCCGCGGGCCGGACCTGAGCAGGCGCTTCAGCACGCGCGCTTCCAGCGCCCGGAACTCTTCCTCGCCGTAGGTCGCGAAGAGATCGCTGACCGTCATGCGCGAGACCCGCTCGATCTCGTGGTCGGAATCGACGAAAGGAACGCCAAGCGCCTGGGCGGTCAGCCGACCGATTGCCGATTTACCCGCCCCCATCAGGCCGATGAAAACGAGATTACGCTTACCGAGAGTGCGCTTCGCCCTTTCGGCCAGCGTCGCGGAAACCGGTTCGGTCACATCGTTCATTGCGCTTCAAATTCCCCATTCCTCTCCGGTATCGACAAAACGGGGGGGAGCGTCAAGCCGTCGCTTGGTGTCGCGCAGGCTTCTTGAACTTCAGGGCGTGCCCGTTCATATAGATCACGCATCCGCGCCAGCGAAACGCCCTGCTCGACTGCAGCGATCGTGGTAACGCTTCGAACAGACGGCATGATCCGATGCCGTACCGTTCCTTTCCGGCGCCATGCAGAGGAGACTTGAATGCCCACCCTCTTCCGCTTCCTGTTCATCTGCGCCGTCGGGGCCGGCATGGTCTATGGCGCGATGGTGGCGCTCGTCACTTTCGTCGACCCGGTTGAGCGGGACGTGACGGTGCGCATTCCCTCGGAACGGGTCAACAAGCCGCAATGACGGATATGTCCGCAGCCTACGTCGAATCCTTTCTGGAAATGATGAGCGCCGAGCGTGGAGCGGCGGTAAACACGCTGCAATCCTACGAGCGCGACCTCGAGGACGCGCGTTCCTTCCTGCGCTCGCGCGGCACCGGGCTCACCGACGCCTCGGCCGACGATCTCAGAAGCTATCTCTCCCATCTCGCAGGCCAGGGCTTCAAATCGTCATCGCAAGCGCGGCGGCTCTCGGCGCTCCGGCAATTTTACAAGTTCCTCTATGCTGAGGGGCTGCGCACGGACGACCCGACGGGCATCCTCGACGCGCCGAAGAAAGCCCGCACACTCCCCAAGACGCTGAGCATCGAACACGTCACCCGGCTGATCGGTCAGGCGGAAGCGGAGGCGAAGTCCGGCAAGGGCGATGCGATGGCGAATTTGCGCATGCACGCGCTGATCGAGCTCCTTTATGCGACAGGCATGCGCGTCAGCGAACTCGTTTCGCTTCCGGCAAGCGTGCTTGCGCAGAACGGGCGTTTTCTCATAATTCGCGGCAAGGGTAACAAGGAAAGGCTCGTACCGCTGTCGCAGGCGGCGATCCGCGCCATGCGCGCCTATGGCGAACAACTGCAGGAAGACGGTGCGGACAGCCCCTGGCTGTTCCCCTCCAATGGCAAGACCGGCCATCTGCCGCGGCAGGTCTTTGCCCGCGACCTCAAGAGCCTCGCGGCGCGGGCAGGCATCCGGGTGGCGGCGATTTCGCCGCACGTGCTGCGCCATGCCTTCGCCAGTCATCTGCTCGCCAACGGCGCCGACCTTCGCGCCGTGCAGGAACTGCTCGGCCATTCAGACATTTCCACGACACAAATCTATACGCATGTGCTGGAAGAACGGCTTCACGACCTCGTGCAGAACCATCACCCCCTTGCCAAACAGGCGAAAAAACAGGATTAGGTCCGCCTGATGGAATGACTTGGCAGGGCGGCCCTTGTCGAAAAACGATCGGAAACGCGTCTGATGCACAATTATCTCGACTTCGAAAAACCCATCTCTGATCTCGAAGGCAAGATTCTCGAACTGAAGAAGCTCGCCAGCGAAGACGAGAGCGTTAACACATCAGACGAGATCGCCCGATTGGAAGGGCGCGTCCGCGATGCGATGGTCGAGATCTATTCCAAATTGTCCCCCTGGCAGAAGACCCAGGTCGCTCGCCACCCCTCGCGTCCGCATTTCCTGGACTATGCCTCGCGCCTCTTCACCGAGTTTACGCCGCTTGCCGGCGACCGGAATTTCGCCAATGACGACGCGATCCAGGCGGGGCTTGCCCGCTTTCACGGCACGCCGGTCGCCGTCATCGGACAGGAGAAGGGCAACGACACCAAGTCGCGCATCAAGCACAATTTCGGCAGCCCCCGCCCCGAGGGCTATCGCAAGGCGACGCGCATAATGGAGATGGCCGACCGTTTCGGCCTGCCGCTGATAACGCTGGTCGACACGGCAGGCGCCTATCCGGGCGTCAACGCCGAGGAGCGGGGCCAGGCCGAGGCGATCGCCCGCTCGACCGAAATGTGCCTCAACGTCAAGGTGCCGATCGTCACCGTGGTGATCGGCGAAGGCGGCTCGGGCGGCGCGATCGCGATTGCGACCGGCAACCGCGTCTACATGCTGGAGCACGCGATCTACAGCGTGATCTCCCCGGAAGGTGCGGCCTCGATCCTCTGGCGCGACTCGACGCGCGCCAAGGAAGCCGCCAGCAACATGAAGATCACCGCCGAAGACCTGAAGTCGCTCGGCGTCATCGACGGAATAATCCCGGAGCCTGTCGGTGGAGCCCACCGCGACCCGGACGCGGTCATCAGCCGCACGGAAACCGTGATCGGCGACGCTCTCAAGGAGCTTTCCGCACGCAATGGCGACGAATTGCGGGCCGACCGGCGGCAGAAATATCTGAATATCGGCCGTAACCTCTGATTACGGCTCCGTCCGAGCCGTTCCAATCCGAACCATTGCGATTATTCCCGGCGATCGGCAACCGGAAATCGGACTGTGGCCAAATCTTGGCCATATTCATCAGGTCATGAGAGGTGGCCATTCGCAGGGGGCGCCTGCACGGTTAAGATTTCGTGAAGAATAATGACGTACTGATTCGTTGACGCCTGCCCTTCGTGGAACAGGCGTGCACGGATAGAATGTGGCTAGAACGGGCTTTTGCCGATGCGTTTCAGGAACCTTGTCCTCACCGCCGCTGTCACAGCCGCTCTTGCGGGCTGCACCAACGAGACGCTCGATTCGGTCAACCTGTCGTCCGTCAAGAACAAGACCGAGTATCAGCTTTCGGGCAAGATGGTCAGCAAGATGCGCGAGCTGGGCATGCAGAAGACGTCCCCGATCCTGTTGCGCATCTTCAAGGAAGAAGGGACGCTCGAAGTCTGGAAGGCGAACACGGCGAACCGGTTCCAGCTTCTGAAGAGCTACAAGATCTGCGCATGGTCGGGCAAGCTCGGGCCTAAGATGAAGGAGGGAGACCGGCAGGCGCCGGAGGGATTTTACCCGCTCTATCCGCACCAGATGAACCCGAATTCGAGCTACTACCTGGCGATCAATACGGGCTATCCGAACACATATGACAAGGCTAACGGCCGCACCGGCACCCATCTGATGATCCACGGTGCCTGCTCTTCGGCCGGCTGCTATTCGATGACGAACGAGCAGATCATCGAGATCTTCGCGCTCGCGCGCGACGCGTTCAAGGGCGGCCAGGAAAGCGTGCAGCTTCAAGCCTTTCCCTTCCGCATGACGGCGGAAAACATGGCGCGCCACCGCGACAATCCGAACATCGAATTCTGGAAGATGCTGAAGGCCGGCTACGACCAGTTCGAAGTGACCAAGCGCCCGCCGGCAGTGAATGTCTGCGAGAGGAAATACGTCTTCAATCAGCAGGCTGAGGGGCAGTTCAATGCGGCCGGCCAGTGCCCTGCGATGACGACGCCGCCGGCGCTGCAGATGGCGATGGCGAGCTACGACAAGGACTATCGGCGCGACTACGAGAAGGCCTTGAAGAAATTAGAGGGCATGGTCTGGTACGAGCCGACCGAGGCCGAACGCAAGGCGGTGGTCGCCGATCAGCGCAAGGGCCGCGAGCTTGCCTATGCGCCGACCGGCACCTCGCTCGATGCGGGCAAGCTGCTCAAGGTAAGCGATCTCGAAAAAAAGCTTGCCGAACAGAAAGAGGCCGAGGAAGCCAAGCGGGCAACCTTGATCCAGAAGGAAGCGCTGGAAAAGGCGGCCCGCGAAGGCAAGGGCCCGCCGGTGCCGCAGGCCAACCCGCTCGAGCGCCCCGTGGAGCAGGCAGCGGTGCAAGCCGAGCCCGCGAGGAAGTCGCTCTGGGGCCTGTTCTCTCGCAACGAGCCGGCGGGCGCGCCAGCCGCACCCGCCGCCGGGACTCCCGCGCAGCAGGCCGCAGGCCAGCCAACCGCTCAACAGCCCGCACCGGGCCAGCCGCAAGCCGCCGCCGGCGGGCAACAGGCAGCACCGCCGGCGCAGGACAATGCTCAGGTGGCCGCCGCTCCCACCGGGAATGCGCAAGCGCAAGCACCAGAACAGCAGCCCGCCGAGCAGCCGAAGAAGCGCCCGTTCTGGAAACTCTGGGGCAATTGATGCCCGAGGAAGCGAGACTACGCTACGATCTGAGGGGTCTGAAATGTCCCCTTCCCGTTTTGAAGACGCGCAAGCGAATGGAAAACCTGCCGCCCGGCGCGCTCATCGAGATCGAAACGACCGACCCGCTGGCCGTGATAGACATCCCGCATTTCTGCAACGAGGACGGGCACCGGCTGGAGCAGGCTGAGCCGCTCGCAGACGGACATCGTTTCGTCATTCGCAAGCGGTGCTAACTAAATTGGCGGCGCATCGCGCCTTCGGATGTGTCACAGCCAGTTCTCGACCCTTACACCCGGCATGCGGACGATCTCGCGTATATTGTTGGTCACGACAATCAGCCCTTCGCTGCGCGCGATCCGCGCGTTTCCGCCACCGGCTGCTTACGCTCGCTCATGAAATCCTCGCTGAGGCGCGGCCCGCTGGGGAACAGATCGTCCCATCTTTTGCCCTGGGGTACGATCACGCGGCTGCGGCCGATCTTGAGAATATCGACCTGATGCACACTCTCGGGAAAGGCGACGGCCTTTGGCAGCCGCACCGCCTGGCTACGGTTACTGATGAATACGGTCGAACTGGCCAAGACCCATTCCTTTCTCAAGCCCACCGGCGAGCGGGTGCTGATGAAGAAAATCCGGCCGGAGCCGTCAGAACTTCATCCCCGGCACCGCCAGGGGGTTGTCCGCGAGCGCCTGCGCATCCGGTCGGTCGACGCGCGGCTTGCCGGTGAAGGCGTCGAAGAGGTCGCGCACGAATGCTTCCTCGAGGCCTTTGGTGATCAGCACCATTCGCGTCCGGCGATCGGCCGGGTCGGGCCAGGCGGCAAGCCGTTCCGGCGCGTGAAAGACCGTCTGCACGCCGTGCAGCACCACCGGCCTCTCCGGGTTGTCCGCGACGGAAACGATCGCCTTCATGCGCAGCAGCTTTTCTCCATGGGCCGAGCGCAGGAGGTCGATGAACATCTCTAGCGCCATCGGTTCGATCGGCCGGTCATGCACGATGCTGAATGAGCGGATGTCCGAACCATGACGATTGACGTCGTGATGGTCGTTCCCATGGCCGTGGCCATCTTCGTGGTGGTGGTCATGGTGGTGGTGGCGGTGGTCGTCCGCATGGGCCTCGTCCTGAAGCCAGCGCCCGACATCGGCGACCTTGGTCGAGGCGTCGTAAAGACCGCAGGCGAAGAGGTCGGCCCGGCCCGCCTTTTCCGTGTCGCCGTCGATGATCGGCGCGCGCGGGTTGAGATCCCTGAGCTGCGCCTCGAGCCTGCCGATCCCATCATCTTTGGCGAGCCCGCTCTTGCTGATCACCAGCCGGTCGGCCACTGCGATCTGCTTCATGGCTTCCACATGATTGGCGATCGTCTGCTCGCCATTGACCGCATCGACGACGGTGACGACTCCGTCCAGCCGGAAATTCTGGGCGATCACGGGATTGCCGAGGACGGATTGAAGCACCGGTGCCGGATCGGCAAGACCGGTGGTCTCGATGACGACGCGCTTCAGCGGCTTGATGCGGCCGGTCTGCATCCGGTCCATGAGATCGGCCAGCGTATCGACGAGCTCGCCGCGCACGGTGCAGCACAGGCAGCCGTCGGAAAGCTCGATGACGCCGTCACTCGACGCCTCGACCAGGAGGTGGTCGATGGAGACATCGCCTAATTCGTTGATGATAACGGCCGTGTCGGCAAGCGCCGGATCCTTGAGCACCCGGTTCAGAAGGGTCGTCTTGCCCGCGCCGAGAAAGCCGGTGAGGATCGAGACCGGCACCACCGGCATTGGACCGTTCATGAAAAGACTCCGTTCAGAAGCTCGGGCGCGGGACCGGAATCGGCACATTGGCGATCTCGACCGCATCGCCCTGTGCCGTGGCATCGCTGCCGGCTTTTGCCGTCTTGTCGTCGCTGCCGGGTATGAGGCCGGCGAAGGCAAGTTTCAGCGGGCGGTCGATCTCGTGGATATAGGGTGAAAGCAGCTTCTGCCGGCCGGCCTCGTCACGCCCCTCGCTGCGCACCTTCGCCGCCTGCTTCGAGCAGATTTCCTTGCTGATATCGGCAACCACCCCGCGGGTTTCGCCATACGGCACGATCTCCGCAAGCGAGGGCTTGCCCGTGCCCACCGTGGTAAAAGCCATCTGCAGGAGCCTGGCCGACTCGTCGGCACGCGCTGCAAGGCTGTCTTCGCCGAGCACGACCGAAACCACCCTGCGGCCGCCGCGGCTCGCCGAGGAGACCTGGTTGAAGCCCGAGGCGCAAATGAACCCCGTCTTCATGCCGTCCGCGCCATCGAAGCGGCCTATCAGCATGTTGTAATTGGGATAGTCCTTCTTGCCGGTGGTGAAGCCTTCCAGCGCGAAATAGGACGCATATTGCGGGAATTCGCGCTTCAGCGTAAGCGCGAGCACCGCAAGGTCCCGGGCCGTCGTATATTGCCCTTTGCCCGGCAGGCCGTTGGGATTGATGAAATGCGACGAGGTCATGCCGATGCGGCGCGCCTCGGCGTTCATCTTCTCGATGAAGGCTTGTTCGGATCCGCCGACCGTCTCGGCGATCGCAACGGCGATGTCGTTCGCCGACTTGATCAGCATCATCTTCAACGCGCTGTCGAGCGTCATCTTCTGGCCGGGCTTGTAGAACATCTTGCTCGGCGGCTCCGAAGCGGCGTTCTTCGTCATGACCACCGGGCTTTCCAAAGTCAGTTGCCCCGCCTGGATGGCACGAAACGTGGTATAGGCCGTCATGAGCTTGGTCAGCGACGCCGGATACCATTTCTGGAAGATGTCCTGATGCTCGTAGACCTTGAGCGTATCGACGTCGATCACCAGCCGCGGATTGGCCGATGCAGGCAGCGCCGCAGCCAGGACGACCGCGCAAGCTCCCGCAAGCATGCCTACCCTGCCCAATCTGTCGCCCAACGGGAATCGTGCTATTGCCACAATCCAAACCTCGAAATTCCGGAGTTGCCTCGTATCGTCCCGCTATTTAGCCTATATGGCAAGGAGATGGCAAAGCCCATTCATCGGCTGCCGCGCCAATCCACCGCCCGGACACTCCAGCGGCGAGACTCCAGCCGACGCTGAAGCGTCGGGACTCGCGTGTCGAACCGAAGTGAACGAACAGACGACAGGAACGAACAATGCCGATTCTAAACCGTGCCGCCGAGCTCAAGAACGAAGTGACCGAATGGCGGCGCCATCTGCACCAGAACCCGGAGCTCCTGTTCGCGGTGGAAAATACGGCAGCCTTCGTCGAAAAAAAACTGAGGGAATTCGGCGTTGACGAAATCGTGACCGGCCTCGGCCGGACCGGGGTCGTCGGCCTCATCCGCGGCAATCGCGGCCCGGGCCGCACCGTCGGGCTCAGGGCCGACATGGACGCCCTGCCGATCACCGAAGCAAGCGGCAGGTCCTGGTCCTCGACGGCCCCCGGCAAGATGCATGCCTGCGGCCATGACGGCCATACGGCCATGCTGCTCGGCGCGGCGAAGTATCTTGCCGAAACGCGTAACTTCGCCGGCAATGTCGCGGTGATCTTCCAGCCGGCGGAGGAAGGCGGCGGCGGCGGCAACGAGATGGTGAAGGACGGCATGATGGAGCGCTTCGCGATCGAAGAGGTCTACGGCATGCACAACATGCCGGGGATGCCGGTCGGCCACTTCGGCAGCCGCGCCGGCCCGATCATGGCCTCGACCGACGAGTTCACCATCACCGTCAAGGGCCGCGGCGGCCACGCCGCTCAGCCGCACAAGACGATCGACCCCATCGCCATCGGCGCCCAGATCGTCAACGCGCTGCAGACGATCGCCTCGCGCACCGTCGATCCGCTTGCCTCCGTCGTCGTCTCCGTCACCAAGTTCAATGCCGGCTTCGCGCACAACGTCATCCCCGAACAGGCCGTACTCGCCGGCACCGTGCGCGCGCTGACGCCGGAAGTGCGCGACACCGGCGAAGCCCGGATTCGCCAGATCGCCGAGAACATCGCCGGTGCCTACGGCGCCACCGTCGACGTCTGGTACGGCCGCAACTATCCCGTCACCGTAAACCACGCCGCCGAGACCGGTCACGCGCTCGCCGTCGCCTCCACGGTCGCCGGCGAAGGCAACGTCAACGCAGCGCTCGACCCGATGATGGGCGGCGAGGACTTTTCCTACATGCTGCTGGCGCGGCCGGGCGCCTTCGTCTTCATCGGCAATGGCGATACGGCGGGACTGCATCACCCGGCTTACGACTTCAACGACGAAGCCATTCCGCACGGAATTTCCTACTGGGTGAAGCTCGCCGAAACACGGCTTGCCGCCTGAGGCACGGAAAGCGGGAGGCGACCATGCACCAGATCGACAAGACGGACCGGAGAATCCTCAATATCCTGCAGGCGGACGGGCGGATTACCAATCTGGAGCTGGCGGACCGGATCGGGCTTTCCCCGACGGCGACCAGCGAACGCCTGAGGCGGCTGCTGAAGGAAGGTTACGTCTCCGGCTTCGGTGCGCGTCTCGACCCGCACAAGCTCGGCTTCGGGCTGTTGGTCTTCATCGAAGTGATGCTCGACAAGACGACGCCGGAAGTCTTCGACCAGTTCGCGGCCGCCATAAAGCAGGCGCCCGCTGTGCTCGAATGCCACATGGTCGCGGGCGGCTTCGACTATCTCGTCAAGACCCGCTTCGAGGACATGGCCGCCTACCGCAACTTCCTCGGCCAGGTGCTTTGGACGCTCCCGGGCGTCAAGGAGACCCGGACCTATGCGGTGATGGAAGAGATCAAGAATGACGGGCCGCTGCCGCTGCTTTGAGTAGCGGCAGCGGCCCGCCAGAGCGGGATTAAGAAGTGTGCGGTTTCCGCCCGCATCCCGCGTCTCACCTATCGGAATCGATCACGCCTTGATCGATTCCATGTCGATCACGAAGCGGTAGCGCACGTCGCTTCTCACCACCCGCTCATAGGCCTCGTTGATCTGCTCCATGCGGATCGTCTCGATCTCCGAAACGATTCCGTGCTCGCCGCAGAAATCGAGCATTTCCTGCGTCTCCTTGATAGAACCGATCATGGAGCCGGAAATGCTGCGCCGTGCCGGCACCAGCGAGAAGGCATGGACCGGCACCGGATTCTCCGGAATGCCGACGAGCACCAGATCGCCATCGACCTTCAGGAGGTTGAGATAGGCGTTCCAGTCGATTTCGGCCGCGACCGTGCAGATGATAAGGTCGAAGCTGCCGGCGAGCTTTGTGAATGTCTCCGGATCCTTCGTCGCGAAGTAGTGATCCGCCCCGAGCTTAAGCCCGTCCTCTTTCTTCGAAAGCGTCTGGCTGAGCACCGTAACCTCCGCGCCCATCGCATGGGCGAGCTTCACGCCCATATGGCCGAGACCGCCCAAGCCGACGATCGCCACCTTCTTGCCGGGGCCGGCCTTCCAGTGACGCAGCGGCGAGTAGAGCGTGATCCCGGCGCAAAGCAGCGGTGCGGCAGCGTCGAGCGGAAGGTTGTCCGGGATGGAGAGTACATAGCCTTCCTTGACGACGATATGGTCGGAATAGCCGCCTTGGGTCGGTGTTCCATCTGCCTCGACGCCGTTGTAGGTCACCACCAGGCCCGGCAGATACTGCTCCAGATCGTGGTCGCGCTTGGCGCAGGTCGTGCAGGAGTCGACGAAGCAGCCGACCCCCACCCGATCGCCGATCTTGAACCTGGTGACCTTGGAGCCGACCGCCCTGACGACGCCGACGATTTCGTGGCCCGGCACCATGGGGAAGGTCGAATTGCCCCATTCGTCGCGCGCCTGGTGGATATCGGAATGGCAGACGCCGCAATATTTGATGTCGATCACCACGTCGTCGTCGCGCGGTTCGCGACGCTCGAAGGTGAAGGGTGCGAGCGGCTTCGACGCGTCCGTCGCCGCATATCCTCTTGCAATGGCCATGGGTCTGTCCTTCATGTCTGGGAGTGGCATGTCTGCGAGTGGCATGTCTGGGAGTGGCGCGCCCATCGGCCTATGGACCGCAGGCGGCAGGGCGGACTATGCTGCCTCACAAGGCCATTGCGTTAGTGCGATCCTGCAAAACTTTTGCACGATTCTGCGAGAATCGCCGAAGGCAGCTGGCGGAATAGCACCGACAACCTATCTGACCCCCTGTCTCCGCACGGATCTAAGCTATTGGAAAGTCCACCGAAGATGACAGAATCACAGCGCATGCCGCGTCAGGAAATGATCGACATCATTGCCCGGATCGCCGGAGAGGACGGCGATCATCCGACGATTATACCAGGGCTGAGCGTTCACCGGCATTCCGTTTCCGCGAAGCCGAATTGCGCCGCCTACAAGCCGAGCCTGGCGATCATAGTCCAAGGGGCGAAACGTGTCGTGCTCGGTGAGGAAACCCTCGTCTACGGCGCCTCGGACTACCTTTTGACCTCCATCGACCTGCCGGTTCTCTCTCAGATATCGCTCGCCTCGCCCGAGGAGCCCTATCTCAGCATGGCCTTCCAGATCGATACGACGAGGCTTCCGGCGCTCCTCGACGCAATCGGCCCGGAGGCGGCGAAAGCTCCGGGTTCGCCGCGCGGCATGACGGTCAGCAAGCTCACACCCGATCTTGAGGACACGGCGCTTCGGCTGCTGCGGCTCCTCGACAGACCGGATGATATCGCGGTGCTGCTGCCGCTGATCGAGCAGGAACTGCTTTATCGCCTGCTGCTGGGACCGCACGGCGCCAGGCTCCGCCAGATGGCGACCACGGAGAGCCAGCCGCACCAGATCGGCCGCGCGGTGTCCTGGCTGAAGGAACATTATTCCCGCCCCTTGCGCATCGACGACCTCGCAAGCCGCGTCAGCATGAGCGTCTCCTCGCTTCATCACCATTTCAAGGCGATCACGGCGATGAGCCCGCTGCAGTACCAGAAGCAACTGCGTCTGCAGGAGGCCCGGCGGCTGATGCTCGAGGAGCGTCTCGATGCCGGCGATGCCGGCCACAAGGTCGGGTATGAGAGCCAGTCCCAGTTCAGCCGCGAATATGCCCGCCATTTCGGCGAGCCGCCGATGCGCGACGTCGGCCGCGTCCGCCGAAGCCTCATCGGCCGTACGATGGGCGAGGTTGAGATGCTGAGCGAGGGTTAGAGCACTTCCAGGAAAAACTGTCGGACGGTTTTCCGCCCGGAAGAGCGTAGCTGCTCAGCTTCGTTCGATATCGCGGCGCAGCACGATCGAGGTCGTCAGATCCTCGACATTGTCGAGTTGCGCGACTTCGTTGCGCAGTTCGTTCAGCGCGTTGATCGAAGCGACCTTGACTTCCACGATGAGATCGAGCTGGCCGCTGACCGAGAAAACGCGTCTGACGGAGGAAAACCCGGCTAGTCGGTCGAGCACGCCGAGCGAGGGCGTCCGCTTCAGCGTCACCAGAAGGAAAGCCTCGATCTCCCCCTCTTCCAGCTGGCCGATGTCGGCGCGATAGCCGCGAATGACGCCGGCCGTCTCCAGCCGCGCGACACGCTCGGCCGTCGCACTGCGCGACAATCCGATACGCCCGGCCAGCGACTTCATGGGAATACGCGCCTCGCGGCTCAATATGCTGAGGATCGTTCGGTCTGTCGCGTCGATTTCCTGCCTCCTGCGGCCGGCCAGAGGGACTGCCGGGCGGCTGTCGAGTAGCGCCGGCAAGATGACGGTTATTATAACCAAAGTGCCGGTGCAACCGGCGAAATGCCGGATGCACTTGCCGGACGGGCGTGCAACTCTCGTCACAAGAGCGGGGGGTCTCCATGAACGACATGCTGAAAACGACGCCGGATTTCACGATCGAGGAAGCGCAAGCCCTCCTCGCGCAGCACTTCGGCCTGGACGGGTCACTTCAGCCGCTGGACAGCGAGCGGGACCAGAACTTCAAGGTCAATACCGGTGATGGCCGCTGCTACATTCTGAAGATCGTCAACGGCGGCGAACCGGAAATCGAAAGCGACTTCCAGACAGCGCTGCTGAAGCACGCCGGCGAAAATGCAGGAGACCTGCCGGTTCCGCATTTGCAACCGACTCTGTCCGGCGAGAACCTCGCGACGACCACGAGACGCGGGATCGTCCATCGATTGCGGCTGGTCACCTGGGTTCCGGGAACTCCGCTCGCACAGTCCGATCGGAGCGATGGAGCACTTCACTCCCTCGGCCGGGTGCTCGGCCGCTTCGATGCCTCGCTCAAAGGCTTCATGCATGCGGGCGCCCTGCGCGAGCTCGACTGGGACATCCGCAATGCCGGACGTTCTGCCGGACGGCTCGCATATGTGGCCGATCTCCAGGATCGTGCTCTTCTCCAGCGCTTTCTCGACCGCTTCGACGAGCGGGTCGCTCCGCGGCTCCCGATGCTGCGCTCCGCCGTCATCCACAACGACGCAAACGACTGGAACGTCCTCATCGACGAAGACGACCACGACCGCATTTCCGGCATCATCGACTTTGGCGACGCCCTCTACGCGCCCGTCATCGCCGAAGTCGCGATCGCCGCCGCCTATGCCGGCCTCGACCACCCCGATCCGATCGGCGCTGCGGCTGCGATCGCCAGCGGCTACCATGCCGAATACCCGCTCCTCGAAGAAGAAGTCGATCTCCTCTTCGACCTGATCGCCATGCGGCTGGTCACCTCGGTGACGATCTCCGCATCACGCCGGGCGCATACCGCCGACAACCCCTATCTCGCGATCAGCGAAAGGCCGGCCTGGGCGCTGCTGCGCAAACTCGATGCGATGAACCCGCGTTTCTCAACGGCGATCCTGAGAAAGGCCTGCGGTTTCGAGACAGTAGCCGGAGCCCGCGCCGTCGCCTCCTGGATCGTCGGAAATCGCAAGAGCCTCCTGCCGCTTCTCGATCGTCCAGCCGCGGCCTATCCGGCCGCTCTCGTCCCCTACGGCGATCCGGCGCATCCGATGACCGTCAGTTCGGCGGCCGGCCGGCCGCATGACGCGCAGTCGGTCTGGGAAGAGCAATGCCGCCGGGCCGGCGTCGAGCTCGGCATCGGCCCCTGGGGTGAAGCCCGTACCGTCTATTCGGGCGAGATGTTCGTCTCCCGCATGGTCGAAGAGACGCGCCGCACGCGCCATCTGGGTTTTGACCTCTTCATGGCCGCGGGCACCAAGGTCCATACGCCGCTTGCAGCCACCGTCGCGAGCGTCGAGATCGAGAAGGATCCGCTCGGATACGGTTGCCTTATCGCTCTGCGCCATGAACCGGACGGCTGCCCGCCTTTCCTGACGCTATGGGGCCATCTTGCCCATGAGGCCGTCAGCCGGCTGAAGGCAGGCGACAGGCTGGAGGCGGGAGCGCTTGTCGGAGAAATGGGCGCTCCGGAAGAAAACGGCGGCTGGGCGCCGCATCTGCATCTGCAGATCTCCACCGACACAAGTCTCGCAGCGACGGACATCCTCGGCGTCGGCGAGGAGCGCTATCTCGACGTCTGGGCGGAGCTCTTCCCCGACGCGAGCACATTTGCCGGCATTGCGCCGGAATTCTACGACCGGAGCGGCCGCCCCCACGAGGACATCATCAGGCAACGGAAAGAGCTGCTGCTGCCGAACCTGTCGATTTCCTACGAGAAACCGATCAAGTTCGTGCGCGGCGAAGGCGTGTGGCTGATCGACGATCGCGGCCGCGCCTATCTCGACTGCTTCAACAATGTCTGCCACATCGGCCACGCCCATCCGGCCGTGGTGGACGCATTGGCCCGGCAGGCAGGGACGCTCAACACCAACACGCGCTACCTGCACGACAACATCGTCGCCTATGCCGAGCGGCTGACGGCCACGATGCCGAAGGAACTCGCCGTCGCCGCCTTCGCCAACAGCGGCTCCGAAGCCAACAATCTCGCCCTGCGCCTGATGCGCGCGCACACGGGCAAAGAAAACGCCGTCGTGTTGGACTGGGCCTATCACGGTACGACGCAGGAGCTGATCGATCTCAGCGCCTACAAGTTCCGCCGCAAGGGCGGAAAGGGCCAGAAGCCGCATGTTCACGTGGCGGCCGTTCCGGACAGTTACCACGCGCCGGCCGCCTGGCCGCTGGAGGAACACGGCAGGCGCTTCGCCGAAAACGTGGCCGAGCTGATCGCGGCGATGCGCGCCCGAGGCGAAGCGCCGGGCTTCTTCCTCGCCGAATCCGTTCCGAGCGTCGCAGGCCAGGTGTTTCTGCCGGATGGCTACCTCAAGGAGGTCTACCGCATGATTCGGGAGGCCGGCGGCGTCTGCATCGCCGACGAGGTGCAGGTCGGCTTCGGCCGGGTCGGCAGTCATTGGTGGGCCTTCGAGACGCAAGGCGTCGTTCCTGATATCGTCACCATGGGCAAGCCGATCGGCAACGGTCATCCACTCGCAGCAGTCGTCACGACGCGTGAGATCGCGGCCTCGTTCGACAACGGCATGGAGTATTTCAACACCTTCGGCGGCAACCCGGTGTCCTGCGCCGTCGGTCTCGCCGTGCTCGACGTCATCGAAGGCGAGGACCTGCGCCGCAATGCGCTCGATATCGGCAATCATCTTCTCGCCGCCTTCCGGACCATGCAGGAGCGCTACGAGGTCATCGGCGACGTTCGCGGCCTCGGTCTGTTCCTCGGCATCGAGCTCGTCAGCGACCGCAGGACCAGGGCGCCGGCGACGGAGATCGCCCGGGCCGTCGCGAACGGAGCCCGCCAGCGCGGCGTACTGATGGGCACTGAGGGCCCACATGACAACGTCCTGAAAATGCGACCGCCTATGATCTTTTCGAGGCGGGACGCGGATCACCTGATCGCCGTGCTCGAGGAAACATTCGAGGCCGTGCTGGCGCGAGCCGGATAATTACAAGGTAGAGGCATTACCGAAGAACCAGACCACTCCGGGCGCGACGCGCGTCCTGGAGCTCAATGATTGCGTCTTATAACGGAGGAGAACAGGACGATGAAAACCGGCATTTTGGCACTCTTTGCGACGGCGTTTCTTGCCGGCACGACGGCGCAGGCCGCAACCCTCGATGTCGTCAAGCAGCGCGGCGAGCTGCGTTGCGGCGTGAGCCAGGGCGTGCTCGGCTTCTCCGCCCCGGACGATAAGGGCGAGTGGTCCGGCTTCGACATCGATTTCTGCCGCGCGGTCGCGGCCGCCACCCTCGGCAGCCCGGAGAAGGTGAAGTATGTGCCGCTTTCGACCAAGGAGCGCTTCACCGCACTCCAGTCCGGCGAGGTCGACCTGCTTTCGCGCCAGACCACCTGGACGCTTTCGCGCGACACGGATCTGGGCATGAGCTTCGTCGGCGTGAACTATTATGACGGCCAGGCCTTCATGGTGCGCAGCGATATCGGCGTGAAGAGCGTCAAGGAGCTCTCGGGCGCCTCCGTCTGCACGGAGACCGGCACCACGACCGAACAGAACATGGCGGATTATTTCAGCGCCAACAGGATCGAGTATCAGGTGATCGCCTTCGAAAAGGCGGACCAGACGATCCAGGCCTTCAATTCCGGCCGCTGCGACGTCTATTCCACCGATGCCTCCGCGCTCTATTCGCAGCGGCTGACGCTCAATGATCCTGACCGCTTCGTCGTCCTGCCGGAGGTCATTTCCAAGGAGCCGCTCGGCCCCGCCGTCCGCCAGGGCGACGATCAATGGTTCAAGGTCGTTCGCTGGACGCTCTTCGCGATGATCGAGGCAGAGGAGCTGGGCATCACCCGGGACAATGCCGCTTCGCTCCTCGAAAGCGGAACCGCCGCACAAAAGCGCTTCCTCGGCATCGACAACGAAGCCGGAAAGGCGCTCGGGCTCGATCCGAAATGGGCCTATCAGACGGTGGCTGCGGTCGGCAATTACGGTGAGATCTTCGAGCGTCACCTCGGCAAGGAGAGCGCACTCAGGATCGATCGCGGCCTCAACAGGCTCTGGAACCACGGCGGCCTGATCTACGCGCCGCCGGTCCGCTGACCTACTGCATGTTTCCTTCGATCGCAGCCGATTGAAGGACAACGACATGCAGCGGATCAAAGCAGGCGCCGCAGGGAATTCCGGCGGCGCCTTTCTCCTACCATCCCTCTTCGAGCACCCTGGCCAGCATATCGGCGAAGAAATCGGCGCTCTCCCGGGCGAGGCAAAGCGGCGGTTTGATCTTCAGGACGTTCAGATGGTCTCCGGTCGGCTGCATGACGATGCCGAGATCGAGAAGGCGGTCGCAGATCGCCGCGGTTTCCTCGGTGGCCGGTTCGAGCGTTTCGCGGTCGCGGACGAATTCGACGCCCAAGTAAAGCCCCATTCCGTGAACGGCGCCGACGAGAGGAAACCGGTCCCCGAGCGCCTCGAGCCGACTCTTGAGATGGGTGCCCACCGCGCGGGCATTTTCCTGCAGGGCGTCGTCGTGCAGAATGTCGAGGACGGTCAACCCGACGACGGAACTCACGGGGCTGCCGCCGGCGGAAGAGAAGAAATAGCCTTCCTTCTCCAGCGCATCGGCAATCTCCCGCCGCGTGATGACCGCGCCCAGCGGATGGCCGTTGCCCATGCCCTTGGCGACGGTGATGATATCGGGCACGACGCCCTGTTGCTCGAAACCCCAGAAATGATGACCGAGCCGCCCGTAGCCGACCTGCACCTCGTCGGCGATGCAGACGCCGCTCCTCTCCCGGACCATGGCATAGACCGCTTCCAGATAGCCGGAAGGCAACGGAATGCCGCCGGCATTGCCGTAGACCGGTTCTGAGATGAAGCCGGCGAGCTTCCCGCCTTTCTCGTCCAATTCCGCGAGCTTTCGAGACACGGCGTCGACATAGTCGCCCGTCGAACCCTCCCCGCGGAACGGGCCTCGATAGGTGTTCGGCGAGACGACGGGATGGACCCAGTCCGGACGCGTCGCCAGCGCCTGCGGATTGTCAGCGATCGAGGTGGAAACCGCGTCGCTCGCGACCGTCCAGCCGTGATAGGCCTCCAGCAGCGAGATCATGTTGCGCGCTCCGGAATTGGCCCAGGCGAGCCGGATGGCGAGATCGTTCGCCTCGGATCCGCTGTTGACGAGAAAAACAGTGTCGAGACCTTCCGGCGCGAGCGCCGCAAGCCGCTCGGAAAACTCCGTCACGGCAGCATAGTGGAACCGCGAATTGGTGTTGAGCAGCGACCATTGCCGCCCGACCGCAGCCGACAGGCGCGGATGCCCGTGGCCGACGAGCGTGACGTTGTTGACCATATCGAGGTAAGCGCGCCCTTCGACGTCGAAGAGATGCTCCTTCCAGCCGCGCTCGATCTGCGGCGGCGTGCGGTAATAGTTCTTCTGCGGCCGGGCATAGTGCCGGCGGCGGCGCTCGAGGAGCCCGGCCGCGTCCGGCAAGGCCGCGTCGCAATCGAAGCCCAGGATCGGTGCGGGCGACGGGCACAGCCGGCGCCATGCCTCCGCCTGATGCGACGCAGCGAAGGCGGGCGGGTCCACCTCCGGCGTCGTGCAAAGCTGGACGCGCATGAACCCCAGGGCCGACGGATCGCCGGGGACCACGCCGATCCGTGCGCCCGCCTCGAACGCGTCTTCGGCGAGGTCGGCTGCCTCCACGCCGTAAAGATGGAGATGGAGACCTTCGCCCGAGAAGATCAGCTTGCCGCCGCGCTGGTGGAGCCGGCCGGCAAAAGGCGCGTGCACGGCAGTCTGCCCATGCAGGCATAAATCCACGTGCAGGGCGAATGTCCGGGGGGCGCTTGCCTGCAGGAGCCTCGTTTCCGTCAGCCGGTACTCGCCATAGCGCGTCGCCGCGGCACCGGCCGCACGCGCCGCCGATTGCAGGAGCAGGGCTTCGGTGTCCTCGTAATGCCAGCGATCGGCAGGAAGGTGCGGGCCGAGCGAGGAAAGATCGACGATGCCTATTTCCGAAGGGTCGAGCTCGGGCAACAGCCGACCGCCCATCTCGGGCGGAGGAAGCTGCGGAGCCCTCTCCACGGCCTCTCCGATCGCATGCTCCATGAGTTCGAGAGGCACGGAAACGGCAACGTCGAAGATTTCCCGCTCATGCGCGGCATTGCCTTCGACATAGGCATTTTCCGGATCGACCTCGAGCTGCTGCGCCGTGCTCGCCACGAGAACGCAGGCACGCGCGACGATCAACGGCCAGAGCGCCTTCAATTCGGCATCCGTCAAAGGGCAGACGGCATGGAACGCCTTCACCGCCGGCAGGATATGGAAGGGGTCTCCGTCCGAGTGATGCAGCAGCGATGCGCAGGTAACGGCAAGATCGGCGACCACCCATCCTTTCAGCACATCGCCGAAATCGATGACGCCGTCGGGGATGAGGTGCCCGCTCCTGTTCGCGCGGCTCACGACATTGTCGTCGGTGACGTCCTGATGGATCGCCTGCAGGCGGAGCTCCGGCATCAGCGGCTGAACCCTGCGCATGGCGCCGACCATCGCCTCGGCAATGCGCTGGCGCAGATCGATGTCGCTCATGGCCGAAAGCAGGTGAAGCGCGACCGGCCCCGCCCTTCTGAGGTCCCATTGCAGCTCCCGCTCGAGCCCCGGGTGATCGAAATCCCTGAGTGCGACGGCCAACCGGCCCGCAAGATCGCCAAGTGCCGCCACGGTTTCCACGGCCAGGTGCCTGCGGCGCGTCAGAGGCGTGCCGTCGAGATAGGTGAGCAACCGGAACTGATAGGTTTCCTCGCGGACGGATGCGGCAACGATTTCCTCGCCGCTCAAAGCGGACATCACTTCGGGCACTTTGGGAGCATCGGGCCTGGTGGCGACATGCCGCAAAGCGGCATTCTGGGCTTCGATCTCGGCCCGCGCATATTCGGCACGCGCGATCTTGAGGACGAAACGTCCCTCGCTTGTGTCGACGCGGTAGTTGCGGTCCTGCTGGCTGCCGAGTTCCGTAAGATCGCCGGAAAGCCCGTAATGTTGGGCGAGGATCGCCTGCGCCTCTTCGATCGACACGTCCGGTCTCGCAAGCTGCGTGCGGCGCTTCAGCAATTCGTCTTCCATCATTTCCTTCCCGTCTTTGCGAAGGTGTCCTTCTTACTGCGAAACACCTTCAAGACGATAGCGCGTACCCGGATAGGTGAGCCACGCGACCGTCACATTCGCAGCTTCCGACCAGGTCCGGCGACGGATCATCAGGCACGGTTCGCCGCGGCCGATCGAAAGGAGCTTGCATTCCCACGGCTTCGGCAGAACGGCTTCCACGATCTGCTCCGTCCGCGTGATCGGCGCCACCAACGTCAGATAGACGTTCGGGGTCATGCTGGTGAAATCCTGTTCCAGGTAATTGGGGCAGATCGCAGGATTGACGAAACGGTCCTCGATCTGGATCGGAACGTCGTCCTCCGCGTGGACGATGATCGAGTGAAAGACCCGCGCGTTCGTCGCAAGCCCGAGCGCCTCTGCGACCCCGGTGCTTGCCTGCTCCTCCTCGAGGAGCGTGATCCGCGAGGTATGCCTGTGGCCCCGCTCGCGAATCTCGTCGGCGATATTGCGCACCTCGAGAAGGGCCGTGCTGCCCTTGTGGGCAGCCACGAAGGACCCTACCCCCTGGACCCGCGTGATCGCACCCTCGCTCGCCAGTTCGCGAAGTGCGCGATTGGCGGTCATCCGGCTGACTCCGAGATCGGCGACGATATCGTTTTCGGACGGTATGCGATGGTGCGGCGGCCAATCGCCGCTTTCGATGCGGCTGCGGATGAACTGCTTGACCGCTTCATAGCGCGGTACCGGCCCGTCGTCGAAAACCGCCCTGTCGCTCTTACGACCCGATACCGCCATGCGATGCTCCGTTGCGGCCGGGCGCCGCCGGCCCGGCAAATCAGCGATTGTTTTCCTTTATTTCCAGCTTGCGCGCCACAAGAAAATATCTATAGTTCCATATACAACCACGCACAGGAACGGCGCTCATGACAGCTTTGTCCGCTCATCGACTGTTTGCCGAACAGGCGCTGCTGCCGACCGGTTGGTCCAAGGACGTCGCGATCTCCGTCGACCCCGCGGGACGCATTCTCGCGGTGGAAGCAGGGCAATCGAAGGCACCCGGCGACGAGCATCTGTCCGGACCCGTCGTGCCGGCGATGACGAACCTGCATTCCCACGCCTTCCAGCGTGCGATGGCCGGCCTTGCGGAAGTGGCCGGAACAGGCGACGACAGCTTCTGGACCTGGCGCGAGGAGATGTATCGCACCGTCGGTCTGGTCGACCCGGACGATCTCGAGGCAATCGCCGCCAAGCTCTATGTGGAAATGCTGAAAGGCGGCTTCGGCCGTGTCGTCGAATTCCACTACCTTCACCATCAGCTCGACGGCACGCCTTACGCGGACCCGGCGGAAATGTCGCTGCGGATACTAAGGGCCGCGCAGACGAGCGGCATCGCGCTCACCCATCTGCCGGTCTTCTATGCCCATGCCAATTTCGGCGGAGCTGCGCCGAGCGCGGGGCAGCGTCCCTTCCTCAATGATCCCGACCGCTTCCTCGCGCTGCTCGATCGTCTCTCGCCCGCTTGCAATGCGACAGGCGCGAGGCTTGGCTATGCGATCCATTCGTTGCGGGCGGCGACGCCGGAGGAAATGCGCGCGATCCTGGAATCATCTCCCCTCACCGGCCCCATCCACATCCATGTCGCCGAGCAGCCCCGCGAAGTGGAGGATTGCCTGGCCTGGAGCGGCCGGCGCCCGGTCGAATGGCTTCTCGACAACATGCCGGTGGACGAGCGCTGGTGCGCGATCCACGCGACGCACATGACGCCCGACGAGACGAACCGGCTCGCCCGGTCGGGAGCGGTCGCCGGCCTTTGCCCCGCGACCGAGGCCAATCTCGGCGACGGAATTTTTCCCGCGGTCGATTTTCTTGCGGCAGGCGGACGTTTCGGGGTCGGAACCGACAGCCATGTCGCGACGAGCGTCGCGGAAGAGCTTCGGCTCCTCGAATACGGGCAGCGCCTGCGCGACCGCAGGCGCAACCGGCTCGCCGCGCCCGGCGCCTCTGTCGGCAGGACAATCTTCGATGCGGCGCTTGCGGGCGGCGCCCAAGCGGCCGGAATGGAAGAGCCGGGCATCCGCGCCGGCGCGATGGCCGACCTCGTCGTTCTCGACGGATCCAATCCCTATATCGCCGCGGCAAGCGGCAACCAGATTCTCGACCGCTGGCTCTTCGCACTCGGCGGGGATACGGTTCGCGACGTCATGATCGCTGGCGAATGGAAGATCCGCGACGGACGGCATGACCGGGAGGAAGACATCGATCGCGCCTTCGCGTGCGTTCTGAACAAGCTCAAATAGCAATCGAATCGCGATTAAAAAAGGGGAATGCGCATGTCGATCAGCACAATGAGACTCACCTTCGCTGCCGCCGGCCTGATGCTGGCGGCTTCTGCCAGCGGCGCCAATGCTTCCTATTGCGGCGACGGCAAGACCGTGACCTTCGCCGGCATCGACTGGGAAAGCGGCGCCTTCATCACCGAGGTCATGAAGACGATCCTTGCCAAGGGATACGACTGCCAGGTCGACTCGATCCCCGGCAATTCCGTGACTCTCGAACAGGCAACCGCCAATAACGACGTGCAGATTTTCGCCGAGGAATGGCTCGGCCGTTCGGACGTCTGGAACAAGGCGGTGGAAGAAAAGAAGGTGGTGGCCGTCGGCAAGACCTTCGTAGGTGCCAGCGAAGGCTGGTTCGTGCCCGACTATGTCGTCCACGGCGATCCCGCTCGCAATATCGAAGCCAAGGCGCCGGACCTGAAAAGCGTATCACAGCTTACCGATCCGAAGATCGCCGAGATTTTCGCCGATCCGGAGGAGCCATCCAAAGGCCGGTTCCTCAACTGCCCCTCCGGTTGGACCTGCGAGGGCGTGAGCACCGCCAAGCTCGAGGCCTACAAGCTCGATGAGGCCTATGTGAACTTCCGGCCGGGGACGGGAACGGCGCTGGATGCGGCGATCACCTCTGCTTATCTCCAGGGTGAGCCGATCCTCTTCTATTACTGGTCGCCGACCGCGATCATGGGGAAATTCAAGCTGATCCAGCTCGAAGAGCCGGCCTATAACGAAGCCTGCTGGAAAGAACTGAGCAGCGCCAACGGCAAACGTGACGAAGGCTGCGCCTTCCCTTCCGTCGACGTGGCCTATGGCGTGAATAGCACCTTCGCTTCGGAAGCGCCGGAAATCGTCGAGATTCTGGAAAAGGCAACATTCCCGCTCGAGGAGGTCAACGCCAGCCTCGCCTATATGGCCGACAACAAGGTCGACGCCACGGCGGCTGCCGCCGAATTCCTGAAAACCAAGGGCGACGTCTGGAGCAAGTGGGTCTCGGAAGAGGCGCGCGGCAAGATCGAAGCCGGTCTCAAGTAAAAGCGGCCTTTCCGGCCGGAAATCGCCAGCGCCCCGCCACCAGGCGGGGCGCGTTGCGATGGTAGGGAAAGGGCTGCTTCCCCGGGCCAGGAGGGTCTTGGCTTCCCGCCGCCGCCCTGAACAAGGAACGATATCCGATGTTTCCGGACTCTCTCAATCTCTCGATCCGCGCGCCGGTGAACGATTTCATCCAGGCGCTCGTCACCAATTACGGCTGGGTTTTCAAGGCGATCAGCGCCGTCATCCTGAAAGCCGTTCTGTTCATTGAATGGATCCTGCGCGGCCTGCCCTGGTGGCTCGTCATTCTCGCCTTCATGGCGCTTGCCTGGCGGAGTTCGCGGCGCTGGTCGCTGACGCTGGCGGTCGGCGCGTTGCTGGTTGCCGTCGGCGTCCTCGGACTCTGGGACCTGACGATGCAGACGCTCGCGCTGATGCTGATGGCGACCATCGTCTCGGTAGTGATCGGCGTGCCCATGGGGATTCTCGTCGCGAAGAGCCGCACCGTCCGCAACATCACTCTGCCGGTGCTCGATGTCATGCAGACCATGCCGAGCTTCGTCTATCTCATCCCGGCGCTGATGCTCTTCGGGCTCGGCAAGGTGCCCGCTATCCTCGCGACCATCATCTACGCCGTCCCGCCGCTGATCCGGCTGACAGATCTCGGCATCCGCCAGGTCGACGCGGAAGTCGTCGAAGCTGCGACGGCCTTCGGCGGCAGTCCGCGACAGATCCTCTTCGGCGTCGAACTGCCCCTTGCGACGCCGACGATCATGGCCGGCCTCAACCAGACGATCATGATGGCGCTGTCGATGGTCGTCGTCGCCTCGATGATCGGCGCGCGCGGCCTCGGCGAACAGGTGCTGAACGGCATTCAGACGCTCGACGTCGGCAAGGGCCTCGAGGCCGGCATCGGCATCGTCATTCTCGCGATCGTGCTCGACCGCATCACGCAAGGCTTTGGCAAGCCCCGGACGGAGGACGCCCGCAATGGCTGATATAGAGATCCGGAACGTCTACAAGATATTCGGGCATGACGCCAAGAAGGCGCTCGCCATGCTCAAGGACGGTCTCGATAAGGCCGATATCCTGGCGAGGTCCGGCTGCAGCGTGGGCCTCAACGATGTCAGCCTGAAGGTCGGCGCCGGAAAGATCTTCGTGATCATGGGGCTTTCCGGATCGGGCAAGTCGACGCTGGTGCGCCACCTCAACCGGCTGATCGAACCGACGAGCGGCGAGGTCCTTTTCGACGGCGACAACATCCTCGACCTGGGTGCGAAGGCGCTGCGTGCCTTTCGCATGCGGCGCGTCAGCATGGTCTTTCAGAGCTTTGCCCTGATGCCGCACCGGACCGTGCTCCAGAATGTCGTCTACGGACAGCGCGTGCGCGGCGTGTCGAAGGACGATGCCCGCGAAATCGGCATGAAATGGATCGAAACGGTCGGCCTGTCCGGCTACGACGCTAAATTTCCCCATCAGCTCTCGGGCGGCATGAAGCAGCGCGTCGGCCTTGCACGAGCGCTCGCCGCCGACACCGATGTGATCCTGATGGACGAGGCTTTCAGTGCCCTCGACCCGCTGATCCGCGGCGACATGCAGGACCAATTGCTGCAACTCCAGCAGAATCTTGCAAAGACCATCGTCTTCATCACCCATGATCTCGACGAGGCCCTGCGCATCGGGTCGGAGATCGCGATCCTGAAGGACGGACAGGTCGTTCAGGTCGGCACACCGGGCGACATCCTCGACAACCCTGCCAACGATTATGTTGCCCGGTTCGTCCAGCGCAGGCACGAAAGGCCGGAGACCCATGGGTGAGATGATTTCGATCGATGGGCCGCTTACCTGGCGCGAGATCGCTTCGATCGCCGAGGGCGCCCGCCTCGACCTGTCGGAGCCCGCGCGCCGGCGGATCGCCCATGCCCGCCGGATCGTCGACGCATTGGTGGACCGCGGCATCCGTGGCTACGGCATCAATACCGGCGTCGGCGCCCTTTGCGATGTCGTCATCAGCCGTGAGAACCAGCAGGCGCTTTCGCGCAACATCATCCTGAGCCACGCTTGCGGCGTCGGAGATCCGCTCGGTCGAGTGGAAGCACGGGCCGTCATCGCTGCACAGATAGCCAACTTCGCCCACGGCTATTCCGGCGCGCGGGTCGAGACGATCGAAACACTCTTGGCGCTGCTCAACGCCGACATCATCCCTCTCATTCCGTCGCGTGGTTCGGTTGGATATCTGACCCACGCCGCCGCGATCGGCCTCGTACTGATCGGTCACGGCTCGGCCATGCACGGGACTGAAAGACTGAGCGGCGGCGATGCCCTCGCCCGTCTGGGGCTTGCGCCGTTGCGGCTCGAAGCGAAAGAAGGTCTCAGCCTCGTCAACGGAACCCCATGCGCCACCGGTCTGGCGGCGCTGGCGCTCGCACGCACGGAAACGCTCTTCGCCTGGGCGGATGCAGCCGCGGCGATGACTTACGAAAACCTCGGCAGCCAGGCCAATGCCTTTGCCGAATTGCCCTTGGCTCTGCGCCGATCCCCTGGCCTGAACGCAGTGGGCGAAAGCCTGCGCGACTGGCTGGCGGACAGCCCGATGCTAGCAGGTACGGCCGGCACCCGCACCCAGGATCCGCTGAGTCTCAGGGCCGTGCCGCAGGTGCATGGTGCCGCCCGCGACGCCTTCGTCCAGGTAGCCGAAATCGTCGATCGCGAACTTGCAAGCGTTACCGACAACCCGGCCGTTGCCGGTGCGCCGGACGCACCCGAGGTGCATTCGCAGGCCCATGCCGTCGGTGCCGCGCTCGGCCTCGCTATGGACAGCCTCGCCGTCGCGGTGGCGGAGGTCGCAGCAATTTCCGAGCGCCGCATCGACCGGCTGGTGAACCCTCTGGTGAGCGGTTTGCCTGCCTTCCTCGCCGGCGACAGCGGCGTGTGCTCGGGGTTCATGATCGCGCAGTACACGGCTGCCGCGCTCGTGGCGGAGAACCGGCGGCTCGCAGCGCCGGCCAGCCTCGACGGCGGCATCACCTCCGCGCTTCAGGAAGACATGCTCACCCACGCGACACCGGCGGCCTGGAAAGCGCTCTCGATCGTCGACAATCTCGAGCGGATCCTGGCGATCGAACTGCTTGCGTCCGCTCAGGCCTATGAACTGCAGCCGCAGGGACCGGGCAAGGCGCAACGCACTGCTGCCCTTTACGGGCGCATACGCTCGGCGATTCCAGCCTATCGCGACGATCGCCCGATGAACGAAGACTTCGACCGGATGCGGCTGTTGATGCGAGCCGCGCCGGCGAAGGCCAGCCTGTAACCCCGCTCTGAACGGGAAGGGAGGAGACGACATGACGCACATCACCACCGAGGCAGGGGGCTCGCGCGGCGGCGCAGCCTTGCGGCTCATTCTTTTCAGCCTCATCGGCATATTTCTGTTCTTCGTGCCGGTCGAAATCGCCGGCAAGTCGACGATCCTGCTCGACCATGCGGCAACGGCCATATCGACCCATGCACGGCCGGTGGCGATCGGCTTCGTATTGCTGCTGATGGCGTACGGCGCCTTCGGACCCATCGTGAAGGGGACCTGGCGAAAGACGACGACCGATGCCGTCTTTTCGGTCCTGCGCGTCCTCGGACTGGTCCTTGCCGGCCTTTATCTCGCCGGCATAGGGCCTGCGATCTTCTTCGCGCCCGACATGCTGCCCTTCCTCTTCGACAAGCTGGTGCTGTCGGTCGGGCTGATCGTACCCATCGGCGCTCTGGCACTCGCCTTTCTGATCGGCTACGGCCTTCTCGAATTCACCGGCGTGCTCGTCCAGCCCGTGATGCGGCCGATCTGGCGTACGCCGGGCTGGTCCGCCATCGACGCCGTCGCTTCCTTCGTCGGCAGCTACTCCCTTGCGCTCCTCATCACCGACCGCGTGTTCCGCGAAGGCAAGTACACGGTGCGCGAAGCGGCGATCATCGCGACAGGCTTTTCCACCGTGTCGGCCACGTTCATGATCATCGTGGCGAAGACGCTGGGACTCATGGACATCTGGAATTTCTATTTCTGGACGACGCTCGTCGTCACGTTCATCGTTTCTGCGATCACCGCCCGGATCTGGCCCCTTTCCAGGCTTGCGCACGAGGGCGATCGGGACCAGCCGTTGCCCCCGGGGCGCAGCCGCCTGAGCGTCGCCGTGGAGACCGGCCTTGAGCAGGCGGCAATCGCCAAGAGCCTGCCGACGCTGCTGCGCGAAAGCTTCTTCGACGGACTGCGCATGGCGGCGATGATCCTGCCGAGCATCATGGCAGTCGGGCTCATCGGGCTTCTCGCCGCCAAGTTCACGCCGATCTTCGACATTCTCGGCCTGACGCTCTACCCCTTCACCTGGCTCGCGCAGTTCGGCCAGCCGATGCAGGCGGCAAAGGCGCTCGCCTCCGGTCTCGCCGAGATGTTCCTGCCCGCTATCCTGCTCAAGGAGGCCGTGCCCGAGGTGAAGTTCCTGGCCGCGGTGGTATCGGTCAGCCAGGTTCTGTTCCTGTCTGCCTCGGTCCCTTGCATGCTGGCGACCTCGATCCCGCTCAGCTTTCGCGATCTTCTGGTGATCTGGTATATTCGCGTCGTATTGAGCATACTGGTGACGGCACCGATCATTTGGATCGGAACGTCGATGGGATGGCTCGGCTGACGATGATGCGAATTCTGCGCTCGAGCGAGTACAGGCATATGCCGTGGAAGAACGGCGGCGGAGAGACGGTGGAAATCGCCGTCGCTCCGGACCGTGCCACCATTGCCGATTTCGACTGGCGCATCAGCATGGCGACCGTCGCCACCAATGGCGCCTTCTCGATCTTTCCCGGGATCGACCGCACGCTGTCGATCCTGGAGGGCAGCGGGATGACGCTCGCGATCGAGGGCCGGCAACCGAAACTGCTGACCGCCTCGGACGCCCCCCTCACCTTTCCTGCCGATCTGCCGACATCCGCGACCCTCGCGGATGGCCCGGTCACCGATCTCAATGTGATGACACGCCGCCAGGCATTGAAACACCGCGTGCGCAGGATTCATGTCGAGGGCTCGCAGCCGGTGGCTACGAGCGCCCGCGATCTCGTTCTCTTCTGTCATCGCGGCAGCGTTGCGCTCGTGACCGAAGGCGTTTCCGCAACCCTGCACGGGCTCGACGCGGCGGTTCTCGTCCAGCCGGCCACGCTCACGCTCTCGGCCGACATCGCATCGGAAGTTTTCCTGATCGAGATCGGCCCGGCCTGAACGCCGCGCCATCACCCGTTGTTGTCTCGTCCGGAAACAGGGAGGCACGCCGTTTCAGCGCATGCCGAAGAGCAGCAGAATGCCGCCGACAACCATGAGCACGACGCCCAGCCAGTTGCGCAGCGGGCTCAGAAAGCGCAGCCCTTGCCCGCGCGGCTCAAGCGTCTGCTTGGGATTGCCTTGCGGCGGCTGGCTCAGCCGCCGCCGCCCGAGCGCCTCCCATGCCATGTAGAGAAGCCCGCTGATAAAAAGAACTGCACCGGTGAGAGTTGCCCACACGTGCGCCTCCTGCGGCTGCTGCTGCGTGTATCGCTGTTTCGGCGGAACAGCGAACGATTAGACGGCGATGGAAACGCGGAGATGTCAGCGCATTCGCGTCTGAGGACGCACGATGTTCATCTGAAGCTCGTGGCTGGATGCAAATCGCCCGAGAACCCTGATCAGGCGGCGTTCCTCGGCCTTGTGGATGCCGGTGCGCCTGCAATACTCCGCCACATCCCAGACATGCCTGGCCTGGGATTTGTCGAGCTTTCCAATTTCTGCGTGTTTCATCCTGCGCCTCCCAACTGCGTTGGTACTAACGCCGGACGGGCACAAATGGTTCCGCGTCGCGTCAAGTCCGGCGGACGCTCCCGGGGCCGGAACCTTTGCGCGCGGCTGCGGTTTCGACCATGACCGACCGGAGGTGATGTCATGACCCGAACCTGGGAGCGACTGGCGCTCATCGGCGCCGCCGTCATCATAATCGCCAGTGCGATTTTCTACGTCTATGTCGACCGCTTCCCCTCGACCAATTCCACCAGGATCGAGGACACCAAGGTCAATGCCGACGGCATCGAAACCATCGACGAAAATCCGCCGAGCGCCACGGGCGACAAGGATAACCCTTCGTGAGCCCTTCCCCTCGCGCGGGCTCGAATGGCACGCGCTCGCGCGGCCCAAACGGACCGGCTCGGACAAGGGCATAGGGCCAAAAGGCCGAAAGCGGCTCAAGGGCCTCAAGGGCCTCCTGCCATCGACCCCACGACCACCATCACCACCGCGTCGACGTCGATTTCTCCGTTGACCGCGAGCTTGTCACCCGCCTGGCGGACCTGAAGCTTCGAAGGGTTTTCTGCCGCCTGCCGCTGAAGTTCTTCGATAACGGCATTGATGGCCTTCGCCTCCAGATTGCCTTCGTTCAGATGGCTGGTACCCATTTCCAGAAGACCCCTTCCTTTCGCTCGGGATAATACTTGAATTCGCACTCGAATCGCCGCCCGTATGCGGCTGCCTCGGTTAAAGCCGTTTCCGAGGGCGGGTTCATTCCCGTTCCCGGGGCGAACCAGTCCTCCAGGAGATCGTCGGGGATATAGGCCCCGATTCTCAAGGGAAGACTGGTCAATGCGGAATCCATCTCTTTCGGCGCCGGCATGCGATCCTCCTGACCGACCCGGAGCGGGATGAGGAAAAGTGTGTGCGATTTTCCGCCCGCATCCCGCTCCAACTTCTTGGAATCGATCACGGTTGTGTTTTTGGGTCAACCACACCTGAAAACATCGTGATCTGGAGCATTTCCGCTCCGCCAATGCTCTAACCTTTCGTTGCCGCAACTCCGAACGAAAAACGCCTGCGCACTTTCCCGGAATTGCGAACAAAGCCGGCGCCGGGGAGTTCCGTCGCGGCTCATTCATACAGACAATGCAGCCGCGTTGCCCGAGCGCTGCCGTTCGTTGCAGCGTGCTGAACGGCGCCGTGCGTCCGGAAACGCGCGGCACCGTATGACGGCGGCCGTTCGGCTATACTACCAGAAGAGGCTCAACCTATGCGAGGACATCCCGGCCGATTTGCGAAATAGACGGTCGTAAGCCGACCGCGCCGGCCGACGCCGTCGACCGCAACCTCGCGCCGCGTGATCGACCGGATATCCGGATCGCGGATTCCAAGCCGATAGGCGCGACGGATGGCCTGACGCTCGCTGCAGCCGCGAGACGGACGATAGTCATAGTCGTCATCGTCGTATCTGCGATCACGCAGCTGCGGACCGTCCGGACCGATATACAGGTCGAATGACTGGGCTGACGAAGCAGAAGGTACAGCAGCCGCCGCGCCGCCCAAAATCAACCCGGCCGCGAAAAGCCTGCCGATGTTCATGACTTCTCCTCCATGCTCTCATTTGAGAGTTTGCTTAAACTCATATCTGAACGGCAGGGGAGCGGATTGGTTCCGCCCTTGAATGGCATTTGGCAATGCGGTGGACTGGGAGAGGGTGCTAATGCGGACGCCCAAGACATCGCGCGGTTGCGAGGCGCGGGCATATCGAGCGACATGGCTTGACTTCTCGTTTAAACGACACAATTTATTTGACTTGTTCCCAAATTGGGAATAAGAGAAGTCATGCAAATCATAGCGAAGTCCACTTTGAGAGTGTTTTGGGAACGACACCCTCGAGCAGAGACGCCCCTCAAAATCTGGCACGCTGTGGTAAGCAATGCGGTATGGACGGGGCCAGCCGATGTGAAGGCGATGTTCGGCGCCAATGTCGATTTTGTGAGCGACAACCGCATCATATTCGACATCTCAGGCAACAAATATCGCCTTATCGTCCACGTCGCATATCCGTTCAAAAGAGTGCTGATCAAGTTTGTTGGCACTCATAAAGAGTACGACGACATAGACCCGGAGACAGTGAATGGACAACATTCGCGCCATCAGGAACGATGATGACCTTGCATGGGCTATTGCAGAGGTCTCAAAGTATTTTGACAACGAGCCGGAAATCGGGACCGAGGAAGCAGACCGCTTCGATATTCTTTCGACCCTCATTGAGGCTTACGAGAATGAGCACTATGCCATTGAAGCACCAGAGCCAGTCGATCTGATAAAGGCCCACATGGAGATGTTCGGTCGTACACAGACCGATCTCGCTGAGCTTTTTGGTTCCCGTTCGCGTGCCTCTGAGGTTTTGAATAAGAGGCGTGCTCTCACTGTCGATATGATCCGCAAGCTTCACAGGGAATGGGGGATTCCCTCAGATTGCCTCGTTGAGCCATACCATCTCGTCGAACGCGAACGGGTCATCGACTCCGAATTATCGGTGATAAAGATGGTAGCGGAGGAGGGATTCGAACCCCCGACACAAGGATTATGATTCCTCTGCTCTAACCTACTGAGCTACTCCGCCGCCGGTGCCGTGAAGCTTCTGAGCGAAGCCCGTCTTGGCTGGTCGGGCGGCTTATAAGGCGCTGTTCCGGCTAGTGTCAAGCAATGTCTTCGGGAAAAAGCGATGTTTTCCCGCCACGCCGGAATCCCCCGCTTTACGCTGCCGCCGGCGCCTGCAAAAGCGCCTTCAGCGCCGCTTCCGCGGCCGGCTCGCGCTCGGACCTGCGGATGAAGCCGCCGCCATAGACGCGCGCATCCTCGCCGGTGCCGGAATAGAGCGCGCAGGCCTGGCCGGGCGCGACACCCGCCTCGCCTTCGACGAGCTCGACATAGAGCCCTTCGGCATCGCTCTTGAGCATCGCCGGGGCGGGGCGGCGGGTGGAGCGCACCTTGGCAAAGCATTCGAAGCCCTGCCCGGCTGCCGCCTCCAGTTCCTCGTCACCCAGCCAGTTGACGTCGCGCAGGTAGACGCGGCGCGTCTCCAGAGCCTCCTTCGGGCCGACGATCACGCGGCGCGAACGGGCGTCGAGATAGACGACATAGAGCGGCTCGCCGGTCGCGACACCGATGCCGCGGCGCTGACCGATCGTGTAATGCAGGATGCCCTCGTGCGCGCCCAGCACGCGACCGTCGAGATGGACGATTTCGCCGGCAAGCGCCGCGTTCGGCTTCAGCTTCGAGACGATGTCGCTGTATTTGCCCTGGGGCACGAAACAGATGTCCTGGCTGTCGGCCTTCTTGGCGACGACAAGGCCCATCTCCTCGGCGAGCGCCCGCGTCTCGCTCTTCGGAAGACCGCCGAGCGGGAAGCGCAGATAGTCGATCTGCTCCTGCGTTGTCGCAAAGAGGAAATAGCTCTGGTCGCGCTCGGCGTCGGCCGGCCGATAGAGCGCGCGCTGGCCGGCATAACGCGGCTTCGGGCTCGGCCGCGAACGGATATAATGGCCGGTGGCGAGCGCATCGGCGCCGAGTTCCTTGGCGGTCGCGAGCAGGTCGGCGAACTTGACCGTCTGGTTGCAGGCGACACACGGGATCGGCGTCTCGCCGGCGATATAGCTTTCGGCGAAGGGATTGATCACCGTCTCGCGGAAACGCGCCTCGTAATCGAGGACATAATGGGGAATGCCGATCGTCTCGCAGACGCGCCGGGCGTCGTCGATATCCTGACCGGCGCAGCAGGAGCCGGCTCTGTGCACCGCCGCGCCATGGTCGTAAAGCTGCAGGGTGATGCCGAGAACGTCGTAGCCCTCGCGTTTGAGAAGCCCCGCCACGACGGAAGAATCGACGCCGCCGGACATGGCGACGACGACGCGCGTATCTTCGGGCTTGCGGTCAAAATCGAGACTGTTCACGGGATCCAATCCGGCATCCGGGCGCGGCTCCTGTGCCGGCACCCTGTTTCACGCTTGAGGCCGCACGGCGGCACATGAGGGCGGCGCGGCATTTCTGAAGGGTTTACCCCCTTGCGGTATTTTCTTCGTGCATATCGTCACCCAAACCGCTGCTCGGTGTCGGGCGGCATGCATCAGACTTTTTCGTGCCGCGACATATAGAAACTTGCGCCCGTCACGGCAAGAGCGGACGCGGAACGTCGGCCAAGCGCGATCCGTCAGATCAGCTTCATCCGCATCGCCCGGGCGATCGCCTGCATGCGGTTGACGGCGTCGAGCTTGCGGGTCGCGCTCTTGAAATAGCTGCTCACCGTATAGGCGGATATTCCGAGAATGATGGCGATCTCGTCGCTGCTCTTTCCCGCCGCCGCCCAGCGCAGACATTCGACCTCCCGGCTCGAGAGCTTCTCGCGGGCGCCGCTGCCGGCATCGAAGGTACGCTCGAGGCATTCGAAAAGCTGCAATAGCGCCAGATAGAGCGTCGCACGCTCGGCGCCGGCCGGCTCGTCGCGCGTGCCGGAAAGCACTGCCACAAAAGGCTCGCCATAGGTCGTGTGCAGCAGCACCGCGAAGTGACCCATACCGGTATGGGGCGGGAGGCGGAAAACTGCGGCCTTGCCCGCGCCCTTGCCCGCGGGCTCCATGAGTTCAGGGCCGCCGGTGACGGGCAGCTTCGTCTGGCGCAGCCGCTCGACCAGCTCGCTCGTCTGGAACGTCTCGCCGGCATCATACTGCCGCACCAACTCGGCGGGCCAATTGCTCAGCACGAGACGCTCGGAAAAGCGTTGCTCGTCGGCGAGAGGCAGGCGCGCAATCATGAAATGCGCGAAGCCGTAGCGCGAGATCAGCCGCCGCAGCAGATGCAGGAGCTCGTACTCCGTGCGTACCGAGGCGGGGTCGATCTCGAAAGGCATGTTCGTTTCGGCCTCACGCCGCGAGGCCGGTTCGTTCGAATCCTTCATTCCGGTCACCGTGCTGCCGGCGTTGCCGCCGCTATGGAGACTAAGGCGGTCTTGGCCTGGTGGGGCTGAGAGCGCCGCCCTGCCCGCGCCGCGGGCATGAGCCGCGCCGCCCGCAAACTGCGTGACGCCCGGGTTTATTCCGGGAGCGTGCACGTGGACGCCCGTTTGATCCGGCGCCCTGCTATCGCTCCAGTCGAAGTGAAATGTGGTGATTGCATGGCCTGCATGGCGAAAAGTCGTGGAAGGCCCGCCGTTCCCTTGCTCACGAACAGCCGCCCTTGCGAACCATCCGTGGCCGAGGCCGCTCAAATGATGATCAAATGGTTATCGAGGGTTTAGGCAATTATTAAATGTGGCAAGCTAAGGTCACAGCCATATGGTCTTGAGTTTGTGTAGAGAGTCCCATGACCGAAATGATGCGTCCACGCGTGAAATATGTCATCGGCCCCGATGGCAGTCCTTTGACGATCGCGGACCTGCCGCCGGCCAATACCCGGCGCTGGGTCATCCGCAGGAAGGCTGAAGTCGTCGCCGCCGTGCGTGGTGGCCTGTTGAGCCTCGAAGAGGCATGTGAGCGTTACACGCTGACCGTAGAGGAATTCCTCTCCTGGCAATCCTCGATAAATGACCATGGTCTCGCCGGCCTGCGCACGACGCGCATCCAGCAATATCGCCACTGATCAATCCCTGCAGGGCCATAATTCGAGCCGGCGGCTGGGGTGCTCCCGAGCCGCCGGTTTCGTTTTTGCCGATTTGACGATAAAACCATCCAGCACATCATGCTGCAGCTACAGTATCGCCACCAACGCATGGCAACGAAGGACGCCCGATGGACATCGCCCAGGAAGAAACGGATACCAAAGGCCGCTACACGGCGACGCTCGACGGCCACACCGGGGAGATGACCTATTCCAGGTCGTCGCCGCATCTCATAATCGTGGACCACACCTTCGTTCCGGACGCCTTGCGCGGCAAGGGCGTCGGCCAGGCGCTGGCCCTCCACGCGATCGAAGAGGCCCGCAAGGGCAGCTGGAAGATCATCCCGCTCTGCCCGTTCATGCGCGCCCAGGTCATGCGCCATCCGGAGTGGCGGGATGTAATCCAGGGCTGACGGTGCAAGGGACCCCCTTGTCCTACCCATCGGCCCGAAAATCGGAATCGATTTTCCGAAAGCACGCTGCGTCGGTTTAATAGTTGGAGCGCTCTTTGTGCGTGCATTTCCACGCACGGCGCTCCAAGGCACCGCGCGTCTCATCAGATACGCGGTGCCGTAGCTGCTCTCTCAGGCGCGCAGCCGCGCGCCCGTATCCCGCTCCTCGAGCGCTGCTGCCCTCGCATATTCCGCCTGCACCTCCTCGAGCGCGAGCTCGGCCGCATCCTGCTGCATCTTCAGTTCGCGAATGGAAACCTGGAGATTATCGGCCCGCTGGCGGGCAGCCTTGGCGAAGGTGGGGTAGGCGAAGTGCGATGGGTCGGAAATTCCCGACTTCTTCTCCTCGAAGACGATCTGGTTCTCCAGATCCTTGGTCATGCGCTCGAACTCGGCCATCATCATCTGAAGCTGGCTGAGCTGGCGCTGCTTTTCCCGAACCTGAAATTCCTTCAGTCGGACTAGGCTCTCACGTGCTTTCATACGCAATACTCCCGTGGATACCGAGACCCCGGTTACTGTTCCCGAGCGGAATAAGGGAAAGGTGTGACGAAGATCTCCGCCCGCATCCCGCTCTAACTCCTTCTAGCCGACCACATTCAGATCCCGGACTCCCGGAATCGTCGCGATCTGCGGCCCGTTGTGCCGGCCCAACCGAGCCGGAAACAAAAATCGACCGCGGCCTTAACAAATGCCTACCGCTGGTAACCTTTCGTTTACGGGCATCGTTAATCATAGGTGCGATGATTTAAGGCTCCGTAAATGCTGATGCATGAAATGTGGACTTTCGAGCATTTACGAGTCGGTAGAGTCAGTTAACGGCATTCCCTCATATATCACATGAGGAGCGCAATTTCAGATTTACGTTTTGAATCAGGGGACTGCTAAAAATATTTAACATTTTCGATACACCTTGCCAGAGTGAATCAGAATTTGTTAACCATTTGGTGGCAGCCTCCAAATCAGGCAACGACTGGATCCGTATCGCGTAAGGATGCCACGACAACCTTGGGCGGCGGAAAAGGGGAAGACTATGCGGGTTCTACTGATCGAAGACGACAGCGCGACGGCTCAGAGCATCGAGCTCATGCTCAAGTCCGAAAGTTTCAACGTCTACACCACCGATCTCGGTGAAGAAGGCGTCGATCTCGGCAAGCTTTACGACTACGACATCATTCTCCTCGACCTGAACCTGCCGGACATGTCCGGTTACGAAGTTCTGCGAACGCTGCGTCTGTCGAAAGTCAAAACACCGATTCTCATCCTTTCGGGTATGGCGGGCATCGAGGATAAGGTCCGCGGCCTCGGCTTCGGCGCCGACGACTATATGACGAAGCCTTTCCACAAGGACGAGCTGGTGGCTCGTATCCACGCGATCGTGCGCCGCTCCAAGGGCCATGCCCAGTCGGTCATCTCGACGGGCGAGCTGATCGTCAACCTGGACGCCAAGACCGTGGAGGTCGGCGGCCAGCGCGTGCATCTGACGGGCAAGGAATACCAGATGCTGGAGCTGCTCTCGCTGCGCAAGGGCACGACGCTCACCAAGGAAATGTTCCTGAACCACCTTTACGGCGGCATGGACGAGCCGGAGCTGAAGATCATCGACGTCTTCATCTGTAAGCTGCGCAAGAAGCTCGCCAATGCCGCCGGCGGCGCCAATTACATCGAAACCGTCTGGGGCCGCGGCTATGTGCTGCGCGAGCCGGAAGGCAGCGACTACCTGGAAACCGCCTGATTTCCGGCATTACCGGGCCGCGAAAACCCCGCATCCGCCCCCTGCCCCCAAAAGCAGCCGAACCCGCCTAGCCTGGGCGGGTTTTTTTGTTGTTACCCTTCGCCTGCCCCGCACTGTGCGCGAAAGAAAGCAGGAAACGGATTGGCGGGCAAAGATGGTCGAGATCTTAGAGAAAGCCGGTTGAGTGTGGCTGCCCTCCGGGCCGCCACTCAGCTCAAAGCCTTGGGCTGGCCGAAGTTCCGGCACAGACAGGGATCAAGGGTAGACCCGCGCAGATGAATGCTTGCGGGCTCTGTATCAGGCTGCCATGGACTGACCGGCGAAAACACTCGTCAGTATCTTGCGGTCGAAGGGCTTCAGCAGGAAATCGTCGGCACCGGCCCGCTTGCCGGCCATCATCTTCTTAAGATCCGCCTGGACGACACAGTAATAGATCCGCACCGAAGCGCCCTCAGGCAGGCGCCGGATATTGCCGATCAGGTCGAGCGCACCGTCTAGGCCCGCGTCGACGATAAGGATGTTCGGCAGTTCGGCCTCGCATCGCACCAGCGCTTCAAGGCTGCTCGGCGCTTCGGAAACCAGGAATCCCATTCCCGACAGGATGCGCTTCCCGACCTTGCGCACAACATCCGATCCGTCAGCAATCATCAAGCGCCGCACGTCCATCTCCTTCCCGCTTCGCCACACGCGAAACCATCTCCATCACGCAATCCTATACGGATTTGGCAAAGAAACAGTTACCGCGGTGACGCGGCATCACCCGCCGCGCTGAAATCCGCCGGTGCTTCCCGTCGGTTGGAGCGATGCGGTCGTGAAGCATGCGGGAGGGCGCATGAGTCCTCCCGTCACCAGAGCAATGAGACGATGGAAACGGCCAGATGTGCCGAAAGCCGCGCGCGGTTCCGCCTCAGGCGCTCACCGTTTCGGGCGCTACCACGCGAGCGGTGAAGACGATCGCTTCGCCGGTCGATACGACGTCGATCGCCATGCCGGCCTCTTCCGCCAGGAGCACGGTGTAATAGGGCTGGATCGAATGGGCGTCGACCGCCTCTTCCGGCGTGCCGGAGATGAGCTCCACCAGCTTCGGCGGCACGCGCATCATGCGCCCCTTGGCACTGAGGGTGAATATCGCGTCGAACTCCGGATTCTCCAGAGTGATGTCGATGACGCCGCCACGCGGGATCGAGCCATAAGCGATCAGGAACAGGTTCAGGAGCAGCTTGACGCGGTTCTTGGCGATGATCGCGCGCGGTCCGTTCCAGTTGACCTCGGTCTTCTTCTCCGAGGCGGCAAAATCCTTGGCGGCCTTCTCGGCCTCGCCGGTGTCGATCGAGGCGCCGACCGAGCCCGATGCCCCGAAGGCAAGGCGCGCGAATTTCAGCCGTACGGACGCATTGAGCGCGCTGGTGCGAATCAGGTCCATCGCATCCGCATCGGCGCCGCCCTCGTCGAGGAGTTCGAGACCGTTGTTGATGGCGCCGACCGGCGAGATGATGTCGTGGCAGACGCGGCTGCACAGCAGCGCGGCCAGATCGTGTCCCGTCAACGTCAGATTCGGATTCTTTGCCATCATTCTTCCTTGCTCGCTTCAAACCGGATCACGGGCTGTCGCGGCGCCGGGCGCGCATAAGCCCGACGCAGCTCCCGCACGGTCGTGAGTAAGATCATGAGGCGGGCGGTCGTGCCATATGTCGATAAGCCATAATGACATCACATTTGGTAAACCGATTGTTAAGATGATCCGTTCAAATTGTTGGAGCACCCCGATTTCAGGTGGGTTCCTGGAAGCCGATAAGGTGCACTCGTTCCAAATGCTAGTGCGTTCCGCGCGCATGCTTGTGAAAAATGGCCCGTGCCGGCACCGACGGCGCAGCCGATGAAGAGCCGGTCATGACGGCCGGCGCGCGAGCCGCTTTCGCGCCCCGACGGAGGAAACGATGCAGCCGATGATGAAGACCACCCTGATGGCTGTCCGCGCTATTGTGACCATGATCGCCCTGGTGGCCAGCACCCTGATCGCCGGCACCTCTGGCGCACGGGCGCAATCCCAAAACTCCAGCCAGTACACGATGCAGGAGATCGTCGACGCCGGTCACGGTTTCTTCGGCGAAACGTCCGGGGGCCTTGCCAAGGTCGTCGAGCGCGCCTTCGAGAGCTATGGTCTGCCGAACGGCTATATCCTCGGCCAGGAAGGATCCGGTGCCTTCATCGCCGGCGTCACCTATGGCGAGGGCGAGCTCCATACCAAGAATGTGGGGCAGCACAGCGTCTTCTGGCAGGGCCCGTCGCTCGGCCTCGACTGGGGCGGCCAGGGCAGCCGCGCCATGATGCTCGTCTACAATCTGCCGAGCGTCCCTGCTCTCTACAAGCGCTTCGGCGGCGTCTCCGGTTCGGCCTACGTGGTCGCCGGCGTCGGCATGACGGTGCTGACGGACGAACATGTCGTGGTGGTGCCGATCCGCACCGGCATCGGCGCGAGGCTCGGCATCAATGTCGGCTATCTCAAGCTGACGCAGCAGCCGACCTGGAACCCCTTCTGAGGCGCCCGCGCCACGGCGCCGATGAACCCTGCCGAAAAGACGTGCAAGCTTGCGGTAATTGTTGCAGCATTTCCTGCATCATGCTTACTGCATGAACGCGAATGACTGCCTGCTGCAGACCCGGTCCACACTGAAACGGCCAGCACGTGATTGAATATGCGCTCCTCTTTGCCCTGGGCTTCCTGACGGCGGTCGTCATCGGCCTTCTCGTCGCCCCTGCCATCCAAAGGCGCATCGTGCGCTTTGCGGAGGACAGGCTGAAGGCAACGATGCCTCTGAGCCCGCAGGAAGTGCGCGCGCAAAGGGATGCGGCGCGCGCGACCTATGCCGTCGAAAACGCCAAGACGCTTCAGGCGCTGCGCCGCGAGCGCGACAAGGCTGTCGCGCTGATGGTGCAGCATGAAAGAACCCTGAGGGACACGCGCCATCTGGTGAGCGAAAACACCGAACTTCAGGCGCAGCTGGCGGATATGAACGTCGAGGCGGCCACCATGCGCTCTACCATCCGTCGGCTGGAACAACGCCTGGAAAGCATGGAGGCGGCTGCCAAAAGCTCGGCACGAGAGAACGGCGCGCATTCCGAGACCGTGCGCGCGCTGCAGAGCCGGATCGACAAGCAGAGCGCGGACCTCGATGGCCTCAAGATAGACCTTGCGGCGCGCGACACCGAAATCGAGCACCTGAAGAGCCGGATGCGAGCGATCCACGACGAGCGCGAGACCTTACGCGCCAACCTGGAGGCGGAAACTGCCCGCGCCGGGGAAATGGAGCAGCGCCTCACCCAGGACGAGACACGCATGCATCAACTCGAAAACCGGCTCGCCCGCGAAACGGCGGCCAACGCCGATCGCGAGAGTGCCCTCGAACAACGCGCGGCAGAGATCGCCCATTTGAGGTCGCAGGTCAAAACGCGCGGTGCGAAGCGTTCGAAGCATGCGGATGAGCACGACGCCACGACGGATGGCCTCGACACGGCCGCGCTTTCCGACGATCTCAGAAACCGGGCGACAGCGCTTTCCGAACGCCTTGTCGGCTCCAAATCGGCTGCTCACGACGAGGCGCTCCGCCAGGAGATGGCGGAAATCGCAGCAGGCATGGTCACCCTGACGGCGACGCGCGAGGGCAACACCTCGCCCATCCACGGCCTTCTTGCCGGCGAAGATGCCGAAGGGCGGGCAGGCCGAAGGAGCCTGGCGCAGCGGGTGAAGGAGATGCTGGAGCCCGAATGAGATCAGGCCGGGGATGCCGGCGGCATGCCCCTTGTATCTGCACCCATCGTGCCGAAACGATGCCGTTCCGCTCAAACCCTGCCGTTGATGCTTGCAACCTGATGAAGCGCGATGCCGGCTGCCATCGCCACGTTGAGGCTGTCCAGGCCGGGCCGTTGCCGGATGCGGGCCGTGCGAATTTCCGAAAGTATCGTGTCGGGCAGCCCCTCGCCCTCGGTGCCGACCAGCAATGCGGTGCGCGGCGCCGGCGGGATCGCGGTGATGTCGGCGGTGCCGCGCGGGGACAGCCCCCAGAGGACGAAACCTGCCGTCTGAAGACGTCCGACCAGCTCCGCCGCTGTACCCTCGCGCGCGAAGGGCAGCGTCAGCACCGACCCCACGGATACGCGGATTGCCTTGCGGTACATCGGATCGCAACTCATCGAGTCCATCAGCACCGCATCGACCCCGAAGGCCGCAGCGTTGCGAAAGAGCGACCCCATATTGTCGTGGTTCGATATGCCGCAGGCGGCGAGCACGAGGCTCGACTGCGGTAATCCTGCAATCAGCGCATCGCGGCCGGGCGCAGCATCGCGCCGGCCGAGCGCCAGCACGCCGCGATGCATGTTGAACCCGGCGATCGCGTCGAAGACGCGGCCGGCCGCCACATAAACCGGAACGTCCGGCGGAAACTGCGCGAGCAGGTCCGCGATACCGGCCACCCGGCTCTCGAGGAGCAGGATCGCCTCGGCTGCGATGCCGCGCCTTTCGCGATGCGCGGCCGCAAGCATCCTGAGCACGACGGTCCCCTCGGCGATGAAGCGGCCCTGCCGTCCCGTCAGATCGCGCTCCTTGATCGACAGGAACCCGGCTATGCGCGGGTCCGCCGGATCGTCGATGCGAAGGAGAGGTTCAGTCATATCGTCAGTTGGTCCTGACAGTGACGTCGGCGACGATGCGGCCGGCCCTGATGTCGAAAACGATCGCACGCGGCTCCGCACCGGGCAGGCTGCCGTAGAAGACGAGCTGCGAGCCGGAAAGCGCCACATTGCTCACCGAGAAGCCGGCCGGCAGCGCCGCGATGGCGCTCACCGGCGCATCGCCGGGCACGCTCAAGGCCGGCTGCGCCGCCTCGGCGCTTCCGTCCGTGCGGGTCAGCTTGTAGACAATGGCTCCGAGGACGGCCATAAGCATCACCAGCATCACGCCGGCCGAGACGAGTTGCAGGCGCACCATCTTGCGACGGACGTTCTCCATCGCTGGATCAAGCGGCTTGTCTTCCTGTTCTTCAGGCTCGATTGCGGTCATGGTCGGCTTTCTATCGGAATTGGAACGGAATGAACGATCCCTTTAAACAAGCGCCCGGCAATAGGAAAGTCCTGACGGCAGGCGATGACGCGGCCGGACGCCTCGACGCCTTCCTGACGGAAGCGCTTGCGGGCGAGTTTTCCCGCAATCGCATCAAGGGCCTGATCGAGCAAGGAGCCGTCTCGATCAACGGCGCGACCGTCACCGAACCGAAGCGAAAGGTTCACCCCGGCGACTCCTTCCGGATTGCCCTGCCCGAGCCGGAGGATCCCGAACCCAAGGGTGAGGCGATCCCGCTCGACGTGCTTTACGAGGATGCCGACCTGATCGTACTGGTCAAGCCGGCCGGCCTGGTCGTGCATCCCGGCGCCGGCAATTGGACGGGAACCCTCGTCAACGCGCTCATCCACCATTGCGGCGACAGCCTTTCCGGCATCGGCGGCGTCAAGCGCCCCGGTATCGTGCATCGCCTCGACAAGGACACGAGCGGCGTCATGGTGGTCGCGAAGAACGATGCCGCACACCGCCACCTTTCGGATCAGTTCGCCGACCACGGCCGCAGCGGGCCGCTCGAGCGCGCCTATCGCGCCGTAGTCTGGGGCCGGCCGCGCCAATTGAAGGGCAAGATCGACGCGCCGCTGGGGCGGGCCGGCGACCGGACGAAACGGGCCGTCAAACGCGAAGACAGCGACGATGCTCGCGAGGCGATCACGCATTACGAGGTGATCGAGCGCTATCACGAGAAACCGGACGGCACCTCTCTCGCCTCCACCGTCGAGTGCCATCTGGAGACCGGGCGTACCCACCAGATCCGCGTGCACATGGCCCATATCGGTCATCCGCTGATCGGCGATCCGGATTACGGCGCGGCCTTCCGCACCAAGGCCAATCTGCTGCCGGAACCGGCGAGAGCCGCCGTCAACCGCTTTCCACGACAGGCCCTGCACGCCTTCATGCTGCAGTTCGAACACCCCGCAACCGGCGAGACCATGCATTTCGAAACGCCTGTGCCGGCGGATATTCAGGAATTGATCGCGGCGCTGCGGGTCGGAGCCCCTTGAATTTGCGTGTGAAGATTCCAATCTTATAGGCGTTTCAACCCGCCGATTTCTTTCTCCAGTTTCACGACAGCGTGAAACTGGATTCCTTGAATCATGCTTTCGCCGCACTTATCTATTAGCCTCGTGGGGTCTTGGATGAAGACCCACAGGCCCGGCCTGCCGTCCCGGAGGCCGGCGACGCACAAAGGGGGTGCTTCATGGCCCGCAATACCTTGCCGACCATTGCTGCTGGAGAGGGCGGTCTCAACCGCTATCTCGACGAAATTCGCAAATTTCCCATGCTCGAGCCGCAGGAAGAGTACATGCTCGCCAAGCGGTACCAGGAGCATGACGACCGCAAGGCCGCGCACAAGCTCGTAACGAGCCATCTTCGCCTCGTTGCCAAGATCGCGATGGGTTATCGCGGCTACGGTCTGCCGATCGGCGAAGTCATTTCCGAAGGCAATGTCGGCCTGATGCAGGCGGTCAAGAAGTTCGAGCCCGATCGCGGCTTCCGCCTCGCGACCTACGCCATGTGGTGGATCAAGGCTGCCATCCAGGAATACATCCTGCGTTCGTGGTCTCTGGTCAAAATGGGCACGACGGCCAACCAGAAGCGCCTGTTCTTCAATCTGAGACGGCTGAAAGGCCGCATCCAGGCCCTCGATGAAGGCGATCTCAAGCCGGAACAGGTGAAGGAGATCGCCACGACCCTGAAGGTCAGTGAGGAAGAGGTCGTCTCGATGAACCGTCGCCTTTCGGGCGACGCTTCGCTCAATGCCCCGATCAAGGCGAGCGAAGGCGATTCCGGCCAGTGGCAGGATTGGCTGGTGGACGATCACGACAATCAGGAGCAAATCCTGATCGAACAGGACGAGCTCGAGAGCCGCCGCGCACTGCTGGCCAATGCCATGAAGGTTCTGAACGACCGTGAGCGCCGGATTTTCGAGGCCCGCCGCCTCACCGAGGAGCCGATAACGCTGGAGGATCTCTCGACCGAGTTCGACATCAGCCGCGAGCGCGTGCGGCAGATCGAGGTTCGGGCCTTCGAAAAGGTGCAGGAGGCCGTGCGCAAGGCCGCGCTGGAACGGGCCAGTGCGCTGCGCGTGGTTGAAGGCGCTTAAAGGCCCACGCATTCACCCCCACAACGAAAGTCCCGGCTGGAGATCCAGCCGGGATTTTTCATGTCTTCATGTATTCTGACACTGCGCACTTCCGGATGGGCGGCGGCCGCGAGATGGATAACGGCGTTGAAGCTCTGGTCGGTTTTGTCGGCACGGATGGCGATGCGCTGGAATTCCATGAGTACCGACCGAGCAGCAGCTCAAGTGCTACAGCGACCTTTGCGCGTCTCGTAAGACGCGCGGCGCTGTAGAACACTTTTCGGAGGGCTACAATCTCTCCTCATCCTCATCACAGAGATCCAGCAGCGCCGCGTCTGCGGCGCGGAAGAGCCTTTCCAGCCCAAGGACTTGGTCTGGCTGGATTCCTGTGACAAGCACAGGAATGAGGGACCGGGGATGTGCGGCTCCTACATCCTCGCATAGAAGCGAAGCGGGACGCTTTACACGGGCGTAACCCGCGACCTTCCGCGCCGCCTCACCATCTTCACGGTCTATGAAGCGCGCCAAGGAACCGCACCCTCTCTACCCCTCATCCCTGTGCTCGTCACAGGGATCCAGCAGCGCCGCGTCCGCGGCGCGGGAAGCGTTCTTTCAGCCCAAGGACTTGGTCTGGCTGGATTCCTGTGATGAGCACAGGAATAAGGGACCGGGATGTGCGGCTCCTACATTCTCGCATCAAAGCGAAGCGGGACGCTGTACCCGGGCCTGGCCCGCGACCTTCCGCGCCGCCTCACCATCTTCACGGTTTATGAAGCGCGCCAAGGAACCGCACCCTCTCATCCTCATCGCGGTGCTCGTCACAGGGACGAGGCGATCAAACAAGCGGCGGCGGGTGGCCTGGATCTCAACAGGCCTCAGACTATTGCCCGCTGGAAGCTGTGCTGCCGGGACTTCCCCAAGCCTGCAAGGCCTTGTTGAAGGCGTCCGCTCCGCCCTGCCCTTTCTCCAGGGTGAGGAGAGCGCGGCGGCCGTTGCGGTAGGTGATCGGGATATCGATCCAGCTGCGGCTGCGCAGAAGTTCGGTGTTGTTGCTGACCGCTTCGGCAAAATCGTTGAGCGCGATCATGTGGAAGTCGTCGGTGATCTTCGCCGGAACGGCGATCAGCGGATCGCCGCGGTCCTGCTCGGTTCGCTTCATCGAGACGCGCTGGACGCCGTCTATGGCGCCGCCCTCGAAGCTCTCGGGCAGCGAAAACACGAATTCGATCACGTGGCTTGCCGGCAAGGACGGATCGGCATTGCGCTTGATGGTCATCAGAGCCGTGAGGCCACGATCGGGAACCGTGATCTGCGCCTGGATGGCGGGCTCGGGCTTGGCATCGCCGCCTGGCGACTCCTCCTTGATCGACCAGGCAACGGTGCCGGGAATCGCGGTCGGCGAGGACTGGCCGAGCCTCTCTTCATAGAGGAACATCTTCTCGCCATCGGCGACGGAAACCTCGGGCTGCGCTGCTGCCTCGCTGGCGGTCTGGCCGGGCACCGGCGAGGCTGTCTGATCCGCTGCCGCCTGTTGCACGCCGGCATTGGCGTTCGGCGGCTCTACCGCATGCGTCCGTGCAGCGACGGATTTGCCTTCCTGAGAAGCGGCCGTCTCGGTCGCTACGGCAGGTCCCTCGTCCCTTTCCGTTCCATCGGCAAGCAGCCGCTGGGTGAACTTGGTGGAAGCAGCATCGGAAAGCGCTGTATTTTCCTCGGTGCCGGACTGTTCGGCCGGTTGGTTCGCCGGCTCGGCCTCGCCACCGGGTGTCGCCGGTGCCGGCGTCTCGGCGGGATCGCTCGGCATGATCTTCGCGACCATGCCCGTGAGCCAGGCATTGCCCGCCTCTCTATTCTGCCAGTAGGCGTAGCCGCCGGCGCCGAGGAGAAGCACGACCGCCCCGCCGATCGCCAGGCGTTTGATGCTGAACCGGCTGGGCTTGGGCGTGGCGCGATAGGACGCGGGGCGAGCGGGAACCGCAGGCGGCGCGGCAAGGCTGCTGTCTTTGTCCTTGTTGCTCGCCGAACCATTCGCCGTCCGGCCGTCGTCCTCAAAACCGAGCAGATCGTCGACATGATCCCAGGCAGTGCCGGCACGCTCTTCCTGGTTCGCGGCGGCCGGAGCCTTCTCGACGGGCCACGACCATTCGGAAATTTCCGGCTCGTCGGCCGGCCGGTCCTTCTTGCTTTCGGTACCTTGGGCGAAGGGATCGCTGTCGTCGAAAGACCAGGAGCGCGCTGCATCCGCCTCGCCGCTATGCTGTTCCGTTTCGGCCTTTTCCGGCTCGACCGGATGTATCCCCAGCCGCTCGGGCTCGGCCGGCGACGTCTCGTCCTGCCTATGGTCTTCCGGCTCGACCGGGACCTCGCTCGGCCGTGGCGAGGGGGTGGTATCCTCCCATTCGGGCAAAGCCCACTCGGATGGTCCCCGCCTGTCCGGCACATCATCGGCCTGGACCTCCACCGGCGTCGCCTCGTCCGGTGCCGGCTCGGCCGGATATGATTCGACCTCAGCCTCATCGCGGCTGACATCCTGCGGATCGGGCTCGGCGGCCGTCACGTCTTGGGCAGGATGTTCCTGCTGCGCATCGGCTTCGGCGGCCGGTTGCTGTTCCTCGGCCGGCTCATCCCGTTGCGGAACGGCGGCGGCAGCGTCGGCCGGCTCCTCTTCGTGAAGCGGTGCCTCGTCGCGCATGTCGACCGTGGGGGCCTCGGCAACCGGTGCGGGCGGCTCCTCATCGGGGGCCGATTGCACAAGATCTTCGGGCTCTTCGGGGGCGGCGTCCGAAGCAGGCTCTTCGACCGGCGTTGGGGCGGTCTGCTCCGTTTCGACGGATGCGGCCGGCAGTGCCTCGGGCTCCGCCTCCTGTGTTACCGGTGTGGCGGCCTCGTCGCCCGGCGGTGCTTCGAGCGTATCCGGCTCGAGAGCTTCGGTTTCCTCGACCGGCGGCAGGGCTTCGGCGTGCTCGCTTTCAACCTCGGAGATTGCCTGTTCCAGCTTGTTGAGCTGGCGGTTGATCATGTCGTCCGACGGCCGGGGGTTCATGCTCTCGAGCTGGCGGCGCACGGCACCGCGCGCCTTCTCGTAGACCCTGCCTCGCATTTCCAGTGTGTTTTCCGACAGGCCGTCGACCGTCCTGCGAATAACTGCAACAAAATCCGCCATCAGTACTTTCTCAATTTCCAGACCCGCGGCAATTGCCGCGTCGCCGCTTTCCTTGCGCCGACACTAGTCCTCAAAAGGGTCCGTCACAAGTATCGTGTCGTCCCGTTCCGGGCTGGTCGAAAGTAGCGCGACCGGCGCGCCGATCAGTTCCTCGACCTGGCGAACATACTTGATCGCCTGCGCCGGAAGATCGGCCCAAGTGCGGGCGCCCACCGTCGATTCTTTCCATCCCTCGAGCGTGATATAGACCGGCTTTGCCGAAGCTTGCTGTGCCTGACTTGCGGGAAGATGGTCGATCTGCTGTCCATCCAGAGTATAGCCGACGCAAATCTTCAACTCGTCCAGCCCGTCGAGCACGTCGAGCTTGGTGAGCGCTATGCCCGTGATGCCGTTAGCGGCCACCGACTGGCGCACCAGCGCAGCATCGAACCAGCCGCAACGGCGCTTGCGCCCCGTCACCGTCCCGAATTCATGGCCGCGCTCTCCGAGGAAGCGGCCGATCTCATCGTCGAGTTCGGTCGGGAACGGCCCTTCGCCGACCCGCGTCGTGTAGGCCTTGGTGATGCCGAGGATATAGCCGAGCGCGCCGGGGCCCATGCCCGAGCCGGCGGCGGCCTGACCGGCGACCGTATTCGACGAGGTCACGAAGGGATAGGTGCCGTGATCGATATCGAGCAGCGTGCCCTGCGCGCCTTCGAAGAGAATCCGTGCGCCCTTGCGGCGCTGCCGGTCCAGCAGCAGCCAGATCGTGTCCATGAACGGCAGCACGCGCTCGGCAACCGACGACAACTCGTCCATGATCGCCTGATGGCTGATTTCGGCCTCGCCGAGGCCGCGGCGCAACGCGTTGTGATGCGTCAGCAGCCGATCGACCTTTGCCGGCAGCGTGTCGAGATCGGCGAGATCCATGACGCGGATCGCGCGGCGGCCGACCTTGTCCTCGTAGGCCGGACCGATGCCGCGGCGAGTCGTGCCGATCTTCGTGCCGCTGTTTGAAGCCGCGTCCTCGCGTATGCCGTCGAGCTCGCGGTGCAGCGAGAGAATGAGCGTGGCATTGTCGGCGATGCGCAGGTTCTCGGGCGTGACCTTGACGCCCTGGGCCGCAAGCTTGTCGATCTCGGCGAGCAATGCATGAGGGTCGATCACCACGCCATTGCCGATGACGGCGAGCTTGCCGGGGCGGACGACACCCGAAGGCAGCAGCGACAGCTTGTAGCTGACGCCGTCGATCACCAGCGTGTGGCCGGCATTGTGGCCGCCCTGGAAGCGCACCACGATGTCGGCGCGTTCCGAGAGCCAATCCACGATCTTGCCTTTGCCTTCGTCGCCCCACTGGGATCCGACCACCACGACATTCGTCATAATTCTCTTCCTGTTTACGCGCGCATGCGGACGTTGCGCTGTTCTCAAACCCGCGCATCTATACTGTGTTGTCTTTCGGAAAGCGACCCCGTTATGAGCGGTGGCCAGCCCTTTTTGAATGACAAAGCGCGGATTTAACGCCTATATCTCGAACTCTCGTGCCATTCCGGCAATCCTCCTCCATCCCGCACGGACCGTATCATCGTGAACGCCAGAGCCTATTTCTATCTCGGTATTACCGCGCTCTTTTGGGGCGGCAATTCAGTGGCGGGCAAGATGGCCGTCGGGCACGTCAGCCCGATGATGCTGACGACCCTGCGCTGGTTGCTCGCGCTTGCGGTCATCCTGGCCCTGATGACGCCGCAGATCCGCCGCGACTGGCAAAAGATCCGCCAGCACTGGCTGCAGCTGCTTGCCTATGGCGCCGTCGGCTTCACCATGTTCAATGCGTTCCTGTATTCCGCTGGTGCAATACACCAGCGCCATCAATGCCGTCATCCTTCAGGCCGGCATTCCGATGCTGATCTTCATCTTCAATTTCGCGCTTTTCAAGATGAAGGCGTCGCTCGCCCAGGTCATCGGCTTTACCGTGACGTTAATCGGCGTGCTCATTACCGCCGCCCATGGCGATCTCGCCAGCCTCATGCGCCTGAGCTTCAATTTCGGCGACGCGCTGATGATCCTCGCCTGCATCGTCTATGCCGCATATACGGTTGCGCTGCGGTGGAAACCGGCAATGCATTGGCAGAGCTTCATAGCCGCCCCGGCCTTCGGGGCGCTGCTGAGCGCCATACCGCTCCTCTTGTGGGAGATCGGGAAAGGTACGGCAATCATGCCGGATGCGACCGGCTGGGCGATCGTGATCTATGCGGCGATCTTCCCCTCGCTGATGTCGCAGGTTCTCTATGTTCGCGGCGTCGAGATGATCGGCGCCAATCGTGCCGGCCTGTTCATCAACGCCATTCCCGTGTTCGGGACCCTTCTCTCCGTCCTTCTGGTCGGCGAGATATTCCACCCGTTTCATCTCGCGGCTTTGGCACTCGTCCTCGGCGGCATCGCCATTGCCGAACGCGGCCGGCCGAAGCTGCCGCGGTGACATAATGGTAAAGCCCCTCCCCTGCGGACGCCTGCGGGAAGGGGCAATTTGAGAGCCCGAGTGCGGCTCAGTCGATATTGAACACCAGCGGCTTTGCCTGGCGGATCGCTTCGTTCGCCCGCAGCTTGCCGAGCACGGTCTCCGAAACCGGGCCATCGACGTAAAGCAGCGCGATCGCATCGCCGCCCTGCTTCTCACGGCCGAGCTGGAAATTGGCGATGTTGACGCCCGCGTCGCCGAGGGTCGATCCGATGAAGCCGATCATGCCGGGAACGTCGGTGTTGGTTATGTAGACCATGTGATTGCCGACATCCGCATCGAGATTGATGCCCTTGATCTGGATGAAGCGCGGCTTGCCGTCGGAGAAGACGGTCCCTGCGACGGAGCGGGTCTGGTTCGCCGTCTTGACAGTCAGCTTGATGTAGCCGTCGAAGACACCGGTCTTGTCGCGCTTGACCTCGGAAAGGATCACACCCTTTTCCTTGACCATGACCGGCGCCGAAACCATGTTGACGTCGGCCACCTGCGGGCGGATCAGGCCGGCGAGCGCCGCGCTCGTCAGCGCCTTGGTGTTCATCGCCGCGGTCGAGCCGTCGTAGAGGATCTCGATCTCCTTGATCGCGCTTTCGGTGACCTGTCCGACAAAGGCACCGAGAACGTCCGCGAGCCGGATGAAGGGCTTCAGGATCGGCGCCTCTTCCGCCGTGATCGACGGCATGTTGATGGCGTTCGTGACCGCACCCTTGACGAGATATTCCGACATCTGCTCGGCGACCTGCAGAGCGACGTTCTCCTGCGCCTCGGTCGTCGATGCGCCGAGATGCGGAGTGCAGACGACGTTCGGCAGGCCGAAGAGCGGGCTCTCGGTGGCGGGCTCGACCTCGAAGACGTCGAAGCCTGCGCCGGCGACCTGGCCGGACTTGAGGGCCTCGGCAAGCGCCTTTTCATCGACGAGACCGCCGCGGGCGCAGTTGATGATGCGCACGCCCGGCTTGGTCTTCGCGATCGCCTCCGCGTTCAGGATGTTGCGGGTCTTGTCCGTCAGCGGCACGTGCAGGCTGATGAAGTCTGCCTGGGCGAGGAGTTCGTCGAGCTCGACCTTGACGACGCCCATTTCCTCTGCCCGCTCCTTCGACAGGAACGGATCATAGGCGATGACGTGCATCTTGAGACCGATCGCGCGGGCGCAGACGATCGAGCCGATATTGCCGGCGCCGATGACCCCGAGCACCTTGCCGGTGATCTCGACACCCATGAACTTCGACTTTTCCCACTTGCCGGCCTGGGTCGAGCCGTCGGCGGCGGGAAGCTGCCTTGCCACGGCGAACATCAACGCGATCGCATGCTCGGCGGTGGTGATCGAGTTGCCGAAGGGCGTGTTCATGACGATGATGCCGCGGCGCGAAGCGGCGGGAATGTCGACATTGTCGACGCCGATGCCGGCGCGGCCGACGACCTTGAGATTGGTCGCGGCGGAGATCAGCTTTTCGGTCACCTTGGTGGCGGAGCGGATGGCAAGGCCGTCGTAATTGCCGATGATCTCGGCAAGCTTCTCCTTGTCCTTGCCAAGCTTCGGCTGGAAATCCACTTCCACGCCATGATCGCGGAATATCTGGACAGCGGTTTCCGACAGTTCATCGGATACGAGAACGCGAGGTGCCATGAAGGCCTCCTTGAAAAACAGGTCTGAACCATTGGGGATTAGGCTTCGCCCTCAGGGAGAGCGAAGCGGATCGCATCGGATCAGGCGGCAGCCTGCGAAAGCGTCGCCTTCTGGGTCTCGAAAGCCCAGGCGAGCCACGGCATCAACGCTTCCATGTCGGACGTCTCGATCGTCGCGCCCGCCCATATGCGAAGCCCGGACGGCGCATCGCGATAATGGCCGATGTCGAATGCGACGCCTTCCTTCTCGAGGAGGGCCACGACCCCCTTGGCGAAGGCGGCCTGTGCGTCCGCGTCGAGCGCCGACACATCATTGTCGGCGATCTTCAGGCAGACCGACGTATTGGATCGGGTTTCGGGCTTCACCGCGAGGTTGGCGATCCAGTCATTGGCTGCAACGAAACGGTGAATGACCTCGGCATTGGCATCGGCGCGGGCCATCAGACCCTCGAGGCCACCGACCGACTTCGCCCAGAGAAGCGCGTCGATATAGTCCTCGACGCAGAGCATGGACGGCGTATTGATCGTCTCGCCGGTGAAGATACCCTCGATCAGCTTGCCGCCCTTGGTCATGCGGAAGATCTTCGGCAGCGGCCAGGCGGGGACATAGGTCTCCAGCCGTTCGACTGCGCGGGGGCTGAGGATCAGCACGCCATGAGCGCCCTCTCCGCCGAGCACCTTCTGCCAGGAGAAGGTCACGACGTCGAGCTTGGCGAAATCGAGCGCCTGCGCGAAGGCGGCGGAGGTCGCATCGCAGATGGTCAGGCCCTTGCGATCCGCGGGAATGAAATCGGCATTCGGGACCCGCACGCCGGAGGTCGTGCCGTTCCAGGTGAAGACCACGTCGCGATCGAAATCGACCTTGGACAGGTCCGGGAGCGCGCCGTAATCGGCCTCCAGGCGGCGGACATCGGAAAGCTTCAACTGCTTGACGACGTCGGTCACCCAGCCGGCACCAAAGCTCTCCCACGCCAGCATGTCGACGCCGCGGGCGCCGAGCAGCGACCAAAGCGCCATCTCAACGGCACCGGTGTCCGAAGCGGGCACGATACCGATACGGTAATCGGCCGGAACTTCGAGAATTTCGCGGGTGAGGTCTATCGCTTGCTTGAGCTTTGTCTTTCCGATCTTGGCTCGGTGCGAGCGACCGAGCGGGGCATCGGAGAGAGCTTCGAGCGTCCAACCGGGACGCTTGGCGCAAGGACCAGAAGAAAAATGAGTATTGGCCGGGCGCATGGCCGGCTTGGCAGGCTTCGTCATATGCTATCCTCTCAGATAGAAGCCCCTCGTTGGGGAGGGGTGTCCCGCCGCCGGGAATATTGCGGCTCGGAGAGGAAGTCAAGCGGTCGCGTCGCGTTTGAAGAAAGTTTTGTCGTTTGGAGCAAACCGGCACTGCATCACCAAAGCGCGAAACGCAGTCCGACGCGGAACTCATGACGCGACAGTCCGTCGTCATAGCCCTCCGCGCCCCCGGAGCCAAACATGTCGCCATCCGCAATCTGCGAATAGCGATAGCCGGCATCGAACTTCAGCCGATCCGTGACGTCGTAGGAGGCGCCCGCCATGAAGGCATAGGTAAAGCGCCAGCTGTCTCGCCCGCCGTAGGAAGCACCGCCCGCCGCCCCGGAGCAGGCCCCGCCTGCCCCAACGCAGGTCGAGGTCTCATGGGTCGTTTTCCAGTCGATCCGGGTCGCTCCGATACCGGCACCGAGATACGGCGTGAAACCGGCAAGCGTCGCCAGATCGACATAACCGTTTGCCATCAGGCCGAGCGCGGAAAAATTGGCGCTATGGGAAAGAGCGCACCTCGTCCCCGCGCCCTCGCCCGCGCACGGACTGGCGGACAGCGACGTCCCGTCGAAGCGGCCCTCGAAATATTCGGCCGTTAGATCGGCACGAATGACGTCGGTGAATTGATAGCCGAGGCCGATGGTGGCGGAGGCCGGCTTGTCGAAGCGCGCGTCGTCGAAGGAAACGGCTCCCGTGCCGCCAGAGGAGCGGTAGAAGGGATCGCCCTCGTCCAGCCAGGCTGCGTAGCCGATGTCGCCACGTAGATAAGGGCCGCCGCCGGTCGCTTCCGGCGAAATCGTGATCTCGGGCGCGTCGAGCAGCTCTTCGTCGGCGGCCTGCGCAGAGAACGGCGCCAACAGGCCGGCGCAGAATGCCATGCTGCAAAATCCCCGTCGCCAATCCATGCCGTGCCCTTTCGCTCGGCCAGGTGCTGCGGGCTTGCGCATATATGGGGAGACGCAAAGCGCTGCAGCATGAAGCTGGCCATTCGCGTTAACTATTGCAGGCACGGGTTAACTACGGGTTAACCATGTCTCTTAGGAACGTGGAAACCGGTCAGTGGACAAAAACATGCAGCTGCTCAAAGGGCTACAGCGCCATTTGCGCGTCTCATAAGACGCGCGGCGCTGTAGGGAACTTTTCGCAGGACTGCAATCTGGCCTCTGCCTCGTCCCTGTGCTTGTCACAGGGATGAGGCGATCAAACAAGCGGCGGCGGTGGCCCGAATCTCAACAGGCCTTAGCCCGGATCACTTATATACGATCGGCTCGGCCGGCGGCACATAGGCCGCTTCGCAATTGTTGCCGAAGGAATAGCGCAGGCCGGCGCGCGCCTCGTGCACATAGATGTCCTTGTCGTAGGCCGGGCCGCTGTTGAGATTGTAGCCGAACATGTTGCCGCCGTTGATATGGCGGAAGCGGTAGCCGACATCGGCCTTGAGATTGCAGGTGAGATCCACGGCGGTACCGGCCATCAGCGCATAGGTGAAGCGCCAATCGCTTTCGCCCTTGTGCTCGATCGTCGGGTCGCAGTTGCCGGGATCCGTAACGTCGCAACTCGTGTTGCGCAGGGTTCCCCACTTTACCCGGGTACCACCGATACCGGCACCGACATAGGGTGTGAAGGCACCGTAGGTCCCGAGGTCGACATAGGCATTGGCCAGCAGGCTCCAGGCGGACATCGATGCGACATCGTTCGAGACGCAGTTGACGGCAACCCCGCAACCGCCGCTGGTAGAGCCGTTGAAGTCGGACTCGCCGAGGTAGTCGAGCGTGACGTCGGCACGCAGATAGCTGTTGATCTGGTATCCGACACCGCCGCCAAGGACGTAGGAATCATCTACATCGGCGCGGTCGAAATCGACCAGATTGCTGTTCGAGCCCTGGAAATAGTGGGCACCGCGCAAATCGTTCCACGCGTAACCGACGTCGCCGCGCAAATACCAGCCGCTGGCTTCGACCACCTCCACCGGCTGCTCGACGAACGGTGCTTCTACGGGCGGCTGATAGACGTCCGCTGCATAAACCGGCGTGCCGCTCAGCAGAGCCGCAGCAACGCCCCTAAAAATCTTCTTCATGCCCCAACCCCAATACATTAGTGTATTCTTGAACGGCTGATGGATCATAGTCGCAGCCGTTTTGTATGCTTCGACGCATGATGAAGGGGAAAGGTTAATCCCTGATTAACTACAAAAATTTACCTTGAATATTAACTTTTGGAAGTATTCGGTCGGTATATTTACGTACAGTGATTGCCCCTCATCCGCCTGCGGATGAGGGGCAGCGGCTATTTCTTAATCAGGCAGCGTTGCGCACGCCGCCGATCACGTTGACGAGTTCGTCGACGATGCGCTCGACCTGACCGCGGTCGTCGCCCTCCGCCATGACGCGGATCAGCGGTTCGGTGCCGGAGGGCCGGATGAGCAGCCGCCCGTTCTTGGCGAGCTGCGCCTCCGCATCGGCGATCGCCTGCTGCACGCCGGCATCCTCCAGGGGCTTGCCGGCCGCAACGCGAACATTCTTCAGGACCTGCGGCACGGGCTCGAAACGACGGCAGATTTCGCTCACAGTCTTGCCCTGGCGCTTTACGACCGCGAGGATCTGCAGCGCCGCGACGAGGCCGTCGCCGGTGGTGCCGAAATCGGAAAGCACGATGTGGCCCGATTGTTCGCCACCGACGTTCAGGCCGTCCTGACGCATCTGCTCGACGACGTAGCGATCGCCCACCTTGGTGCGGTGGAGCTTGAGCCGGCGCGCCTGAAGGTAGCGTTCGAGGCCGAGATTCGACATGACGGTCGCGGCAATGCCGCCGCCCTTGAGCATGCCATCTGCCGCCCAGCTGTCGGCGATGACCGCCATGAGCTGGTCGCCGTCGATCACCGCCCCCTCCTCGTCGACGATCAGAACACGGTCGGCGTCTCCGTCGAGCGCGATGCCGATATCCGCCCTCACCTCGTGCACCTTCTTCTGAAGCGCCGCCGGATGCGTCGATCCGCACTCAAGGTTGATGTTGACGCCGTTCGGTTCGGTTCCGATCGTAACGACTTCGGCGCCTAGTTCCCAAAGGGCGGAGGGCGCGACCTTGTAGGCGGCACCGTTTGCGCAATCGATGGCGATCCGAAGACCTTTCAGCGTGACGTCGCGCGGCAGCGTCCGCTTGGCTTGCTCGATATACCGGTAGATGTCACCGTCGACGCGCTTGGCCCGGCCGATATCCTCCGGCTTGGCCAGCTGCCCGGACATATCCTGCTCCAACAGTTCTTCGATCTTTTGTTCGATGTCATCCGAGAGCTTGTAGCCATCGGGCCCGAAGAGCTTGATGCCGTTGTCGCGGAACGCATTGTGCGAGGCGGAGATCATCACGCCGATATCGGCCCTCAGCGACCGCGTCAGCATGGCAACGCCGGGCGTCGGGATCGGGCCGAGCAGAAAGACGTCGAGCCCCGCTGCCGTGAAGCCCGCGACCATTGCGTTCTCGAGCATGTAGCCGGACAGGCGCGTGTCCTTGCCGATCACCACCCGGTGGCGGTGAGCGCCGTTTCTGAAAATCGTTCCTACTGCAATGCCGACCCGCATGGCGAGGTCCGGCGTCATCGGAAATATATTGGACTGGCCGCGAATGCCGTCGGTGCCGAAATATCTGCGCTTCATAAAAACTCCATTGTCCTGCTTCGGCGTCGCCTCTTGTGCCGGCCGCGTGCGCCTGCTTGTTCCGCTCTTGGTTTTCATAGTTCCGCGACCCGCCCGCAAATCTGCGCCATATTTGCCATAAAACCGCAATATACGGCACCGATCATAACATCAGAAATCATTACAGCGCGTTACAACCGGATCTTTCCCTGAGCAACGCTTGGGCGCACCACTGTTGCACTGAAACGCGAGCATCCAAAAATGCCGCCGCTCCTTCCGGGGCGGCGGCATTGGATTTGCGCATGTGTGGGAACCTATTGCGGCTGCGGTTCGAACCCACCTTCGGGCTCCTCGCCCTTGGTGCCGGCTTCCTTCTTCGTGCCGGCTGACGGCACTGCAGAGCCGCGATGCGGTGGTGTGTCGTCCCCGAGATCGCGCGCCGGCTTCTCGCCGCGGATCAGTGCCTTGATCTCGTCGCCGGTCAGCGTCTCGTATTCGAGCAATCCTTCCGCGAGAGCCACGAATTCATGGTTCTTTTCGATGAGGATGCGGCGCGCCGTCTCATAGGCCTCGTCGATCAGCCGGCGGATTTCGTTGTCGATTTTCTGGGCGGTCGATTCCGAAACGTTCTTCTGCTGCGCGACGGAATGGCCGAGGAAAACCTCCTGCTGATTCTCGCCATAGGCGACCTGACCGAGCTGGTCGGAGAAGCCCCACTGCGTCACCATCGCCCGGGCAAGCTTCGTCGCCTGCTCGATATCGGAGGATGCGCCGGAGGTGATGTTCTCCTTGCCGAAGGTCAGTTCCTCGGCAACGCGTCCGCCCATCATGATCGCAAGGCGCGAGATCATCCACTTGTAGCTCATCGAGTAGCGGTCGCCCTCGGGAAGCTGCATCACCATGCCGAGCGCACGGCCGCGGGGAATGATCGTCGCCTTGTGCAACGGATCGGCCGAGGGGACGTTGAGCGCGAGGATCGCGTGGCCCGCCTCGTGATAGGCGGTGAGCTTCTTCTCGGCTTCGGTCATGGCCGAAGAGCGGCGCTCGGCGCCCATCATGATCTTGTCCTTGGCGTCCTCGAACTCCTGCATGGTAACGAGGCGCTTGTTGCGCCGCGCCGCCATCAGCGCGGCCTCGTTGACGAGATTCATGAGATCGGCGCCCGAGAAGCCCGGCGTGCCGCGCGCCAGCACCTTGAGGTCCACGTTCGGTGCGAGCGGCACGTTGCGGACATGCACTTTCAGGATCCGCTCGCGGCCGTTGATGTCCGGGTTCGGTACGACGACCTGGCGGTCGAAGCGGCCCGGACGCAGAAGCGCCGGGTCGAGCACGTCCGGCCGGTTCGTGGCTGCGATGAGGATGATGCCCTCGTTCGCCTCGAAGCCGTCCATCTCGACCAGCAGCTGGTTCAGCGTCTGCTCGCGCTCGTCGTTGCCGCCGCCGAGACCGGCGCCGCGATGGCGGCCGACCGCATCGATTTCGTCGATGAAAATGATGCAGGGGGCGTTCTTCTTCGCCTGCTCGAACATGTCGCGGACGCGCGATGCGCCGACACCGACGAACATTTCGACGAAGTCCGAACCCGAAATCGTGAAGAAGGGGACGTTCGCCTCGCCGGCAACCGAGCGGGCAAGCAGCGTCTTACCGGTGCCGGGCGGTCCGACCAGCAGCACGCCGCGCGGGATGCGGCCACCGAGGCGCTGGAACTTCTGCGGGTCGCGCAGGAATTCGACTATTTCCTCGAGATCCTGCTTGGCCTCGTCGACACCAGCGACGTCGTCGAAGGTCACGCGGCCATGCGCTTCCGTCAAAAGCTTTGCCTTGGACTTTCCGAAACCCATCGCGCCGCGCGAGCCACCTTGCATCTGCCGCATGAAGAACAGCCAGACGCCGAGGATCAGGAGCATCGGCAACAGCGTTCCGATATAGCTGAGGAAGCCCGACGAGCCGTCCGTCTCCGGCCGAACCGTGACCGTGACGTCCTTGGCTTCCAGCCGCTCCGTCAGCGCCGTGTCGACGGCGGGCGCATAGGTCTGGAAAGTCGCCCCGCTTTCGGTGTAGCTGCCGATCACCTTCGAACCGGTGATCACCACGTCCTTCACACGGCTCGCGTCTACGTCCTTGAGGAACTGCGAGAATGGAATTTCACGCGAGCCTGCTCGTTCGGTCGGCTGCTGGAACATGCTGAATAGCGCTATCAGGAGAAGCGCTATGATTGCCCAAAGGGCAAAATTTCGAAAATTAGGGTTCATCGAACTCCCCGGAACCTGTCGCAGCCCGCGCATTCGCCGGACTGTATTGTTGGTCCTAACATAGGTGTCCGGGGTGACCTTGCCAAGGAAAACCGCCGGTTACGTTTCCATTTCTATCAAAACATCGTGCACCGGCGGCGCGGGGTATCGATCACGCCCAAACGACGCGGCGACCGCATCCGCCATGATCCTGTCGAAACCCGGCAAAAAGGTGTCGTAAAGCGGGATGTGGTACTCGACTTTCGCCGGAGCCTCGCCGAAGGCGAGCCCCGCGCCGCCCGTCGACGCGATTTCTGGTGCCACCGTGGATCCGCGCTTGGCAATCCCCGTCGGCAGCCCTGCGTCAATAAGCCTCTGAGTCCACAGCCTCCCCGAAGCGTCCGCGGCGACCGTAACCGCCGTCCCGCCGCTCTTTACCGTGAACCGCCCATCCCAAATGCCCTGCCCGCCCGGTCCGACGGCGAGCCCCGGCAGGTTGCGCGCCTCTCGATAGAGATAGAGACCGTTTGCCCGCCGGTCGAAGACGACCCGTCCCGCCGTCATGCGGCCAGGCTCACCCGATCGCAGGAACTGCGAAAGCCGCTGCACCGTGGCGCGAGCGGGCATGTGGTCGCGCCCGCCGAGAACAGACGCGACCGTCAGGAGCGCACGGCGCCAGTCCGCATCGTCGATCTCCCCGGCATGCCGTGCCGAAATCTCCGCGACGAGCGCCGCGTGAACGCGGATGCGCTCCTCGATCAGGGCGGCGGCTCTGGCGGAAGAGGCGGCGCGCTGACGCCCGTTGCACAAGGGCGTCGGCATCCCCTGGGATGTCGCTATCCGGGCACGCACCCGGACCCGCTCGAAGGCGGGGTTGGCATTGCTTGGATCGTCGATCCAGGAGACGCCGCATGCCTGGAGAAAGCTGCGGATCTCGGCGCGCGCCAAGCCGAGAAACGGCCGCAACACCCAGATCCGCCGTCCGTACAACATGGCCGCGGCCATGCCGGCGGCGCCATGCCCTTCGCCCTGCCCCCCGTCTCCAGCACCATCGCTTCTGCCGCGGGCAACGCGCATGGCGACGGTCTCCTGCTGGTCGTCACACGTATGGCCGGTCGCGATGCAATCGGCGCCAAGCCCCCCCGCGGCCTCGGCCAGCAATTCGTAGCGTTTGTTTCGAGCCGCCGCCTGAATGCCGGTCGACGGCTTCGCGCCCTCCCAGCGGTACACGCGGTGGGCAATACCGAGCGCGGCACAAAAAGCCGCCACATCTTCTGCTTCGCGAGCCGACTGCGGCCTCAGCGCATGGTCGACAGTGCAGGCGGCAAGGGAAAATCCACGGCGCTCATCTGCGGCGATCGCCGCATGCAGGGCTACAAGCAACCCCATCGAGTCGCTGCCACCGGAGACGGCAACCAGAATCCTGCAGGGCCTGATAAAGGATCGGAGAAAATTTCGGGCCGTATCGAGGACGGCATGGGGCATCTTGGCCCGCCTCAGCAGCCGAAACGGCTCTGCTCGCTCGCCACCTTCGCCTTCACGGCGGGTGATGCTTTCGGATAGCGCTTGTTGACCTCGCGCAGCGTGGCGCAGGCGGTCTCCTTGTTGTCGAGTGCGCCGAGGGACATGCCGAGCTTCAAGAGCATTTCCGGAGCCTTCGGTGACTTGCCGTGGCTCTGATGCGCGTTGAGGAAGGTCTTGGCCGCCTCGCTGTACTTGCCTTGCGAATACTGTGCCTCGCCCATCCAGAAGCTCGCATCCGCCGCCTTGTCGCCGCTTGGAAAGGCATCGAGATAATCGCGGAATTCCTGCTCCGCGATGCTGTAATCACCGGAAAGCACGTGGCTGTAGCCTGCTTGGTAGAGATCGCCCGGATCGCTGAGAGACGCGGTCGCCTGTCCGCTGTCCGACACGCTTCCCGGATTGTCGTTGAGGCCGCCGCCCTGGGTCGCAAGTCCTGTGTCGACGCCGGGCAGAGTCGCGTTGGCCCCGGGCTCAACGCCCGCCGTTGCAGAGACGGGATTGCCGTTCTCGTCGAAGATGATCTGACCCAGCGTCGTCGGCGCAGGCGCTGCGCCTGGCCCGCTGGGATCGACACCCGCCCTATCGGCGCCGCCGGCAGCCGGAGCGCCCGAGGGCCGGCTATCCGTCACCCCGGGGGTGACGGACGCCTGATCATTCGATTTCGGCGTTTCAAGCGCGCCGCTCTTCTTGGAGGAGGACCTGCCGTTTTCCAGGTCCTGGAAGCGGAACTCGTTGTCCTCCTGGAACTTCCGGATCTGCTCCTGCATCTGCAGGAGCTGGAAGCTCATTTCCTCGATACGCCCGTTGAGAGAGCGGATCTGTTCCTCGAGTTGACCGACCCGTGCGATATCGGATGACTGCACCTTCATTATCGGAAGGTTGCCCTTGCTGCCGGCATCGGTCTGCGTCGTACGGGCAAAGAGCCCGGAAAGCGGCATGGCATCTGCTGTAGAGCCGAGACCCGCAAGGGTCACGAGGCCAAGCAGTCCTGCCACGACAAATTTCTTCATTTCATTTGTCCTGTTCGTAACCGATTCTCCCGCCCCTGAATCGCCTTGCGCAGTACATTCGTCGAATCCGAGGTGGGGTGCCGCACAGTTTTCCAACTCCCGTGAAAAAGCAACGGAGTTCGGCCAAAGTGTGGTAAAAAAGAAAGGGCGGCCCGCAGGCCGCCCCTCGAATCCCCCTCGATGCCGAATAATCAGCTGCCGGCGCCGCCGAGAACGGTAACGGCGCGGCGGTTCTGCGACCAGCAGGAGATGTCGTCGCAAACGGCGACCGGTTTTTCCTTGCCGTAGGAGATCGTGCGCATGCGATTTCCAGGGATGCCGCGGCTGACGAGATAGTCGCGGGTCGCGGCAGCGCGGCGGGCGCCGAGCGCGAGGTTGTATTCGCGGGTGCCGCGCTCGTCGGCATGGCCTTCGATGGTGATTGCGTAGTTCGGATATTTTGCCAGCCACTGCGCCTGGCGGTCGAGCGTCGCCTGTGCGTCGGCTCGGATCGATGTCGAGTCGGTATCGAAGAAGATGCGGTCGCCGACGTTCACGGTGAAGTCCTGCTGTGAGCCCGGGGTCGCCGCGCCTGCGCCGAGTCCGAGGCCGGCAGCATCGTTCGGCAGGTTCTTCTTGGAAGCGCAGCCAGCAAGGGCAAGCGTCATGACGAGCGCGATCATGACCGGATTGCGGGCGATGGTCTGCATGCGGCTTGCTGCCGGGGTGTCAATTCGGCTCATGGGCCGGGTCTCCTTGAGAAGTGTCAAATTCACGGTTGCCAGACTGTAACCGGAAGCGGTTAATTGCTTTTCAACGGATATGGTTAACAAATCGACAATGTGCGTCGGGGCGCCTGCTACACCAGCACTTTGCGGCGAGAAAGCGGCACATTCGCCTCATTCCCTGCCATAACTGTGGACGCGCGATCACGAAGAATTTCGGGCCGTATCGGCCCGAAATCTTTGAATCTCATCAATTCTCTCGATCGGGCCCGCCGGCGGCCCTATTCCATCAACGGCGACCAGGCCGGGTCCGAGGCGAAGCCCTGCGTCTGGACGAGCTGTTCGTTGTAGCCCGTCAGATCGATCGAATAGAGCTGCGGACCGCCCGCACCGGCGTTCTGGCGGAAGAACATGAGAACGCGGCCGTTCGGCGCCCAGGTCGGGCCTTCATTGTGGAAGCCGGTGGTGAGAATGCGTTCGCCCGAACCGTCCGGCTTCATGACGCCGATCGAGAACTTGCCCCCGGACTGCTTGGTGAAGGCGATGAGGTCGCCGCGTGGAGACCAGACGGGCGTCGAATAGGAGCCGTCGCCGAAGGAAATGCGCGTCTGGCCCGAGCCGTCGGCGCCCATGACGTAGAGCTGCTGCCTGCCGCCGCGGTCGCTTTCGAAGACGATCCGGCTGCCGTCCGGCGAATAGGAAGGAGAGGTGTCGATCGCCGCGGTATTGGTGAGCCGCGTCGTCGTGCGCGAGCGCAGATCCATCGTATAGATGTTGGCGTTGCCTTCCTGCTGCAGGCTCATGATCACCCGCTGGCCATCCGGCGAGAAACGCGGGGCGAAGGTCATGCCCGGGAAATTGCCGACCACCTCGCGCTGCCCCGTTTCGAGCTGCAGCAGATAGACGCGCGGCTGCTGGTTCTCGAACGACATATAGGTGATTTCCTGACGGTTCGGCGAGAAGCGCGGCGTCAGCACGATGTCGTTGGCATTGGTGAGCGCCCGGGAATTGGCCCCGTCCTGGTCCATGATGGCAAGTTGGCGCTTGCGCGCGTTCTTCGGCCCGCTCTCGGCGACGTAAACGATGCGCGTGTCGAAATAGCCCTTCTCGCCGGTGATCCTCTCATAGATCGCGTCGGCGATGATGTGGGCGACCCGGCGCCAGTTCTCCGGCTGGGTGTAGAACTGCTGACCGAGCATCTGCTGGCCGGCAAAGGTATCCCAGAGGCGGAACTCCGCCTTCAGCCTGCCGTCGCCTTCCTGCGTGACGCGGCCGATGACGAGCGCCTGCGCGTTGATCACTTTCCAGTCCTCGAAACGCGGCGCGGCATCGGGATTGGAGATCTTCTCGATGAAGGCGCCCTTGTCGATCGGCGCGAAGAGCCCGGAGCGCTTCAGGTCTGCGGCAACGACGTCGGAGATCTTCCGGGCGAGATCGCCCTGCAGGAAGTCCGTGATCGCGATCGGCAGCGGCTCGACGTTACCCTTGTTGATGTTGATCTCGACGAGCGCATTTGCCGGCGAGGCAATGAGCCCGCAGCCGGCGACCAGCACCATCAGGAGGCGGAAAAAATTGCGTCTCAGCATTTCCATAAAGCCTTTCAGCCTTTCGTGTTCCGAGCAGGATGAGGCGCAATGATCCGCCCACAACCAGCCCAACCTGTCTAGAGCATCGAGCTCGGGTCGAAGTTGACGACGACCTCGCTCCACGAATCGTATTTGTCGGCCGGCAGCCCCTTGAAGGGAGCAGACTTCAGAATGGCCCGGCGTGCACCACCCATGAGTGCCCGCCGCGCCGCATCCGAGCCGCCGCTGGCTTCCACTTCCGGTTCGCCGTTCAGGTCGCCGTTCGGGTCGAGCCGCATCGTTACCTTGATGCGGACATCCGCCGCGTCGGCCATGCCGGGAATGATCGACCAGTTGTTCTGGATCTGGCCGCGAAGCGCGTCCATTTCGCTCTGCGAAAGCGTATTGCCGCTCGTCGTCTTCTTGCCGCCGAGGGCCGCCTCCTCGGTCGAGCGCTTGGCGCCGCCGCCGGAGGATTCCTGCTTGTTGAGCAGCGCCGCGACCTCGTCGGCATTGAAGTCGCTCTCCTTCTGGGAGGACGCCTTCTTCTGCTCCTTCTTGACTTCGTCCTTCTTGCGTTCGGGCGTCTTGGCCGTTTGCGCGGGCTTTTCGACCTTGGGCTTCGACTGCGGCGTCGGCACCCTGTCCGGCAGAGCCTCGGCCTCGGGATTTTCCGCAGGCTGTTCTTCCGCCGGTGCCGGTTCCGGCTTCGTGTCCGGCTTCACTTCCTGTTTGGGTTCGGGGAGTGCCGCCACTTCCGTGGCCGGCTCGGCCGCCGGCTTCTCCTCGACGTTCTCGATCGCTTCCTTCACCGGATCGGGTGTCGGCGGTGCCTTTTCGGTCTTCTGCGGCGCTGCGGCCGACTCGTTTTCGACCGGCTTGACATTGGGTGTGGGCGGCGTCTTCAGGTCGACGTCGTTCTCGCCGACATTCTCGGCGTTTTCGACAGGCGTCGGCTTCTTGGTCGGAACGGGCGATGCCTTTTCCTTGGCCGGAGCTTTCTTGTCGCCCTGCTGGATCTGCGTGATCGACTCGACCGGCACGATGTCGACCGGCAGCGCCTCGACATCCGCGACCTCGAAATCGGCCGGGCTGCCAAGCGACACCAGCGCCCAGGTGAGAACCAGAGCGTGGAGGACAGCAGATGTAGCGATACTGCCCTTCATTCGGACGATCACTTCTCTTGTTCTTGAAGCGTTACGAGACCCAGGTTCTTGAAGCCTGCCGCGGAGATGCGTGCCATCACCTTCATCACGGTGCCGTAATCGGCGCTGGTGTCGCCGCGCACATAGATGCGCTCATTGTAGCCGGTCGTGGCAATCGCCTCGAGCTTCGGCACGACCTCGTCGATCGCGATCGGAGTCTCCTGCAGGAAGATCTCGCCCGCCGGGTTGACCGAAACGGTGATCGGTTGGGTATCGGCGTTCATGGCCTTCGCCTGCGTTTCCGGCAGATCGATCGGCACGCCGACCGTCATCATCGGCGCGGCCACCATGAAGATGATGAGGAGAACCAGCATGACGTCGACGAGCGGCGTGACGTTGATCTCGCTGATCGCGCTTCTTCTGCCGCCACGGCGGCGGCGCCCGCCGCCCGACCCCTTGGCTCCGCCAGCTGCCATACCCATCAGCGTAGTCTCCGTGCTTTGAGGTCGTTATTGCGCGGCCTGACGAGAAGGCTGCAGCTTCTCGTCGATCTGCCGCGACAGGATGGCGGAGAACTCGTCGGCAAAGGCTTCCATGCGTGCCGTCAGCTTGCCGGCATCCGCGGTGAACTTGTTGTAGGCGATAACGGCAGGAATAGCGGCGAGCAGACCGATGGCGGTCGCCAGCAGCGCTTCGGCGATACCGGGCGCTACGACGGCGAGGTTGGTGGATTTGGAACCGGCGATGGCCTGGAACGAGGTCATGATACCGACGACGGTACCGAAAAGGCCGATGAAGGGTGCAGCCGAGCCGATCGTCGCCAGCGAGCCGAGCCTTGCCTCGAGCGCTTCGGATTCCCGGGCGAGCGTCACGTCCATGGCGCGGTCGATACGCATCTGTAGGCCGATCGGCGCGCGCGCGCCGCGCTCGAAGCTTTTCTTCCATTCGCGCATGGCCGAAACGAAGATCGCGCCCATTCCGCTCGTCTGCCTGTCCGAGAGGGTCCGATAGAGCTCCTCCAGCGATTGACCCGACCAGAATACCTGCTCGAAATTGTCGAGCTGCCGGCGGACGCGCCCGTAATTGAGGCTCTTGTCGACGACGATCGCCCAGGTCCAGACCGAGGCGGCGATGAGCCCCAGCATGACCAGCTTCACGACCAAGCCCGCTTGCATGAAGAGCGACCAGAGGGTCACGTCGCTCGTCGCGGCCAATCCAACCTGTTCCATCGATTTCAGTCCCCGAATCCAAACACCCGGCAGAGCAACTCATGCTCGAGACCGGGTCGCCCAAACGTCCTGCAGCAGGAATGCCCCGGTATTGCCACCGATCGCGGCATTGCGATCTACTCGCGTCAGCCTGCCTTCTTGCCGTCAATTTTGGTCAAAGGATGACGTGCACTGCACAAATCCTGATACACGGATTAAGACACCATTATGGTTAAGGGAGTATTACCGCGCGCGCAGTTCGACTGAGCTTGAGCGATACGGAACTTCGCACCGGGTCGCACGTTTCGGTGCCATGAGCCCCTGGCCCCCGAAACATACAGCCTTCCAGCCGAAATCGGGCTGACGATCCATGGCCGCTCGCAATCAACCGCTTTCCGAATATAACCGGCGCCGCGATTTCACGCGGACCAGCGAACCCAAGGGTGCGGTCGCGCAGCGCCGCGGGGACAACAGGATGCGGTTTCTGGTCCAGAAGCACGCTGCGACCCGCCTGCATTACGACTTCCGCCTGGAATGGGAGGGCGTGCTGAAGAGCTGGGCGGTGACCCGCGGCCCGAGCCTCAACCCCGAAGACAAGCGCCTGGCCGTGCGCACCGAAGACCACCCGCTTGCCTATGGCGATTTCGAAGGAACGATACCGAAGGGAGAGTACGGCGGCGGTACCGTGATGCTCTGGGATACCGGCTGGTGGGAGCCGGAGGATGACCCGTCGAAGGCCTTGAAGAAGGGCAAGCTCTCCTTCAAGCTGCATGGCAGCCGAATGAAGGGCGGCTGGGCGCTGGTGCGCATGCGGCCACGCGAAGGCGAAAAGCGCGAGAACTGGCTGCTCGTCAAGGAAACGGACGAGATCGCCTCCGAAGACGGCGAGAGTCTCATCAACGAGAACATCACCAGCATCGTCACCGGCCGGACAATGGAGGAGATCGCCAACGGCAAAGGCGAGAAGCAGGCACGGGTCTGGCATTCCAACGAGAGCATCGCGGCCAATCTCAAGGCGGGCGCGATCGCCGAAACCGGCAATGCGGCCAAGCCTGTCACGCGAAAAGCCTCCGGTAAGCTGCCCGCCTTCAAGGCACCGCAGCTGGCGACTCTGGTGACCAAGGTGCCTGCCGGCGATGCATGGCTGAACGAAGCCAAGTTCGACGGCTACCGTCTTGTCTGCGCCGTCGGCGCCGGCACCGTGCGCTGCTACACGCGCAACGGCCTCGACTGGACCGAGAAGTTCCCGGCAATTGCCGCGGCCCTTGCCGAACTCGACTGCCGGTCGGCCCTCATCGATGGCGAAGTGGTGGCGCTGTCGGAAGGCGGATCGACGTTCTCGGCCTTGCAGAAAGCGCTTAGAACGGGGGCCAGCACACGGCTTTACGCTTTCGACCTCATCGAGCTCGACGGCAAGGATTTGAGCCGTAAGCCGCTCGTGGAACGCAAGGAACGGCTCGAAGCGCTGCTCCAAACGCTCGGCACCACCTCGACCATACAATTCAGCGAGCATGTCCGCGGCAATGGCGAGCACGTGCTTTCCGCGATATGCAAGGCAGGCCAGGAGGGTATAATTGCCAAGGAGGCGGATGCGCCCTATCGCAGCGGGCGCAGCCGAAGCTGGCTGAAGGTGAAATGCACGAAGCGCCAGGAGTTCGTCATCGGTGGCTATACCCCATCTTCGAAGAAGGGACGCGCCTTTGCCTCGCTTCTTGTCGGGACGTTCGAAGGCCGGAAGCTGATCTACCGTGGCGGCGTCGGCACCGGATTCAGCGGAAAGACGATGAAGGAACTCGCTGCGGCCTTCGCGAAGCGCAGACGCGACACGTCGCCCTTCGACAGCGTGCCGCGAGAGAGAATGCGCAATTCGGTATGGGTTGAGCCGGACCTGGTGGCGGAGGTGGATTTCGCCGAGTTCACGGCTGACGGACATGTCCGCCACGGTTCATTCGAGGGATTGCGCGAGGACAAGGAGGCCAGGGCCGTGAAACTGGAGACAGCGAAGCCGGCGGAAGCGGAGCCGGAGACCGCCAAAAGCAAAACCTCGGCCAAGCCGCGCAAGACGCCGGCTGTGCAAGGAGACCGCGATGTTCTCGGTATTCGCATCTCGCATCCGGACCGGGTGCTCTTCGAAGGCCAGGGCATCACCAAGATCGATCTCGCCCGCTATTATGCCGTCGTCGCCGAGAGGATGCTCCCCTTTGCCGCCGATCACCCCGTTTCGCTGGTGCGCTGCCCGCAGGGCGGCGATCGGCACTGCTTCTTTCAGAAACACGCGAGCGACGGCTTCCCCGACGCGATCCGGGAAGTGCCGATCACCGAGTCATCGGGCGACACCGAGAACTATATGTACATCCACGATGCCAAGGGCCTCGTCGCCGCCGTGCAGATGGGAACGCTCGAGTTTCACATCTGGGGTTCAGGCATCGATCGACTGGAGAAACCCGACCGTCTGGTCTTCGATCTCGACCCCGATCCGAGCGTCGACTTCGAGACGGTCAAGGCGGCAGCCGTCAAGCTTCGCGACGAGCTCGCCGAGATCGGCCTGAAGACAGTGCCCATGGTGACCGGCGGCAAGGGCGTCCACGTCATCGTTCCGCTCCGCCCCCATGCCGAATGGGAAGAGGCCAAGGGCTTCGCCAAAGCGCTCGCGCGGTCTATTGCAGAGCGCGATCCGGATAATTTCGTCGCCACCATGTCGAAGGCGAAGCGCAAGGGAAGGATTTTCATAGACTGGCTGAGAAACGATCGCGGCGCCACGGCGATCGCACCCTATTCCACCCGCGCGCGCTCCGGCGGACCGGTGGCCACTCCGGTCGGCTGGGACGAACTCCAAGGGCTCGAAGCCGCCAACGGGTTTCACATTCCGGACATTGTCGAGCGGATAGAATCCGGAACCGATCCGTGGCGGGAGATCGGCAAGATCAGTCAGTCGCTGACGAAGAAGATATTGAACTCGGTCGAGTGAGCCGGCCGCTCACCCGGAAGCCGCCTGCGCAGCAAGGAATTTCGTTGCCAGTGCCTCCGGCAGACGCCTCGGCCGCCCCTGACCGTTGATGACCGCAATGATTACCTTGGCCGCGATCAGCAGAGCGTCGCCGCGCCTGATCTGCTGCTGCAGAATCATTTTTGCGCCGCCGGCCTTTTCGGTCGCGGTCTCGATGGTCAGGACGTCGTCCATGCGCGCCGGCGCCTTGAAGTCGATTTCCATACGATGGACGACGAAGACGAGGCCTTCCACGTCGCCTTCGATCGCCAGCGACGCCTGCTCGACGCCGAGAAGCCGCAGATAGTCGGTCCGGGCGCGTTCCATGAAATGCAGATAGCGCGCATGGTAGACGACGCCGGAAAAATCGGTGTCCTCGTAATAGACCCGCTGGATCAGTCGGTGGCCGGTCTCGGTCAGCTCGCCGGCAAGCGAAATCAGTGACATGGCATTCTCCGGGAGGATTTTTCGCGTTTTCCTGTGCAGGAACAAAAAGACATTTGCAAGCACTGCAGCTTTGTCACAATCCTATCCTATCAGGACCCTGTCCTCTTCCCGAGCAGGAGAATCGTGCATGAAGATTGCAGTCCTCGGCGGTGATGGTTTCGTCGGCTGGCCCACCGCCCTGTATTTGTCCGATGCGGGCCACGACGTTCACATCCTCGACAATCTCTCCCGCCGCTGGATCGACACGGAACTCGGCGTGCAATCTCTGACGCCGATGGATTCCATCCAGGAGCGCACGCGCATCTGGCACGCCGAAACCGGCCGGCGTATCCACTTCAATCTGATCGATCTCGCCCGCGACTACGAACTCCTGAAGAATTGGCTGGCGGAGCATCGGCCCGATGCGGTGGTCCACTTCGCCGAGCAGCGGGCCGCTCCCTATTCGATGAAGAGCGACAGGCACAAGAATTACACGGTCAACAACAACGTCAACGCGACCCACAACCTCCTCAATGCACTGGTCGAACTCGACCTCGATGCGCATCTCGTGCATCTCGGTACGATGGGCGTTTACGGCTATTCCACGATCGGGGCCGCGATCCCTGAAGGCTACCTGCCCGTCGGCATCGAGACCATGGGCGGAGAGACGGTGAACCAGGAAATCCTCTATCCTTCCAACCCGGGCTCCGTCTATCACATGACCAAGTGCCTGGATCAGCTGCTCTTCCAGTTTTATGCGAAGAATGACGGCCTCAGGATCACCGATCTGCATCAGGGCATCGTCTGGGGCACGCATACGGAACAGACGCGGCGTCATCCGCAGCTCATCAACCGCTTCGACTACGACGGCGATTACGGAACCGTCCTCAACCGTTTCCTGATCCAGGCAGCAATCGACTATCCGCTGACGGTTCACGGAACCGGGGGCCAGACGCGTGCCTTCATCCATATTCAGGACTCGGTGCGCTGCATCGAACTCGCGCTCAGGAACCCGCCGGCGCGCGGCAGCCGTGTCGAGATATTCAACCAGATGACGGAAACGCATCGCATCCGCGATCTCGCCGAGATGGTCGCACGCATGACCGGCGCGAAAATCGCCTGGCTTCCCAATCCGCGCAAGGAAGCGGCCGAGAACGAGCTCGTGGTGCAGAACGAGAAATTCCTCGCGCTCGGCCTCAATCCGGTTCGGCTCGAAGACGGACTGCTTTCGGAGATCGTCGATGTGGCGAAGAAGTTCGCCTATCGCGTCGATCGCTCGCGCGTGCCGGCCGTTTCCGCCTGGACGAAGGACATCGCCCCCTTGATCAACCACGATCCGGAGGGCAAGCGGCTGAAATCCGTTTCATGAGCCGCGTCTTCGCCAGTCCGGAGGGGCTCAGCCCCTCCTCTACGGTGACTGCGCGCCACGCTTTCGTGACGCTCGTCACCAATAGCGACTACGCGCTCGGTGCGCGGGCCCTGCTCAGATCGATCCGCCTCACCCGCACGCCCGCCGATATCGTCGTGCTCCACACCGGCGGGGTGGATGCCGCCGCTCTCGAGCCGCTGCGCGAATTCGACTGCCGCCTGATCCAAACCGATCTGCTGCCGCTCTCGGACGAATTCAACGCCCGGCATCAACGCCGCAACGTGCATGAGCAGGCACCCTTCACCAAAGGACGCAAGCCCGATTTCCATTCGCCGCTCGACAATTTCTGCAAGATAAGGCTGTGGCAACTCGTGGAATACGAACGCTGCATCTTCATCGATGCCGACGCGATCGTTTTGCGCAACATCGACAAGCTGTTTCTCTATCCGGAATTTGCCGCAGCGCCGAACGTCTATGAGAGTCTCGCGGACTTCCACCGCCTGAACTCCGGCGTCTTCGTCGCCGAGCCGGCCGTCGCGACCTTCGAGAATATGCTCGCGGCCCTCGATGCGCCGGACGCCTTCTGGCCGCGCACGGACCAGACCTTTCTGCAAAGCTTCTTCCCCGATTGGCATGGACTGCCGGTGACGATGAACATGCTGCAATATGTGTGGTTCAACCTGCCTGGGCTTTGGGACTGGCGCTCGATCGGGGTGCTTCACTACCAGTATGAAAAGCCGTGGGAGAAGGATCATCCGCGCGCGGACGTGCTGCGCCCGCTGATCGATCTCTGGCACGCCTATCTGACCGGCAATCAAATTCCGGATATTGCCGGTCTTCCCAATCCGCCGCAGGCGGGTCCGACGTCGCCATGACCCGCGTTCTCGTCTCCGGCGGCACCGGATTCGTCGGCCGCTTCATCGTCGAGCACCTGCTGGCAAACGGCTATGAAGTCACGGTCGGCGGGCGCTCTCCGCCCCCTGCTGGCTTGTATTCGCAACGGGTGTCCCATGTGCCGCTGCGTCTCGATGCGGATGCGGACCAGGCCGGCGCGTTCGACGATATCTATTATTTCGTCCATGCCGCCTTCGAGCATGTCGAGGGCAGATATCGCGGAGGAGAGGGTGATGACCCCCAGGGGTTCCGCCGCGCCAATCTCGACGGCTCCGTTCGCCTGTTCGAGGAAGCGCGCGCCGCCGGCGTACGCCGCTGCGTTTTCCTGTCGAGCCGCGCGGTCTACGGCGACACGGCGCCGCCCCTTGTCGCAGAGACCTCACTTGCCGCTCCGGACACGCTCTACGGACAGGTAAAGCTCGCCACCGAGAACGCCTTGAAGTCGATAGCCGACCACAGTTTCGTCACGACGAGCCTGCGCGTCACCGGTGTCTATGGTCCCGCGGGCTCGGGGCGAAAACACAAGTGGAGCGATCTCTTTTCCGATTACATTGCCGGCCGGCCGGTACCAGGGCGCATCGGCACGGAAGTCCACGGCGACGATGTCGCCCAGGCCGTCCGGCTCATGCTCGAGACCGAACCGGCGAGGATATCCGGTCAGGTGTTCAACGTCTCCGACGTGCTGACCGACAACCGCCAGATTCTCTCCTTTCTCCAGGCCGCAACCGGCTGTCCGCACCCGCTGCCGCCGGCAGCGGAAGCCGCCGAATTCAAGACGATGTCGACGGAGAAGCTGCGCGCTCTCGGCTGGGTGCCGGGCGGAAGGGAAAGACTGGCTGCGACGATCCGGGAACTTGCGGGGAGACGGTGACCGGCAGGCGGATGAGGGGCGATTTCCCACTTATCCGAGATCGACGACCACAATCTCCGGCGGCACGCCGAAACGGATCGGCGCGATGGAGCAGCCAAGGCCGCCCGAGACGATGAGGTTGCGATCATGCTCGACAATATGACCATAGGCGTACCGGTCACCGAAACGCGACGGCACGACGGGCGAGTGGCCGGCAAAGCGCACCTGTCCGCCATGGGTGTGACCGGACAGCGTCAATGCGACCCGCGAGGGCACCTTCGGAAAAATGTCCGGCTCGTGCGCGAGCAGGATCACTGGCGCCTCGTCCGTCACCTGTGCAAGCGTGCCATCGAGATCGTCGAGCCCAGCCATCCACGCGCGTTTCCATTTCCGTCCCGGCAGGAGCGCAAGCTGGTCCTCGAGCCCTGCGAGCCAGAAAGGGAAGCCGCTCTTCTCAAGGCGGACCGCGCGATTGCTGTGCACCTGAATGCCGACCCCGGCCAATGCCCGATGGCCGAAGGTATCGCCGCCGCCGTTCTTCTGGGCCGTCATGTCTTCCCACCAATCATGATTTCCCATGATCGCATGGACGCCAAGGGGCGCCGTGAGCGTGGCAAGCGCCTTCGACCACTCGCTCGCATGGACATACCGCGTCACGAGATTCATGCCGGAAGCGTAGTCGCCGAGAAGGACTGTCACGTCGCCGCCGAGGTCGTTGGCGCGCTCGCAGATGGATGTGATGCGGCGCGCAGACATCCAGGGTTCGCAGGCGTGAATATCCGCGAGCGCGACCAGGCGGAGCTTAAGGCCGGGCGTCCAGCCCGGTGGCGTCACGGCGTAGCGGGCCACCCTCAGACGCGCAAGCGGTTCGATGGCGAAGGCGTAGCTGCCGAGGGCCACGGCGCTCGCCAATCCACCGCCGAGGACCTTCATGAAGCCCCGCCGGGTGATCATTTCAATCGTCCTCGAGCGTCAGCCGGAATTGGCTTGCCTCGACATCCCCTGGCGGATTGAGGCCGAGATGCTTCCAGGCATTCGCCGTGAGCACGCGACCACGCGGCGTGCGCTGGATGAAGCCCTGCTGGATCAGATAGGGCTCGATGATGTCTTCGATCGCGTCGCGCGGCTCGGAAAGCCCGGCGGCGATGGTCTCGATCCCCACCGGCCCCCCGCCGAAATTCTGGGCGATCATCGTCAGATACCGCCGGTCGAGCTGGTCGAGACCCATGCTGTCGACGAGCAGCCGGGTCAGCGCCTCGTCGGCAATCTTCCGCGTCACGGCCTCCGCCCGTGCGACTTCGGCGAAGTCGCGCACCCGGCGCAGGAGACGGCCGGCAATGCGAGGCGTGCCGCGCGCACGGCGGGCAATCTCGCGCGCGCCTTCGTCGGTCATGCCGAGACCCATCAGCCGCGCGCCACGCCGGACGATCAGCTCCAACTCCTCGACCGTATAGAAATTGAGCCGCACGGGGATGCCGAAGCGATCGCGCAGCGGCGTCGTCAGCAGTCCGAGGCGCGTCGTCGCCGCCACCAGGGTGAACTTCGCGAGATCGATCTTCACCGAACGGGCCGCCGGCCCCTCGCCGATGATGAGGTCGAGCTGGAAATCCTCCATGGCCGGATAGAGGATTTCCTCGACGGCCGGATTGAGGCGGTGGATTTCATCGATGAAGAGCACGTCGCGCTCTTCGAGGTTGGTGAGCAGCGCCGCAAGGTCACCGGCCTTGGCGATCACCGGCCCGGAAGTCGAGCGAAAATTGACGCCGAGCTCCTTCGCCATGATCTGCGCCAGCGTCGTCTTGCCGAGCCCGGGCGGGCCGACGAAGAGTACGTGGTCGAGCGCTTCGCCGCGATTGCGCGCCGCCTCGATAAAAATCTTCAGATTGGCGCGCGCTTCCGCCTGGCCGGTGAAGTCGTCGAGCGTCTGCGGGCGCATGGTCGCATCGAGGTCTTCGCCTCGCTTTTCCGGCGCGATCAGACGTGCGGCTTCGCTCATGTCATTGCTTCCGTTTCGGGCTGTCCGCGGCCATAGGGGCACCGGCGTTGAGGCGCGGTCACCGTCGCTGCCGCGCTCAACCATAATAGCGGCGCCCGGATCAATCCAGCGAGAACGGCCAGCGTCCCTCTACTCCAATGCTTTTGTGGCCGCAGGAAGGCTCGCCGCTTCCTCACCGCGACAGCTCCTTCAAGCCGAGGCGGATCAGCTTGGCGCTGTCGCCGCCCTCCCCGCCGTTTTTCAGCGCAGCCGCAACGGCATTGGCCGCCTGGTCTCGCGAATAGCCGAGATTGGTGAGCGCCGAGACCGCGTCCGCAACCTGCGCCGCGGCAACGCCTTCGCCGAGCTCCTGCTTCAGGCCGATCGACGGTGCCATCTCGCCGGCAAAGGCCGGAGCCTTGTTCTTGAGTTCGGTGACGATGCGCACGGCAACTTTCGGACCCACGCCCGGCGCGCGCGAGATCGACGTCTTGTCCTGCAAGGCGATCGCGTTGGCGAGTTCCCCGGGGGTCAGCGTAGAGAGCACCGCCAGCGCCACCTTGGATCCCACACCCTGAACGCTCTGAAGCAGGCGGAACCATTCGCGCTCCAACGCGCTCAAGAACCCGAACAGCTTCAGCTGATCCTCGCGCACATAGGTCTCGATGAAGAGAACGGCCGCCTCTCCGGCGCTTCCGAGCTTTCCGAGCGTACGCGCCGAACAATGGGCGACATACCCGACCCCATGCACGTCGAGAACCACGTGATCCTCACCGATCTCGTCTATCGTGCCCTTGAGCTTGCCGATCATCTGGTCTCTCTGGATGGTGTTGGTCCGTCGTCTTCGAAGAAATGCCGTTGCCCGGCCTACCCCGCAAGCGCCGCAAGGCGGCTCGTCACCGCCTGCCTGTTATGGGCGTGGCAGATGGCGATGGCGAGCGCGTCGGCGGCATCGTTGCCTTTGAACTCGGCCTTGGGCATCAGCACCTTCAGCATCATGTGTATCTGCTGCTTTTCGCCGTGGCCGACGCCGATCACGGCCTTCTTGACGGCGTTTGGCGCATATTCCGCGACCCTCAAGCCCGCCCGGGCCGGCACCAGCATGGCGATGCCGCGCGCCTGGCCGAGCTTCAGCGTCGCCGTCGCGTCCTTGTTGACGAAGGTCTGTTCGACAGCGGCCTCGTGCGGCTGATAGCCGTGCACCACCTCGGCAAGCCCGTCATGCAACTGGCAGAGGCGGGAGGCAAGATCCATCTCGCCATCGGAGGTGACGGTGCCGGACGCGACGAATCGCAGCGAATTGCCGAGCGTTTCGATGACCCCCCAGCCGGTGCGCCTCAAGCCCGGATCGATGCCGATAATGCGAATCGTAGTCTGCATGCTTCACCCTATTTCGGTCGGCGCGACGCTGCCAGCAAAAAGTGAACAAAACAAAAACATTGCACAGAAATGGTCGCGCCTTGCCTAAAAGCGCCGGTGCACCCTTGGCGTAAGGAAACTTGAACCTACATTGCGGAAGATCAATTTCTCTTAATTGAAAGCCCCGCCATGATCCCCTTCTCCGTTCTCGACCTGTCGCCGATCACCGAAGGGGGCAGCATCGCAGAGTCGCTCGAAAATTCGCGGCGGCTGGCAATCGCCGCGGAGGAGAACGGCTATGAGCGCTTCTGGCTGGCCGAACACCATGGCATGAAAGGCATTGCCAGCGCCGCGACGTCTCTCGTGATTTCGCATGTGGCTGCGGCCACGCGAACGATCCGCGTCGGCTCGGGCGGCATCATGCTGCCCAATCATTCACCGCTCGTCATAGCCGAGCAATTCGGCACGCTTGCGGCGCTTTACCCCGGCCGCATCGATCTCGGCCTCGGCCGCGCGCCCGGCACGGACATGAGAACGGCGCAAGCGCTCCGCCGCAACATGGAGGCGAGCGCCAACAACTTCCCGAACGATGTCGTCGAACTGCAGGCGTTGCTCGGCCCGGCGACCGAAGACCAGAAGATCATCGCCGTTCCGGGCGCGGATTCGAACGTGCCGATCTGGCTGCTCGGTTCGAGCCATTTCAGCGCCCATCTCGCCGGCATGCTCGGCCTTCCCTTCGCCTTCGCCTCGCATTTTGCGCCGGACATGCTGCTTTCCGCACTCGAAATATATCGCGAGCGCTTCACCCCGTCGCCCCAGCTCGACAAGCCGCATGTCATGGTGGGCGTCATGGGTGTCGCCGCGGACACCGACGATGAGGCGAACCACCTCTTCACCTCCATGCAGCAATCCTTCGTCGCGCTTCGCCGCAATGCCCGCGGGCGCTTCCCGCCGCCGGTCAAATCGATGGACGGCCTCTGGAGCCAGGACGAGAAGATTTTCGTCGACCATGCAATGAGCTACGCGGTGGTCGGCGGCCCCGAGACGATCCGCCGAAAGATCGAGGCATTCGTGGATCTCACCAGGGCGGACGAGCTGATCGTCTCAATGCCGATCTTCGACATGGAAGCGCGGTTGCGTTCGGTGAAGCTGTTTGCCCAAGCGCAACGCGATCTCGCCGCCGCCTGACGCGAACAGCAAAGACCCGCATCGCTCGGAGCGATGCGGGTCAATTGCATTGGGATATTCCGAAGGCGCTCAGGCGGAAAGCTTCGCCAGAACCTCGTCGGAAACCTCGAAGTTCGAATAGACGTTCTGGACGTCGTCGTCATCTTCGAGATTGTCGATGAGCTTCATCAGCGACTGTGCCTTTTCCTCATCCACCGGCACGGTATTCTGCGGCTTCCAGACGGCCTTTACGGTCTCCGCCTCGCCGAGCGCGCCTTCGAGCGCCTTCGATACTTCGCCGATATCCTCGAAGCCGCAGGTGATGGTGTGGCCTTCCTCATCGGTCTCGACGTCGTCGGCACCCGCTTCGATTGCCGCTTCCATCACCTTGTCGGCGTCGCCGGCGGAAAGCTTGTAGGTGATTTCACCGACGCGATCGAAGGAGAAGGAAACCGAACCGGTTTCGCCGAGCGCCCCGCCCGCCTTGGTGAAGGTGGAGCGTACGTTGGAGGCGGTGCGGTTGCGGTTGTCCGTCAACGCCTCGACGATGACTGCGACGCCGCCCGGGCCGTAGCCCTCGTAGCGAACTTCTTCGTAATTCTCGGCATCGCCGCCCGCAGCCTTCTTGACCGCGCGCTCGATATTGTCCTTCGGCATCGACTGCGCCTTGGCGTTCTGGATCGCCAGACGCAGGCGCGGGTTCATCGTCGGGTCGGGAAGGCCGGTTTTTGCTGCGACGGTGATTTCGCGCGCGAGCTTGGAAAACATTTTGGAGCGCACCGCATCCTGACGGCCCTTGCGGTGCATGATGTTCTTGAACTGTGAATGGCCAGCCATGACGCCCTCTGCATGCGTGATTTCGGTGAGATCGGGCGCCTTATAGTTTCATTGCCGCGTCCAGTCCAGCAGGCGCGTCGTGTTTTCAGGAGACGGAAATGCGCTGCGGCGGTCCTCAAACACCCTGCAGGACATAGATGAGCGGTCTCCTCGGCAGGGAGCGCAGCGACACCTTCACGGAAGGCTCCGTGGCGAAGCGCTTGTCGAAGTCGTCTCCGAACATCGCCAGAAAGTTGTTGGTCATCGGCCTGTGCATCGGCAGGATCAGCGCCGAGCGCAGCCGCGAGACGACGCGGCTCATGCTCTCCGCTCCCATCGTCAGACCGCCGTCCACCGGCACCATGAGCACGTCGAGCCGGCCGATTTGCCGGTAATGGCTTTCGTCGAGCTCGTGGTGCAGATGGCCGAGATGGCCGATGCAGAGCCCGGCAATCTCGAAAATGAAGATCGAATTGCCGTCCCGTTCCATTCCCTCGAAACCCGAACGGATATCCGTGGTCACATTGCGGATATAGGCGTCGCCGACGACGAGGTCATGATCCGCCGGCTCGCCGTTGTCGCCCCAGCCGTGCAGGACATGCCGGATCGCCGGAACCGGCGCCAGGGTGTAATGACTGGAATGGGCCCTGTTCATCGTCACCACCGTTGGCGGCGACGGCGTGCGGAACCAGCCGTTGTAGTCGGTGGCAATCGAAACTCCGCCCGGCGTTTCGATCAGGAAGGTGGAATGACCGAGAAAGGTGATCGTCACCTCACTTGTGTCGGCAGAGGCCACGGGAGCCGCGGCGGGGGCCGAGAAGCTGGCGAACGTCGCCGCCGGCGTGGCTGCCGCGATCGCCTGGCATTGGCTCACATGGGCTTCCGCCTGCTGCGCGTGCGCCGGTGTCGGCCAGAGCGCATGGATAATCCAGATGACGGTCACGGTGTAGGCAAGGTATCGCAGCAGCATCCTTCACCTCTCGCATGTGCGGGAAGAAAAACTTGCTCTGGTACTCCGCCCGCATAGCGCATTGCTGCTCATGCCGGGCGGCACGCAGGATCATTCAAGGCCGCGATCGCGTCCAGCGTCTAACGACCGGCGGCCGCTCACAATTGCGTCATTGCCGATGCACTGGTCTCTTCACTCCCCCGGCGCCGGCGCCGGCGCGGCAGCCGGTGCACGCTTGCGCCGCAATGAGCGCAGGGCCACATAGAAGACCGGCGTCAGGAACAGGCCGAGGACGGTGACCCCGAGCATGCCGGCAAAGACCGCCGTGCCGAGCGACTGGCGCATTTCGGCGCCGGGTCCCGTGGCGATGACCAGCGGCACGACGCCGAGGATGAAGGCGAAAGCGGTCATCAGGATCGGCCGCAGCCTGAGCCGGCTCGCATCGATCGCCGCCTCGATCGGCGTCTTGCCCTCCTCCTCGCCCTGGCGGGCGAATTCCACGATGAGGATCGCGTTCTTCGCGGCAAGACCGATCAGGACGATAAGCCCGATCTGGGTCAGCACATTGTTGTCGAAGCCCCGGATCGAAACGCCGAGAAGCGCAGCGAGCACGGCAAGCGGCACGATCAGGATGATGGCCAGCGGCAGCACCCAGCTTTCGTATTGCGCAGAGAGCGCCAGGAAAACGAAGACCACCGAAAGCGCGAAGATGAAGACCGCAGTGTTGCCGGTCTGGCGCTCCTGCAAAGCGAGTTCCGTCCATTCGAAGGTGGTGCCCTGCGGCAGGATCTGACCTGCAAGCGCTTCCATCTTGTCGAGGGCGCTGCCCGTCGAAACGCCCGGCGCCGGATTGCCCTGAACGGGGACCGAGACATACATGTTGTAGCGCTGGACGAGCGCCGGTCCGCTCGTATCGCGGATCTCGACGAGCGTGCCGAGCGGCACCAGGGCGCCCGAGGCGGAGCGTACCTTAAGCGCAAGTATGTCCTCCCGCTCCAGCCGGAATTGCTGGTCGGCTTGGGCACGGACCTGATAGACGCGGCCGAAGGCGTTGAAATCGTTGACGTAGGACGTCCCCAGATTGATCGAGAGTGTCTCGAAAATATTGGGAATCGGCACGTTCAGCGCCCGCGCCTTGTCGCGATCGATCGCCAGGAAGAATTGCGGGCTGGAGGCCGTGAAGGTGGTGAAGACGCCGGTCAGCCCCTCCGTCTGGTTGGCCGCTCCCATCATCTGATGGGCGAGCCCGAGCGCCCGGCGCATGTCGGCGCTCTGGCGGTCCATGATCTGCATCTTGAAGCCGCCCGAATTGCCGATGCCTCGCACGGAGGGTGGCGGAACGGCGATGATGAAAGCCTCCTGAATGCCTTGCATCGCACCGAAGATCTGGCCGATGATCTGTTCCGCACTCTGCTTTTGCTCGAGGCGTTCTTCGAAGCTGTCGAAGGGCGTGAATATCACGCCGGAATTGGATGCATTGGTGAAGGTCGCGCCGTTGAAACCGGCAAAGGCGACCGCATCCTTTACGCCGGGTACCTCCCGGATAATCTCCGAGGCCCGCCGGACGACCTTATCGGTGCGCTCGAGAGAGGCACCGTCCGGAAGCTGAATGACGACGATGGCATAGCCCTGGTCCATCGTGGGTATGAAGCCGCGAGGCACGACCTGCGCCATGTACCAGGTGGCTCCGAGCAGGGCGACGAAGACGACGAGCGCCCCGGCTAACGCGATCCGCGTCCTGACGAGGTGGCGCACCGTCCATGCATAGCCATCGGCCATGCGGTCGAAGCCGCGGTTGAAGCCGTTGGCAAAACCGCGGCCGAGCCGCGTGAAGGGATTGCGGCTCTCATGCTCGTGGTTCTCGTGCGGCCGCAACAGGATTGCGGCAAGCGCCGGCGAGAGCGTCAGGGAATTGACCGCGGAGATCACCGTCGCGACTGCGATCGTCACCGCAAATTGCAGGTAGAACTGCCCGGCAATACCCGGAATGAACGCGGTCGGCACGAACACTGCCGTCAGGACGAGCGAGAATCGCGATGACCGCGGCGCCCACCTCGTCCATCGTCACATGCGCCGCCTCTCGCGGTGTCATCCCGCGCGCAAGGTTGCGCTCGACGTTCTCGACAACGACGATAGCGTCGTCGACCACGATGCCGATCGCGAGAACCAGGCCGAACAGCGTCAGCATGTTCAGTGAAAAGCCGAAGGCATAGAGAAGCGCGAATGTGCCGACGAGCGAAACGGGGATGGCGACGATCGGAATGATCGCCGTGCGCCACGACTGCAGGAACACGATCACGACCAGAGCGACGAGGAGCGCGGCTTCCCCGATCGTCTTGTAGACCTCGTCGATGGATTCCGAGATGAATTCCGTCGGATTGTAGATGATCCTGTATTCGAGCCCTTCGGGAAAGTCCCGCGAAAGTTCGGTCATCGTCGCCTGGATCGCGTCGGCCGCAGCGAGCGCATTGCTGCCGGGGCGGGAGAAGATGCCGAGCGCGACGGCGGGGCTGCCGTTGAGATAGCTGTTGGTCACGTATTCGCGCGCACCGAGTTCGATGCGGGCGACGTCCTGCAACTGGACGAGCCTGCCTTCTTCGGTCGCTTTGACGATGACGTAGCGGAACTGGCGAGCGTCGCTGAAGCGGCCGTCGGTGGTCACCGTATACTGGAAGGCGCTGTCGCTCGACATCGGCGGACCGCCGATGGATCCGCCCGAGACCTGGACGTTCTGCTCGCGCAGCGCGGAGACGACATCGCCTGCAGTCATGCCGTAGGCGGAGAGCTTCTGCGGGTCGAGCCAGATGCGCAGCGCATATTCACGCTCGCCGAACAGAAGAACGTCGCCGACTCCGTCCAGCCGGACCAATATGTCGCGAATGCGCGTGCGGGCGTAGTTGGAAACATAAAGCTGGTCATAGCGGTCGTTCGGCGAAAGCAGATGAACGACCATCATCAGGTCCGGCGAGCTCTTCGTCGTGGTTACGCCGATGCGCCGGACTTCCTCGGGAAGCCGGGGCTCGGCGATCGAGACACGGTTCTGCACCAGCACCTGCGCCTGATCGAGATCGGTCCCGAGCTTGAAGGTGATCGTCAGCGCCATCGAGCCGTCAGCGGTGGCATAGGAGGACATGTAGAGCATGTTCTCCACGCCGTTGATCTCCTGCTCGAGCGGGGTGGCAACGGTATTGGCTACGGTCTCCGCATCCGCGCCCGGATAGGAGGCGCGCACGACGATGGTAGGCGGCGCGATCTCCGGATACTGCGCCACCGGAAGCTGGAAATAGGCGATGCTGCCGACGATCAGCAGAACGATCGAAAGCACCGACGCGAAGATCGGTCTGTCGACAAAGAAATGCGCGAACCTCATTGGGCATTCTCCGCCGATTGCGCGGCCTCGGGGGGCAGGACGATGAGCTCGGGCTTGACCTTCACGCCCGGACGGACGCGCATGAGACCGTTGACGACGATCGTCTCCTCCCCCGTCAAGCCACTGCGGATGACCCTGTAACCGTGGAGCCTGGGACCAAGACGCACCGGTTTGGTTGCGACGCTGCCATCCTCGCCGACCGTGTAGACGATGCGTTCGTTCTGGTCGGCGGCGATTGCCTCGTCCGGCACCAGAACCGCCCGATAGGTGTTCGATCCCTCCACTTCTACGCGGCCGAACAGGCCGGGCTGCAGGATCAGTTTGGGGTTTGCGAGGCGCGCGCGCACCCGCATCGTACCCGTCTGGTTGTCGACCCGGTTCTCCGCGAAGTCGAGCTTGCCCTCGAACGGCGGCTCGTTGGCGTCGGCGATCGTGACCAGCACCGGGATGGAGCCCGCCCCCTCCTGCAAAGCGCTGCCGCGGTCCCGAGCCGTACGCGCATAGGAGAGCAGCCGGCGCTCGTCGACGTCGAAATAGAAATCGATCGGATCGAGCGAGACGATCGTCGTCAGCACCGTCTGGTCCGCTTGTACCAGATTGCCGGGGGAAATGAGACGCCGGTCGACGCGTCCGCTCAGCGGCGCCGTGATGGTCGTGTAGTCCAGATCCAGCTTCGCGCGCTCGACGGCCGCCTCGGCGCCGCGCACATTCGCCTGGGCCGCGAGCAGCGCACGGCGGTCGTCGTCAAGCCTGGACACCGAGAGCGTGCCCGATTCCGCGAGCGATTCCGTTCGCTTGAACGTGGTCTCCGCGAAGACAAGGGTCGATCGCGCAGCCTCGAGCGAGGCTTCCGCCTGGGAAAGGGCGGTGCGGAACGGCCGCTGGTCTATGACGAAGAGCTTGTCGCCCTTCTTCACCATGGCGCCGTCGGTGAAGAAGACCTGATCGAGATAGCCGCCGACCCGTGCGCGGATCGCGACCTGGTCGACCGCTTCGAAGCGGCCGATGAATTCGTCGGCGTCGACGACATCGCGCACGACCGGTTTGGCGACGGTCACTGTCGGCAACTGCGCATCCTGCGCGCCTGCCGGGACCGAGACGAGAAGGGAGACGAAAAAGCCGGCGATGGCCGGCAGACGCCACTTTCGCAACATGCACGCTCTCCAGATATCTGAACGTCAGATCGCCGGCACCGGGACTGCAATTGGTGCGGCGCCTTTGGATACCGGAGCGCCACAGCGACTCTGTGCGCCCGACCGAGCTGCGACGCTATGGAACTCCGGCTGCATTACCTGCATGTTTCCCTTGATCGTTTTCGGTCAAAGGAAGACACATGCAGCAATCAAAATGCTGCAGCGACCTCTGCGCGTCTGAGGAACGCGCGGCGCTGTACGCCGGGATGAGGGAAAGTATGAGCGCCTCCGACCGCATCCCGTTTCAATTATTGGCATGGAAACTTACGAATAGCGGCCGCGTGCGGTGCGGCTCTCATTTTGGTCGCTAACCTGCCACCATTTGGCGGGTCTGTCACCCTTGAAAAAAGGAGATCCGAACAGAGCGCCCGCATCCGGAAATGGATGCGCAGACGGAGGAAGCCCAGCCGCTCAAACCCAGAATTGGGGGATCGTCTCAGCCAGGCGCGGGCCGATCCTGAGCGGCGCGATCTTTTCCGCCAACCCCGTCCGGTCCGAAATCTCGATCCCGACGCCACAGATGGTCGCCGGGCCGGATGCCGCTTCGAAGCGACCCTTGGGCATCTTCGAGATGAAGCGGTTGAGCGGCTCTTCCTTGTCCATCCCCAAGGACGAGTCGTAGTCGCCGCACATGCCGGCATCGCTCATATAGCCGGTGCCGCCGTTGAGTATCTGATGGTCCGCCGTCGGCACATGGGTGTGCGTGCCGACCACCAGGCTGGCACGCCCGTCGACGAAGTGGCCGAAGCATTGCTTCTCGCTCGTCGCCTCGGCGTGAAAATCGAAGACGACTGCATCGGCCTGCTCGCCGAGCGGGCAGGCGTCGAGGATCGCCTCGGCCGTCTTGAAGGGATCGTCGAGCTCGGGATGCATGAAGACGCGCCCCATGACATTGGCAACCAGAACGCGGGCGCCGTTTCGCGCGAAGAAGAGATTGGAGCCGCGACCCGGCGTGCCGGCAGGATAGTTTGCCGGCCGCAGGAACTGATCGTGCCGCTCGCAGAAGACCACCGCCTCCTTCTGATCCCAGACGTGATTGCCGGTGGTCACTACGTCGGCACCGGCGCTGATCGTCTCGAGAAAGATGTCTTCGGTTATGCCGAATCCGCCGGCAGCGTTCTCGCCATTGACGATGACGAAGTCGAGCTTGAGATCGCTCACGAGTCCCGGGAGGCGCTCCCAGACGGCCATGCGGCCCGTCTTGCCCACCATATCCCCCAGAAACAGAAGTCGCATGCCGTTCAATCCCGCTTGGACCAAGGCAATCTGGATCGACTCCAATTCATGCACGTGGTCGGTTCAATGAATTTTAAGCAGGATGTGGCGGAATCCGCGCAAAATCCTCATCCCGCTCAGAAATGCCGAAAACCGCTCTCCGTCAATACGGCGTCCAGCGCCACGTCGTGCGGTTCAGCCGGCACTGATGCCACTTCCTGGCAGTCGAATGCAATCCCGATCAGGCGCGGCATGTGGCCTTTGCGGCGCAGCCGGTCGATCGCCCGATCATAATAGCCGGCGCCATAGCCGATCCGATGGCCCACGGCATCGAAGGCCGAGAGCGGTACGAGCATGATGTCCGGATCGACTTCCGGCGCATCGGGGCCGGGGCCGGTGGTGCCGAAGCCGGTTTCGACGACTGCGATGCCGTCGAGCAGTTCCCGGAAAACGATGGCCTTGCTGTCCAGGATCACCGGCAGGCAGAGGCGCGCACCGCGATCCCTGAGCCGCACCATCAGCGGCCGGACGTCGGCCTCCGAACGGATCGGCCAGAAGCCCGAGACGACGTGTCCGGGATCGAGCGCGATGACCTCGGCCGCATGATCGGCCATGGCAAGGCTCGCCTCGATACGCGCCTCCGCCGGCATGGCATCGCGGAGCGCCAGGCGCTCCTTCCTCAAAGCTGCTTTCAGATCCTTGGGTGACATCCAACCTTCCCCTGCGGGCAAACATTGCCGCGGTGATCAACCTCAACGCCATGCCATAGCGCAAAACGACCCCGAAGCGGAACCATGCGGGCGCCGCTTTCGCAATACTTCGCGACTCGCGCGTGTGCCACAATGGCTGAGGGATGCCAATTCTCGAAGGAAGTTGCCTCAGAGCATCCAGTGCAGATGCCGGACTGCGTCACGGTGGCGCCGGTCTTCCTCGCATCCGAGGCGATACGTGGCGGGGATAGCGGCGTCTGCCAGAAGGTGCCGGTCGCCGCGGCGGCTCACCAGCGCCCATTGCGTGCGAAGCGAAAGCCACAGCCGCCAGCGCGCAAGGGCCGTCGCAAGCGGCGGGGAGGAGCTTCTGACGGGCTGTGCTGAGACGACCAGAACGGGCATGGCGAGGACCTCGGAAGGATTGCGACAGGTCCATCTTTGCGCCGTCCTTGACATGTGACAAATGAATTGCAACCATGCCTGTCATCAGCATTTCTTATGGCAGCGACATGACCGCACCGCTCGACAGCGACCTGCTCAGAACCTTCCTCGCGGTGGCCGACACCGGCAATGTCACACGCGCTGCCGACATGGTGCGGCGAACGCAATCGGCCGTCAGCATGCAGATCCGCAGGCTTGAGGATCTCATCGGATCCGCGCTCTTCGAACGCCATTCGCGTGGCGTGATACTGACCGGTGAAGGCCGGCGCCTTGTCGACAATGCACGCCGTATCGTTACCCTTCTCGACGATACGGCTGCGGCGATGCGCTCACCGGCGCTCGACGGGTCCGTCCGGATCGGGATTTCCGAGGAATATGTCAACTCCACCCTGCCGAAGGCGCTCGGCGCTTTCGCGGCCATTCATCCCGGCGTCGAAGTGACGGTGCGTCAGGAAACCTCCATGGCCAACTCGGCAGCGCTCGCGGCCGGAGAACTCGACATCGCCGTCGTCTTCGAGCCGGGCGGACGAACCCGCAGCGAGGTTCTGATGGTAAACCCAACCGTTTGGGCGACCTCCGAGCAGCATGGTACCCATTTGCGGCAGCCCCTGCCGATCGCGACCTATACCTATGCGGAAGGCGGCTGGTGCGACGACCTGGCCCTGCGCAGCCTGACGACCCGGAATATCGAGAACCGCGTCGCCTATGTGAGCCGCACGAGCGGCGGGCTCATCGCCGCCGTCGTTTCAGGCCTCGCCATTGCGCCCCTGTCGCGAAGCACCATACCGCCCGGCTGCCGCGAGCTTACCGAGGCGGATGGCTTCGGCATCATCGATATGTCGAATGTCGTGCTGCGGACGAGACGCGGGAACCGGTCGCCGACGGTCGACGCGATGGCGGATGCAATCCGCCGCGCGTTCCGGGCACCGAGCGAGAAGGAAAGGGAAGAAGTGCGATCCACGACGACCGATGGAGAGTTTACGATCCCGGGTACCTACTAGGTAGG
>NZ_JCACWC010000004.1:0-342500 GCF_059070375.1 Sinorhizobium sp.
AGACTCTCTTCTCTCAGCCGAGAGGCCGGCGCCGCCCAGCGCCGGCCTCTCGCGTATCCGGGATGGAGCACTTCCTTCTGCCGCCATTTTCCCCTATCGACCGTGATCCCGGGACGGGAGTGATTCACGTGAAACGCCGGGGTGGATATGCGCCCAAACAGAGCGACACTTGATTTCGAGCGCGGCTCGGTGCATAAGGCGGCTTCGCAATAGCCGGACGAGTGTCGCACCAATTGCGCTTCCGAGGCTCTGCCCGATCCCCAATGTTCAATATGCCGAAATGGCGGGTATGGCCGGCGTCAAACCTGCTCGTCGTTGCGTAAACCGGTAAGCCGATGCCATCCACCGATACGATCTACGCTCTTTCGAGCGGCTCGCTGCCTGCAGGCGTTGCCATTATACGTGTGAGCGGTCCGGCGACCGCTGATGCGCTGGTGCGACTTTGCGGAGCCCTGCCTGCGCCGCGCATCGCGGCGCTCAGAACGATTTTGGACTCGAAACGGTGAAACGCTGGACAGCGGCCTGGTCCTCTATTTCCCGGCGCCGGCGTCTTTCACCGGTGAAGATTGCTGCGAATTGCAGGTTCACGGTGGACGAGCCGTGGTAAGCGCCATCCTCGAGGAGCTCGCCGCAACTGAGGGGCTACGGCATGCGGAGGCCGGAGAGTTCGCAAGGCGGGCCTTTCAGAACGGCAAACTGGACCTGGTGGAGGTGGAGGGGCTGGCCGACCTGATTGCTGCAGAGACGGAAATGCAGCGTCGTCTCGCCATAGAGCATTCCGGCGGCGGACAATCCGCACTCTATGCCGGCTGGGCCCGACGGCTGACCCGATTCGCGGGCAATGATCGAGGCAGAGCTCGACTTTGCGGATGAAGACGATGTGCCGGGTTCCGTCAGCGCCGCGATCTGGGAGGATATCGGCAGGCTCCGGCAGGAAATCGATGGACATATCGCGCGCGCCGGCCTTGCCGAAATCATCCGGGACGGGCTCAAGATCGTCATTGCCGGTGAGCTCGAACGCAGGCAAGTCGAGCTTGCTGAATGCACTGGCCCGAAGGGACATCGCTATCGTGACGGAGGTTGCAGGAACGACACGCGACGTTCTGTCCGTAGATCTTTCGTTAGCCGGATTCTCAGTTAAACTCTTCGATACGGCGGGACTTCGTGAAACGGACGAGCTTGTGGAGCGGGAGGGTATTCGGAGAGCCCGGCAGGTTATCGCCGATGCCGATCTTGTCCTTCTGTTATCGGAGAAACCGGGATCATTCCGGCTTGATGAGGCTCTTCCGGAAAAGGTCCCCGTCATTCGGGTCGCAACCAAGGTCGACCGCCCCTCACCACGATGGGCTGCATCGGATGCGGACATTTTCCTGTCCACGGGGTCCGGTGAGGGCATGGCCGATCTATTGACGGCACTGCAGTCGCATCTCCCCGATCTGGCCGGTAAGACTGCCCTGGCGATGCCGTCCCGGAAGCGCCATGTCGATTGTCTGCGGCAGGCCAGTGCGGCGCTGGAGCGGAGCCTGAGTTCTTCCGAACTCGAACTGCGTGCTGAGCAGCTTCGGCAAGCAGGAGACGCCCTGGGTAAGATTACCGGCCGGGTCGATGTGGAGAACCTTTTGGACGTGATATTCTCCGAGTTCTGTATCGGAAAATAACGAGACGGATACAACGCAGGCGAGTTGCCTCGGGCGTTTCACGTGAAACGCCCTTGACTCGACGGCATGAACTGACAATCAAGGCGGAAGCTGAGCAAAGCTAGGCTGGAGCATGTCTGAGATGGACTATGATGTCATTGTGATCGGTGGAGGCCACGCAGGTTGTGAGGCTGCCTCTGCTTCCGCGCGGCTCGGCGCCCGTACAGTTCTCATCACACATAAAAGGAATACGATCGGGGTAATGTCCTGCAACCCCGCGATCGGCGGGTTGGGCAAGGGCCACCTCGTTCGGGAGATCGATGCGCTCGACGGCCTCATGGGACGTGTGGCCGATGCCGCGGGTATTCAGTTCCGGCTTCTCAACCGGCGCAAGGGGCCTGCAGTGCGCGGACCCCGCACCCAGGCAGACCGCAAGCTGTATCGCGAGGCGATGCAGCGGGAGATCGACGGGATCGAACACCTCTCGGTGATCGAAGGGGATGCCTTCGACCTGTTGACCGAAGACGGTGTGGTTCGTGGCGTGATTATGAAGGACGGCCGAGTCTTTCGCGCATCAGCCGTCGTTCTCACGACCGGCACGTTTTTAAAGGGCCTCATTCATATCGGCCAACGCAAGATACCCGCCGGTCGCGTGGGCGAGGAACCGTCCCTGGGTCTCTCTGAGACACTGCGGCGCTTCGGCCTGCAACTTGGTCGATTGAAGACCGGCACGCCGGCGCGCCTGGACGGACGCACGGTCGACTGGGACCGCGTCGGGCGGCAAGGGCCGGACGAAAATCCAGTCCCGTTCTCCTTCATGACCGATGCAATCATCAATCGCCAGATCGATTGCGGCGTGACACGGACCACGGATGCGACGCATAAGATTATCGCCGATAACATTCACCAGTCCGCGATGTATTCGGGACAGATCGAAGGCGTTGGCCCACGCTACTGCCCCTCTATCGAGGACAAGATCGTCCGCTTCGGCGAGAGAGATGGTCACCAGATCTTTCTGGAGCCGGAGGGACTAGACGATGACACCGTCTATCCGAACGGGATTTCGACCTCCCTTCCCGAGGATGTGCAGGACGCCTTCATTCGTACGATTCCCGGTCTGGAGCAGGTCGAAGATTCTTCAGCCGGGTTACGCGATCGAGTACGATCATGTCGATCCGCGGGAGCTGGAACTCTCCCTCGGCGTGCGCAAAATGCCCGGACTGTATCTTGCGGGTCAGATAAACGGCACGACGGGATATGAAGAAGCCGGAGCTCAGGGGCTCGTTGCCGGTTTGAATGCCGCGCTTGCCGCGAGCGGACGGGCTCCCTATGTCTTCAGCCGCACGGACTCCTATATCGGCGTTATGATCGATGACCTGACTTCGCGGGGCATAAGCGAACCCTATCGCATGTTTACTTCGCGGGCGGAATACAGGCTGTCGCTGCGCGCAGACAATGCCGATATGCGGTTGACGCCGGCGGGCGTTGCGCTCGGATGTGTCGGCGACGCGCGCCGTCGACGCTTCGAGGCATGGAAGCATTCCTTCGAGACGGGACGCAGGCTCCTGCAGTCACTTTCGGTTACGCCAAACGAGGGCAAGCGTTTCGGCCTGAAGCTCAATCAGGACGGCCAGCGTCGTACCGCTTTCGATATCCTCTCTTATCCGGATCAGTCGATAGCCGCTTTGAAACCGGTATGGTCCGAGCTTCAAAACATTCCGGCCGGGGTGGTCGAGGCGCTGGAGATCGATGCGGCCTATGCTGTCTATATGGATCGCCAGGCCACTGACATTGCCGGTGTAAGGCGTGACGAAAATACGACCATACCGGATGATTTCGATTACGACGTGCTTCCCGGGCTTTCGAACGAGTTGAAGCAAAAGTTGGCACAACACAAGCCGCGGAACCTCGCCCAGGCTATGAAGGTCGATGGCGTGACGCCCGCGGCGATATCTCTCATTCTGTCCTGGCTACGAAGGCAGGATCGCCAGGCACAACGTGTGGGTGGATAGGTTATACAATGCAAGCGAGTCTAGTTCCGGCACTGAACGGATTGCGTGTTTCACGTGAAACGGTCGAAAAGCTCGAGCATTTTGCCTCCCTCTTCCAGAAATGGGCGCGATCGATCAACCTCGTCGCCCCCTCCACGCTAGGGGATCTATGGCAGCGCCACATCCTCGATAGCCTCCAGCTTTATCAACTCTCCCCTGCCCCGAAGACCTGGGTCGATCTCGGAAGCGGCGGAGGATTTCCCGGTGTCATTACGGCCATTTGTCTTTCCGAGGCAGAGAACGGATGGGTTCACCTGGTCGAGAGCAATAACAAGAAGGCCGCCTTTTTACGCGTCGCGCTCAGGGAAATCGGTGCCAGGGGTTCCGTTCATCCGATTCGAATCGAAGCGGCACCGGCTGAAATTCCGAATTGCGACGCGATTTCGGCGCGTGCGCTCGCCGATCTGAGCCAACTGCTCGATCATTGTGCGCCATGGATGCTCATGGAAGACTCCAAAACGGTGGCATTCTTTCACAAAGGGCGGGATTATCAGCAGGAAGTCGACAAAGCCGTTAGCCGCTTTCAATTCGATCTGATAAAACATGCAAGTGTCGTCGAGCCGGATTCGGTTGTGCTCGAGATTGCAAATCTTTCACGTCGGACGAAGTGATAGGCGAGCGAAACATGTTTGGCCCAAAGAATCGGATCATCACTATTGCCAATCAGAAGGGCGGCGTCGGCAAAACGACGACGGCCATCAATCTTGCTACTGCGCTCGCCGCCATCGGTGAAAGGGTGCTGATCGTCGATCTCGATCCGCAAGGCAATGCCAGCACCGGGCTCGGTATCCAGCGTCGTGCCCGGCATTTGTCTTCCTACGAGCTGATGATGGGGACCCATTCGATCGGCCAGATTGCTCAGGATACGGCGGTGCCAAATCTGGCCATCGTGCCTTCGACCATGGATCTGCTCGGCGTCGAAATGGAGATTTCCATGGAATCGGATCGGGTTTTCCGGCTCCGTAAGGCTTTGGCTTCGGTGGATGCTCTTGCTTATTCCTATGTGCTGGTCGACTGCCCGCCATCGTTCAATCTTTTGACGATGAATGCAATGGCAGCCGCGCATTCGGTTCTCGTACCATTGCAGTGCGAGTTTTTTGCCCTCGAAGGCTTGAGCCAGCTGCTGGAGACGGTCGAGCAGGTGCGGCAGACGGTGAATCCAGGCCTCGATATTCAGGGAATCGTGCTGACCATGTTCGATTCCCGGAACAATCTTGCCCAGCAAGTCGTCAGTGACGTTCGCTTGCATTTGGGAGATAAGGTTTATCATACCCTCATTCCCCGCAACGTGCGGGTGTCCGAGGCCCCCTCCTACGGCAAGCCGGCCATTCTTTATGATCTCAAATGCGCCGGAAGTCAGGCTTATCTCCAACTGGCCTCGGAAGTCATTCAGCGCGAGAGGCAGCGGAAGGCCGCTTAATCGTTTCGGTAGCGTAACTAATCAGGTGTCAGATGAACGATGACAGCTCCAAGAGGCGTCTGGGTCGCGGCCTTGCCGCCTTGATCGGCGAAATGGACCAGCCGCTGCACACCGGCGCGGCTCCGGCCGCCGCAATCAGCGCCGATCGGCGGATCCCGATCGAGTTCGTTTCCCGCAACCCTCGCAACCCCCGCCGGCAGTTCGACGAGGCTGAGCTTCAGGACCTTGCAAGCTCGATCCGCCAGCACGGGATCGTTCAGCCGGTCGTCGTGCGCACCGTCGGTCACGACCGCTATGAGATCATTGCCGGTGAAAGGCGCTGGCGCGCGGCGCAACTTGCGGGCTTCACCGAAATACCGGTCATCGTGCGCGATGTTGACGACAGGACGGCGCTGGAGATCGCCATTGTCGAGAACGTTCAGCGCTCCGACCTCAATCCCCTCGAAGAGGCCCTGGGCTACGAGCAACTGATCGCGGAACACGGCTACACGCAGAACGATCTCGGCGACATCATCGGCAAGAGCCGGAGCCATGTTGCGAACAGCCTTCGCCTTCTGAAGCTGCCGGAGCCCGTGCGCGACATGCTTTCCGATGGCAGCCTTTCCGCGGGCCACGCCCGCGCGCTTATACCCACATCGGACCCGGTGGCCTTGGCGCGTGCGGTCGTCTCGAAAGGTCTTTCGGTCCGCGAGGCCGAACGGCTGGCGCAGAACGACATCAAGTCGCAGAACGATCCCAACTACGCAAAGGGCCGCCAGCGTGAGGAGAAGGACGCCGATACGCTGGCGCTGGAGCGCACCCTGTCCGATAGCCTCGGCCTGGAAGTGAGCGTCAACCACAAGGCCAGCGGCGGGCATCTCAAGATTACATACAAGACGCTCGACCAATTGGAAGAGATCTGCCGGCTGCTCGAGCGGCGTTGACGAACACCCTCAACGCCGCGCAGACTGGATCGTGATCGCCAGGAGATTCTGGATCACCAGGCTCTCCTCAAGGCTCTGGCGGCTGCGGCTTTGATAGATGGTCGCCTGCAGGCGACCCAATTCGCGCCGGATCGCCGGAGCGGTCCAGTGTTTCAGCGCCGCTTCGACAACCGGCTTGCGGCGGAAGTGGAGGCCGCGGCCAAGGCTTGCGACGACCTGACCCGCGGACTGGCGGCCCGCATCCATTTCGGCACGCATCACGTCGAGCTGCTGGAATTGCCTCAGGCAGGCCTGAAGCACGAGGAAAGGCGGCGTCTTGGATGTCGTGATCTTCTTCATCGCGTGCAGCAGCGCGTCGGCGTCGCCCTTCAATACCGCATCGACCGCATCATCGACCGAAATGGCGCTGGCGTCGCCGACGATGCCGAGAACGTCGTCCTCGTCGACCAAATCCTTGCCGCGGCAATAGAGGGCGAGTTTCCGGAGCTCGTTGCGCGATGCCATGCGGTCGCCCCCGAGCGCCTCCACCAGACGTTCGCGTGCGGCGGGACCGATGCGAAGGCCCGCTTCCGAAAGTTCCTTGTCGACAAGTGCTTGCAGGCCCCTGGCGTCGTCGCTGTAGCAGGCGATCGAAGCGACGGAGCGGGAAGTCTCGCCCACTTTCCTGAGCGCCGCCCCCTTCTTCAGGTCGCCCGCTTCTATGATGAGCCGGGCGCCGGCGGGCGGGTCGGTCGCGAGAATCTGCAGCGCTTCGGTGAGCGCCTTCTCAGCGGACGCACCGCGCACCCAGACCAGCTTATCGCCGCCGAAAAGACCGATGGCATTGACTTCGTCCAGCACGCTTCCCGCGCCCTGCAATGACCCGGCATCAAGCTTGACGACGGCGAAAGGATCATCGAGAGGAAGGCCGAAGCTGCCGGCGAGTTCGGACGCGCGTTCCGAGACGAGGCCGCGATCGGGACCGTAGAGCAGGAAAAGTCGGTAGATCGCCGCAGATCGCTGCAGGAAATTATCGAATTCGTGCGACTTGACCTCGCTCATCTGACGAACGGATCAGCGGCCGAGAGCGGCTGCGAGGTCGGCCCCGATGATCTCCGCCAGTTCCTTGGCGGCGCGATTCTCGCCATCGCGCACGGCGCGTATCTTGGCGAATTCCTGCTGGGGGAAGTCGACCAAAGCGACGGCCGTCCGGTTCCCTGACTTCACGGTCTCGCCGGTGGCGGTCTTGGTCAGGTTGTAGTCCGCTTTCACGACGATGCGGCCGGCTCCGGCGTCGTCGTCGTCATTGTCGAGATCCGTGCTCTCATAGAGCACGCCCATCGTCCGGTGCGAGACGCTGAGCGCCAGATGATATTGCGGATTGACCGGTTCGCCCTGACCACGCGACGTCAGGAAGACGAGGGCATTTCGGACTTCCTGCTCGACGCGATCGTCGGCTTCCGAAATCTCGATCGCGGCAAGCGCGACAGAGGTCGAACCGGTAGGACCGTCGGAATAAAGGGGCCTGACCTGGCAGCCGCCAAGTGCCGCGAGCGACAATGCGCCCGCTACGAAGCCCAAGGACCGAAGACGGAAGCCAGCTATATCAGACAACGACATTGACGATCCTCTGAGGCACGACGATGATCTTCTTCGGGCTGCCGCCGTTGAGCGCGGCCTTGACGGCGTCAAGTGCGAGCACGGCGCTTTCGATCGCACTCTGATCTGCGTCGCGCGCGATTGTCAAATCGGCGCGCTTTTTCCCGTTGACCTGGACCGGCAGCGTGATCTCGTTCTCGACGATGAGCGCAGCATCGAATTTCGGCCAGGCCTTCTCGGCGATCAGACCTTTGCCGCCGATCTCCCGCCAGCATTCTTCCGCAAGATGCGGCATCATCGGCGCGATCAGGTGGATCAGGATCGTCGCGGCGTCCTTTACCGCAGCAGTCAGAGCGTTGTCCGCCTTGCCGCTCGCGACCTGCGTCAGCGGGCCGGCCATGGCATTCACCAGTTCGTAAATGCGTGCGACCGCCTTGTTGAAGGCGAGCTTGTCATAGTCGGCCTCTACCGCCTTGAGAGTGCGATGCGCGGCCTGGGACACGGCAAGCCCCTCGCCTCCGCTTGCCGGTGCGGCATCCACCGCACGCAGCTTCTCCGCGGCCTCGGTCAGAAGACGCCAGACGCGCTGCACGAAGCGATGGGCGCCTTCGACGCCTGCTTCGGACCAGATAACGTCGCGATCCGGCGGCGAATCGGAGAGCACGAAGAAGCGTGCAGTGTCGGCCCCGTAGGAGCCGATGATGTCATCCGGGTCGACGACGTTCTTCTTCGACTTCGACATCTTCTCGATCGAGCCGATGGCGATTTCCTCGCCGGTCTCGATGTGGACCGCGCGCCGCTGTCCGTCTGTTTCCTCGACGCGGATCTCGGCGGGCGTGATCCATTCCCGCTGCGCGCCTTCGCCGCGGCTATAGGTCTCGTGGACGACCATGCCCTGCGTGAACAGCCCCTTGAAAGGCTCGTCCAGCGCCACGTGGCCGGTCGCCTTCATCGCTCGGGTGAAGAAGCGCGAATAGAGCAGATGCAGGATCGCATGCTCGATGCCGCCGATATACTGGTCGACCGGCAGCCAGTGATTGGCCGCTTTCGGATCCGTCGGGTTGTCCTCCCAGGGCGCCGTGAAGCGGGTGAAGTACCAGGAGGAATCGACGAAGGTATCCATTGTGTCGGTTTCCCGGCGTGCGTCCTTGCCGCATTGCGGGCAGGCGACGTGACGCCAGGTCGGGTGACGGTCGAGCGGATTGCCGGGCTTGTCGAAGGTCACGTCCGGCGGCAGCGTCACGGGCAGGTCTGCCTTCGGCACCGGAACGACGCCGCAGTCGTCGCAATGGATGACCGGGATCGGGCAGCCCCAGTAGCGCTGGCGGGAAATGCCCCAGTCGCGCAGGCGGAAATTGACTTTGCGCTCGCCACGCGGCGTGCCGTTCAGCAGATCGTTTTCGAGTCTGGAGGCGACGGTCTCGAACGCCTCTTGCGCCGAGAGCCCGTCGAGGAAGCGCGAATTGATCATCACGCCGTCGCCGTCATAGGCCTCGTCGCCGATCGTGAAGGTCTGCGGATCGGCATCCTTCGGCATCACCACCGGAACGACCGGCAGATCGTATTTGCGGGCGAAGTCCAGGTCGCGCTGGTCGCCCGAAGGGCAGCCGAAGATGGCGCCGGTGCCGTAGTCCATCAGCACGAAATTGGCGACGTAGACCGGCAGCTCCCAGTTCGGATCGAAGGGGTGCCGCGCGCGGATGCCGGTGTCGATGCCCTTCTTCTCTGCCGTCTCCAATGCGGCGAGCGACGTGCCCGCGCGCCGGCATTCCTCGCAGAATGCTTCGATCTCGGCGTTCTTGGCTGCGGCATCCCTGGCGAGCGGATGATCGGCGGAGATCGCCAGGAAGGAGGCGCCGAACAGCGTGTCGGGCCGCGTCGTATAGACGGTGACTTCCTTCTCCTCGCCGGGGACCGTCGCCGGATCGAGCTCCCACCGCACCGACAGCCCTTCCGAACGGCCGATCCAGTTTTTCTGCATCAGCCGCACTTTTTCGGGCCACTCGTCGAGCGTGTCGAGCGCGTCGAGCAGATCCTGGCTGAAGTCGGTGATGCGGAAGAACCATTGCGTCAGCTCGCGCTGTTCAACGAGCGCGCCGGAGCGCCAGCCGCGGCCTTCGATCACCTGCTCATTGGCGAGCACGGTATTGTCGACCGGGTCCCAGTTGACCTTCGATTGCTTTCGGTAGACCAGGCCTTTTTCCAGGAAATCGAGGAAAAGATGCTGCTGGCGCTGGTAATATTCGGGATCGCAGGTCGCAAACTCCCGGCTCCAGTCGAGCGAAAGCCCCATGACCTTGAGCTGCGCCTTCATCGAGGCGATGTTCTGGTAGGTCCAGCTCGCCGGATGAACGCCGCGCTCCATGGCAGCGTTTTCCGCCGGCATGCCGAAGGCGTCCCAGCCCATCGGGTGCAGCACGTTGAAGCCGCGGGCGCGCTTGTAGCGGGCGACCACGTCGCCCATCGTGTAATTGCGCACGTGACCCATGTGGATCCGCCCGGACGGATAGGGGAACATCTCCAGGACGTAATATTTGTCGCGCGGATCGTCGTTCTTCGTCTCGAAGACCTTGCCCGCTTCCCATTGGTGCTGCCAGCGCGGTTCGGCATCGCGCGGATTATATCGTTCGGTAGCCATGTCTTTGTCGATGTTCCGGAAATTCTGCCGGGCGCGAGCGCCCGCGCGTGATAGCTGGCGTGACCTTCACCACGAAACGCCCCAAGCGTCAAGTTTTGAAGGATTCGCCGGGCGATCCCTTCGATTTGGCATTTCAAGCGCGGGCAGGATAACGCCGCGGCCAAAGCGAACCCGCCCGCTCCGGCTTGCGCTGGACTTGGCAAGCGTTGCAAGTTTCAATAAGCCGCAAGCGAGGATGTCTAGACGATCTTGAACGGGAGCGTGGAATGGAAGTCGAGGAACGGCTGAACGAAGTGCTGAGCCGGATTCGCGCAAGCGAGAAGTCGGCCAAGCGTTCGGAAAATGCTGTCAGCCTGGTGGCCGTGTCGAAAACCTTCGACGCCGAGACGATCCGGCCGGTGATCGAGGCTGGCCAACGCGTCTTCGGCGAGAACCGCGTGCAGGAGGCGCAAGCCAAATGGCCCGCGCTCAAGCGTGAGACCCCCGACATCGAGCTGCACCTGATCGGCCCGCTGCAATCCAACAAGGTTGCAGACGCGGTTGCGCTCTTCGACGTCATCGAGACGATCGACAGGGAGAAGATCGCGCGCGCGGTCGCCGCCGAAATGCAGCGCCAGGGGCGCAATATCCGCCTCTATGTTCAGGTGAACACGGGTCTCGAGCCGCAGAAAGCTGGCATCGCGCCGGAAGACGCGGCCGCCTTCGTCAGGCTCTGCCGTGACGAGTTGGCTCTGAACATCGAAGGACTGATGTGCATTCCCCCGCTGGACGAAAATCCGGGACCGCACTTCGCCCTGCTCGCCAAGCTTGCCGATCAGTGCGGCCTTTCCAGGCTCTCCATGGGCATGTCGGGCGATTTCGAAACGGCAATCGCCTTCGGCGCCACCGGCGTGCGGGTAGGCTCCGCCATTTTCGGAGCACGCTGAGTTCCAATCCCATTACCCTTTCGTCGGGGTTCCCGTTTACCTCCGTTCGCCTATCTTGCGAAGTGGAGGAACCGGGCTTCTCGTCCGGAGAGCGAGTGGGAGGAAACGGATATGGCGAGCCGCTATTCCGAAGTGTATGCCGCGTGGAAAGCCGATCCGCACGGCTTCTGGGCAGATGCCGCATCGGCGATTGACTGGTTCGAGCGGCCGGCGCGCATTTTCGAGCCTGCCGGCGGCACCTATGGCCACTGGTTTCCGGACGGCGTCACCAATACCTGCCACAATTGCCTCGACCGGCATGTCGAGGCCGGCCGAGGCGAGCAGCCGGCCTTTATCTATGACAGCCCCGTCACCCGCCGGATCGAGAGGATCTCCTATGCGGAGCTGCTCGCCGATGTGAAGGCGATGGCTGCGATCTACCGCAATCTGGGCGTCGACAAGGGCGATCGCATCATCATCTACATGCCGATGATTCCGCAGGCGGCGATCGCCATGCTCGCGGCGGCGCGGATCGGCGCGGTGCATTCCGTCGTTTTCGGCGGCTTTGCCGCCAACGAACTCGCCATGCGCATCGATGATTGCCAGGCAAAGCTCGTCGTCTCGGCAAGCTGCGGGCTGGAGCCCGGTCGGACCGTCGCCTACAAGCCTCTGCTCGATCAGGCGATCGAAACGGCCAGCCACAAGCCGGCCCATTGCCTGATCTATCAGCGCGATATGCTCGCCGCCTCGATGATTCGCGGCCGCGACATCGATTTCGCCGAGGCGCTTGCGCAGGCCAGAGACGCCGGTGAGGAAGCCTCTTGCACGCCGGTTGCCTCCACCGATCCGCTTTATGTCCTCTATACGTCCGGGACGACCGGCCAGCCGAAAGGCGTCGTGCGGGACAATGGCGGCCATATGGTCGCGCTCAAATGGTCGATGGAGAACTTCTTCGGCGTCAATGCCGGCGACGTGTTCTGGGCGGCTTCCGACATCGGTTGGGTGGTCGGTCATTCCTACATCGTCTACGGGCCGCTCCTCAACGGCTGCACGTCGATCCTCTTCGAAGGAAAGCCAGTCGGGACGCCCGACCCCGGAACCTATTGGCGCGTGATTTCCGAACACGGCGTCGCCGTCATGTTCACCGCGCCGACGGCGCTGCGAGCGATCCGGAAAGAGGATCCGGAAGCTGTCCATGCAGGCCGTTACGACCTGTCGCGGTTCCGGGCGCTCTATCTTGCGGGCGAGCGGGCCGACCCGGACACGATCCGCTGGGCGGAACGGGCGCTGAAGGTTCCGGTGATCGATCACTGGTGGCAGACGGAAACAGGATGGCCCGTCGCCGGCAATCCATTGGGTCTCGGCCTCCTGCCGGTAAAATACGGTTCCCCGGCGGTTCCCCTCCCCGGCTACGACGTGCAGGTCGTCGACGACGCGGGCCACCCGGTGGAAACCGGCGCGCTCGGCAATGTCGTGATCAAGCTGCCTTTGCCGCCCGGCTGCCTGCCGACGCTCTGGAATGCCGATCACCGCTTCCATGCGGCCTATCTCGAGGAATATCCCGGCTTCTACAAAACGGCGGATGCCGGCTATCTCGACGAGGACGGCTATATCTTCATCATGGCGCGGACCGACGACATCATCAACGTTGCGGGACACCGGCTGTCGACGGGGGCCATGGAAGAGGTTTGCGCCAGCCATCCGGATGTCGCCGAATGCGCCGTGATCGGCATCGCCGATCCCCTCAAGGGGCAGGTGCCGGCGGGCTTCCTGGTCATCAACGCCAATGTTTCCCGTGAAACAGAAGAAATCGAGAAGGAGGTCATCGGCCTCGTGCGCGAGCGCATCGGGCCGGTCGCCGCCTTCAGGACGGCGGTCTGCGTCAAGCGGCTGCCAAAGACGCGATCCGGCAAGATCCTGCGCTCGACGATCCAGAAGATCATCGACCGCCAGCCCTGGACGATGCCGGCGACGATCGACGATCCGTCGATCCTCGACGAGATTACCGAACTGTTGCGGTCCAAGGGGATTGGCGTTTAGAGCACTTCCAGGAAAGCGTGTAACGGTTTTCCGTCAGCGACGGTCAATAAAGAACCCGGATGTTGCGATCCGGGTTTTCTCATCTCGCAGATGGCGAACCGATCAGTAGTCGTCTTCCTCGTCGTCCTTGCGGTCCGACTTCAGCGACTTCAGCTTGGCGAAGACGGCATCGGCGTCGATTTCCTTCTCCTCTTCGCGATCGTGGCCGTAGTCGAGCTTCTCGGTCTCCTGCGCGGATTCGAGCGTCGCGCCGGTCTCGGCTGCGGAAGGAAGCGGGCGCCCCTTGGAGGCGCGCTCGACCTCCAGGTCCAGGTCGATCTGCGAGCAGAGGCCGAGAGTCACCGGGTCCATCGGCGTCAGGTTGGCAGAGTTCCAGTGGGTGCGCTCGCGAATCTGCTCGATCGTCGCCTTCGTCGTGCCGACAAGACGCGAGATCTGCGCGTCCTTCAGTTCCGGATGGTTGCGGACCAGCCACAGAATGGCGTTCGGGCGGTCCTGACGCTTGGAGACCGGCGTGTAGCGCGGGCCCTTGCGCTTGGAGTCCGGGACGCGGACCTTCGGCTCCGAAAGCTTGAGTTTGTGATTCGGATTTCCTTCGGCGCGTGCAATCTCGTCGCGCGAAAGCTGGCCGGTAGCGATCGGATCGAGGCCCTTGATACCCTGCGCCGATTCACCGTCGGCAATCGCCTTGACCTCGAGCGGGTGCAGCTTGCAGAACTGCGCGATCTGGTCGAACGAGAGTGCGGTGTTGTCAACCAGCCAGACGGCTGTTGCCTTGGGCATAAGCAGTTGCTGAGCCATGGATATAGTCCTTTTGTCCGTCCGCGCCGGTGTCGCGGGCCGTGGAGTCTACCACTCATTTCCGGGAATTGGGGGTTCTATACCGTTCTTGTCTCGAAATTGCAATTCTTCACTTTCAAATGTGCTTTTGTCTAATTGCGGACCGGAAGCGACCTGCTTATGAATTGTCGCAAAGGACCGGTGGGAGCCGATCCAGGGCGGAATGAGGAACTCTGTGCGCAGTTTTCCGCCGGTATCCGCCCATGATCTGACCAGAAATGCGCAGGGAGGAAAATTATGGACGTCAAGACCTACCCGGTCCTAGAAGCGGCCAAGAACCGCACGCTGCTCGACAATGCGACCTATCTCGAATGGTATCGCGAGAGCGTTGCCGATCCGGAGAAGTTTTGGGGCGAGCACGGCAAGCGGATCGAATGGTTCGAGCCCTATACAAAGGTCAAGAATACCTCCTTCGAGGGCGATGTCTCGATCAAGTGGTTCGAAGACGGACTGACCAATGTGTCCTACAATTGCATCGACCGCCACCTGAAGACGCACGGCGACAAGACGGCGATCATCTGGGAGGGAGACAATCCCTATCTCGACAAGAAGATCACCTATAACGAGCTGTACGACAGGGTCTGCCGTCTTTCCAACGTCATGAAGAAGCACGGCGTCAAGAAGGGCGACCGCGTCACCATCTACATGCCGATGATCCCCGAAGCGGCCTATGCGATGCTCGCCTGCGCGCGCATAGGCGCGATCCATTCGGTCGTTTTCGGCGGCTTTTCGCCCGAGGCGCTGGCCGGCCGAATCGTCGATTGCGAGTCCACCTTCGTGATCACCTGCGACGAGGGCCTGCGCGGCGGCAAGCCGATTCCGCTCAAGGAGAATACCGATACGGCGGTCGATATCGCTGCCAGGCAGCACGTAATGGTCAGCAAGGTCCTGGTCGTGCGCCGCACCGGCGGCAAGGTCGGCTGGGCTCCGGGGCGCGATCTCTGGTATCATCAGGAGACCGCGACGGTGGAGCCGCATTGCCCGCCGGAAAAGATGAACGCGGAGGACCCGCTCTTCATCCTCTATACGTCCGGCTCTACCGGCAAGCCGAAGGGCGTGCTGCACACGACCGGCGGCTATCTCGTCTACGCTTCGATGACGCATCAATACGTGTTCGACTATCGGGACGGCGACATCTACTGGTGCACGGCCGATGTAGGCTGGGTCACCGGCCACTCCTACATCGTCTACGGGCCGCTCGCCAATGCGGCGACGACGCTGATGTTCGAGGGCGTGCCGAACTTCCCCGACGCGGGACGATTCTGGGAAGTGGTCGACAAGCACAAGGTCAACATCTTCTACACCGCGCCGACCGCGATCCGCTCGCTGATGGGAGCGGGCGACGATTTCGTCAAGCGCTCCTCACGCTCTTCGCTGCGCCTGCTCGGAACGGTCGGCGAACCGATCAATCCGGAAGCCTGGGAGTGGTACTATCACGTTGTCGGCGACGAGCGTTGCCCTATCGTCGATACCTGGTGGCAGACTGAGACCGGCGGCATACTGATCACGCCGCTGCCGGGGGCCACCGATCTCAAACCCGGCTCGGCGACGCGGCCCTTCTTCGGCGTCCAGCCGCAGATCGTAGACAGCGACGGCAAGGTCGTAGAGGGCGCGGCCGACGGCAACCTCTGCATCACCGACAGCTGGCCCGGGCAGATGCGGACGGTCTATGGCGACCACGAACGCTTCATCCAGACCTACTTCTCCACCTACAAGGGCAAGTATTTCACGGGTGACGGCTGCCGCCGCGACGAGGACGGCTACTATTGGATCACCGGCCGTGTCGACGACGTGCTGAACGTCTCCGGCCACCGGCTCGGCACGGCGGAGGTGGAATCGGCGCTCGTCTCGCACAACCTCGTTTCCGAGGCGGCGGTCGTCGGCTATCCGCATCCGATCAAGGGTCAGGGCATCTATTGCTACGTTTCGCTGATGGCCGGCGAGGTCGGAGACGACGAACTGCGCCAGGCGCTCGTCAAGCACGTGCGTTCGGAGATCGGGCCGATCGCGACGCCGGACAAGATTCAGTTCGCGCCCGGCCTGCCGAAAACACGCTCGGGCAAGATCATGCGCCGGATCCTCCGCAAGATCGCCGAGGACGATTTCGGTTCGCTCGGCGACACGTCGACGCTCGCCGATCCAGGTGTCGTCGACGACCTGATCGCCAATCGTCAGAACCGCGCGTGATGTGAGCTGGGTGGCGAGAGCCACTGATCCCGCTGCCGCACCTTCTCCCCGCAAGCGGGGCGAAGGTGCATTGCGGGGAGAAGGTTAGGATGAGGGGCTCAACCCCGCCCTCTACCAGCCGCGAACGCAGCGCTCGATTCGCTACCGAAACGAAATTGAAACGACCTGCCTCAGAAATCGATCGCGCGGCCCTTGATCTCCCAATCGCCGAAGCGAGCCGGGTCGAGGCCGCCGCGCCCGCCTAGTTCCGCCGGCATATCCTTCGGCGCTTCGGCACGTCGCCTCTCTTCGGCCTCCTTCAGAGCACGCAGCGCTGCCGGGGAAAGCGGACGTTTGGGTCGGTCGGGAGAATTGTCGTTGTCGTTCTGCATACCGGTCGCGGTTTCCGTAACGATATTGAAGAGCTGGCCGTCTATACCCATCATATAGGCACTTCCGTGTGAACGGAAAAGCTTGATTCACGTGAAACCTTTGCGCGTACCGAATGGAACGAAGCGGCTGCAAGCGGCTTTCCAGGAGGCGCGGAAAGGACACCGATATGGTTGGAGCTCATTCATGAACCTCATGCGCACGGCAATGCTGCTTGCCTTCATGACCGTCCTCTTCATGGCCGTCGGCTATGTCATCGGCGGCCGCGGTGGCATGATGATCGCCCTCGTCATCGCCGCGGGCATGAACTTCTTCTCCTACTGGAATTCCGACCGGATGGTCCTGCGGATGTACCGGGCGCAGGAGGTGGACGAGCGCAGCGCGCCGGAATATTACGGCATCGTCCGCGATCTGGCGAAGAATGCCGGCCTGCCGATGCCGCGCGTCTACGTCATCGACAGCCCCCAGCCGAATGCCTTCGCCACCGGCCGCAATCCCGAGAACGCTGCGGTCGCCGCTTCGACGGGACTGCTGCATTCGCTCTCCTACGAGGAGGTTGCCGGGGTGATGGCGCATGAGCTCGCCCATATCCAGTATCGCGACACTTTGACGATGACGCTGACGGCGACGCTCGCCGGTGCGATTTCCATGCTTGGCAATTTCGCCTTCTTCTTCGGTGGCAACCGCGAGAACAACAATCCGCTCGGCTTCATCGGCGTGCTGATCGCGATGATCGTCGCCCCGCTCGCGGCCATGCTGGTACAGATGGCGATCAGCCGTACACGCGAATATTCCGCCGACCGCCGCGGTGCGGAGATCTGCGGCAATCCACTCTGGCTTTCCTCGGCGCTTCGCAAGATCGCCGGTGCCGCGCAGGTCATCCATAACAATGACGCGGAGCGCAATCCGGCGACGGCGCATATGTTCATCATCAATCCCCTCTCGGGCGAGCGGATGGACAATCTGTTCTCGACCCATCCGAACACGGAGAACCGGGTGGCGGCTCTGGAGAGAATGGCCCGCGAGACGTCCACGGGCTCGACGGCGCCGGTCCGCCCTGATAATGCAGGGCGCAAATCGCGCTCTGTCCCGAGAACCGGCTGGGGTCGCGGTGGTTCCGAACCGCCGAAAGGCCCCTGGTCCTGATGCCCGAAAACCGCAAGAACGATTCACGTCCGAAACGATCCCGCGAGCACAATCGCTCAAGAGCGGGAGGAGCCCGGCCCGACGCGGATGCCGCGGCCAAACCGGGCTTGAAGAGCCGCCAGGCGGCTGCCAAGATCCTGGCGGCGGTGGTGGATCGCAAGACGCCGCTCGACGGAATGCTCGATCCGGAGCGCGGGAACCCGGCCTATCGCGAGTTGAGCGAAGCAGATCGCGCGCTGGTGCGCGCCATTCTCAACTCGGCACTCCGCCATCTGCCGCGCATTCGCGCGGCCATCGACTCGCTTCTGCAAACGCCTCTCCCCGAGGGTGCGCGGGCTCTCGAACACGTGCTGACCGTTGCCGCCGCGCAAATTCTTTATCTCGACGTTCCGGATCATTCGGCGGTCGATCTCGCAGTGGAACAGGCCCAGTCCGACCCGCGCAATCGCCGTTTCGCAAGCCTCGTCAACGCCGTATTGCGGCGGCTTTCGCGTGAAAAGGACGAAATTCTCGAAAAGCTGCAGCAAGTGCCGGCGATGCCCGGCTGGTTCTTCGACAGGCTCGTCGCCTGTTACGGTCCCGACCAGGCCGAGCGCATCTCCGAGGCGCAGCTCGTTCCCGCCGCCATCGACGTGACCGTGAAATCCGATGCGGCGTCCTGGGCGGAACGGCTCGCTGGCACCGTGTTGCCGACCGGCTCCGTTCGTCTTCAGGACTTCTCCGGTTCGATCCCGTCGCTTTCAGGCTTTTCGGAAGGGGCCTGGTGGGTCCAGGACGCGGCTGCTTCCATTCCGGCCCGCCTTTTCGGCGATATTCACGGGAAAAAGGTGGTCGATCTCTGTGCTGCGCCCGGCGGCAAGACGGCGCAGCTCGTCCTCGCGGGGGCCGAGGTGACCGCGCTTGATCAGTCGTCAAGCCGGTTGCGGCGGCTCAAGGCGAACCTCGACCGGCTGGGCTTCGAGGCCCGGACAAAGGAGAGCGACATGGCCGAGTTCCGGCCGGAAGAGCTCTTTGACGCGGCCCTTCTCGACGCCCCCTGCTCCTCGACGGGCACCACCCGGCGGCATCCCGACGTGCTCTGGACGAAAGGCCCGTCGGACGTCGAGAAGCTTGCCAGGCTGCAGGAACGGCTGCTGCGGCATGCGCTTACCCTGGTGAAGCCCGGCGGGCTCATCGTCTTTTCCAATTGCTCGCTCGACCCGCTGGAGGGCGAGGAGGTCGTCGGCCGCGTCGTCGCCGACGGCGGATGCGAACGGGTGCCGATCGACGCAGCCGATTGGCCGGGGCTCGAAAAGGCGATCACCCCGCTTGGAGAGTTCCGCACGACACCTGCGATGCTTCCACTGGAACCGCCCTTCGCCGGTGGCCTCGATGGTTTTTATGCCGCCGTGCTGCGCCGTGAGGGAGCCTGAGGGTGCTCATCAACAGACTGTTTTGCTTTGACAATTGACGCCCTCGGACGGCCCGCCTATCAATGGCGACAGGGTTGATAAATATTTAATGATCTTTCCCGCACGATTCCGATCTTCTGCATGATCCTCGAATCGGCTCCGGTTGAAGAGGAAACCCACGGGCGCCGATGACGTTTTCCAGTAAAACAAGGCTCCTATATTTGTATTTGCGCGAAGGCCAACGCCGATTGGCGCGCTTGCTTTCGCGCGGAAAGACGGCGGCGCTGCGCGTTGCAGGCTCTACGCCCGCCCGTCTGATCGTCGCACCCACGGATCTTCGGGCCATCGATCCCTTTGCCGCCGAAGAGATTCTCGCAGGTCGTTTTCCGCTCGCCGGCCGCGTCCTGGATACCGAAGGCGAGTCGCCTTTCGAAATCGACCTGCCGTCGCACGAGTTCGCGGTTCGCCTTCATTCCTTCGGCTGGCTGCGGCACATGCGGGCGATCCAGGACGAAGCCGGCTCGATCAGGCTGCGCCAGATCATGGACGACTGGATCGGCTGCCATGGCCGAAGCATCGGCGAAATCTCGTGGGAAGCGGATGTGGTCGCGCAGCGCGTCATCGCCTGGCTGTCCCATTCGCCGGTGGTGCTGCGTAATGCCGAGCACGGTTTCTATCGCCGCTTCCTGAGAAGCCTTGCCCTTCAGGTCCGCTACCTCCGGAATGTCGCCGAGACCGTGACCGACGGAGAGGCGCGCCTGAGGGTTCGCCTGGCACTCGCCATGGCCTCCGTTTCGATGCCGGCTACGGCTTCGGCTATCCGCAAGGCGTCGCGCAATCTGGATCTGGAGCTGGAGCGGCAGCTTCTGCCTGACGGGGCGCATTTCTCCCGAAACCCCCGGGCCGGGCTCGAGCTGCTGCTCGATCTGCTGCCGCTGCGCCAGACCTATGTCAATCTCGGCCACGACGTGCCTTCGAGGCTCATTCCCTGCATCGACCGCATGTATCCGGCGCTCCGCTTCTTCCGCCACCAGAGCGGGGAGCTCGCTCTCTTCAACGGCGCGACATCGGTTCTCGCCCATGAGCTCGCCTCGGTGCTCAGATATGACGAGACGTCCGGCGAGCCGTTCCGGTCGTTGCCACACGCCCATTACGAACGCCTGTCGATGGGCGATACCGTCATCATCATGGACACTGGGCGTCCGCTTTCGGTCGACCTGTCGCGAACCGCCCATGCCGGCTGCCTCTCCTTCGAGATGTCCTCCGGCAGGAATCGCTTCGTCGTCAACTCCGGCGCGCCGAAATTCGCCGGCGAACGATTCAGGCAGATGGCGCGCACGACCGCCGCGCATTCCACCGTCACCGTCGACGACACCTCTTCCTGCCGCTTTTCGCAGTCGCGCTTTCTGGGCCCGATCATGATCAGCGGCCCCTCGCGCGTTGCGATCGAGCGAAAGGACGAGCCGGGAAGCATCGAGCAGGTCAAAGCGAGTCACGACGGTTACCTTGCGCCCTTCGGCCTGATCCACGAGCGCGACATCGGAATTCTCAATGGCGGGCGGTTGATCCGCGGCCGCGACCGCCTGCTGCTGGAGGATGGCAGTGATCCGGAAAATGACGACGACGCGGCCGCGGTCGCCCGTTTCCACATCCATCCGGCAATCGGCATGCGCCGGCACAGCGAGAGCGAGATTTATCTGACGGCGCCCGACGGAGAGACATGGCTCTTCGCCTGTCGCGACGGTGCGCTCGCGATCGAGGAGGATATCTTCTTCGCCGATCCCTCCGGCGTTCGCGCCTCGTCGCAGATAAGCGTGACCTTCTCCGCCGCCTCGCAGCCGGAGATCCAGTGGACTTTCACGCGGGAGGGATGACCCCGAAACTGCGCCGGGCCTATTTTCCCGTTGTTGCGGCGCCGAAGGTTCCTTCCGGCAACAAGCTATGCTAACGGGCAGCCATCCCAATCGCCGGAACTTCCTCCCTACGCGTCCGGCGCTGCCAAAGGAGCAAGGTCGATGGCTGTCGCCTCCAAGAAAATCCCCGCCCCGGACGAGGTCCGGATCAAAACCGCCCTCCTTTCGGTCTCCGACAAGACGGGCATCGTCGAACTCGCCCGCGCCCTCAACGACAAGGGCATACGGCTGGTGTCGACCGGCGGTACGCACAAGGCGCTTGCCGATGCCGGCCTTCCCGTCAGCGACGTCTCGGAGCTGACCGGCTTTCCGGAAATCATGGACGGGCGCGTCAAGACGCTTCACCCCGGCGTCCATGGAGGTCTTCTCGCGATCCGCGACGACGCGGAGCATGCGGACGCCATGAGCGCGCACGGCATCACCGCGATCGATCTCGCCGTCATCAATCTCTATCCCTTCGAAGACGTCCGCGCCAAAGGCGGCGACTACCCGACCACGGTCGAGAATATCGACATCGGCGGCCCCGCAATGATCCGGGCATCGGCCAAGAACCATGCCTATGTGACGATCGTCACAGACCCGGCGGACTATTCGCCGCTGCTGGAGGAAATCGCAGGCGGGACGACGCGCTACGCCTTCCGCCAGAAGATGGCGGCCAAGGCCTATGCCCGCACGGCCGCCTATGATGCGGCGATCTCCAACTGGTTTGCCGAGGTGCTCGACACGCCCATGCCGCGCCACCGCGTTCTCGGCGGCGTGCTCAGGGAGGAGATGCGCTACGGCGAAAACCCGCACCAGAAAGCCGGATTCTACGTGACCGGCGAGAAACGGCCGGGAGTGGCTACGGCGGCGCTGCTGCAGGGCAAGCAGCTCTCCTACAACAACATCAACGATACCGATGCCGCCTTCGAACTGGTGGCGGAATTCCTGCCGGAAAAGGCACCGGCCTGCGCCATCATCAAGCATGCCAATCCCTGCGGCGTTGCGACCGCGCCCTCGCTCGCGGAAGCCTATCGCCGGGCGCTCGCCTGCGATTCGACCTCGGCATTCGGCGGCATCATCGCGCTCAACCAGGAACTCGACGCCGAGACTGCGGAAGAGATCGTCAAACTCTTCACCGAGGTCATCATCGCGCCGTCGGTCAGCGACGACGCGAAAGCCGTCATCGCCCGCAAACCGAACCTGCGGCTGCTTGCGACCGGCGGCCTGCCGGATCCGCGCACGCCCGGCCTGACGGCGAAGACGGTCGCCGGCGGTGTGCTCGTCCAGACGCGCGACAACGGTATGGTAGAGGATCTGGAGCTCAAGGTGGTCACCAGGCGTGCGCCGACGGCGCAGGAGCTCGAAGACATGAAGTTCGCCTTCAAGGTGGCGAAGCACGTCAAGTCCAACGCCATCGTCTATGCCAAGGACGGCCAGACGGCGGGCATCGGCGCCGGCCAGATGAGCCGCGTCGATTCCGCCCGCATCGCTGCCATAAAGGCAGAAGAAGCGGCCAAGGCGCTCGGCCTCGCCGAGCCGCTGACGCGCGGTTCGGCCGTCGCCTCGGAAGCCTTCCTCCCCTTCGCCGACGGTCTTCTGTCAGCCATCGCGGCCGGCGCAACCGCCGTCATCCAGCCCGGTGGTTCGATGCGCGACGAAGAAGTGATCGCGGCGGCGGACGAACACAATGTCGCGATGGTCTTCACAGGCATGCGGCATTTCCGGCACTAGAGCCCTTTTGTCTAATGCACTTCCGGGCGGAAAACCGGGACACCTGGAAGTGCTCTAAGGCCTTAAGATTTATTGATTTCCTCATTCCTGTGCTCGTCACAGGAATCCAGCCAGACCAAGTCCTTGGGCTGAAAGATGACAAGCACAGGAATGAGGATGAGGAGAGATTGCAACCCTCCTTAGGTCGTTTCGACCTGAAACATGAATGTGATCGATTCCAAGACGTTAAGGCGCCGGATGCGGAGGAAACCGCATCCCGCTCCGGCCTCCTGCTCGACATTCCTATCGCGGCCGGTGCGCCGGATAGGGGGTCCGCAGGAGGATCACGAGACCGACGGCGAAAAAGGCCACGAGCGCCATCATGCCGATCCGGGCCGAACCGGTCATAAGCGTGATCGTCGCGACCGAGGCGGGCGCCAGGAACGAGGTGGCGCGGCCGGAAAGGGCGTAAAGACCGAAATAGCGCCCGGCTTCGTCGGGCGAGACACTGCGCGCGAGGTAGGATCGGGACGAGGCCTGGACCGGCCCGAAGGCGACGCCGACGAGCAGGCCGTAAAGAATATAGGCCTTTTCGGCGGCCGTGCCGAAGAGGCCGCCCGAGTCCGCCGAGCCAAGCGGGACAAGCCCGAAGAGCGTGAAACCAGGCCCAGTGGAGACGATGCCGAGCGTGGCGATCGTCAGTGAGACGAGGCTTGCGACGACGATCGTCTTGGAGCCGAGCCGTGCATCGAGCCTGCTCGCATAAAGGCAGCCGAAAATCGCCACGACATTCAGGATGATGCCGTAGAGCCCGAGTTCCATCGTCTGCCATCCGAACATCCCGGCCGCGAAGGTGCCGCCGAGCGCGAGCAGCCCGTTGACGCCGTCCTGAAAGATCATCCGGGCAATCAGGAACCGGAAGATGCCGGCCCTCTCCTTGAGTTCGGCAAGCGTGCCCTTCAGTTCCTCGAAGCCCCGAGCGGTTGCTTTCGCCATCGACATCGTTGCCTTGGTCGCATCCGGCGTGAAGAGGAACATCGGCAGGATGAAAACCATATACCAGGCGGCGGAAATGGGGCCAGTGATGCGGGCGTCTTCGCCCTTTGCCGGATCGAGCCCGAACAGAGGTTCGAGTCCGATCGCCGTCTTGCCGGTCTGCGGGCTCCCGGCAATCAGCGCGACCACGGCGATCAGCACGATCATGCCGCCGAGATAGCCGAGGCCCCAGGCGATGTTGGAGATGCGCCCCACTTCCTTTTCGCTCACGAGCCGCGTCATCATCGAATCGTTGAAGACGATGGAAAATTCGGCGGCCACGGTCGCCAGCGCAAGAAGGACCGCCGTATAGATCAGGGACGAGCCCGGCGCCGCGTTCCAGAGCAGGGCGAGCGAGATGATCTTCACGGCGGCGAAAAAGGCGATCCACGGCTTTCGCGGGCCGGCCGCATCGGCAATGGCGCCGAGAACCGGCGAAAGCAGGGCGATCACGATCCCCGCAATGGTCAGCGTATAGCCCCAGACCGCCTGCCCTTGGGCGGGATCGGCCGTTAGCCGGGAAACGAAATAGGGCGCGAAGATGAAGGTGGTGATCACGGTGAAGAAGGGTTGCGCGGCCCAGTCGAACAGCATCCAGCCGGCAATGCCGAGACGGGAAGTCCGAGGCCGCTCCTCCATTCGCCCAGCCGCGATATCCACTTCATCCCTCCCCGGCACTTGCGCAAGCGCGCCGCGTTCGTGGGCGGCGGGCAGGGCAATGAAGAACAACCTTCGACCGGAGCGGAATTGGTCCCTCCGGCCGAGTTATGGCCGGAGGGACTGTGTCATTTCGTCCAGCCGCGTGCAAGATCGCTGAGGAGACCGGCTGCGACAGTGACCTTGGCGAGCGTCGTTTCGCCCTTTTCGGTCAGGAGCCTCAGCTGGTCGCCGACAGTGGCGACGCGTTGGCGATCGCGATCCTGCCAGGCGAGAACGGGGTTTCGCTCGCCCTTATGCTCGACCAGGGCGGCGATGGTGATATCGCGGCGTGCGGTGCCGATATCGCCGACCGCCCGCGAGAGCGCCATCGACTCGAACTGCTCGGTGGCGGGCACGCGGTCGGCGGCCGCCAGCAGGCGGTTGATCCTCAGGCTCTCGGTGACGGTGAAATAGGCCTGGGCGGTGCGGCTCAGCGGCTCGCCGGTTACCGTGGCGATCTGCATGATCTCAGGGACCAGGGTCATGAGCGACAGTTCGGCGATTTCCTCGGCAAGCTTTGCCGGCACGCCGTTTTCGATGAAGCCGGCGGCCCTCAGGCGGGCTTCCTCGGCACCCTCCCTGGATATCGCCGCCCGCATGGTGCCGCGCAGCTTCTGCAGCCCGTCGCGAAGTCGGGCAACCGCTTCGGCCACGGAGCCCTCGGAGGCGCGGGTGCGCAACGCCCGTTCGGCGACGAGCGCAAAGATACGCCCCACCTCATGATAGAGCCGGTTCTGGATCACGCCGCTGATCCTGTTGTCGAGCGCGTCGATCTCGCCGTAGATGCGTGGCAGATCGAAGCCATCCAGGGCCAGCACCGCTGCCTTCACGACATCGGCGGAGAGGAAGCCGGTGGCATCCGTCAGCGTCGAAACGAAAGCGGGGCCGCCGCGGTTTATCGTTTCGTTGGCGAGTACGGTCGCGACGATTTCGCGGCGCAGCCGGTGCCCGTGAATATCGCCGGCATAGGCCTTGCGCATCTTTGCGGGGAAGTAGCGCTCCAGGGTCGCGGTGAAATAGGGGTCGTCCGGAAGCTCGCTGACGATCAGCTCGTCGAAGAGCACCAGTTTCGCATAGGAGAGCAGCACGCCGATCTCCGGGCGCGTGAGCGGCCGGCCCGCCTGGTAGCGCTCGCTCATCGCCTGGTCGGTGGGCAGGGTCTCGACCTTGCGGTTGAGGTGGCCGTCGGCCTCCAGCCGCGCCATCAGCCGCGCCAGCGGCGTGCGGTTGGCGAGGCCCTGCATTTCGGTGAGCGAGATCGCCAGCGACTGCTGGTAGTTGTTGCGCAGCACGAGATGTCCCACCTCGTCCGTCATCGATGCCAGAAGCGTGTTGCGCTTGGGCCGGGTCAGGCGGCCTTCGCGCATGGCGGAGGCAAGCGCGATCTTGATGTTGACCTCGACGTCGGAGGAATTGACGCCGGCCGAGTTGTCGATGGCATCGGAGTTGCAACGCCCGCCATTGAGCGAGAAGCCGATCCGGCCTTTCTGGGTGACGCCGAGATTGGCCCCCTCGCCGATCACGCGCGCCCGCACATCCTCGGCGGAGACGCGGATCGCGTCGTTGGCGCGGTCGCCAACCTCGGCATCCGTCTCGTTGGTGCCGCGCACATAGGTGCCGATGCCGCCGAACCAGAGCAGGTCGACCGGGCTCTTCAGGATTGCGCTCATGATCTCGAAGGGCGTCGCCTTCGGCTTGTCGATGCCGATCGCCGCCATCGCTTCGGGGGTGAGTGTCACCAGTTTTTCCGAACGCGAAATGATCATCGCGCCGGGCGAGAGCGCCTTACGGTCATAATCCTGCCAGCTGGAGCGCGAAAGCGCGAACATTCGCTTGCGCTCGGCAAAGGAGAGATCGATATCCGGCTCGGGATCGATGAAGATGTCGCGGTGGTCGAAGGCGGCGATCAGCCGGATCTTTTCCGAAAGCAGCATGCCGTTGCCGAAGACGTCGCCCGACATGTCGCCGACGCCGGCGACGGTGAAGGGCGTCGTCTGGATGTCGACGTCCATTTCGCGGAAGTGCCGCTTGACGGCCTCCCACGCGCCGCGCGCGGTGATTCCCATCTTCTTGTGGTCGTAGCCGGCGGAGCCGCCTGAAGCGAAGGCGTCGTCCAGCCAGAAGTCCGCTTCCTGGGCGAGCGCATTCGCCGTGTCGGAGAAGGTTGCCGTTCCCTTGTCGGCGGCAACGACGAAATAGGGGTCGTCGCCGTCGAGCCGCAGCGTGTCCTCCGGGGGAACGACGTCCTGGCCGACAATATTGTCGGTGACGGAGAGCAGCGTGCGGATATAGGTCTTGTACGCTTCCGTTCCCGCCTTGAAGACCTCGTCGCGGCTGCCGCCGACGGGCAGCTGCTTCGGGTAGAAGCCGCCCTTGGCGCCGACCGGAACGATGACGGCGTTCTTCACCTGCTGCGCCTTGACGAGGCCGAGCACCTCGGTTCGGTAATCCTGTGCCCGGTCGGACCAGCGAAGGCCGCCGCGCGCCACCTTGCCGAAGCGCAGATGGACGCCTTCCACTTCCGTGCCGTAGACGAAAATCTCGCGGAAAGGCCGCGGTTCCGGCAGGCCCTCGAGCTGCTTCGGATCGAGCTTGAAGGCAAGAACCGCGCGCGGCCTGCCTTCGGCGTCCTTTTGGAAATAGTTTGTCCGGAGCGTCGACTGGACCGCATTGACGTAGCGGCGCAGGATCCTGTCCTCGTCGAGGCTGGGCACGGCCGACAGAGCCTCCTCGATGCCCGACAGCAAGGCGTTGCACTTCTTGGTGCGCGCTTTCCCGTCCGTCGTCGGATCCATGCGCGTGGAGAAGAGGCGGAAGATGTCGGCGGCGATCGTCGGATACTTGTTCAGAGTATCGGCGATATAGCCTTGGGAATAGGTGATGCCGGCCTGGCGCAGATAGCGTGCATAGGCGCGCAGCACCGTGATTTCGCGGGCGGTGAGCCCGGCAAGCAGGACCAGCCGGTTGAAGTTGTCGTCCTCCGTCGTGCCGTTCCAGGCCGCCAGGAAGGCCTCCTCCAGGGCGGGGCCGATCCTGGCGAGATTGAGCGTGTGCCCGTCGCGATGGATCAGCTCCATGTCGTGAAGGACGACCTCGCGGGGCTCGTCCCCATGGACGTGCACACCGATGTCGTAGGTCTGCTCGCTGATGACACGGAAGCCGAGATTTTCGAGAAGCGGCACGCGGCGCGACAGCGAAACGGGCGTGTCGGCATGGAAGATCTTCAGTTCCAGCGTATCCGGCCGCTCCTGGTGTCGGTGGTAGAAGGAGATGCGGATCGGGTCGCCAGCCGTGCAGGCGGCGATGTCTCCGAGGTCGGCATAGGCTTCCGCGGGCGTGAAGGCCGCCTGATAGGCTTCACCGACCGATATCTCCGTGCCCTCCTTGCGGGCGAGCAGATTGAAGCGATCGATCCAGCGGGTGACGATTGCGCGGACCGCCTCTTCGAGCTTCGCCTGGGGAACCCGTGGCGTCTTGCCGCCCGAGCGGCCGATGATGAAATGGACGCGTGCAAGCCCGCCTTCGGGAAAGGCCGGGTAATAGGCCGAGACCCGGCCGTCATAGACCGTTTTCAGATAGTCGCCGATCTTTTCGCGGACGTCGGAATCGTATTGTTCGCGCGGCACGAACACGATGACCGAGACGAAGCGGTCGAAGTGGTCGATGCGCGGCAGCACCCGCACCCGGGGCCGGTCGCCGAGTTCGTTGATCTGTTCGCAGAAGGCGGCGAGCAGCCCGATGTCGATCTGGAAAAGATCGTCGCGCGGATAGGCTTCCAGCGTGTTGGCCAGCGTCTTGCCGGAATGGCTCTGCGGATCATAGCCGAAATGATCGACGATCTTCTCGATCTTGTGCCTGAGCAGCGGGATCTCCGACGCCTGCCGCGTGTAGGCCGTCGAGGTGAACAGACCGACGATGCGCAGTTCGCCGACGACGTTGCCGGAGGCGTCGAAACGCTTGATGCCGATGTAGTCCATGTGGGCACGCCGGTGGACGACCGACTTCACATTGGCCTTGGTGACGATCAGGAAGTCAGGCCCCTCGAGGAAGGCGAGGATTTCCGGGGTGGTCAGCACCGCATCCTTGCCCTGGCGCAGGACCCGCACGTCCGGATTGGACAGGATGCCGAGGCCCCTGCCCTTGCCGCGCTCGACCGTCGCCCGTTCGCCCTTGCCGGAATAGGTATATTCCCGCATGCCGAGGAAGGTGAAGTTGTTATCCCTTAGCCAGCGAAGGAACGCCAGCGCCTCGTCGCGGTCGCTCTTCTTGCGGGAAGCGTTGTAGTCTTCGAGCTCCCGCATTGCCTGGTCGAGCAGAGCGGTCATCGCCGGCCAGTCGTGTACGGCTTGATGAACCTGCTCCAGCACATCCGAGATGCGCTTGCTCAATGAGCGTGCCTCCAGCGGGGTCAGCCTGCTCAAGTGGATTTGAATGTGGCTGACGCGGTGCTCGGGCGCGCTTTCCTCGTCCGGATCGAACAGCTTCACGGGTTTGCCGGGCTCCATCACCAGAATCGGGTGGATCGCCAGGTGGATGTCGCGGTGGGTACTCGTCACCTCTCCCATCACCGAATCGTAAAGGAAGGGCATGTTGCGTTCGGTGATCGCGATGATCGAAACCTCGATACCACCCGGTGCGACCCCTGCCACCGTCTCCACCGAGACCTGGGGCTTGCCGCCGTCCCAGCGTGCGAGTTCGCTGCGTGCGTGGGCAGCGGTGAGCGCCAGCATCTCAGGCGTGTAACGGTCGAGGTCGTCGTTGCTCGCTCCGCCGAAGAGGATTTCCGGTGGCAGTGTCTCGGCCCCGAATCTGGACCCTGCCGCCCGGGCCGCATCGATGTGCCGGTCCCGCTTCGGATTATGCTTCACGCCCATGAAATCGCTCTCCACTCATGATGGTTGAACCTAGCAGAACCATGCCCAATGGCGACCGTTTTTATGATGGATTTCGGCAAAATGGAGCCGAATTTCGGAGAAAATCACGTAGATTCGACCTAAATCCATTTAAATCGAAGCCAATTTTGCAAAAATTTCCCGAAAAACCGCAAAAACGAACGAAAACGCCGAAGATTCGGTCACGTGGGTCTGCACGAGCAGCAGTTGACAGTCCGTGAGGGGCGGGCGATCACACTTCGAAAGCGAATAACGGGGTCTCCCAATGTCCGACACGCCTGCCGCGCCCGGTGCCGTCATCGTCATTTCGAGTCATGTGGTGCGCGGCGCGGTCGGCAACCGGGCTGCCGTCTTCGCGCTGGAAATGCTCGGTCACCGGGTCTGGGCCCTGCCGACGGTCGTGCTTCCCTGGCATCCGGGACACGGTCGGTCGACGCGGGTGACCATGCCGGACGAGGACTTCCGCTCGATCATCGGCGATCTCGTCGCTGCGCCCTGGATCGGCGAGGTGCGCGGGGTGCTGTCCGGCTATCTGGGTTCCCCCGAACAGGCGGCGGCCGTTGCCGGCCTCGTGAAGGCGCTGCGCCAGCGCAATCCCGCGCTCTTCTATGCCTGCGATCCGATTCTTGGCGATGCGGGCGGCCTCTACGTCCCGGTGGAGGTCGCCAGCGCCATCCGCGACCTGCTGCTGCCGCTTGCGACGCTCGCCACGCCCAACCGGTTCGAGCTTTCCTGGTTGGCAGGTGCTTCGCTCGAGACGAATGCGGCCATCCTCGACGCGGCGGTCGACCTAGGGCCGCCACGCGTGCTGGTGACGTCGGCGATACCGATGATGAGCGGCGGCACGGGCAATCTCTACCTGTCCGGACGCCATGCGCTGCTTGCCGAGCACCGACTGATCGACAATCCTCCGAACGGCACCGGCGATCTGCTCTCGGCCGTATTCCTGGCGCGCCTGCTGGAAGGGCTGCCGGAGGAACGCGCGCTGCAGATGGCGACCGCCAGCGTCTACGAGATCATCGCGAGAAGCCGCAAGCGCGATTCCGACGAACTGACGCTCGAACAGGATGCATCGAGCCTGGCGACGCCGATGGCAATGGTGCAGATGCGCCGCCTCATGCATCCGAGCCAGGCGCGGAAGAAATAGCGTCAGATATGGAAGAATTGCCTCATAGGCGCATTTCGCCCTTTCGGATGGCCGGAGCACGCTGTAACAGTTCGACGCTTCATGGTTCCCGGTGCGTCTTTCAGACACGCTACCCGCATGTTTCCTTGAATCCCGATCAAAGACAGGAGCACCAGGACGATGCAGCAGGAACGAGTGGATGAAACGGGGTTACCGATGGATATACAGGGCTTTCCGGAACATCTTCTGACCGGCTACCGCAATTTCATGAGCGGTCGCTTCACCGAACAGCAGCAGCGCTACAAAACGCTCGCCGAGAGCGGTCAGAAGCCGAGGACGATGGTCATCGCCTGTTGCGACTCCCGCGCCGCGCCCGAAACAATCTTCGATGCCGGCCCGGGAGAACTCTTCGTCGTGCGCAACGTCGCCAACATGATGCCGCCATATGAACCGGACGGACATTATCATTCGACCTCGGCCGCGCTCGAATTCGCGGTCCAGTCGCTGCGGGTCACCAACATCGTGGTCATGGGCCACGGGCGCTGCGGCGGCATCAAGGCGGCACTCGACCCGGACGCCGAGCCCCTCTCCCCCGGCGATTTCATCGGCCGCTGGATGAACCTCCTGAAACCGGCCGCCGAGCAGATCCAGAGCAATGACGTGATGACTCCGGCGGAACGACAGCGTGCGCTCGAGCGGGTCTCCATCCGCAATTCGATCGCCAATCTGAGGACGTTCCCCTGCGTGAACGTTCTGGAGTCGAAGGGAAAGCTTCGTCTCCACGGCGCATGGTTCGACATCTCGACCGGCGAGCTCTGGGTCATGGATGCGAAGACTGGCGATTTTTCCCGACCGGGAATGTAACGGTCGCCAGTCAGGCCCCTCGTCCGCCGGCCTGTCCCTTCTCCCCCGCTAGGGGGAGAGAAGTCGCGGCAGCGGGGTGAGGGGCAAAAGCGCTGTCACCCGCCGTCGATCTCGGCGCCGATGATGGCGATCGCCTGCTGATAGACGCTGGCGGCGTTCCAGCCCTGGATGGCGGCGAAGTTGACCTCGCCCGGCTGATAGCCGCCGCCCGGCTGCCAACCATGGCCGCGCAGGAAATTTGCGGTTGAGGCAAGCGCATCCGCTTTGGAGCGGACCATGTCGACATGGCCGTTGCCGTCCCCGTCCACGCCGTATTTCAGCACGTTCACCGGGAGGAATTGCGTCTGCCCGATCTCGCCGTGCGCCGCCCCGCGGGCGGCCGGGCTGAGGTCGCCGCGCTGGACGAGCTGGAGGGCGGCGTAAAGCTGGTTGGTGAAATAATCCGAGCGGCGACAATCATAGGCGAGCGTCGAGACGGCGGAAAGCGTGTGTTCCTTGCCCAGGAACGAGCCGAAGCCGGTCTCCATGCCCCAGATGGCGATCAATGGGCCGGCGGGAACGCCGTAGCGCTGCTCGATGCTCTGGAAGAGCCTGGCATTCTGCGCCCGCAGCTTCTTGCCGCGCGAAATGATCACCTGACCGCCGCGCTTCTGCATGAACTGGTCGAGCGACAGCTTGAAGCTCTTCTGGCCGCGATCGGCCCGGATCGTCGCCCTGCTGTAGGAGACGTTGGCGAGCGCCTGGTCGACCACCGAAGGGCTGATGCCGTTCCCGGCGGCTTCGCGCTTGAATTCCGACAGCCAGGCGGAGAAGCCGCTGCCGTCATTGCCGCACTGCGCCGCAGAGGCGTCCGCCGGAAGAACTACGGTTGAGATCAGGGCCGCCAGGCCCGCTGCTGCGCTCTTCACCCTATGCATGGATTACCCCGTCGATTGCCCGAATTTGTTGCCTTCGAAATTCCCGCTTCGTCATCCGCTCGTCGCCGGCACGATGGTTTCACGTGAATCCATTGCCCGCCGACGAACTGCGAACCCCGCCTGTCGCCGTAACGAAGCAGGCGGGGCTTAAAGTTTGCCCGACCGAGGCCGATCAAGCCGCCTGCTTGCGCGGTTTGATCAGGCCGCGGTTGATCAACAGCTCTGCGATCTGCACCGCGTTGAGCGCCGCGCCCTTGCGCAGGTTGTCCGAGACGATCCACATGTTGAGGCCGTTTTCGACCGTCGCATCCTCGCGGATGCGCGAGATGTAGGTCGCGTCCTCGCCGGCGCATTCGTAAGGCGTCACATAGCCGCCGTTCTCATGCTTGTCGACGACCAGGCAGCCCGGCGCTTCGCGCAGGATCTCGCGCGCCTCGTCGGCGGTGATCTCGTTTTCGAATTCGATGTTGACCGATTCCGAGTGACCGATGAAGACCGGGACGCGCACGGCCGTGCAGGTCACCTTGATCTTCGGGTCGAGCATCTTCTTGGTTTCGGCCAGTACCTTCCACTCTTCCTTGGTGTAGCCGTCCTCCATGAAGACGTCGATGTGCGGAATGACGTTGAAGGCGATGCGCTTGGTGAACTTCTTGCTCTCGATCGGATCGGCGACGAAGACAGCGCGGGTCTGGTTGAAGAGCTCGTCCATGCCGTCCTTGCCGGCGCCGGAAACCGACTGATAGGTGGAAACGACGATGCGCTTGATCTTGGCATGGTCGTGCAGCGGCTTCAGCGCCACCACGAGCTGCGCCGTCGAGCAATTCGGATTGGCGATGATGTTTTTCTTGGAGAACTGCGCGATCGCGTCCGCGTTCACTTCCGGTACGATCAGCGGAACATCGGCGTCGTAGCGCCAGGCCGAGGAATTGTCGATGACGACGCAACCCTCCCGGCCGATCTTCGGCGAGTATTTCTGCGAGACGGCGCCGCCGGCCGACATCAGGCAGATGTCGGTGTCGGAAAAATCATAGGTGTCGAGGTTCGTCACCTTCAGCGTCTTGTCGCCGTAGGAGACCTCGGTGCCGACCGAGCGCGAGGAGGCGAGCGCCACCACTTCGTCGGCCGGAAAGCCGCGCTCGGAAAGAATGTTCAGCATCTCCCGGCCGACATTGCCGGTGGCGCCTGCGACAGCAATTTTGAAACCCATGATCTAAGCTCTCTTTCTGTCTCTCCTCGTTTGGTGGAGGGGGAAACTGCGCGGTGCGACCGCGAAGTTCCTGTCCCCGGCCTTACCGGGGAGAGAGCGGAGGGCCAGAGACGTCAGACGGTTTTCGTCGTCGTTTTGGCCGTGGTTTTGCGCGCGAGCGAGAAATGGCTGATCCGCCCGGCGGTATGGGCCGGCAAATTCAGCGCAGCGATGGACGAACCCTTCGGTCCCATGGCGGTTTCCTCGTTCGCCGCTGCTCTTACCGGCTTTTCGGCAAGAGTCAAGCCGCGGAGGCTCCCTAGTGGTCGTCACGCAAGGCACGGCTTGCCCGCGGCACGATTGAAGACTTCGTGATGTGCGGGCGCGAGCATGGTGACCCCGGCATTAGACGAAAGTCATAAGCCCAAAGCATCCCTGCCTCGCGTGCCACTTTTCTGACATCTTGTTGCGAGGCGCACCACGCCCGGATGTCAAAGGGGACCCGACGTTCAGGGAGGAACGTCCGGACCGGGGAATGGGCGCTCCAATAGACCGATTTTGGAGTGGAGGAATCAAAATGGCAAACGTCGTGACAGCGGGCGGCACAAAAGCTGGCCCGATGACCGGCGAGGAGAAGAAGGTCATCTTCGCCTCGTCGCTCGGTACCGTCTTCGAATGGTATGATTTCTATCTTTACGGTTCGCTTGCCGTTTATATCGGTGCAACCTTCTTCAGCCAGTATCCCGAGACCACGCGCAACATCTTTGCGCTTCTCGCCTTCGCCGCCGGCTTCCTTGTCCGGCCGTTCGGCGCGCTGGTTTTCGGTCGCCTGGGCGACCTCGTCGGCCGCAAATACACATTCCTCGTCACCATTCTGATCATGGGCCTGTCGACCTTCCTCGTCGGCGTCCTGCCCGGTGCCGCCTCGATCGGCATTGCGGCTCCGATCATCCTGATCGGGCTCCGCCTCCTGCAGGGTCTTGCGCTCGGCGGTGAATACGGGGGTGCCGCGACCTATGTGGCAGAGCATGCGCCGCACGGCCGCCGCGGCTATTTCACCTCGTGGATCCAGACGACGGCGACGCTTGGTCTGTTCCTCTCGCTGGTGGTTATCCTTCTGGTCCAGTACATGCTGGGCAAGGAAGCTTTTGCCGAGTGGGGCTGGCGCATACCCTTCCTGCTCTCTTTCGTGCTGCTCGGCGTCTCCGTCTGGATCCGCCTGAAGATGAACGAGTCTCCTGCCTTCAAGAAGATGAAGGAAGAGGGCAAGGGTTCGAAGGCGCCGCTGACGGAAGCTTTCGGCCAGTGGCGCAACGCCAAGATCGCCCTTCTGGCGCTCTTCGGCGCGGTCGTTGGCCAGGCTGTGGTCTGGTATTCCGGCCAGTTCTACGCGCTGTTCTTCCTGCAGAGCATTCTGAAGATTGACGGCCAGTCGGCAAACCTGATGGTTGCCGCCTCGCTCCTTATCGGCACAGGCTTTTTCGTCTTCTTCGGCTGGCTGTCGGACAAGATCGGCCGCAAGCCGATCATCATGGCGGGCCTCCTGCTTGCCATGCTCACCTACTTCCCGCTGTTCAAGGCGATGACTTGGGCCGGCAACCCAGCGCTTGCGGAAGCGCAGCAGAACGTTCGCGCCACGGTCACCGCGGCTCCGGGCGACTGCAGGTTCCAGTTCAACCCGACGGGCACGGCGAAGTTCACCACCTCCTGCGACATCGCCACCGCCTTCCTGACCAAGAACTCGGTTCCCTATGACGTCGTGACCACGGCGGCTGCGGGGACACCGGCGACGGTGAAGATCGGCGAAACGACGATCACCAGCTTTGACGCCGTTGCGGCCGGCGACAAGGCGAAGGCCGAGGAAGCGGCTTTCGGCAAGCAGATCAACATGGCGCTGCAGGCCGCGGGCTATCCGCTGGTGCGCGGCGTTGCCAAGGTTCCGGAATCGAAGCTCGACGCCTTCGTCGCTGCCAATCCGGAACTTGGCCTCGACGCCGCTGCCGTGCGCGCCGGCGAAAAGGCCATGGTGCCGGCCGACAAGCTCGTCGCCGACAAGCTGCTCACCCAGGAAGAAGTCGGCAGCGCCACCGAAATGGCGGTCTACAGCATAGACAAGGGCGGCGCCTTCACGATGGTGGCCGACCCGGCCCGCGTCAACTGGACGGTGATCATTGCTGTACTGACCGTGCTCGTCATCTATGTGACGATGGTCTACGGCCCGATTGCGGCGCTGCTCGTCGAACTCTTCCCGACCCGCATCCGCTATACCGGCATGTCGCTGCCCTACCATATCGGCAATGGTTGGTTCGGCGGGCTGCTCCCGGCAACGGCCTTCGCGATGAGCGCGGCAAAGGGCGACATCTACTACGGCCTCTGGTACCCGATCGTTTTCGCGGGCATCACGCTGGTGATCGGTCTTCTGTTCCTGCCCGAGACGAAGGACCGGGATATCCACACGATGGAATGAGCCGGCGGACGGGAGCGGGATGGGAGCGTGTTTCCCATTCCGCCAACTCAACAGCTCTCCTGACTCCGGCGCGGCTTCCGCGCCGGCTTTTTTTCGATTTACTCGGCTTCCCTTTCCTCGGCCTCGTGCTCCACATGCCTCAGCACAGGCCAGCCGGCCGCACCGCGCTTGAACAGCCAGCCCTGCCGGGCAAAGAGGAAAGCCATCATCAGCGCGACCCAGAGCCCGAGCAGCAGGCCGGCGGCGACATCGCTCGGGTAATGCGCGCCGACCACGACGCGCGAGATGCCGACAAGCAGGGCCAGCAGCAGAAACAGCGGCCGAAGCTGCGGCATCACCATCGCGAAGGCGCCGAAGAAGGCGCCGGCCGCCGTGGAATGTCCCGACGGGAAGCTTTCGAACAGCGTGTCGCCGGTAAAGGGCGTGAGGCTGTAGGGGCCGTAATCTGCAAGGAGCTCGGGACGGGCGCGGCCGATCAGAAATTTCAGGCCGTGCACCAGCGCGCTCGCCGTGCCGATCGTCAGTAGGAAATAGGCGGACAGATTGCGCGCCGCGCGCGCCCTCTGCCGCAAGGTGTCGCGCGCGGAGGATCGGCGGACGACGAAGGCGATCAGCAGCAGCAGGGCCGAGCTGTAGATCATCCAGGCGAAGGTGCCGATATCGGTGATGGCGCGGTTGAAGCCGACGATCTCCTCCGGCAGACCTTGCGCCCATTCGGAAAGATGCGGGTCGAACGGGGTGAAGGCGACGACGAGGACGACCGTCATCAGCCAGATCCAGACGGTCAGTGAAAGCGGTCGGTTCATTTTGCTCCTTCCTTCGCCTTATGGATGTGAAGGCTCGGCCGGCAAAATCAAGACCCCGTAAACGCGAAGCACCCCCGGCAAGGCCGGAGGTGCGGTTCGACTATTCGGGCCGCGAGCGAAGGCGCAGTCGTCAGGCCGAGAGGCTCTTGAACTCGGCGAGGATCGCGTCGCCCATCTCGGCCGTACCGACTTTCCGGCAACCTTCCGCCATGATGTCGCCGGTGCGGATGCCCTGATCGAGCACGTTGGCGATCGCCTTCTCCAGGCCGTCGGCTTCCTTCACGAGGTTGAAGGAGTAGCGCAGGCACATGGCGAAGGAAGCGATCATGGCGATCGGATTGGCGACCCCCTTGCCGGCGATGTCCGGCGCCGAGCCGTGCACCGGCTCGTAGAGCGCCTTGCGCTTGCCGGTCTTGGCATCCGGAGCGCCGAGCGAGGCGGAGGGCAGCATGCCGAGCGAGCCTGTCAGCATGGCGGCGACGTCGGACAGCATGTCGCCGAAAAGGTTGTCGGTGACGATCACGTCGAACTGCTTGGGCTGCCGCACGAGCTGCATGCCGCCGGCATCCGCCAGCATGTGCTCGAGCTGGACGTCGGAATACTTCGCCTTGTGCGTCTCGGTCACGACCTGGTTCCAGAGCACGCCCGACTTCATCACGTTGCGCTTTTCCATCGAGCAGACGCGATTGTTGCGGGTGCGGGCGAGTTCGAAGGCGACCCCGGCGATGCGCTCGATCTCGTAGGTGTCGTAGACCTGCGTGTCGATGCCGCGCTTCTGGCCGTTGCCGAGATTGATGATCTCCTTGGGCTCGCCGAAATAGACGCCGCCCGTCAGCTCACGCACGATGAGGATGTCGAGGCCCTCGACCAGCTCGGGCTTCAGCGACGATGCGTTGGCAAGCGCCGGGTAGCAGATGGCGGGGCGAAGGTTGGCGAAAAGCTCGAGGTCCTTGCGCAGGCGCAGGAGCCCGGCTTCCGGCCGCACCTCATAGGGCACCGCATCCCATTTCGGTCCGCCGACGGCGCCGAAGAGCACCGCATCGGCGGCAAGCGCCTTCGCCATATCCCCTTCGGAGATCGACGCGCCATGGGCGTCATAGGCCGAGCCGCCCACAAGCCCCTCGTCCGTCACGAAGCCGGCGTCTCGCTCGGCATTCATGTAAGCGATGATTTTGCGGACTTCCGCCATGGCTTCCGGGCCGATGCCGTCGCCGGGCAGAAGGAAGAGATTGCGCACAGTCATGGATAGTCCTTCTCGCGTGAAAACTCGGCCGGGTTCTTAGCGCAACTTCGTATCAAGGGAAATTGCGTCTGCGAAAGAATTGTGCGTGCTCCGGTGTCACCGCTACCCTGTTTCCGCTTGACGGAATCGCCCGCCGGCGCTCGAATGGCTGAACTCAACCGGGGATTTCACCATGTCGGAAACGCTTCTTTTCGGTGCCTTTCCGCAGGCGGTCTGGCACGCAGCGCCCGGCCTTTTCGCCCTGCGCAAACCTTGACGGTCCGGCGCCGATCGACCACTTCAAGCACCTGCTTTGCGGTTTGCGCCGCGCTCCCGCATTCGAAAGGAATCCTGATGACCGACAGCGCTTCGCTCAATCCCGCCCTCGTCAACTGGACCGGACACGAGGGCCTGCCCCGGTTCGAGGCGATCATGGACGAGGATTTCGCGCCTGCCTTCGATGCGGCATTGGCGAGTCACGAGGCGGAGATCGAGGCCATTGCCAACAATGCGGAGGAGCCCACCTTCGACAACACCGTCGCCGCGCTGGAAATCGCCGGCGATGAACTTTCGCGCGTCTCCGCTCTCTTCTGGAGCAAGGCGGGCGCCCATACGAACGAGGTGATTCAGGCGCTGGAGCGCGAGATCGCACCGAAAATGTCGCGCCATTATTCGAAGATCGGCACCAACCCGGCACTCTTCGGCCGCATCGACGCACTCTGGGAGAAACGGGAAGAGCTCGGCCTCGATGTCGAAGCCATGCGCGTTCTGGAACGGCACTGGAAGAGCTTCGTGAAGGCGGGCGCCAAGCTTGACAAGCCCGAGCAGGAGCGTCTCGCGGCGATCAACGAGAAGCTCGCCGGCCTCGGCGCCAGGTTCGGGCAGAACGTTCTCGCCGACGAGAAGGGCTGGGCGCTCATCCTGTCGAGCGAAGAGGACCTGGCGGGGATTCCGGATTTCCTGAGAGATGCGATGGCGGCGGCCGCGCGCGAGCGCGGCGAGGAAGATAAATATGCGGTCACGCTGTCGCGCTCGATCATCGAGCCGTTCCTGACCTTCTCCGAAAGACGGGAACTGCGCGAACAGGCTTTCAGGGCCTGGACGGCGCGCGGCGAAAATGGCGGCGAGACCGACAATCGCGGCATCATCGCCGAAACGCTCGCTCTCCGGGCGGAAAAGGCGAAACTGCTCGGCTATGAGAATTATGCGGCGCTGAAGCTCGACAATACCATGGCGAAGACCCCTGAGGCGGTGAATGGCCTGCTGATGCAGGTATGGGAAAAGGCGGTGGCGCGGGCCCGGGAAGAGGAGGCGGAACTCGCCACGCTCATTGCCGAAGAGGGCCGCAACCACGAGGTCATGCCTTGGGACTGGCGACACTATGCGGAAAAATTCAGGGCCCGGAAATTCAGCTTTTCGGAAAGCGAACTGAAGCCCTATCTGCAGCTGGAGAAGATCATCGACGCCTGCTTCGCCGTCGCCAGCCGCCTCTTCGGCATCACCGCAACCGAGAAGAATGGCGTTCCCGCCTATCACCCGGACGTCCGCGTCTTCGAGATACGCGACGCCTCAGGCAGGCTCACGGCCCTTTTCCTCGGTGATTATTTCGCGCGCTCCTCGAAACGCTCCGGCGCATGGATGAGCTCCTTTCAGTCGCAGCACAGGCTGAAGCTCGAGAACGGCGCAATCGGCGAAATCCCGATCGTGTACAATGTCTGCAACTTCGCCAAGCCCGCCGAGGGCAAGCCGGCGCTTCTCTCGATCGACGATGCCCGCACGCTCTTCCATGAATTCGGCCACGCGCTGCACGGCATGCTTTCCAATGTCACCTATCCCTCGGTTTCGGGTACCGGTGTCGCGCGCGATTTCGTGGAGCTGCCCTCGCAGCTATACGAGCATTGGCTGACGGTGCCGGACATTCTCCGGAAATATGCGGTGCTCTACAGGACCGGCGAGCCGATGCCGCAGGCGCTGCTCGACAAGGTGTTGGCGGCGCGGACGTTCAATTCCGGTTTCGCGACGGTCGAGTTTACCGCCTCGGCGCTCGTCGATATGGCCTATCACACGGCGGAAGAGGTCGGCGATCCGATGGCGCTCGAAGCGGCGACGCTCGAGAAGATCGGCCTGCCGCAGTCGATCGTCATGCGCCACCGCAGCCCGCATTTTCTTCACGTCTTCTCCGGCGACGGCTATTCGGCCGGCTACTACTCCTACATGTGGTCGGAGGTGCTCGACGCCGATGCATTCGCGGCCTTCGAGGAGACCGGCGATCCCTTCGACCCGGCGATGGCGGCCAGACTGAAGGACAATATCTACTCGGTCGGCGGCTCCGTCGATCCGGAAGACGCCTACAAGGCCTTCCGCGGCAAGCTGCCAAGCCCGGATGCGATGCTGGCGAAGAAGGGGCTGGCGGCTTAGGCTCTTGTCTTTGAAAATATAGGGGGTAACTGCCCCCGACCCTCTCCCCGCAAGCGGCGGGAGGGGACGCGCCACACGGGCGATCTCATTGCGGCTACGCCTGTGGTGTGGAGGGGGACCGCGCGCGCCGTCGCCCCTTCGCCCCGCTTGCGGAGAGAAAGTCGCGAAGGCGACGAGGGGGCATGACCTGCCCGATGAAGACAGGTGAGATCTATGCCTGCTCCACCCCCAGCACAGCCAGCAGATTGTGCATCCGCTCAGTAGCCAGCTCCGGCTTGTCGAGCACATTGGCCTGATCCGCCAGGCGGAAGATATCGGCATAGTGGAGCAATCCGCGAGCCGATTGCAGGCCGGCCGGCAGGGTGAAATGCCGTTGGTGGCCGTTCAGCCAGGCCAGGAAGACGACGCCGGCCTTGTAGTATTGCGTCGGCGCCTCGAAGATCTTGCGCGAGAGCGGCACGGTCGGCTCTATGACGCCGCGAAAGGTCGCAAGATCGCCCTCGGCGAGGGCCGCGAGCGCCTTCGAGGCCGACGGCGCGACGGCGTCGAAGATGCCGAGCAGTGCGTGGCTGTACGTGTTGCCGTCGCCCTCGATCAGTTCCGCATAGTTGAAATCGTCGCCGGTGAAGCAGAGCACGCCCTCGGGGAGCCGGCTGCGCAGCGCCAATTCCTTGGCGTTGTCGAGCAGCGAAATCTTGATTCCCTCTACCTTGGCGCTGTTCTCGCCGATGATGGCCAGCATGGTTTCGAGTGCCTGCCCGAAGTTTTCCGAGCCCCAATAGCCTTTGAGCTGCGGGTCGAACATGTCGCCCAGCCAGTGGAGTACGACCTTGTCCCTGGTCTGGGAGAGGATGCGGCCGTAGACACGCCGGTAGTCGTCGGGGGAGCGCGCCACGCGCGCGAGCGCCCGGCTCGCCATCATGATCGCCCGGCCGCCCTCGGCTTCGACGAAGCCGACCTGCTCCTCGTAGGCCGCGATGACATCGTCAATCGAGCGCGCGTCGGCCGGCGAAAGGTGGTCGGTGCCGGCGCCGCAGGCGAGATCGGCGCCCGGAACGCTTCGCGCTTCGGCGAGCGAGCGGCGGATCAGCTCCTGCGCCGCCGTCCATGTAAGTCCCATGCCGCGTTGCGCCGTATCCATCGCCTCGGCGATCCGGAAGCCGAGCCCCCACAGGTGATGGCGGAAGGCCATCGTCGCTTCCCAGTCGATTGCCGGATTGCCCCAAGGGTCGCTGTCGCGAAGCGGATCGGAAACGACATGCGCGGCCGCATAGGCGATGCGGTTGAAGGTCGGGGCCGCTCCGGGTCGGGTGATCGGTTCGCCCCGAAGCCGGTACTCTTCGAGCGAACCGTCCTGGCGCGGCAGAAAAACGCTGGTCATCGGCTTATGTCCTCCTCTACCTCATCGCATCGAATAATTTAGACCGTTCCAAATTTCAAGACAAAAATGAAACTCTCTCCTCGCAGCAGCAGCGCTCCCCTGTGGAGTCCGAAATGAGGTAATCCTCTCGAATTAGCTATAACAGCCGCTTACGGGGAGAAATGCAGTGCCATGCGTTGCCAAGGCGCCGGAAAAAATGTGAACAGGAGCCTCTTGACGAAATTGGAACGTTCCAATTATTAAGGACGAGAGAGATGAAATTTCGGGGAGGATGTTCATGGGGAAGGAGCGGGTGACGGTTGTCGACATCGCGCGCGCCGCCGGCGTGTCGAAGTCGACCGTGTCGCTCGTCCTGCAGGCAAGTCCGCTCGTCAACGAATCGACGAGGGCTAAAGTCAATGCAGTCATCCGTGAGCTCGGCTACGTGTATAATCGCAGCGCCGCCAATCTGCGCCAGGCGAGATCGAAGATCATCGGCATCGTCGTCAACGATCTCACGAACAGCTTCTTTGCGGAGCTCGCGGTCGGCGTCGATGAGGTCGTGCAGGCCGCCGGCTTTGTGCAGTTCCTCGCCAATACGAGCGAGAAGCTCGACCGCCAGCGCGAGGTCATCGCCTCGATGCGCGAGCACGGGGTGTCGGGGCTCATCATATCCCCGGCGCGCGGAACGGAAGCCGCGGATCTCGCGCCGCTCGTTGCCGCCGGCATTCCGGTCGTGCTCGTCGTGCGCGACATTCCCGGCGCCGGTGTATCCTCTTTGACTTCGGACAATCATGCCGGCGCCGTTGCCGCCGTGCGCCATCTGGTCGAGCGTGGCCATCGCCGCGTCGCCTTCCTCGGAGGCTTCGCCGATACCGCGGTCTTCGAAGCGCGCATGCGCGGCTATGGCGATGCCCTTCGGGAGGCCGGCCTCCAAGTCTCAGACGACCTGGTCATCGGTTCGGCGCCCTCGCGCGCCGGCGGGGTGACGGCGATCGAGCAGGCGATGATGCTGAAGGAGCGGCCGACCGCGGCCCTCTGCTTCAACGATGCCGTCGCCTTCGGCGTCTGCGACGGGCTGCGTGCGCGCCGGCTGGAGCCCGGCGAGGATTTCGCGGTGATCGGTTTCGATGACGTGATCGAGGCCAAGACCGCGGTGCCGGCGCTGACCACGGTCTCGGTCGATCCGCATGGCATGGGCGAGCGTGCGGCGGAATTGCTCTTGAAACAGATCAATAGCGGCCGTGTCGAGCCGGAAGCGATCGTCAGCCCGGTCCGGCTCGCCATTCGTCAGAGCTGCGGTGCTGCCGTCGGACGCAGAGTGAAGGAGATTTCGTCATGATTCGCTGGGGACTGATCGGCGCGAGCACGATCGCGCGCGAATGGGTGATCGGCGCCATCCGCGCCGCAGGCGGCGACGTCGTCTCGGTGATGAGTTCGAGCGCGGAACGAGGAGAGGCCTATGCCGCCGAGAACGGGATCGTAAAGGCTGTCACGAGCGTCGACGATCTCGTCGGCGATCCCGACGTGGACGCCGTCTACATCTCCACGACGAACGAGCTTCACCACGATCAGGCGCTCGCGGCGATCCGCGCCGGCAAGCACGTTCTCTGCGAGAAGCCGCTGGCGATGAATCTCAATGACGGCTGTGAAATGGTGCTCAAGGCCTGCGAGGCCGGCGTCGTGCTCGGCACCAATCATCACTTGCGCAACGCCGCCACCCATCGGGCCATGCGGGAAGCGATCGCCGCGGGCCGGATCGGCCGACCGATCGCGGCACGGGTCTTCCATGCCGTCTATCTGCCGCCGCACCTCCAGGGCTGGCGGCTCGACAGGCCGGAGGCGGGCGGAGGCGTCATTCTCGATATCACCGTGCACGACGCCGACACGCTGCGCTTCGTTCTGAACGACGACCCGATCGAGGCGGTCGCGATCAGTCACAGCGCCGGCATGGGCAAGGAAGGACTCGAGGACGGGGTCATGGGCGTGCTCCGCTTCCGCTCCGGCGTCATTGCCCAGTTTCATGATGCCTTCACCACGAAATTTGCCGAGACGGGTCTCGAAGTGCACGGAACCGCGGGATCGCTGATCGGTCGCAACGTGATGACGCAGCGGCCTGTCGGCACGGTCGTGCTGCGCAATGAAGAGGGCGAGAGCGAATTGCCGCTCGACCACCGCAATCTCTACGAGACGGCGCTCGAGGCATTCCATTCCGCGATCGGGGGCAATGGCCGTCCGTCGGCGAGCGGCGAGGATGGCGTCTGGTCGCTCGCCACCGGGCTTGCGGTGGTAAAGGCGGCGGCTACCGGCGGTGCCGTCGAGATCGAAACGGGACTTTGATGCGCATGACGGGCAAACATATTTCGCTTGCGGAAGCTGCCGGCTTGATTCCGGACGGCGCAATCGTTTCGGTCTCCTCCTCCAGCGGGCTTGGCTGCCCGGACCTGATGCTGAAGGCGATCGGCGAGCGCTTCGAGGCGACCGGATACCCGCGCGATCTGACGACGCTGCATCCGATCGCCGCCGGCGACATGAGCGGCATCAAGGGTGTGGATCATATCGCCAGGAAGGGTCTCCTGAAAAAGATCATCGGCGGCTCCTATCCCTCAGGCCCGTCGAGCGCCGAACCGCCGCTGATCTGGCAGATGATCGGCGCGAACGAGGTGGCCGCCTATAATATTCCCTCGGGCATTCTCTTCGACATGCATCGCGAGGCGGCGGCCAAGCGCCCGGGCGTCATGACCAAGGTGGGGCTCGACACCTTCGTCGACCCCTCGCGCGAAGGCTGCGCCATGAATGCGTCAGCCGCCGCCGAACCGGTGGTGAAGAAGATCTCCTTCGAGGGCGAGGACTGGCTTTATTTCAAGGCGATCGCGCCTCAGGTGGCGATCATCCGCGCGACGACCGCCGACGAATGCGGCAATCTCACCTATGAGCACGAGGGCGCCTATCTAGGCGGCCTCGACCAGGCGCTTGCCGCCCGCAACAATGGCGGCATCGTCATCGCCCAGGTGAAACGCATTGCCAAAGAAGGCTCGCTGAAGCCCCATGATGTGCGTGTACCGGGCGTTCTGGTCGACTATGTCGTCGTGGATCCCGAACAGAAGCAGACGACGCAGACGCTCTACGACCCCGCCATTTCCGGCGAGATATTCCGTCCGCTCGACAGCTTCCGACTGCCGGAATTCAATATCCAGAAAGTGATCGCGCGCCGCGTCGCCAAGGAGCTCGAGGCGGGCAGTGCGGTCAATCTCGGTTTCGGCATTTCCGCAAACGTCCCGCGCATCCTCATCGAAGAGGGTCTGCACGGCGCAGTGACCTGGGTCATCGAACAGGGCGCCGTCGGCGGCGTGCCGCTCCTCGATTTCGCCTTCGGCTGCGCCTCGAATGCGGACGCCTTCATGCCGTCGCCATACCAGTTCACCTATTTCCAGGGCGCAGGCTTCGATGCTTCTCTGCTCTCCTTCCTGGAGATCGACCGCACCGGCTCCGTCAACGTCTCGAAGCTCAGCTTCCGCCCGCATGTAACGGCGGGGGCGGGGGGTTTCGTCGACATCACCGCGCGGGCGAAGAAGATCGTCTTCTCCGGCATGTTCAATGCGGGTGCGAAGCTGGCGGTCGCCGACGGGCGGCTCGTGATCGAGAAGGAAGGCAAGCTCAAGAAGCTCGTCAACACGGTCGAGCACGTCACTTTCTCCGGCCGCCGGGCCGTCGAACAGGGGCAGGACATCACCTATGTCACCGAGCGCTGCGTGATGAAACTGACCCCGGAAGGCGTGGTGCTCACCGAAATCGCCCCGGGCGTCGATCTCGAAACGGATATCCTTGGTCAGTCGGAGTTTCCGCTGATCGTCTCCGACGCGCTGAAGCCGATGGATCCGGCGCTGTTCGGCGAGGGGCCGATCGGCCTGACGCTGCCCGCCAAGGCGCCGCGCCGGCTCACGGGAGGCGACGATGGCTGACGAACGCATCCGCATCGATTTCGACGGTCCCATAGCGATCATGACGGTCGCGCGGCCGGAAAAGCTCAACGCCTTCGACATCGGCATGCTGAAGGCGCTAGACGCGGCCTGCGATACGGCCGAGGCGAAGCGCGACGTGCGCGTCCTGATCCTTACCGGCGAGGGCAAGGCCTTTTCCGCCGGCGGCGACATCAAGGCCTGGGGCGGCATGGAGCCAGTCGCCTTCGGCCATGACTGGGTCCGTTTCGGCCACCGCGTTTTCGAACGGCTCGCCACGCTGCGCATGCCGGTGATCGCGGCACTCAACGGCCATGCGCTTGGCGGCGGTCTGGAGCTTGCGGCGGCGGCGGATATACGTCTGGCCGAAAAACAGGTGAAGATCGGCCTGCCGGAGACGAGCCTCGGCATGGTTCCGGGCTGGTCGGGCACGCAGCGCCTGGTCGCGCGCTTCGGCGCGCAGATCGTTCGCCGCATGGTGCTCGGCGGCGAGATGTTCTCGGCGGCGGAAGCCAAGGCCGAGGGGCTTATCGACGCAGTGGTCGAGACCGGCGCGGTCATGCAGGCGGCGCGCGACTACGCTGCGCGGGTCGCCGGCCGCGGGCCGGCGGCGCTCGAAATATCGAAGCTGATGATCGCCTCGGCCAGCGGCGAAGACAAGGGCGCGGCGGTGGAAGCGTTGGGATCGATCCTCGTCGCCAAGACCGGCGATCTCAAGGAAGGCGTAGCCGCCTTCAGTGAAAAGCGTGAAGCTCGCTTCAAGGGAGAATGGTGATGACGGCGGTGGTGAGGCCGAAGGCGCTCGGCGACTACAAGATCCGTGAATTCCGGATGCTGATCGACGGTCAGTGGGTGGATGGCGCCGAGGGCCGCTCGATCGAGCGCGTGGCGCCGGGTCACGGCGTCGTCGTCAGCCGCTATCAGGCGGCGGCGAAAGCGGATGCCGAGCGGGCGATCGCCGCCGCACGGCGCGCCTTCGACGAAGGTCCGTGGCCGCGCATGACAGCATCGGAACGATCGCTGATCCTGCTCAGGGCCGCCGACATGATTGCCGCGCGCGCGGATGAGCTCGCTTTTCTCGATGCGGTCGAATCCGGCAAGCCGATCAGCCAGGCGAAGGGCGAATTGGCGGGTGCCGCCGACATCTGGCGCTATGCGGCAGCACTTGCCCGCGAACTCTCGGGCGAAAGCTACAACACGCTCGGGGAGGGTACGCTCGGCGTCGTGCTGCGCGAGCCGATCGGCGTCGTATCGATCATCACGCCGTGGAACTTCCCTTTCCTGATCGTCAGCCAGAAGCTTCCCTTCGCCCTTGCCGCCGGCTGCACGACGGTGGTGAAGCCCTCCGAACTCACCTCGGCCTCGACGCTGGTTCTCGGCGAAATCCTGCAAGCGGCCGGCGTGCCCCAGGGCGTCGTGAACATCATCGTCGGCACGGGGCCGGAGGCCGGCGCGCCGCTCACCACCCACCCGCATGTCGACATGGTCTCCTTTACCGGCTCGACCGGAATCGGCCGACTGACCATGGCCAATGCGGCGCAGACCTTGAAGAAGGTCTCGCTGGAACTCGGGGGCAAGAATCCGCAGATCGTCTTTCCGGACGCAAACCTGGACGAATTCATCGATGCGGCCGTCTTCGGCGCCTATTTCAATGCCGGCGAATGCTGCAATGCCGGCTCGCGGCTGATCCTGCATCGCGATATCGCCGAGGAGGTGACGGCGCGCATCGCCAGCCTCTCGGCCAAGGTCAAGGTCGGAGATCCGCTTGACCCTGAAACGCAGGTTGGCGCAATCATCACGCCGCAGCATCTGCAAAAGATCGCCGGCTATGTTTCTTCGGCGTCGAACGAAGGCGCGAGAATAGCCCATGGCGGCACCACGCTCGATCTCGGCATGGGACAGTTCATGGCCCCGACCATTCTGTCGGCCGTTCGGCCCGAAATGGCCGTGGCCCGGGAGGAAGTCTTCGGGCCGGTTCTCTCCGTTCTGACTTTCGAGAAGACGGAAGAGGCGATCCGGATCGCCAATTCGATCGATTACGGGCTTTCCGCCGGGGTCTGGAGCCGCGACTTCGACACCTGCCTGACGATCGGGCGGCGCGTACGCGCCGGCACGGTCTGGATGAACACCTTCATGGATGGCGCATCGGAGCTGCCTTTCGGCGGCTATCGGCAATCCGGTCTCGGCCGCGAGCTCGGTCGCCATGCGGTCGAGGACTATACGGAGACGAAGACGCTCAACATGCATATCGGCCGGCGCAGCAACTGGTGGATGCCGCGCTGAAGAAGGGAAGGGGCGAGGTTTCGTAATCGCCGAAAGGGTGTAACGTCTTGAATTGGCCGGGTGACGTCAGTCGCAGGCCAGCCGTCCGCGGGAACCGGGCGGCACCGGAAAAGAGCGGAGGAGGTTCCGCTTCGGAAACTTGCAAACGGGAGGATAACGATGCGCAAGTTCATGACGACGACTGCTGTTGCAGCACTGATGTTGGCGGCGACAGCTGCGGAGGCAGCCGAGAATGTGGAAGTACTGCACTGGTGGACGTCCGGCGGCGAAGCCGCGGCCCTCGACGTCCTCAAGAAGGACCTAGAGAGCAAGGGCATCAGCTGGACCGACATGCCGGTCGCCGGCGGCGGCGGCACCGAAGCGATGACGGTGCTTCGTGCCCGCGTCACCGCTGGCAACGCGCCGACGGCCGTGCAGATGCTCGGCTTCGACATTCTCGACTGGGCCAAGGAAGGCGCGCTGGGCAATCTGGACGAGGTCGCCTCCAAGGAGGGCTGGGACAAGGTCATTCCGGCGGCACTGCAGCAGTTCTCGAAATATGACGGACACTGGATCGCCGCGCCGGTCAACGTCCATTCGACCAACTGGGTCTGGATCAACAAGGCCGCCCTCGACAAGGCCGGCGGCAAGGAACCGACCACCTGGGAAGAGCTGATCGCACTGCTCGACAAGTTCAAGGAGCAGGGCATCACGCCGGTCGCCCATGGCGGCCAGCCCTGGCAGGACGCGACGATCTTCGACGCCGTCGTTCTTTCGCTGGGCAACGACTTCTACAAGCAGGCTTTCATCGATCTCGATCCGGCGGCGCTCGGCGGCGACAAGATGAAGGAAGCCTTCGACCGCATGACGAAGCTGCGCTCCTATGTGGACGACAACTTCTCCGGCCGCGACTGGAACCTCGCCTCGGCAATGGTCATCGAGAACAAGGCCGGCCTGCAGTTCATGGGTGACTGGGCGAAGGGCGAGTTCCTGAAGGCGAAGAAGGTGCCCGGCACTGATTTTGTCTGCATGCGCTTCCCCGGAACGCAAGGTTCGGTCACCTTCAATTCCGACCAGTTCGCGATGTTCAAGGTTTCGGAAGACAAGGTTCCGGCACAGCTGCAGATGGCCTCGGCAATCGAGAGCCCGGCCTTCCAGTCGGCCTTCAACGTCGTCAAGGGTTCCGTTCCCGCCCGCACCGACGTTCCGGATACCGACTTCGACGCCTGCGGCAAGAAGGGCATCAAGGACCTCGCGGAAGCAAATACCAACGGCACGCTCTTCGGCTCCATGGCCCACGGCCATGCCAATCCGGCTGCCGTCAAGAACGCGATCTACGACGTGGTCACACGCCAGTTTAACGGCGAACTCGACTCGGAAGAGGCGGTGACGGAACTCGTGGCGGCGGTCGAGGCTGCGAAGTAGAGGCACCGAGGAGGGGAAAAGCCCCTCATCCCGCTGCCGCGACCTTCTCCCCGCGTGCGGGGAGAAGGGACAAGCGGTGAGCTCCGGCGTCCTCTCGCCTTGAGATGAGGGCTTGAGCCGCTACGCCTCAGTCCCCTCTCCCCGCATGCGGGGAGAGGGCTAGGGTGAGGGGCAATCCCCTCCACGAACGAAACATACGGTGGTAGCAAACATGGATAGCCGCAACCGGCTGCAGGAGCTTTTGCCAAAGCTCGTGCTCGCCCCCAGCTTTCTCATAGTTCTGGTGTTCGTCTACGGCTTCATAGCCTATACGGGCTTCCTGTCGATGACGGACAGTAAGATGCTGCCGTCCTACAACTTCGTGGGTTTGAGCAATTACAGCCGGTTATGGGCCCTGCCGCACTGGTGGCGCGCGGTCAGCAATCTGGCGATCTTCGCGACTCTCTATATCGTGGTCTGCTCGGTGCTGGGTCTCGGGCTGGCGATCCTGCTCGACCAGAAGATCCGCGCCGAAGGTTTCCTTCGTCCGATCTATCTCTATCCGATGGCGCTTTCCTTCATCGTCACCGGCACCGCGTGGAAGTGGTTCCTCGATCCCGGTATCGGGCTTGAGAACACCATGCATCTCTGGGGCTGGGAAAGCTTCTCGTTCAACTGGATCAAGGACCGCAACTACGCCATCTACTGCGTCGTCATCGCGGCCGTCTGGCAGTCGACCGGCTTCATCATGGCGATGTTCCTGGCGGGCCTGCGCGGCGTCGACAACGAGATCATCAAGGCCGCCCAGATCGACGGGGCGACCACCCCAACCATCTATCGGCGGATCATCATTCCCCTGATGCGGCCGGTCTTCCTTTCGGCCTTTGTCGTACTCGCCCATCTTGCCATCAAGGCCTACGATCTGATCATCGCATTGACGGGCGGCGGGCCGGGGCAGGCGACCGAGCTGCCGGCGACCTTCATGTATTCTTACACCTTCACCCGAAACCAGATGGCGATCGGCGCCTCGTCGGCGATCGTGATGCTGGTGATGATCTTCTCGATCATCGTTCCCTATCTCTATTCCGAAGTCCGGGGAGGAAAACGCTGATGGGCGCTCCCAATTCCGAAAACGTCATCTCGCACAGCCGGCTGACGCGCGCTCTGATCTATTCGGCGCTGATCCTCTTCGCACTCTATTCGCTGCTGCCGCTCTATGTGATGCTGGTGAATTCCCTGAAGCCGCTGGATGAGATCCGGCAGGGCGGCATGTTGAACCTGCCTCGGACCTGGACCGTCGAGCCATGGCTTTCGGCCTGGTCGACCGCCCAGATCGGCGTGCAGCCCACCGGCCTTCGGCCTTTCTTCATCAATTCGATCCTGATGGTCGTCCCGGCCGTGGCGATTTCCACGATCATCGGCGCGCTCAACGGCTACGTGCTGACGAAATGGCGCTTCCCCGGGGCGAACATCTTCTTCGGCATGCTGCTTCTCTCGTGCTTCATTCCCTTCCAGATCGTGCTGATACCGATGGCGCGCATTCTCGGCATTATCGGCATCGCCGGTTCGATCTGGGGTCTGATCCTGGTGCATGTGGTCTACGGTATCGGCTTCACGACGCTCTATTTCCGCAACTACTACGAGGCCTTCCCGACCGAGCTGGTGCGTGCGGCACAGATCGACGGCGCCAGCTTCTTCCAGATCTTCCGGCGGATATTGCTGCCGTCGTCAGGGCCGATCATCGTCGTCTCGGTCATCTGGCAGTTCACCAATATCTGGAACGACTTCCTGTTCGGGGCCTCGTTCTCCGGGCCGTATTCGACGCCGATGACGGTGGCTCTCAACAATCTCGTGAGCTCGTCCACGGGGGTCAAGGAATACAATGTCCACTTCGCGGGCGCGATCCTCGCCGCCCTGCCAACGCTCATCGTCTACATCGTGTCCGGCCGCTATTTCGTCCGCGGACTGATGTCCGGCGCCGTGAAAGGATAAGCCATGTCGTTTCTGAAGATCACCAATCTGCGCAAATCCTACGGCGCTCTCGAGATCTTGAAGGACATCAACCTGGAGATCGAAGAAGGCGGCTTCCTCGTGCTCGTGGGCCCCTCCGGTTGCGGCAAGTCGACGCTTCTGAACACGATCGCCGGCCTGGAGCCGATCACCTCGGGCGACATCGCCATCAACGGCCGCTCGGTTTCGGGGCTGCACCCGTCGAAGCGCGACATCGCCATGGTATTCCAGTCCTATGCGCTCTATCCGAATATGACGGTGGCCGGGAACATCGCCTTCGGCATGGAGATCCGCGGCGTGCCGAAGGAGGAACGCGAGAAGGCGATCAAGCAGGTGGCCGACATGCTGCAGATCGGCCATCTGCTCGACCGCAAGCCGAGCCAGCTTTCCGGCGGCCAGCGCCAGCGCGTCGCCATGGGCCGGGCGCTGGTGCGCAATCCCCAGGTCTTCCTCTTCGACGAGCCGCTCTCGAACCTCGACGCGAAGCTGCGCGTCGACATGCGCACCGAGATCAAGCGGCTGCATCACCGCATGAAGACGACCATCGTCTATGTGACGCACGACCAGATCGAGGCGATGACGCTCGCGACCAAGATCGCCGTCCTGAAGGACGGCGTCCTGCAGCAATTCGGAACGCCGGCGGAGATCTACAACAACCCCGCTAATATGTTCGTCGCCGATTTCATGGGCTCGCCTGCGATGAACCTGCTCAAAGCGCAGATAGAAACCGCAGGCTCTCAAGTCTCGGTGACGCTGGCGCGGCCGAATGCCGAACCCCTGAGACTAGCCGTGCCGCAAAACGGCGCGCTCTCTGCCTATGCCGGCAGGGAGGTGGTCTTCGGCATCCGTCCGGAAGCGCTCACCGACCCGGACGGGGCGGATCGCAATGCGCAATTCGTCGTCGAAGGCGAATGCCTGATCGAGGTGGTCGAGCCGGCCGGCTCCGATACCTTTGCCGTCACGAGGCTCGGCGGCAAGGAAATCGTCGCAAGGCTCAGGGCCGATGCGCGCATTGCGCCCGGACAGACGTCACGGCTGGCCTTCAATCTCGACAAGGCCGTCTTTTTCGACCCGCAAAGCGAAAAGCGGATTGCATGAGAAAGACGATGGAGAGCCAGCCGGATATCGTCATCATTGGATCGGGGGTCGGCGGCGCAACCGTCGCCGCGGGTCTTGCCGCCTCGGGCGCCGAGATCCTGATTCTCGAAGCGGGCTCACATATCGAGGACCTGCCGATCAATCGCGACCAGCGGGCGATCTTCCAGCGCGGCCATTTCCGCCCGAAGGAGACGTGGTACGAGGCGGGCGGCCCCGGCTTCAATCCCGGCAACTACTACAATGTCGGCGGCAATTCGAAATTCTACGGCGCGGTGCTGACCCGCTACCGCCGCGAGGATTTCGAGGAAATGCAGCACCGGGACGGCGTCTCCCCGGCCTGGCCCTTTTCCTATGAGGAGCTCGAGCCGTGGTATTCCAAGGCAGAGCAGCTTTATCAGGTGCGAGGCAAATTGGGCGAGGACCCGACGGAACCCGCTCATTCGAGCGGCTATCCCCATGGCCCGGTGCCGGACGAGCCTGCGATCGCCATGGTCCGTGAGCGCCTGGCCGCGATCGGCCTTCATCCCTATTCGCTGCCGCTCGGCGTCGATATCGAGCGCTGGCTCGCCAAGGGCAAGACGCCGTGGGACGCGCATCCGAACTCATCCGACGGCAAGATGGATGCCGAAACGGCGGCGCTGGCGGCGGCGCTGAAATTTCCGAATGTGCGGCTGCAGACCGGCTCGCGGGTGACGCGGCTCGCAACCGGGCCGGGCGGAAAGGCGATCGAAACCGTGTTCTACGCCAAGGACGGGGCGGAGCACCGTCTTTCGCCGAAGCTCGTCATTCTCAGTGCCGGCGCGGTGCAGTCGGCCGTACTGCTTCTGCGCTCTGCCGACGACAGCAACCCGACCGGGCTTGCCAACCGGTCCGATCAGGTCGGCCGCAATTTCATGAACCATAATTCAAGCGCCGTCATCGCGCTCAGCCCCTGGTACCGCAACAATTCGGTCTATCAGAAGACCTTCGGCCTCAACGATTTCTATCTCTCCGACGGTGCGGGCGGGCCGCCGCTCGGCAATATCCAGCTTCTCGGCCGCATTTCCGGCGCGATCCTGAAGGCGAACATGCCGGCCATGCCGGAATGGCTGCTGAACCGGATGTCCGCCCGCGGTATCGACTTCTACGCCATGAGCGAGGACCTGCCGTCACCGGAGAGCCGCGTCATGGTCGACGGCGAGCGCGTCGTGCTGAAATGGGTGCGCACCAATTGGCAGGCCCATCTCGATCTCGTCGCCAAGCTGAAGGCGGTGCTGAAGAAAGCCGGCTTCCCGGTCGTGCTCGCGCGGGCCTTCGACAAGCGGACGCCTTCGCATCAGTGCGGCACGGTCCGGATCGGCAATGATCCCGGCCAGGCGCCGCTCGACGTTTATTGCCGCGCCTTCGATCATCCGAATCTCTTCGTCGTCGATGCCGGCTTCCTGCCGACCTCCGCCGCCGTCAATCCGGCGCTGACCGTCGCCGCCCAGGCGCTGCGTGTCGCCGATCATATCGTAAAACAGGATCTGCGGTCATGACCGATAAGGCACGCCCCGTCGCGATCGTCACCGGCGGCCGCCGCGGCATCGGGCTAGGGATCGCCCGGGCGCTCGCGGCGACCGGTTTCGACATCGCCATCACCGGCATTGGCGATGCGGAGGGTGTCGCTCCCGTAATCGCCGAACTCAACGGGCTCGGCGCCCGGGCGATCTTCCTGCGCGCCGATCTGGCCGACCTTTCGAGCCATCAGACGACCGTCGACGCGGCCGTCGCGGAATTCGGCCGGATCGACTGCCTTGTCAACAATGCCGGCATCGCCTCCATCGTGCGTGGCGATTTTCTCGATCTGAAGCCGGAGAATTTCGACACGATCGTCGGCGTCAATCTGCGCGGCACGGTGTTTTTCACGCAGGCCGTGCTGAAGGCGATGCTCGCGAGCGAGGCTCAAGCGCAGCGCTCAATCATCAACATCACCTCGGTCTCGGCGGCGATGACGTCGCCCGAGCGGCTCGACTATTGCATGAGCAAGGCAGGCCTTGCGGCCTTCAGCCAGGGCCTGGCGCTGAGGCTCGCCGAGACCGGCATCGCGGTCTTCGAAGTCCGTCCCGGCATCATCCGCTCGGACATGACGGCTGCGGTTTCCGGCAAATACGACGGGCTGATCGCGAGTGGCCTGGTGCCGATGCGGCGCTGGGGCGAACCCGAGGATATCGGCAATATCGTCGCCGGGCTTGCCGGTGGGCAGTTCGGTTTCGCCACGGGCTCGGTGATCCAGGCGGATGGGGGATTGTCGATCGGGCGGTTGTGAATTGTGTGCGGGCGTTTCCCGTCACCCGGTCGTCGAGATTTGCCCCTCACCCTAACCCTCTCCCCGCGTGCGGGGAGAGGGGACGTGCCCACCGAAACGCCGGCGGTCATGGTTGCGAATGCGGCCACCGCGAGTCCCTTCTCCCCGCCTGCGGGGAGAAGGTGCCGGCAGGCGGATGAGGGGCATGGCGAGACAGCTGATACCGCGCCTGAAGCGCGTGACATTGAGGACATGTGAATGACCTACGACTACATCATCACCGGGGCCGGTCCGGCCGGCTGCGTGCTTGCCAATCGTCTGAGCGAGGATCCGGACGTCAGGGTGCTGCTGCTTGAAGCCGGCGGCGGCGACTGGAATCCGCTGTTCCACATGCCGGCCGGCTTCGCCAAGATGACGAAGGGGGTCGCCAGTTGGGGCTGGCACACGGTGCCGCAGAAGCACATGAAGGGCAGGGTGCTGCGCTACACCCAGGCCAAGGTGATCGGCGGCGGTTCTTCCATCAATGCGCAGCTCTATACTCGCGGCAATGCGGCCGATTACGACCTCTGGGCGAGTGAGGAGGGCTGCGCCGGCTGGGACTATCGCAGCGTGCTTCCCTATTTCAAGCGCGCCGAGGACAATCAGCGCTTCGCCGACGACTATCATTCCTATGGTGGGCCGCTCGGCGTTTCCATGCCGGTTTCGGCGCTGCCGATCTGCGACGCCTATATCCGAGCCGGGCAGGAACTCGGCATTCCCTACAACCACGACTTCAATGGCAAGCAGCAGGCGGGCGTCGGCTTCTATCAGCTGACGCAGCGCAACCGCCGCCGGTCCTCCGCCTCGCTCGCCTATCTCTCGCCGGTCAGGGATCGCCCGAATCTGACGGTGCGCACCGGTGCCCGCGTCGCGCGCATCGTGCTCGAGGGCAGGCGCGCCGTCGGGGTGGAAGTCGCGACGAAGAGGGGCGTCGAGATCATCCGCGCCGATCGCGAGGTGCTGGTCTCGTCGGGTGCGATCGGCTCGCCGAAGCTGCTGTTGCAGTCCGGTATCGGCCCGGCCGATCACCTTCGTTCCGTCGGCGTCGAGGTCAGGCACGATCTCGCCGGTGTGGGCGGCAATCTCCAGGATCATCTGGATCTCTTCGTCATCTCCGAATGCACCGGCGATCACACTTATGACGGCGTCGCCAGGCTGCACCGCACGCTCTGGGCCGGGCTGCAATATGTGCTCTTCCGCTCCGGCCCGGTTGCCTCGTCTCTCTTCGAGACCGGCGGCTTCTGGTATGCCGATCCGAATGCCCGCTCGCCGGACATCCAGTTCCATCTCGGCCTCGGTTCGGGCATCGAGGCCGGCGTCGCGCGGCTCAAGAATGCCGGGGTCACACTCAATTCCGCCTATCTGCACCCGCGCTCGCGCGGTACCGTCCGGCTCTCCTCGGCCGACCCGGCGGCCGCGCCCCTGATCGATCCGAACTACTGGGAGGATCCGCACGATCGGCAGATGTCGCTCGAAGGTTTGAAGATTGCGCGGGAAATCATGCAGCAGCCTGCGCTGAAGCCCTTCGTCCTAGACGAGCGTTTGCCGGGCAAGGATGTGCGCACCGAGGAGCAGCTCTTCGACTATGGCTGCGCCAACGCCAAGACCGACCACCACCCGGTCGGCACCTGCAGGATGGGGACCGACGCGGCGGCGGTGGTCGACCTGGAGCTCAGGGTTCGCGGGATCGAGGGGCTGCGCGTCTGCGACAGCTCGGTGATGCCGCGGGTCCCGTCCTGCAACACCAACGGCCCGACGATCATGATGGGCGAGAAGGGGGCCGACATCATCCGCGGATTGCCGCCGCTGCCCCCGGCCGTGTTCCAGCACGAGCGTAACGACGCGCGCCCCCGGGCGCGCGCGGAGGTCCGCTGAAGGAGCGATCGGGTGTTGCAGTTTCGGACGGCCGATCGAAAAACGTTGCGGCGGCCGAAGGCGGCGTTCAAGGTGCCTCCCTATCTAGAAACTTCGGTCTGATTCCATGACGTCAATAGAGCCGCGCCCTTTTCTCATATCGCTTTTCGAGGCCGCCGTTGCCGCGGCCGATCCTGAGGCCGCCATTCGGGCGCACCTTCCGGCGCGGCCGAAGGGCCGCACGATCGTGGTCGGCGCCGGCAAGGCCGCGAGCCAGATGGCGGCCGCTTTCGAGCGGCTCTGGGACGGGCCGCTTGCAGGCGCCGTCGTTGCCCGCCACGGGCCCGTCGAGAAATGCGAGCGGATCAGGGTCCTGCAATCGGCTCACCCGGTGCCGGACGAGGCGGGGCTTGCCGCGTCATCGGCGCTCCTCGAAACCGTCGGGGGACTGACGGCGGATGATCTCGTGGTGGCGCTCATCTCCGGCGGAGGCTCCGCTCTCTTGCCGGCCCCGCCCGGCGGCTTGACCCTGGAGGACGAGATCGCCGTCAACAAGGCGCTGCTTGCCTCCGGAGCGCCGATTTCCGCCATGAATGTGGTGCGCAAGCATGCCTCGCGGATCAAGGGCGGGCGGCTTGCACTTGCCGCCGCCCCGGCGCGAGTCGTGAGCCTCGTCATCTCCGACGTGCCCGGCGACAATCCGGCCTTCGTCGCCTCGGGCCCGACGGTGGCCGACCGGTCCAGTCTCGAAGAAGCGCGCGAGATCGTCGCGCGATACGCTATCGCCCTGCCCGAGCGGGTGACGGCGCATCTCGCTTCCGAAGCGGCGCGGGCACCCCGGCCCGACGATGCTGCATTCGGCGGCAACGAAGTGCACGTCATCGCCTCGGCGGCCGTTTCGCTGGAAGCGGCGGCGGCACGGGCGCGGGAAAGCGGCATCGAGGCGATGATCCTGTCGGATGCGATCGAGGGCGAGGCGCGCGACATCGGCCGTATGCATGCGGCGCTCGCGCGGGAAGTGGCCTCGCGCAACCGTCCCTTTTCGAAGCCGGTCGTGCTGCTTTCCGGCGGCGAGACGACGGTGACGATCTCCGGCGAAAGTTACGGAAAGGGCGGACGCAACAGCGAATTCCTCCTGTCGCTCGCGCTCGACATCGACGGCATCGGCGGTATCGATGCGCTTGCCGCCGACACCGACGGCATCGACGGATCCGAGGACAATGCCGGCGCCTTTGCCGACGGCGCAAGCGTCGGCCGGATGCGGGCGGCAGGCGCCGATCCCCGCGCTCACCTCGCGCGCCATGACGCCTGGACGGCCTTCGCGGCCAGCGGCGACCTGTTCGTACCCGGGCCGACGGGGACGAATGTCAATGATCTGCGGGCGATCCTGATACGCTGAAGCGACGCCTGGATGAATGCGAGAATGCCCCCTCCAAGGCGTCGGGAGGGGGCATTTAAACTATCTCAAGCGCCGTTATTTCACCCGCTTCAACGCATCGGCAAGGATCGAGACGATCTCGCCGAAATGCTGCTTCTCCGCGATCAGAGGCGGCGAGAAGGCGATGATGTCGCCGGTGACGCGGATCAGCAGGCCCCGCTCGAAGCAATCGACGAAAACGTCATAGGCGCGAGCGCCGGGCGCGCCGTCGCGCGACTGGAGCTCGATACCGGCGATGAGGCCGATGGTGCGGATGTCGATGACATGCGGCAGGCCTTTCATGGAATGCATCGCCTCGTGCCAGTCGCCCTCGATTTCGGCGGCGCGCGTCATCAGGCCTTCGTCTCGATAGATGTCGAGTGTGGCGATGCCGGCGGCACAGGCGGCCGGATGTCCGGAATAGGTATAGCCGTGGAAGAGCTCGATCTGGCCTTCCGGGCCGTGCATCAGGGCGTCGTGCACCTTGCGGCTGGCAAAGACGGCGCCCATCGGGATCGCGCCGTTGGTAAGCCCCTTGGCGGTGGTGACGATGTCCGGCGTGACGCCGAAATAGTCGGTCGCGAAGGCCGCACCGAGCCGGCCGAAACCGGTGATCACCTCGTCGAAAATCAGGAGAATGCCGTGCTTGTCGCAGATCGCGCGCAGCCGCTCGAGATAGCCCTTCGGCGGGATCAGCACGCCGGTCGAGCCGGCGACGGGCTCGACGATGCAGGCGGCGATCGTCTCGGCGCCGTGGAGCGCCACGAGCCTTTCGAGGTCGTCGGCAAGCTCAGCCCCATGCTCCGGCTGCCCTTTGACGAAGGCGTTCTTCGCCGGGTCATGGGTGTGGCGCAGATGGTCGGACCCGGGAAGCTGCGGGAAGACGCGGCGGTTGTTGACGATGCCGCCGACGGAGATGCCGCCGAAGCCGACGCCGTGATAACCGCGTTCGCGGCCGATGAGGCGGGTGCGCGTGCCTTGGCCGATCGAACGTTGATAGGCAAGTGCGATCTTCAGCGCTGTGTCCACGGACTCCGAGCCCGAGCCGGTGAAGAACACCCGGTCGAGCTTGGCGCCGGCCGGGCCGGGCGCGATCTCGGCCAGCCGCTCGGCGAAGTCGAAGGCGATCGGATGTCCCATCTGGAAGGACGGCGCGAAGTCCATGGTCGAAAGCTGCCGCTCGACCGCGGCGGCGATCTGCCGGCGGCCGTGCCCGGCATTCACGCACCAGAGGCCGGCGGTGCCGTCGAGAACCGTCCGGCCGTCGACGCTGGTGTAGTGCATGCCCTCAGCGGCGGCGAGCAGCCGGGGCGCCGCCTTGAACTGACGGTTGGCGGTGAAGGGCATCCAGTAGCTGTCGAGAACCGGAGCGTTGGGCTTGTTGTGGGCGTTCATGGCATCCTCCTGTCGTTAGCTGATTGACGCCATGATTTGGATTTCCGAACAAGTCCTTTTCTAGGTCCATCTAAGCCATTGTATTTACATAGGTCAGTTTGCTAGAATTTCGCTATTTCAAACAAGGTCAACACCGGGGTTCGCTATGAGCGTCGATATCGGCAACCGTCTGCGGCATGTTCGGCTGAGGCACAAGCTTTCCCAGCGCGAACTCGCCAAGCGGGCGGGGGTTACCAACTCCACCATCTCGTTGATCGAATCGAATGCATCGAACCCCTCGGTCGGCGCGTTGAAGCGAATCCTCGACGGCATTCCGATCGGCCTTGCGGAGTTCTTCTCCTTCGAGCCGGAGAAGCCGCGCAGGGCTTTCTATGCGGCGGAGGAGCTGGTGGAGATCGGCAAGGGACCGATTTCCTATCGCCAGATCGGCGACAATCTTTTCGGCCGCAGCCTTCAGATACTGAAGGAGTGCTACCAGCCGGGCGCGGATACCGGCAAGGTGCCGCTGGTGCATGAGGGCGAGGAAGGCGGGATAGTGCTTTCAGGCCGGCTGGAAGTGACCGTGGACGACGAGAGGCGCATCCTCGGACCGGGCGATGCCTATTATTTCGAAAGCCGGCGCCCGCACCGCTTTCGCTGTATCGGGCCGGTGCCCTGCGAAGTGATCAGCGCCTGTACGCCGCCGACGTTTTGACCGGGAGAGAACGCCCCTCCCACCTGTGGGGAGGGGTTGGGGAGGGGGCCTTCTGAGGCGACTCCCGCCCTTCGCTTACGCAAGCCGCTCGCAGGCCGCCGCGATACGTTCGAGCGCCTCTTTCAGCTCCGCCTCCGAGGTTGCATAGGAAATGCGGAAAAAGGGTGAGAGGCCGAAAGCCGAGCCCGGGACGACGGCGACATGGGCGTCTTCCAGAAGATAGGCGCAGAAATCCGTATCCGTCTCGATCCTCTTGCCCGATGGCGTCACCTTGCCGAGAACGCCGGCGCAGCCGGAGAAAGTGTAGAAGGCGCCCTCGGGAACGCGGCAGTCGAGGCCGTCGATCGCGTTCAGGCCGTCGACCACGAGATCGCGGCGGCTCTGGAAGCTGGCTGTGCGTTCTTTCAGAAAGTCCTGCGGTCCGTTCAGCGCCGCGACCGAAGCCGCCTGGCTTATCGAAGAGGGGCAGGAGGTCGCCTGGCTCTGGACGACGGCCATCGCCTTGATGAGCTCGCGCGGGCCGCCGGCATAGCCGATCCGCCAGCCGGTCATCGCATAGGCCTTCGAAACGCCGTTTACGGTCAGCGTGCGGTTCTTCAGGCCCGGCTCCAGCTGCGCCGGGGTGACGAAGCGGAAACCGTCATAGACGATGTGCTCATACATGTCGTCGACGAGCAGCCAGACATGCGGGTGCCTCAGAAGTACCTCGAGCAGCGGCCGGTAGTCGGCCGCACTGTAGGCGGCGCCCGACGGGTTGGAGGGCGAGTTCAAGAGCACCCATCGGGTCCGCGGCGTGATGGCCGCCTCCAGCTTCTCCGCCGTCAGGCGGAAGCCGGAAGAGGCGTCGCAGGCGATCAGAACGGGCTTGCCCTCGCAGATCTGGACAATGTCCGAATAGGAGGTCCAATAGGGCGTCGGAATGATGACCTCGTCGCCCGGATCGAGCGACGCCATCATGGCGTTGAAGAGGATCTGCTTGGCGCCGGTCGCGACCGTGATCTCGTCCAGCTCGTAGGCCAGCGCGTTCTCGCGCTGGAATTTCTCGCGGATCGCCTTCTTCAATTCCGGCGTGCCGTCGAGTGCGGTGTATTTCGTTTCGCCGCGGTGGATCGCATCCGAGGCGGCCTGCTTCACGTGTTCCGGCGTGTCGAAATCCGGCTCACCGGCGCCGAGGATGATCACCGGCTTGCCTTCGCGCTTCATGGCGGCGGCGCGGGCGCCGATCTTCAGGATTTCCGAAACGCCGATCGAGGAAATCCGCGAGGCGGGCTGAAAGCCCGCCTCCTTGACCGTTGCATTGATGGTCATGGCCGATCCTGTTCGATTATTCGATGTCGAAAGAGACGCCCTGCGCCAGCGGCAGAGCCTTCGAATAGTTCACCGTGTTGGTGGCGCGCCGCATATAGGCCTTCCAGGCGTCGGAGCCCGATTCGCGGCCGCCGCCGGTCTCCTTTTCGCCGCCGAACGCGCCGCCGATCTCGGCGCCGGAGGTACCGATATTGACGTTGGCGATGCCGCAATCCGAGCCGTCGGCTGCGAGGAAACGTTCCGATTCCTGCATGTCACGGGTGAAGATCGAGGAGGAAAGCCCGGCCGCAACCGCATTGTGCTCGGCGAGCACCGCGTCGAAGTCGCTGTACTTCATGACGTAGAGGATCGGCGCGAAGGTTTCTTCGAGAACCGGGCCTTCCTGCTTCGGCATTTCGACCAGTGCCGGCTTGACGTAATAGCCGTTCTCGTGGCCGAGCTCGACCCGCTCGCCGCCGGTGACGGCACCGCCATGGCTCTTTGCTTCGGCGATCGCCTTCTGCATCCCGTCGAAGGCCGCCTTGTCGACGAGCGGCCCGACGAGTGCGGCCGATTCCAGCGGGTTGCCGACGGAGACCGACTGATAGGCCTTCTTCAGGCGCGGCACGAGCTGGTCGTAGACGCTTTCATGGACGAAGAGGCGGCGCAGGGTCGTGCAGCGCTGGCCGGCGGTGCCCATAGCCCCGAAAGCAATGGCGCGCAGCGCCATGTCGAGGTCGGCGGACGGGCAGACGATGCCCGCATTGTTGCCGCCGAGTTCCAGGATCGCACGGGCGAAGCGCTTGGCAAGCCGCGGACCGACCTCGCGGCCCATGCGGGTGGAGCCGGTCGCCGAGACCAGCGGCACCTTCGGATGGTCGACGAGGGCCTCGCCGATTGCACGGTTGCCGATCAGGACCTGCGACAGGCCTTCCGGAGCGTCGCCGAAACGGGCGATGGCGCGTTCCAGGATCGCCTGGCAGGCGAGCGCGGTGAGCGGCGTCTTTTCCGACGGCTTCCAGACGACGGCGTCGCCGCAGACGAGCGCGAGCGCCGCATTCCACGACCAGACCGCGACGGGGAAGTTGAAGGCGGAAATGATGCCGACGACACCGAGCGGGTGCCAGGTTTCCATCATCCGGTGACCGGGACGCTCGGTGGCGATCGTCAGGCCGTAGAGCTGGCGGGAAAGGCCGACGGCGAAATCGCAGATATCGATCATCTCCTGCACTTCGCCGAGGCCCTCGGACGGGATCTTGCCGGCTTCGATCGAGACGAGGCGGCCGAGATCGGCCTTGAAGGCGCGCAGTTCCTCGCCGAGAAGCCGGACGAGCTCGCCGCGCTTCGGCGCCGGCACGAGACGCCAGACGCGGAAAGCCTCGTCGGCCTTCTCGATCTTCCTGGCGGCTTCAGCGGCAGACACGGTCTTGAGACTGGCGATCTTCTCGCCGGTGACCGGGCTGAAGGACGGCATGTCGCCGCCGGTGTAGAGGTCCTTGGCGACGCCCATTTTCTCGAGGAGCGCGGCTGCCTCGCTCGCGACGTCGATTTTCTTGGCTGCAATGTTCATGTGGTGACTCCCGTCTTGTAGCTGGCGCGATGACCTAACCGAAGCGCACGCTGCCGAGCTTGCCCGGCGAGGTGAGCGTCGTGAGGCCGGCCGCCATGTTCTTCAATTTTTCCGGCGTGTAGAGATCGTAATAAGCCTGATTGCGGCGGCCGAGCGCATGTTCCGCGCTGAAGCTGCCGTGATATTGCTCGACCGCGACTGCAAAGACCCAATCGCGCAGACGCTGCTCGAAGGTCGCATCGGCCAGTAGCGGACTATCCTTTGCGACGACCAGGTTGAAGTGAACGCCGCCGTCGCCGATATGGCCGAAATCGCAGACCGTGACGCCCGGAAATTTTTCCGGCATTTCCGCCTTCATATGGTCGCAGAAGACCATGATGTCACCCCTGCGGAAGGAGAGATCGAAGGCGATCAGCTTGCCGAGGTGTTTTACGCCCTCCGAAAGCGCATGGCGCAGCGCCCAGATCTCGTGCGGCGGGCCGACGAGTGCATCGGCGAGCGGCGCCTCTTCCATCTCCCATATCTCCGCGAGCACGCTTTCGAGAACCGCGTCGAGCGGCTGCTCGCCCTCGCGCGGGCTCGAGGTGCGGGAGATTTCGGCAAGGATGACGTAGTCGGGGACCTTGCCGCCCTGGAAAGGGTTCTTCAGCGCCGGCACATGGGCGAAGGCCGCGGCGATCGCGTTCCCCGACATTCCCTCGAAGGCCGAGAGATAGGCGCCGAGCCGCTCTTCCATGGCCTTCAGGAGCGGCAGGACATGCGCGCCGCTCGCCGGCACCAGGAAGGCGGTCGCCGTCTGCTTCGGCAGGCGCTCGAGATTGAGCACGCATTCGGTGACGATGCCGAAGGCGCCCGAGGTGCCGATGAAGATCTGCTTCCAGTCGATGCCGGTATTGTTCTTGCGCAGGTCCGAGCCGAGGTCGAGCACCGTGCCCGCTTCGTCGGCGAGGACCACTTTCAGACCCAGCATGTTGCGGCGCACGTCGCCATATTTGAGGAAGCGCGAGCCGCCGGTATTGGTGGCGGCCATGCCGCCGATCCGAGGGTCGGCGCCGAGATCGATCGGGAAGAACAGGTCGTGTTCCTCCAGCCGCCGGTTGAGCTCGGACAGGCGAAAGCCGGCGTCGACGCGCACGGAGCGATTGTCGACGTCGAGCGCAAACTGGCGGGTCAGCCGGTCGAGGCTGACGACGACCTCGCTGCCCGACTCGTCCGGCGTCGACCCCGAGACCAGACCCGTATTGCCCGACTGGGGGATGAGGGCGATGCCGCTGCGGACGCAGTAACCGACGGCGGCCGAGACCTCTTCCGTCGTTGCCGGACGCAGAACGGCCGCCGCGCGGCCGCGGTCGTAGCGTGCGCCGGTCTCGTAAGCCTCCATGTCCTCCCGACGCGTGACGACGCCCTTGTCGCCAAGGAGCTTCGTCAATGCGTCGATATGGTGCTCGTCAATCATCGCCGGCGTATCACTCCGCTGCCATGGCGGCGGTAAGCGCCTTGAGGCAGCCTTCGATCGATGCCTGCTCGATGCCGGCATAGTGGTCGAATTCGTTGAGTACGGCGACGCCGAGATCGGTCTCGAAGCGCTTCTGGTTCGGGCTCGCCTCGAATTCCTGCTGCGCACCGTCGCCGAGGTTCGACTGGAAGATACCGGCGGCGCTGACGGGAAGGAAGTCCTCATAGACGATCGGATCGAACCGAATGAGGCCGTCGGCGATCAGGGAATTGAGATCGCGCCGGCCCGGCAGCTTCGTCCGCCGGCCCTTCTCCGTCAGGGAGTAGCTGAAATAGCCGAGGCCCGCCTGCCGGATTTCCGCCCAGCTGTCGGGGAAGGCCTCGAAGACCTGGGTCAAGGCCGCTTCGTATTCCCTGGCGTTTGAACCATCGGCGGCCGGACGTACGATCTTGCGCGATTCGTCGAGCAGCCGGTCGTAGAGACCGCGGCCCTTCGGCGTCAAGGCGATGCCGCGCTGCTCGATCTCGCCGAAGCGGGCGGTATGCGAGCCGGTCTTCCAGCCGCCATCGGCGCTACGGAAGGAAACCGGCTCTTCGAGCGCCTTGAAGGACGTCTGGCGAAGCAGGACCGGGCACTTGCGTGTCGGCGGCCCTTCGACCACGGCCTTCGGTGCAATGCCATATTCCGGCATCAGTGCCTGGACGCGGTCGATGTCGAGCGTACGTGGCGTCAGATGGTTGATATGCGGCCCCTTGAAGGAGACCACGTCGGCGATCAGCCGGTGCGCATCGTGCAGGCGCTCGTACATGTCGGCGCCGACATTCGCCTCGTCGTGCCAGCGGAAGGTCTCGAGTACTTCGGCGACGAAACGCTCGGCATCGGCCTTGTCGAGGCCGCCGTCGCGCTCGGCCTTTTCGGTAAGATCGACCGCACCGGATGTGAAGATCCGGCGCTCTTTCAGGATCGCCTCCGCCTCGGCGCGAAGAGCCTCGTCGGCAATGAGGTCGAGCCTCAGAAGCGAGGTGAAGACGCGGAAGGGGTTGTGCTTCAGGGCCGCGTCTCCGACCGGCCGGAAGGCCGTGGAGTGGACCGGCACCCCGGCGGTCGACAGATCGTAGTAGCCGACCGGATACATGCCCATCACGGCAAATACACGGCGCATCATCGAAAGCTCCGCCGGCGTGCCGAGACGGATCGCGCCGTGACGCTCCTCGGAAATGCGTTCGAGCGAATCCGTCGCCTCCAGCCTCTCCTTGAGGGTGGAGTCGGCCGAGAGCGTTTCGCCGTTGACCCTTGCGACGAGCTCCATCAGCGTGCCGTAGGCCGGTACTTCTTCGCGGTACATCAACGACATCGCAGCGGAAAAGGCCGAGCGGATATCGTCGGCGGATACGAAACTATTCTCTTTCACTGGGGCTCGCCTCGCGCTATGGATGAAGGACAAGGTCATTCTTAATTCTGATCATATCGGAAGGCTGTGAGCTTGGATCGCGCTGCTTCTGACTATGTTGATGCGAGGCTGGAATGAAGTTGAGCCGCCGACTGGTTCCCGACGTGACGACGCTGCAGGCCTTCGAATGCGCGGCGCGCCATGGCAGTTTCACCCAGGCCGCCGCGGAGCTCAATCTCACCCAGAGCGCCGTCAGCCGGCAGATCAAGGATCTCGAAAACCAGCTGGGCGTGCTGCTCTTCGAGCGGGTTCGCCAGCGGGTCATTCTTTCCGATGCGGGGCAGAAATTCCTGCCCGAGGTGCGCCGGCTTCTGAACCAGACCGAAGAGCTGATGGTGCGCGCCATGGCGTCGGCGCGGGCCGACTCGAGCCTCTCCATCGCATCGCTTCCGACCTTCGGCAGCCGCTGGCTGGTGCCGCGCCTGCCCGATTTCCTGAGGCGCCATCCGGGCACCGTCGTCAATATCGCCTCCCGTTCGGAGCCGTTCGACTTCGAAGAGCAGAACTTCGACCTCGCGATCCATTACGGCCAGCCCGTCTGGGCGCGCGCCATTTGCAACTATCTCTGCAGCGAAGTCATCGTGCCGGCCGCCAGCCCGACCCTCCTTTCGATGCATCCGGTGGAGGCGCCTGCGGACATCGGCGGCGGCCCGCTGCTGCATCTGGCGACGCGGCCCAAGCTCTGGGCGCAATGGTTCGAGGTAAACGGCGTCGAGCAGGACGGCGCCTATCGCGGCAACCGCTTCGATCAATTCTCGATGGTAATCGAGGCGGCGACTGCAGGTCTCGGTTTTGCCCTTTTGCCTCGCTATCTGATCGAGCAGGAACTTACCGCAGGCACCCTGCGGATCGTTCTCGATCGACCGATGCAGACGGAGAACAGCTATTATCTCGCCATTCCGGAAGGCAAGCTCGAAAATCCGATCAGTCGCGCTTTCCGGGAGTGGATCACCGAACAGGTCGGTGATCGGTCGCAGTAGCAAGTCCGGTTGAGGGCCTACGGATCTCAGCCTGCGGATAGGCTTACACCAGGAAGGGGCGGACTTTGACAGAGATATCCATCGAATGGAGGGAGCTCGCCGGCAAGCCCGGCCCCTCGCGCTACGGGTCTCCGGAGCCGGCTGCGGGCGATGCTCGCATTCCTTGCAAGCTGCTGACATCACGGCTAAAAAATGCCATCTTCATGCACCACGCGGCCGTGAAATCCAGCGCGCCGCCGGCTTTGCGTTCGGCGCCTGCCTTCACCGATACTCTCTTCCCGGGACAATGACGGCGAAGGAGGGCACATGACCGTGTCTAGAAACGCGCCGGCGCCGTCTGCATCCTCGGGGTCGCAGCCACACCGGCAGAACAACGACAACCGGGCCGATCAGTCCCGAGTGGAACCAGAATCCGTACCCATGCTCCAGAACACAACGCAGTCCAACTTACCGCGCGAACCGGAAGCGAAGCAGATCGACTACAACGATTCGATCCGCTCGACCTATTTCTCGATCGACGACCTGCGAGCATGCGGCGCGAGCCTCGCCGAACACGGCACTTCCGCTCTGCCGGGCTTCTTTCCGTTCGAATTTCGCGTCCGCCATCGGGAGAACGAGAAAGAAATCCTGCGCGTCTACCGGGCGACCGCGGCCGACGTGGAAGCCGGCGCCTCGATCACGCCTGCAGCCGAATGGCTGCTCGACAACCACCACGTCGTCGAAGAGGCGATCCAGGAGGTACGGCGCGACTTTCCACGCCGTTTCTACCGGCAACTGCCGACGCTATCGGTCTCCGGAACCGTCATCCCGCGCACGATGGCCCTTGCCTGGCTTTACGTTGCCCATACCCACAGTACCGTCACGCGGGAAAGCATCACCGCGATGGTGGAGGGCTTCCAGGAGCACGAGACCCTCAAGATCGGCGAATTGTGGGCGTTGCCGTCGATCCTGCGTTTCGTCCTCATCGAAAATCTGAGGCGCATCGCCATCCGCGTCGAGCGCTCGCGCGGCATGCGGCGGAAAGCGAACGAGGTCGCTGACCAGCTCATCCGGCTGAACGATCCGGAAGGCTGCCGGACGCTTCTGGTGGAGTCCGAGGCGCTTGCCGCCGACAACACTTTCATCGCACAGCTCCTTTACCGCATGCGTGACGGTTCCCAGAGTTCGGGTGCCGTGATCGCCTGGATCGAGGAGAGGCTGGAGAGGCGTGGCACCGACGTCGAGGAGGCGCTGGTAGCGGAGCAGAACCGCCTTTCGTCCGGCAACGCGACGATGAGCAATATCATCCGCAGCCTGCGCGAGATCGACGACACGGACTGGGCCGTCTGGTTCGAAAGCGTCAGCAAGATCGATGCGACGCTGCGCGAAGGATCCGACTATGCGGCGCTCGATTTCGGATCGCGCAACACGTATCGCGACACGATCGAGAAGCTTGCCCGCCGGTCCGGTCACAGCGAGCATGAAGTCACGAAGATCGCGATCGAGATGGTCGAGGAGGCAAAAGCCGCCGCGGCCGTCGAAGCGCCTCTGCAGGAGCCGAATGTCGGCTCCTTCCTCGTCGGCAAGCAGCGCCTGGCCCTCGAGAAGAGGATCGGCTATTCGCCCTCGATCTTCCAGCACCTCATCCGGTCGGTCCGCAAGCTCGACTGGTTCGCCATAGCCGGGCCGAACATTCTCTTGACGATCCTGGCGATGATCGTCGTCTATGCCTTCGTCAGCCCGATGGATATTCCGAGCGGCGCGAAGCTGATCATGCTCCTGCTCTTCGCGCTGCCTGCCTCCGAAGGCGCGATGGGCCTGTTCAACACGGTCTTCACGCTGTTTGCCAAACCCTCGCGGCTGGTCGGTTACGAGTTTCTCGACGGAATACCCGAGGATGGACGCACGCTGGTCGTGGTGCCTTGCCTGATTGCCAAGCGCGATCATGTAGACGAGCTCGTGCGCAACCTCGAGGTTCACTATCTCGCCAATCCGCGCGGCGAGATCTATTTCGCGCTCCTGAGCGATTGGGCCGACAGCAAGTCGGAGGAGGCGCCTGCCGACACGGATGTTCTCGAATATGCCAAGCGCGAGATCGCGTCTCTCTCGGCCCGCTATGCCTATGACGGCAAGACGCGCTTCTTCCTGCTGCACCGCCGCCGCCTCTACAACGAGGCCGAGGGCGTGTGGATGGGATGGGAGCGCAAGCGCGGCAAGCTGCACGAGTTGAATCTGCTGCTTCGCGGCGACCGCGATACCTCCTTCCTTCAGGGCGCCAACACGGTGCCGGAGGGCGTGCAATATGTGATGACGCTCGACTCCGACACGCGTCTCATGCGCGACGCGGTGACCAAGCTCGTCGGCAAGCTGTATCACCCGATCAACCGGCCGGTCGTCAATCCGAGGACACAGGAGGTCGTGACCGGCTACAGCCTCCTGCAGCCGCGCGTGACGCCGTCGCTCACCACCGGCAGCGAGGCCTCGGCCTTCCAGCGCATCTTCACCATCAATCGCGGCATCGACCCTTACGTCTTCACCGTGTCGGACGTCTATCAGGACATTGCCGGCGAAGGCAGCTTCACCGGCAAGGGCCTCTATCACGTCGACGCCTTCGAGGCTGCTCTCAAGAGCAGGATCGAAGAAAATGCGGTGCTCAGCCACGACCTTCTCGAAGGTTCCTATGCGCGTTGCGCGCTGGTGACCGACATCGAGCTCGTCGAGGATTTTCCGACCCGCTACGAGGTCGAGATGTCGCGTCAGCATCGTTGGGCGCGAGGCGACTGGCAGCTCCTGCCGTATATCTTCAATCCGAAGAACGGCCTTTCGATGCTCGGGCGCTGGAAGATGTACGACAACCTGCGCCGCTCGCTCATTCCCGTCGCCTGGCTCGCCGCTTCGGTCATGGGCTGGTACTACATGGAGCCGACCCCGGCGCTGATCTGGCAGCTCGTGCTGATTTTCAGCCTGTTCGTCGCGCCGACGCTGTCGCTGATCTCCGGGATCATGCCGCGGCGCAACGACATCGTCGCGCGTGCGCATCTCCACACCGTGCTGTCGGACATCCGCGCCGCCAACGCGCAGGTCGCGTTGCGCATCGTCTTCATCGCGCACAACGCGGCGATGATGGCGGATGCGATCGTGCGCTCGCTCTATCGCACCTTCGTCAGCCGCAAGCTGATGCTCGAATGGCGCACCGCCGCGCAGGTGCAGAGCGCCGGCCACGGTTCGATCGGCGACTACTTCCGCGCGATGTGGACGGCACCGGCGCTTGCACTGGTGTCGCTGGCGCTTGCCGCCATCTCCGATACGGGGCTGCCCTTCATCGGGCTGCCCTTTGCCCTTATCTGGGCCGCCTCGCCTGCGGTCGCCTGGTTCGTGAGCCAGTCCGCCGAGACCGAAGACCAGCTCGCCGTTTCCGAGGAGGCGATCGAGGAGATGCGCAAGATCGCCCGGCGGACATGGCGCTACTTCGAGGCGTTCGTCACCGCCGAGCAGAACTTCCTGCCGCCGGACAACTTCCAGGAAACGCCGCAGCCGGTACTCGCGGAGCGTACCTCGCCGACGAATATCGGCGTCTATCTCCTGTCGGTCATGTCGGCGCGCTCCTTCGGCTGGATCGGTTTCGAGGAGACGATCACGCGCCTCGAGCAGACGATCGCCACGATCGACCGCATGCCGAAATATCGCGGCCATCTCTTCAACTGGTATCGCACGCGCGGGCTCGAACCGATGGAGCCGCGTTATGTCTCCTCGGTCGACAGCGGCAACCTCGCCGGACACCTGATCGCGGTCTCCTCCATGTGCCGCGAATGGGCCGAAGCGCCATCCGCCCACGTCCAGGGCAATCTCGACGGCATCGGCGACGTCGCGGCGATCCTCAAGGAGGTGTTGAGCGAGCTTCCCGACGATCGCAAGACCGTACGGCCGCTGAGGCGCCTGATCGAGGAGCGCATCGCCGGCTTCCAGAATGCGCTTGCGGCGGTCAAGCGCGAGCGCGAGTTCGCCTCCATCCGGGTGATCAACCTCGCGGTGCTCGCACGCGACATGCACAAGCTGACGGTCAATCTCGACCATGAGGTGCGCACCGTCCCCAGCGGCGAAGTGGCGACATGGGCGGGCTCGCTGGTGGCCGCCTGCGAGGCACATATCGCCGACGGCGTCTTCGACCTCGGTGCCATCGAGGCTCTGCGCCAGCGTCTGCTGGTGCTCAAGGAGCGCGCACGCGACATCGCCTTCTCGATGGACTTCAGCTTCCTGTTCCGGCCGGAGCGGCGGCTGCTGTCGATCGGCTACCGGGTCAACGCCAACGAGCTCGACGAGGCCTGCTACGATCTGCTCGCCTCCGAGGCGCGGCTGACGAGCCTTTTCGCGATTGCCAAGGGGGATCTGCCGACCGAGCACTGGTACAAGCTCGGCCGTCCGATCGTGCCGATCGGCGCGCGCGGTGCGCTCGTCTCCTGGTCGGGTTCGATGTTCGAATATCTGATGCCGCCGCTGGTCATGCAGGAGCGGCAGGGCGGCATCCTCAACCAGACCAACAATCTGGTGGTCCAGGAGCAGATCAATCACGGCCGTCGGCTCGGGACGCCATGGGGCATTTCCGAGGCGGCGTTCAATGCGCGCGACCACGAGCTGACCTACCAGTATACGAACTTCGGCGTGCCGACGCTGGGTCTGAAGCGCGGCCTCGGGCAGAATGCCGTCATCGCACCTTACGCGTCCATTCTCGCCTGCATGTACGATCCGAAATCGGCGCTCGCCAACCTGGCGCGGCTCCGGGAGGTCGGCGCCCTTGGGGCCTACGGCTATCACGACGCCGTCGACTTCACGCCGACGCGCGTGCCGGAAGGGCAGAAATGCGCCGTCGTGCGCAACTATTATGCCCATCATCACGGCATGTCGGTCGCCGCGGTCGCAAATGTCGTCTTCAACGGGCAGCTGCGCGAGTGGTTCCATGCCGACCCCGTCATCGAGGCCGCCGAACTCCTCCTGCAGGAGAAGGCGCCGCGCGACATCCCGGTCATGGCCGCCAAGCGCGAGCCGGAAGCGCTGGGCAAGGGCCAGGCCGATCTCCTGCGCCCCGAAGTCCGCGTCGTCGAAGACCCGATCAACCAGGATCGCGAGACGGTTCTGCTGTCGAACGGTCACTACTCCGTCATGCTGACGGCGACAGGGGCGGGCTATGCCCGCTGGAACGGCCAGGCGGTCACGAGATGGACTCCGGACCCGGTCGAGGACAGGACGGGGACCTTCATCTTCCTTCGCGACACGGTGACGGGCGACTGGTGGTCGGCGACGGCCGAACCCCGGCGTGCGCCGGGCGAAAAGACCGTTACCCGCTTCGGCGACGACAAGGCCGAATACGTCAAGACCGTCGGCGATCTGACAAGCGAGGTGGAATGCATCGTCGCCACCGAGCACGATGCCGAAGGCCGTCGGGTTATCCTGCTCAACACGGGTACGGAAGACCGGTTCATCGAGGTGACGTCTTATGCCGAGCCCGTGCTTGCCATGGACGATGCCGACAGCTCGCACCCGACCTTCTCGAAGATGTTCATCCGCACCGAGATCAGCCGTCACGGAGACGTGATATGGGTCTCGCGCAACAAGCGCAGCCCCGGCGATCCGGACATCGAGGTCGCCCATCTCGTCACCGACAATGCCGGCAGCGAGCGCCACACGCAGGCGGAGACCGATCGCCGGCGCTTCCTCGGCCAGGGCCGCACGATTGCCGAGGCGGCCGCATTCGACCCGGGCGCCACGCTTTCCGGTACCGACGGCTTCACGCTCGATCCGATCGTGTCGCTCCGTCGCGTCGTACGCGTGCCGGCGGGCAAGAAGGTGAGCGTCATCTTCTGGACGATCGCCGCCCCGGACAGGGAAGGCGTCGATCGGGCGATCGACCGTTACCGGCATCCGGAAACCTTCAATCACGAGCTCATCCATGCCTGGACCCGCAGCCAGGTGCAGATGCGCCATGTCGGGATCACCTCGAAGGAGGCCGCGAGCTTCCAGATGCTCGGCCGCTATCTCGTCTATCCGGATATGCACCTTCGCGCCGACGCGGAGACCGTCAAGACCGGGCTTGCCTCGCAATCGGCGCTGTGGCCGCTGGCGATCTCCGGCGATTTCCCGATCTTCTGCCTCAGGATCAACGACGACGGCGATCTGGGCATCGCCCGCGAGGCCTTGCGGGCGCAGGAATATCTGAGAGCTCGCGGCATCACCGCCGATCTGGTGGTGGTCAACGAGCGCGCCTCCTCCTATGCGCAGGATCTGCAGCACACGCTCGACTCCATGTGCGAGAATTTGAGGCTTCGCGGCCTTTCGGACGGCCCGCGCCAGCACATCTTTGCGGTGCGCCGGGACCTGATGGAACCGGAAACCTGGTCGACGCTGATCTCGGCATCGCGGGCCGTCTTCCATGCCCGCAACGGCACGATCTCGGATCAGATAGCCCGCGCCACATCGCTCTACTCCAAACCTTCCGAAAAGAAGGAGGAGGGCGCCGAGATGCTGCTGCCGGTGATACGGGAGACCGACGAGCCGGTGGCGGTCGAACTCGACGGCGGCGACCTGGATTACTGGAACGGTTTCGGCGGCTTTGCCGAGGACGGCCGCGAATATGCCGTGCGGCTGCGCGGAGGCGAGGCGACGCCGCAACCCTGGATCAACGTCATCTCCAACGAGCAATTCGGCTTCCATATCTCCGCCGAAGGTGCGGCCTTCTCCTGGAGCCGCAATTCGCGCGACTATCAGTTGACGCCCTGGACCAACGACGCGGTCGTCAATCGTCCGGGCGAGGCGATCTTCGTGCGCGACATGGCAAGCGGCGCGGTGCTGACGCCCTATGCCGCACTGTCGCGACGCAAGTCCGCCCAGTTCGAGACCCGTCACGGCCTCGGCTATTCGCGCTTTCTCAGCACGCAGGACGAGCTCGAGATGGAGGCCATGCATACGGTCCACAGGAGCCTTCCGGCCAAGCTCGTCCGGCTGACGATCCGCAACCGCAGTTCGGCCGCGCGCAAGTTGCGCATCTACGGCTACGCGGAATGGGTGCTCGGCAACAATCGCAGCCGTACCGCGCCCTTCGTCCTCAGTGAGTGGGACGAAAGCGCGAAGACGCTCGTTGCCACCAATCCTTACAGCATCGACTATCCGGGCCGGTGCGCGTTCTTCGCCAGCGACGGCGATATCGCCGGCTATACGGCGAGCCGGCGGGAATTCCTTGGCCGGGCCGGAGGAATCCTCGCGCCGCAGGCAGTGATCGCCGGCGCCGAGCTCACCGGATCGACGGATGTGGACGGGGATGCCTGCGCGGCGCTCGCGACGGATCTGACCATCGAGGCGGGCGTGGAGCGACAGGTCACCTTCTTCCTCGGTGATGCGGACAATTCCGATCAGGTGCAGGCGGTGCTGGAGGAACTCAGGGCGGACAGTTTCGACGCTGCGCTCGAAGCGGCGAAGGCGTTCTGGGGTGATTTCACCGGAGTCGTGAAGGTGGAGACGCCCGATCGCGCCTTCAACCACATGATCAACCACTGGCTTCCCTATCAGGCGCTCGGCTGCCGGATCATGGCACGCTCGGCCTTCTACCAGGCAAGCGGTGCCTTCGGTTTCCGCGATCAGCTGCAGGATACGCTTGCCTTCCTCATCCATCGGCCGGCGCTTGCCCGTGCGCAGATCCTCAATGCCGCGGCGCGGCAGTTCGTCGAAGGCGACGTGCAGCATTGGTGGCTGCCCGGCACGGACGCGGGCGTCCGCACGATGATCTCGGACGACGTGGTCTGGCTCGCTCACGCGGTTGCGCATTATTGCGCCGTCACCGGCGAGGAAGACATCCTCAAGGAGAAAGTTCCTTTCATCACCGGGCCGGCTCTGGAAGAAGGCCAGCACGACAGCTTCTACAAGCCGGATGTGGCCGACGAGGTGGGCGACGTCTACGAGCATTGCGCCCGTGCGGTCGATCTCGCCATCCGCCGGACCGGCGCGAACGGTCTGCCGCTCATTCTCGGCGGCGACTGGAACGACGGCATGAACCGTGTCGGGGAGGGCGGGAAGGGCACGAGCGTCTGGCTCGGCTGGTTCCTGGCAGGCACCCTGCGCGCGTTCCTGCCCTATGCCCGTGCCCGGAAGGACAAGCCGCGCCTGGCCCTATGGGAGCGGCATCTCGAAGCACTGAAGGATGCGCTCGAACAGGCAGGCTGGGACGGCGATTACTATCGCCGCGGCTATTACGACGACGGCACGCCGCTCGGATCGGCGGAGAACGGCGAGTGCCGCATCGATTCGATCGCGCAATCCTGGAGCACGCTTTCGGGAGAGGGCGACAAGGAGCGCTCTCTGCGCGCAATGGACGCGGTGATGGCGGAGCTCGTAGATCCCGAAAAGCGCATCGTCCGGCTGTTCACGCCGCCGCTCGAGACGACGAAGCAGGACCCGGGCTACATCAAGGCCTATCCCCCGGGCGTGCGGGAGAATGGCGGTCAGTATACCCACGCGGCCACCTGGGTGGTGCTGGCATTCGCCGCTCAGGAGCGGGCGGAAGAGGCCTGGCGCACCTTCCGCATGCTCAACCCCGTGTCGCATGCTCTCAGCCAGGAGGACGCCGAACATTATCGTGTCGAGCCCTATGTGGTTGCTGCCGATATCTATGGAGAAGGCGCGCTTGCCGGCCGCGGCGGCTGGACCTGGTACACGGGCTCCGCCGGCTGGCTCTACCGCGCCGGTGTCGAGGGGATTCTCGGCATCCGCAAGCGGGGTGACAAGCTCTTGATCCGGCCCGTCCTACCCTCCGAATGGCCGGGCTTTTCGGCCGAAGTGCGCGTGAACGGCGCCACGCACCGGATTTCCGTCAGCCGCGATCCAAAAAGTGGCGAACCGGTCGTTAGCGTAAATAATAGTGTCACAGAAAACGCGCATGAAGGGGTTTTGCTGTAGCTGCCGGCTTGAAGCACGAGCTGAACCGGCTTTGTTTTCCTGGATCACGATGGCTTGGATCGAACGACCCAAAGCAATCGTGATCCGATCCAACAAGTCGAGCGGAATGCAGGGCGTAAAACGGTACACACATTTCCTCGTCCCGCTCGGAGGCAAGGCCGGCTTTTCTTTGCCGTGTCAGGTTCGCCATTCATTCATGGCGTCGGCGCCGCCCGCATCGGGGCGGCACGGCGGCGCCGGTTTCAACAGGGGTGGGGCGGGGCGCCAAATCCCGGATATCAACGCGCATGCTGCAGAAGACCTTTGAGGGCGGCACCGATCAGAGAGGGGTCGCCCCTCCGGTGCCGACCGGGCGCGACACACGCCTCGACGTTTTTCGGGCACTTTGCCTGCTGACCATCTTCGTCAACCATGTACCGGGCCAGTATCTCGAATATCTGACCCACAAGAACTTCGGCTTTTCCGATTCGGCGGAGGCCTTCGTGCTGATTTCCGGCCTGTCGGTGGGGGCGGCCTATTCCGGCAAGTTCCTGGCCGGCGGCCGGCTCGCCCTCACGCTGAAGATATGGCGGCGCGCCCTGGCGCTCTATGTCGCGCACATCATGACGAGCGTGGTGACGCTTGCGATCTTCGCCGGCGGCGCCCTCTATTTCGGCCGTCAGGAGTTGATCGGCGAGATCAACATCCGGCCGATCGTCGAGCAGACGGAGCAAGGGATCGTCGCCATGGTGCTGCTCGGGCACCAGCTCGGCTACAACAACATTCTGTCGATGTATGCGGTGCTGTTCCTGCTGCTGCCCGGGTTTCTGTGGCTGAATGCCGTGCGCCCCCGATTGCTGTTCGCGTTTTCCGCGACGCTCTGGCTCGCTGCCGGCTGCTTCAAAATGGTGCCCTATAACTTTCTCGACGACGGCTACTGGTTCCTCAATCCCTGGTCCTGGCAGTTCCTGTTCGTGATCGGCATTCTGTGCATGAGCCATGTGCGGCGGGGCGGGAGTCTCCCGCGGAGCCCCTGGCTTCTCGGCCTTTCCGTCGCCTATCTCGCGATTTCCGCCTTCTGGGTGCTGTTTTCCTGGTGGAACATCGATCTCTCCTTCGGCCTGCCTGCGGTGCTGACGGGCTTCGACAAGACCTTCCTGTCGCTGACGCGGCTGCTGCATGTGCTGGCGCTTGCCTATATTCTCGCAACCGTCCCCGTCTTCAGCCGGCTGACGCGGGTCGGAAGCAACCACCCCCTGGTGATGATCGGGCGCCATTCGCTTGCCGTCTTCATTTTCGGGACGATCCTCGCAATGGCGGGCCAGGTGCTGCTACTCGTCACCGACCGGGACCGGATCATCGGCACGATCTTCGTCATCGGCGGCATCGGCCTGCACTTCGCCTATGCCTATTACCTCGAATGGCTGAAGGAGGTCTCCGTGGCGCCGCCGCTGAAGGCGGCGTGAGGGACTTATCCGCACGGCGGGAGGAGAGTCGCCCCCTCCCGGCGCGGCGGCGGTCATCACAGACCGCACAACCGTTCGATGATTTGCCCTGGCGCTCATGACGCTCGCGGATGTCGCGACCTTCCCGATCACATAGAAATGCCCCGGAATTGAACTGACCCCCGAAAGTTGGACATCCACTTTCGGGGGTTTTGCATGTCCAAGTACAGCGAGTGTCTGAAGCGAGCGATTGTCGAGCGATGCCTGAACGGCGAGGAGAGTTATAGCAGCGCTGGCCGGCCTTATGGCATTGATCATTCGACGGTCCGCAAATGGGTGGCGAGCTACGAGGCACATGGAGCTGCGGGGCTTGCCAAGAAGTTCGGCCGCTATGATGCAGCGTTCAAGCTATCGGTTCTCGAACGGATGTGGGAGGATGGGCTTTCCTACCGCCAGACGGCGGCGTTGTTCAACATCCGCAATGCGGGTTGCCTTCCGGATTGGGAGCGGCGCTACGAGACTGGCGGGCTTGATGCCCTGGCCCCGCGCCGCAGAGGAAGGCCCCGATCGATGCCCGAGCCGCCGGTGCGCAAGCAGCCGCAAGCGCCGCAGAACGATGAGACGAAGAGCCGCGAAGAGTTGCTGGCGGAACTGAACCATCTGCGCATGGAGAACGCCTATCTAAAAAAACTGGAGGCCTTAACGCGGGACCAGGCGGCGCCGAGAAAGCGCAAGTCGTCCAGGCGTTAAGGCCGTTTTATCCGCTTGCCGCGCTGCTGAAGCTGGCGGGGCTCTCGCGCAGTACGTTCTATTATCGACTGAAGCTGGCGTCGCTTGCCGACAGGCATGCCGTGCTCAGGGAGCGGATCAAGGCGATCTTCGCCCTGCACAAGGGCCGCTACGGCTACCGTCGGGTGACGGCGGCGATCCGCCAGCCCGGGCAGAAGATCAATCACAAGACGGTCCAGCGCCTGATGGTCGAGATGGGATTGAAATCGCTGGTGCGGCCGAAGAAGTACCGCTCCTACAGGGGCGACGCCGGGCGGGTGGCGCCCGACCTCCTCAAACGCCAGTTCCAGGCCGAGGGGCCGAATCAGAAATGGGTGACGGACATCACCGAGTTCAATGTGGCCGGCGAGAAGCTCTATCTCTCACCGGTCATGGACCTGTTCAACGGTGAGATCATCGCTTATGAAACCGCCAGACGTCCGGTCTTCAAGCTGGTCGAGGGCATGCTCAACAAGGCAATGGAGAGGCTCAAGGGCAAAGACAGACCGATCCTGCATTCCGATCAGGGATGGCACTATCAGATGCCGGCCTATCGGCGCCGGCTGCAGGCGCGCGGCATCGCCCAGAGCATGTCGCGCAAAGGCAACTGTCTCGACAACGCCGCCATGGAGAGCTTCTTTGCCGTGCTCAAATCCGAGTTCTTCCACCCCAACCGGTTCAACAGCATCCAGAGCCTGAAGGACGGCATCGCCGACTACATCACCTATTACAATCATCAGCGCATCAAGCTGAAACTGAAAGGACTGAGCCCTGTGCAATACAGAACCCAGTCCCTCGTAACGTAGCCCAGCAACCGTCCAACCTTTTGGGGTCAGTTCAAATCCGGGGCATTTCGTTGTAGATCATCCGGTGACCGGTGAGGCGATCACGCCGCCGTAAGGCTCTTGCGGACATCCTCGTCCGTGAGGATACCGCTGGCGCGAAGCAGTGCCGCGAAGCGGCCGTTGCTCTGGCTGAGTTCATGGAAGCCGCCCATTTCCACGATCCGGCCCTGATCCATGAAGATGACGAGATCGGCTTCCCGCACCGTCGACAGGCGGTGGGCGATGATGAAGGTCGTCCGGTCCTTGCGCAAGGCGTCGATGGCATCCTTGACGCGGGCCTCGGTCTCGACGTCGAGCGCGCTGGTCGCCTCGTCGAGCACCAGGATCGGCGCGTTCTTCAGGATCGCGCGGGCAATCGCGACGCGCTGGCGTTCGCCGCCCGACAGCCGGTTGCCGCGTTCGCCGACGACCGTGTCGTAGCCGTTGAGACGGTCCTCGATGAAGTCGCTCGCGGCGGCGGCCTCGGCGGCTGCCATCACCTCGTCCAAAGAGGCGTCGTCACGGCCGAGGCGGATATTTTCGCCGATCGAGCGGTTCATGAGGCCGGCATCCTGGAAGACCGTGGCGATCGACCGGCGCAGCGATTTGCGGGTGACGGTCGCGATGTCCACGCCATCGATGAGGATCTGGCCGTGCTTCGGCTCATGGACCCGCTGCAGGAGGTTGACGAGCGTGGTCTTCCCGGCACCGGTCGGGCCGACGATGGCGATCGTCTGGCCGGCCTTGGCCTTGAACGAGACGTTGCGCACGCCTTGGGCGGAGTTTGCGAAGTCGAAGGAAATGTCCTTGAATTCGACCTCGCCGACGACACCCTTCAGTTCCCCGGCATCGGACGGCTCCTCGCGGTCCTGCACGGAGTCCTCGAGCTGGAAGAAATCTTCAAGTTTGGCGCGCGCTTCGAAGATCTGGGTGGCGAAGGCCTTCATCTGGTCGAGGCGGCCGATCAGCAGATTGGCGAAGCCGATGAAAGCGATCACCTCGCCGACACCGAGCTCGCCGCGCTGCACCAGAACGGTGCCGATGACGAGGATCGCCATCATCGAGATGGTCGAGGCAATACGGTTGAGGCCGCTCGCCAAAGCCCACCAGTCGAGCACCGGATACTGGGCCGACAGCAGGCGCTGCGTGAACTTCTTCAGCTCGCGCGTTTCAGCTTCGATGCGGTTGTAGCTGTGAACCACCGAAACGTTGCTGATCGAGTCGGACACGTGCGAGAAGACCGTGTGGTAATGGCCCTCGACGGCAGCCTGACCCTCCTTCGTGCGGCTCATCACGACCTTGCTGATCATCACATAGGCAGCACCGAGCACGACGAGGATGAGCGACAGACGGACGTCCATGGCAAAGGCGGTCGGAATGAGAAGCACGAGCGCCACTGCCGTTGCCAGATGCTGCCGCATGAATTCGAGCCAGAGGCCGAAGAGCGTCTCGCAGGCCCGCAGCAGCGTGTGCAGCGCGTTCGAAGTGCCGCGCTGGCTGTGCCAGGAGAGAGGCATCGAGACGATCCGGCCGAAGGCTTCGGTCAGGAGCGAAGCGCGGCGACCGTGGGCGAGACGGTCCGCCTCGCGGGAGACGAGCACGAAGGCGATCGTATTGAAGACGCCGAAGCCCGCCCACAGGAGCAGCATCGGCGCGACGTCCTTCTGTGAGGAGATCGCGTCGATGATTCGGCCGAACAGAATCGGCTCCGCAATGGTGATGGCAGCCAGGACGATATTGGCTATGACGATCGCCCCGACGCGAAACTTGTGGACAGCAAGATACTGAAGCGCTCTTGCATACACCTGAAACAAGGACACTGTCTCACCCCTTTCGGGTATCGGAATTGGCGCCGCAACGGCACGATGCGGCGATGCGTTGCGTCTTGAACCGACGGCAAGAGGATTTTCATCCACCTTGCGTGCCGGCAAAGCCGCGGGTGACGGCCTTTGCGTTCTTCCCAAAAAACGCGGTAGACGGGGCGGATCAGCGAGAAGGATCATCCGATACCATGGGAGGGTTGGCGGGATGATCCATCGTTAGCTATCTTGATGCCTCGACTCCGAGTTTTTGCAGGTTTCCTGCAAGACCGGGCGTGATATGAAGAATTATCGCGGTTGCAACATGAATGGCTTCTGAACGGCGTATTCATATGGCCTGGCGGGTTGCGCGGCGCGTTTTTGATTCGAGGATGCTCTATGAATATTACGTTGCTCGTACAGTTTCTGGCGCTACTGGAAGAGATGAAGACGCGCGAGGAGATCCTGCCTGAGTTCGAGCGGCTGCTCGACCGGTGCGGTTTCGACTTCTACGGCATCGTGCGTCAGCCGAAACCGCACGAGAATCCGCTGAGACTTCTTCTGGCCGGACGCTGGCCGGAGGGCTGGCCGCAGATCTACATCCGCAAGAAATACGTCGTCATTGATCCGACTATCCGCTTCCTCGGGCATGCCCAGCGCGGCTTCCGCTGGCGCGACACGCTCGTGGCCTTCCGCTCGGACCCGCACCGCAAGCGCATGGAAAGCATGATGGTCGAGGCCCGCAATCACGGCCTCTTCGACGGCTATATCTTTCCGGTGCACGGCCGGCGCGGGCTCATGGGCAACCTGACCGTGGGCGGCCGGGTGGTCGACCTGAGCCCGGTGGAGTTGAGCCTTTTCGACGCCATCGCCAAGCGGCTGTTCTGGAAGCTGCTCGAACTCACCGATCCGGAGATCATGGCGGAACTCGTCTCGCGCGTCGAAGTCCAGATGACGCGGCGCGAAATGGAGGCGCTCCACTATCTCGCCGACGGCATGACATCGAACGACATCGGCAAGGTCCTCGACATTTCCAGCCACACGGTCGACTGGTACATGAACGGCATCCAGGAAAAGTTGAAGGCGAAGAACCGGCATCACGTCGTGGCGATCGCCTTCCGCCTGGGACTGATCTCCTGACGACCCGCGCTCCTGACCGAATGGGTCAGCATTCGTGTCGCATCTGAAATTGCGCTTCATTCCTTGACTCGCTAATAGTTCTTTTCGCGGGTGCAGCATTCCCGCGTGTCCAAGTCTATGAGGAGTCCGACTTGTCCATTTCCAAGATCCTTGTTGCCAACCGTTCCGAAATCGCCATCCGCGTCTTCCGCGCGGCCAATGAGCTGGGGCTTAAAACGGTCGCGATATGGGCTGAGGAGGATAAGCTGGCGCTGCACCGCTTCAAGGCGGACGAGAGTTATCAGGTCGGGCGCGGACCGCACCTTCCCCGCGACCTCGGCCCGATCGAGAGCTACCTGTCGATCGACGAGGTGATCCGCGTCGCCAAGCTGTCCGGCGCCGACGCCATACACCCGGGCTATGGCCTGCTCTCCGAAAGCCCGGAATTCGCCGAAGCCTGCGCTCAGAACGGCATCACCTTCATCGGCCCCAAGCCGGAGACGATGCGCCAGCTCGGTAACAAGGTCGCGGCCCGCAACCTGGCGATCTCGATCGGCGTGCCGGTCGTACCGGCGACCGAGCCTCTGCCGGACGATCCGGAAGAGATCAAGCGACTGGCCGAGGAGATCGGCTATCCGGTCATGCTCAAGGCGTCCTGGGGCGGCGGCGGCCGCGGCATGCGGGCGATCCGCGACCCCAAGGACCTGATCCGCGAGGTGACCGAGGCCAAGCGCGAGGCCAAGGCCGCCTTCGGCAAGGACGAGGTCTATCTCGAAAAGCTGGTCGAGCGCGCCCGTCACGTCGAAAGCCAGGTCCTCGGCGACACGCACGGCAACGTCGTCCACCTTTTCGAGCGCGACTGCTCGATCCAGCGTCGCAACCAGAAGGTCGTGGAGCGGGCGCCGGCGCCCTATCTCGATGATGCGCAGCGCCAGGAACTCGCGGATTATTCGCTGAAGATCGCCCGGGCGACCAACTATATCGGCGCCGGCACCGTCGAGTATCTGATGGATTCCGACACCGGCAAGTTCTACTTCATCGAGGTCAATCCGCGCATCCAGGTCGAGCATACGGTCACCGAGGTCGTAACCGGCATCGATATCGTCAAGGCGCAGATCCACATCCTCGACGGCTTCGCCATCGGCGCGCCGGAATCGGGCGTGCCGCGCCAGGAGGACATCCGCCTCAACGGCCATGCGCTGCAGTGCCGCATCACCACGGAAGACCCGGAGCAGAATTTCATTCCGGATTATGGCCGCATCACCGCCTATCGCGGCGCCACCGGCTTCGGCATCCGCCTCGACGGCGGCACTGCCTATTCCGGGGCGGTGATCACCCGTTACTACGATCCGCTGCTCGAGAAGGTCACCGCCTGGGCGCCGAATCCGGGCGAAGCGATCCAGCGGATGATCCGTGCGCTGAGAGAATTCCGCATCCGCGGCGTGGCGACCAACCTCACCTTCCTCGAGGCTATCATCAGCCACCCGAAGTTCCAGGACAACAGCTATACGACGCGCTTCATCGACACGACGCCGGAATTGTTCCAGCAGGTCAAGCGCCAGGACCGCGCCACCAAGCTTCTCACCTATCTCGCCGACGTCACCGTCAACGGCCATCCGGAAGTCAAGGGCCGGCCGAAGCCCTCCGACGATATCGCCGCGCCGGTCGTGCCGTTCATCGGCGGCGAGGTGAAGCCCGGTACGAAGCAGCGCCTCGATCAGCTCGGTCCGAAGAAATTCGCCGAATGGGTGAAGGCGCAGCCGGAGGTGCTGATCACCGACACGACGATGCGTGACGGCCACCAGTCGCTGCTCGCCACCCGCATGCGCACCTACGATATCGCCCGCATCGCCGGCACCTATGCGCGGGCGCTGCCGAGCCTCTTCTCGCTCGAATGCTGGGGCGGCGCGACCTTCGACGTCTCCATGCGCTTCCTGACAGAGGACCCGTGGGAGCGGCTGGCGATGGTGCGCGAGGGTGCGCCGAACCTGCTCCTGCAGATGCTTCTGCGCGGCGCCAACGGCGTCGGCTACAAGAACTATCCGGACAATGTCGTCAAATATTTCGTCCGCCAGGCCGCGAAAGGCGGCATCGACGTCTTCCGCGTCTTCGACTGCCTGAACTGGGTCGAGAACATGCGCGTCGCGATGGATGCGGTGGCCGAGGAGGACAGGATCTGCGAGGCGGCGATCTGCTATACCGGCGACATCCTCAATTCCGCCCGGCCGAAATACGACCTGAAATACTACACGGCGCTCGCCGCCGAACTGGAAAAGGCCGGCGCCCATATCATCGCCGTCAAGGACATGGCCGGGCTATTGAAGCCGGCCGCCGCCCGGGTGCTGTTCAAGGCGCTGAAGGAAGCGACCGATCTGCCGATCCATTTCCACACCCACGACACTTCGGGCATTGCGGCGGCCACCGTGCTCGCGGCGGTCGAATCCGGCGTCGACATCGTCGATGCGGCGATGGACGCGCTCTCCGGCAACACCTCGCAGCCCTGCCTCGGCTCGATCGTCGAGGCGCTGTCCGGCTCGGAGCGCGACCCGGGCCTCGATCCGGAATGGATCCGCCGCATCTCCTTCTACTGGGAGGCGGTACGCCATCAATATGCGGCCTTCGAAAGCGACCTCAAGGGACCGGCTTCGGAAGTCTATCTGCACGAGATGCCGGGCGGCCAGTTCACCAATCTGAAGGAACAGGCCCGCTCGCTCGGCCTCGAGACCCGCTGGCACGAGGTGGCGCAGGCCTATGCCGACGCCAACCGGATGTTCGGCGATATCGTCAAGGTGACGCCGTCTTCCAAGGTCGTCGGCGACATGGCGCTGATGATGGTCTCCCAGGATCTGACGGTCGCCGATGTCGAGAATCCGGGCAAGGACATCGCCTTCCCGGAATCGGTCGTCTCCATGCTCAAGGGCGATCTCGGCCAACCGCCGGGCGGCTGGCCGGAGGCGCTGCAGAAGAAGGCGCTCAAGGGCGAAGAGCCCTATGACGCGCGTCCGGGCTCGCTGCTCGAAGACGCGGATCTCGACGCCGAGCGCAAGGGCATCGAGGAGAAGCTCGGCCGTGAGGTGACCGATTTCGAGTTCGCCTCCTACCTCATGTATCCGAAGGTCTTCACCGATTATGCGGTAGCCTGCGAAACCTACGGCCCGGTCAGCGTGCTGCCGACGCCCGCCTATTTCTACGGCATGGCGCCGGGTGAGGAACTCTTCGCCGACATCGAAAAGGGCAAGACGCTCGTCATCCTCAACCAGGCGCAGGGCGAGATCGACGAGAAGGGCATGGTCAAGATGTTCTTCGAAATGAACGGTCAGCCGCGGTCCATCAAGGTACCCGACCGCAATCGCGGCGCCTCGGCCGCCGTCCGCCGCAAGGCGGAAGCCGGCAACGCCGCCCATCTCGGCGCGCCGATGCCGGGCGTGATCTCGACCGTCGCGGTGGTCTCCGGCCAATCGGTCAAGGCCGGCGACGTGCTGCTCTCGATCGAGGCGATGAAGATGGAGACGGCGCTTCATGCCGAGAAGGACGGAGTGATTTCCGAGGTGCTGGTAAGGGCCGGCGATCAGATCGATGCGAAAGATCTGCTGGTCGTGTTCGGGGGTTAAGCACCGCCCGATGCCTCAAATGTCATAGCTCATCGGCGCGCTCAGGGAGGCGATGAATCGCTTCGTCCGCTCGCGCTCCGGCGTCGAGAAGATCTTGCGCGGGGGACCGCTTTCGACGACGACGCCGCCATCCAGGAAGACGACGTGATCGGCGACGCGGGAGGCGAGGCGAAGGTCGTGGGTGGCCATGATCATCGTGGTGCCTTCCCGCGCAAGGCGGCTCAGGACCTCCACCACTTCTTCCGCCAGTTCCGGATCCAGCGCCGAGGTCGGCTCGTCGCAAAGGAGCACGCGCGGCGAGGGAGCAAGTGCCCGGGCGATCGCGACACGTTGCTGCTGGCCGCCGGATAGCGTGGCCGGCCAGGCATCCGCCTTATGCGCCATTCCGACTTTCTCCAGCAGCTCGAGCGCCCGGGTGCGGGCCCGGTCGGCCGGCCACTTGAGGACGGTGACGAGGCCTTCCATGACATTGCCGATCGCCGTCTGGTGCGGGAAAAGCTGGAAGTTCTGGAACACCATTCCCGTCTGACGGCGCAGTCTCTGGATCGCCTGCCAGCCGACCTTCCGGCCTTCCGCGAATTCGAGCCGGTCGTCGCCGAGGCGAATTGCCCCCGCCGTCGGGATCTCCAACAGGTTGACGCAGCGCAGCAGCGTGCTCTTGCCGCCGCCGGACGGTCCAACGAGCGCAGTCACGCTGCCTTCCGCGAGCGAGACGCTGATGTCGTTCAGCACGGTGTTGGTGCCGAAGCGCTTGACGATGTGGGAGAGCTCGATCATGCGCGCGCCTCCAGGAAGCCGCCATAGCGGGCGAAGCGCTGCTCCAGTTTCCCCTGCAGCGCCGAAAGGACGGAACTCATGACAAGATAGATCAGGGCGGCTTCGATGTAGAGGATCAAGGGTTCATAACTGGTGGCGACGATGCGCTGCGCCGTCTGAAATAGCTCCGGCACCGTGATCGCGGCGGCGAGCGAGGTGTCCTTGACGAGCGAGATGAAGGTGTTCGACAGCGGCGGAACGGCGACGCGGCCCGCCTGCGGAAGGATCGTCCGGCGCATCGCCTGGCTCCAGCTCATGCCGATCGAGTAGGCCGCTTCCCACTGCCCCCTCGGAACCGACGAGATCACCGCGCGGATGATTTCGGAACTGTAGGCGCCGATATTGAGCGTGAAGCCGATCAGCGCTGCGGGAAAGGCGTCGAGCAGTATGCCCATGCTCGGCAGGCCGTAGAAGATGACGAAGAGCTGCACGAGCAGCGGCGTGCCGCGGATCACCCACACATAAAACCGGGCCACGGCCGCGAAAGGAGCGGGAGCAAACAGCCGGACGACGGCGGTGACGAGGCCGAGAGCCAGGCCGAGGGTGAAGGAGAGGAGCGTTAGAGGGATCGTGAAGATCAGCCCCGCCCAGAGCAGGGCCGGCAACGAATCCGCCATCAGTTGAAGCCAGTGGGGCAAGGGAGAACCTTTCAAAACGCGCGATCCGTCCCGGATGCCGGGACGGATCGCGATTCATAAGCAGGATGGGGAAAGGTGTGAAGCCCACATCCGTGCAACTTGAAGAGCGGGGGCGGTTGTTCGACCGGTCGCGCTTCCGCAGGCCCTATTTCGAAACGTCGGCGCCGAAATATTTCTGCGAGATCTTCTCATAGGTGCCGTCGGCCTTGATCTCGGCCAGCGCCTTGTTGATCGCTTCGAGCAGCTCCGGCTCGCCCTTGCGGATGATGATGCCCGAATAATCGGCATCGGGCTTTTCGGCGGCGATCTTCACATTCGCATCCGGCTTCTGCTTCTTGAAGTCGAGGAAGGAAAGGCTGTCATTGATGGTCGCGTCGGCCCGGCCCGTCAGCACGAGCTGGATCGACTGGTCGAAACCGTCGGTTCCGACGAGCTCTGCGCCCGAGGCTTGCGCGAGCTTGCCGAAGTTGCTGGTCAGCGACTGTGCCGACTTCTTGCCCTTCAGGTCGGCGAAGTCCTTGATCTCCTCGTCGTCGCCGCGGACGATCAGCACCGCCTTGGAGGCGATATAGGGTTCGGAGAAGTCGTATTTCTTCTTGCGTTCCTCGGTGATGCCGACCTGGTTGATGACCGCGTCGTAACGGTTTGCGTCGAGGCCGGCGATCAGGCCATCCCACTTGCCTTCCAGGAATTCCGGCTTGACGCCGAGGCGCTTGGCGACTTCCTGGCCGATCTCGACGTCGAAGCCGACGAGAGCGCCGCTCGCGTCATGATAGGTGAAGGGGGCGTAAGTGCCCTCGGTGCCGATCTTCAGCACGCCTGCGGACTTGACCTCGTCCAGGTTCTGCCCCGCCTCAGCGGGAACGAAGGCGGCGAGTTGCAGGAGGGCGGCAGCAAAAAGCGTCGGAAGGAGTTTCATGGTTGTTTTCCAGTTCTGGTTCTCCGGCCGTCATCCGGATTGCAGCGAATTTCGCATAAACCCGCCAGTTTCCAAGCGTATAAAAGACCAATTCCGAACGGTTTCGATGAAGATTTTTCCTCAGATGGCCGATTCCCCCCGAAAACGCTGCGGCGTGAAATGTTCCGCTGCGTGCCTGCGGTTTTGCGGCAGGCGGGATTGAAAGCCGTGGTTGGGAGTGATAATCACGCTTCCATCGATTCATGCACGATTATGCACGGTTTCAGGATGTCCATCGATCTGCTGCTGCGAGAGAGAAAGAGTCTGATCCAGGAAAGGCTCAGAACCGAGGGCCGGGTGCTTGCGGCCGATCTCGCGCGCGAATTCGGCGTGTCGGAAGACACGATCCGCCGCGACCTGCGCGAAATGGCCGCCGCCGGTCTTTGCGAGCGCGTCTATGGGGGAGCGTTGCCGGTTGCGCCCGACGCGGGCTCGCTCGTGGCCCGGATATCGCGCGCGCCCGAACGGAAGGCGGCGCTGGCGCGGGCTGCGGTCGCCTTTCTGAGGCCGCGCATGACCGTGTTCCTCGACGCCGGCTCCGCCAATCTGGCGATTGCGCAGGCGATCGGACCGGACCTCCCCGCGACGATCATCACCAATACGCCGCCGGTCGCGGCGGCCTTGATGGAGAAGCCGGGCATCGAAGTCATTCTGGTGGGCGGGCCGTTGAACCGCGCTGTCGGCGCGGCAGTCGGTGCGCGGGCGCAGCGCGATGCCGAGCTCTTGCGGCCCGATCTCGCGATACTCGGAACCTGCGGTGCGGATGCCGAAGCAGGGCTGACCGCGTTCCACTTCGAGGATGCGGAATTCAAGCGGCTGATCGCTTCCAGGAGCCGCGCCCTGCTTGCGGCCGTCACGACCGACAAGCTCGGTACCGCTGCGCCGCATCCGGTGGTCGCCATAGACGGTGCCTCCACGCTCGTTCTCGAGGCGGATGCGCCGGAAGCCCATGTCGCGGCCTTCACGGCGCGGGGGGCGAACGTCGTTCTCGCGAAGGAGCGTATCCGGTGATCCGCGATCCCGACGGCAATCTCATCGAAATCACCAATTGGGCCGGACGATCCGGCAGCGGAAGGTTAACCCATGGATCAGCGTACAGATTCCGCCCAGAAAGCCGTTGGCCGGCAGGGCTATATGTCGAAAAACCGGCTAGCCGTGTCTCTCCTGTTTCTGATGAACGGCTTCGTCACCGGAAGCTGGGCGCCGAAAATCCCGGAGTTCAAGGAACGCCTCGGCATCGGCGAGAGCGTTCTCGGCCTTCTCATCCTCGGTTTCGGCATCGGCTCGCTGGTGCTGATGCCGATTGCCGGCGGCTTCATCGCCCGTCTCGGCTCGCAGAAGGTGGTCAAGGTCACGGCGATCATCCTTTCACCGCTGCTTCTCCTTCTGACGCTGCTGCCGAATCTGTGGACGGCAGCACTCGGCATGTTCCTGCTCGGCGGCTTCGTCGGCGCGATGGATGTGGCCATGAACGCCAATGCCGTCGAGGTCGAGAAGTCGATGCGCCGTGCAATCATGTCCTCGTGCCATGCCTATTGGAGCCTCGGCGGGCTGATCGGCGCCGGGATCGGCGGCTTTCTGATGGCCCGCTTCGGCGTGCTGCCGCATGCGATCGTCGTCACCTGTCTGTGCCTTGCGATACTCGCGGTTGCCTGGCCGATGATCCTTGCCGACCGGCCGCATCCTGCGGCAACCAAAGAGAAGCTTAGGCTGCCGATGACGCCGCTGCCCTGGCTGATCGGCATCATGGCGCTTTTCTCGATGGTGCCCGAGGGTGCCGTTCTCGACTGGGGTGCGCTTTATCTGAAGGATGAACTCGGCGCCTCCGTCGAGCTTTCAGGCTTCGGTTTTGCGGCCTTCTCGGCGACCATGGCGGCGATGCGCTTTGCCGGCGATCACGTGCGCGACCGGCTCGGCGCCACTCTGACCCTGCGCATCTGCACCGTGACCGCTCTCTTCGGCATGGTGCTGGCCGGTCTCGCTCCCAATGCCGTTCTCGCGATCCTCGGTTTTGCGCTTGCAGGCATCGGCATTTCCAACATGGTGCCGATCGCCTTTTCGGCTGCCGGCAATATGCCGGGTCTGCAGCCCGGCATCGGGCTGTCGGTCGCGACCACCATGGGCTATTCCGGCATGCTGTTTGCGCCCTCATTGATCGGCTTCATCGCGGAACACAGCGGCTTCGCGATCATCTTCGCCTGTGTTCCCGTGCTGTTCATCGTGGTGCTGCTGCTTTCGCATCACGCCGTTCATGCGGATCATGGCAAGGGGTGATCGTCCTTCGGGCGGGGCGCAGACCGGCGCAAGCGACTGCTCGCGTAGCCGCTGCCATCAATTCGCCGTCAGCGCGTGATGTTGCCGTTGACAAGCGGGCGTTCCTTCGCCACCTGAAAAGTGAAAGTATCGGGCGGTCCGTGCGCGTTCCGCTCTGCAGCAACGGACCCAAGAAGAGGCCTTCATGTCTTCTGCCTTCGATTTCGAGCCACAGCCGCGCCGCGCCTCGGTTGCCGTCGATGTCGGCGGCGTGATCGTCGGTGGCGGTGCTCCGGTCGTCGTCCAGTCGATGACGAACACCGATACGGCCGATATCGATGCGACGGTGGCGCAGGTGGCCGCACTCCACAAGGCAGGTTCGGAGCTGGTGCGCATCACGGTCGATCGCGACGAGAGCGCCGCGGCCGTGCCGAAGATCCGCGAGCGGCTCCTGCGCCTCGGCATGGACGTGCCGCTCGTCGGCGATTTTCATTATATCGGTCACAAGCTGCTCGCCGATCATCCGGCCTGTGCCGAGGCGCTTGCGAAATACCGCATCAATCCCGGCAATGTCGGTTTCAAAGACAAGAAGGACAAGCAGTTCGCCGAAATCATCGAGATGGCAATCCGCTACGACAAACCGGTTCGCATCGGGGTGAACTGGGGCTCGCTCGATCAGGAACTGCTGACGCGCCTGATGGACGCGAACCAGGCGAATGGCTCCCCTCTGACGGCACAGCAGGTGATGCGCGAGACGATCGTGCAATCGGCGCTTCTCTCGGCGGAACTTGCAGAGGAGCTGGGCCTGCCGCGCAACCGCATCATCCTGTCCGCCAAGGTCTCGGGCGTGCAGGACCTGATCGCCGTCTATGCGATGCTCGCCGCCCGTTCCGACCATGCGCTTCATCTCGGCCTCACCGAGGCGGGCATGGGCACCAAGGGCATCGTCGCCTCTTCCGCCTCGCTCGGCATTCTGATGCAGCAGGGCATCGGCGACACCATCCGCATTTCCCTGACGCCCGAGCCCGGCGGCGACCGCACGCGCGAGGTGCAGGTGGCGCAGGAGCTACTGCAGGTGATGGGCTTCCGTCAGTTCATTCCGGTGGTCGCGGCCTGTCCGGGCTGCGGCCGCACCACCTCGACCGTGTTCCAGGAACTGGCCCAGAAGATCCAGGAGGATATCCGCGCGAGCATGCCGGTCTGGCGTGAGAAATATCCGGGCGTCGAGGCGCTGAAGGTCGCCGTGATGGGCTGCATCGTCAACGGCCCCGGCGAGAGCAAGCATGCCGATATCGGTATTTCGCTTCCTGGAACCGGCGAAATGCCGGCCGCACCCGTCTTTATCGACGGGCAGAAGGCGCTGACGCTGCGCGGACCGAAGATCGCCGAGGACTTTCAGCTGCTCGTCGCCGATTATATCGAGAAACGCTTCGGCCACGGCCAGGCGGCCGCGGAGTAGTATCGAGGATCAAAGCCGCGCCGTCAAAAGCTTGAAGCCGGCAAAGGCGAAGAAGCCGGCCATCAGGCTTTCGATGATCCGCCGCGATTTCAGATAGGCCCGATGGACCGGCGCGAGCGAGAAGACGATCGCGAAGCCGCAGAAGGTCACGAGACCGATCAGCATGCAGCCGACGATGAAGGCGGCGGTGACGCCGACCGGCGCTCCCTCCGGCATCCCGAGCGAAACCAGCATCATCCAGGCGAAGATCGCCTTCGGATTGGTCAGGTGGATCCCGAGACCTTTGAGGTAAAGCTTCTTGAGCGAGGAGGTCGGGGGCACACGAAGGGCGGACGGTCGGGCGTCGCCCCGCATCGCCGCTCTGAGCGCATTATAGGCAAGCCAGAACAGGTAGCAGGCGCCGGCGATCTTCAGGACGATGATCGCCTGGCCATAGGTCCGGATAAGGGCCGACAGGCCGGAAGCCGTCAGCATCGCCCAGGTGTAGCTGCCGCTCAGCACGCCGAAGGCGAGCGCGAGGCCTGCGCGTCTCCCCCGGCTGATCGAGGTGGCGATGATCGCCAGAACCGCGGGCCCCGGCGAGGCAACGGCGATGACATAGGCCGTCCAGGCGACGAGGAGCTGCGGCAGATAGGGCGTAAGGTCCAGCATGACGGCGTCCGATTGTCCTTGCGAACGGGACAGTAGCCGAGGCCTCCGTTGATGCCAATGGGAGGTATGGCCGTAGCCACCTGCAGCATTTTGCGGCAGCACCCGATTCTGCGCTGCCTTACAGAATCTCGTCGAGTGCCGCGACCAGCTTGGCGCATTCCGCGTCGGTGCCGATGGTGATGCGCAGGAAATCCGCGATTCGGGGCTTGGCGAAATGGCGGACGATCACAGCCCTTTCGCGCAGTTTCGCCGCCAGCGTCTGGCCCGCATGTCGGGGGTGGCGGGCGAAGACGAAGTTTGCCTGCGACGGCAGGACCTCGAAGCCGCGCTTTTCGAGTTGGCTCGTCAGCTTCGCCCGCGAGGCGATGATCTTGCCGCGGGTAACCTCGAACCATGCCTCGTCTTTCATCGCAGCCGTTGCACCCGCCTGGGCGGTGCGTCCGAGCGGATAGGAGTTGAAGCTATCCTTGACGCGCTCCAGCGCCTCGACCAGCGGGCGCTGGCCGATCGCGAAGCCGACGCGCAGGCCGGCCAGGGCGCGTGACTTGGAGAAGGTCTGAACGACGAGCAGATTGTCGTATTTCGGAACGAGCCCGATTGCGGATGCGCCGCCGAAATCGATATAGGCCTCGTCGATCACCACCGGCTGATCGGGATGCTCGGCCACCAGCCTTTCGATATCGGCAAGCGGCAGGCCGATGCCGGTGGGGGCGTTCGGGTTCGGCAGGATGACCGCGCCCGAGGGACGGCGATAATCGGCGATGTCGATGCGGAATGCGGCGTCGAGCGGCACCTCCACCGCCTCGATGCCGAAAAGGCCCGCATAGGTCGTGTAGAAGCTGTAGGAGATGTCCGGAAAAAGCAGCGGCCTGTCGTGCTTCAGCAGCGCGGCGAAAGCGTGTGCCAGGACCTCGTCGGAACCGTTGCCGACGAAGACCTCCCCGACCGATACCTTGTGGCGCGCGGCGATCGTCTCCCGCAGCCCGAGAGCGACGGGATCCGGATAGAGGCGGAGATCCGTGTCCGCCGCCGCCCGGATCGCCTCGAGCGCCTTTTCCGAGGGCCCATAGGGGCTCTCATTGGTGTTGAGCTTGACGAGATCGGCCATGCGCGGCTGTTCACCGGGAACGTAGGGTTTCAGCGCGGCCACGATCGGCGACCAGAATTTGCTCATGAGCTCAGTTCCTGCGATTGGCGATGAAGCGGGCGGTTTCGGCAAGGATCGCCGAGCTTGGCCCATAGGGTTCGAGCAGGCCTTCCGCCTCGGCCACCAGGCTTTCGAGCCGGCGCTCGGCCCAGGGCTGGCCGTGCAGGGAGACAAGCGTACCCTTCCCCCGTGCCGCATCCTTGCCGGTCGCCTTGCCGACGATTGCTGCATCGGCGGTGAGGTCGAGAAGGTCGTCGGCGAGCTGAAAGGCGAGGCCGATCTTCTCTCCGAAGGCGCGCAGGCGTCGGCGGTCCTCTGCCGGCGCATCGGCGATGATTGCGCCCGCCTCGCAGGCGAAGCGGATGAGGGCTCCTGTCTTCATCGACTGCAAAAGGACGATGCCGGCTTCGTCGGGAGCACTCTTTTCGGCGGCAAGGTCGAGCGCCTGACCGCCGGCCATGCCGCCATGCCCGGCCGCGCGCGCGAGCGCCAGCACGAGCGTCGTCTTCTGGCGGTCGGAAAGCGCCGTTTCCGGCGCCGCGATGATGTCGAAGGCGAAGGTCAGCAGGCTGTCGCCCGCGAGGATCGCCGTCGCCTCGTCGAAGGCGACGTGCACCGTCGGCTTTCCGCGGCGCATGTCGTCGTCGTCCATGGCCGGAAGGTCGTCATGGACGAGTGAGTAGCAGTGGATGCATTCGAGCGCGGCGCCTGTTCTGAGCGCCGCTTCCGCATCGCCGCCGAGGAGGGCCGCGCTTTCGGCGACGAGAAAAGGCCTCAGCCGCTTGCCGCCGTTGAGCACGCCATGGCGCATGGCGCCGAGCAGGTTTTCCGGGCGGGCGATTTCGCCCGCGCCCGGGGCCGGGCCGAGCAACGTCTCGAGCAGCGCTTCGACTGCGGCCGCGTTGGTCCTGAGGCGCGCCGGAAAGGATGATCTTTCGTCTGTCATAGAGGCTCTTTGACATGCGGCGGAGCGGCTTTCAACGGGGTTTTGCGTCGCGCGCACAGGGCCGGTCCGGGGACGACGGCGCTGCAGAGCCTTGCCTTTTGCGAGAAAGGCCGTTCAACTTTCGCTCGCCATCGCATATGAGAGGGTGAATGGGACAAGAGGCGGGCGGAAAAGAGGTGGACGGACGGGGCGTGGAGATCGTTTCGGAAGAACGCGAGGAGGCGGAGTTGTCCGCCGGTCGCCGGACAGCCACGCGCAGGACGTGGCGCTCGCGGTGGCGTCGGCTCGTTCTCGTCGTCCTCTCCGTTCTCATCCTGCCTTATGCCTTGATCGTCCTCTATCTCCTGGAGTTCATTCACCCGGTCTCGACACTGATGCTGCGCGACCTCGTGCTGCTGCGCGGCTATGACCGGCAGTGGGTGGAATTCGACGACATCGCGCCGGTGCTCGTCCAGTCGGTGATGATGTCGGAGGACGGGCAGTTCTGCGCTCATGCCGGCATCGATTGGGCGCAGATGCGTGGCGTCGTCGAGGACGCGCTCGACGGCGAACAGACGCGTGGCGCCAGCACGATCCCGATGCAGACGGTCAAGAACCTGTTCCTCTGGAACGGCCGTTCCTTCGTGCGCAAGGCGATGGAACTGCCGCTGGCGATCGCAGCCGATTTCGCCTGGAGCAAGCGGCGCCTGATGGAGATCTACCTGAACGTCGCCGAATGGGGCGAGGGCATCTACGGGATCGAGGCCGCCGCCCGTCATCATTTCGGCGTTTCGGCGGCGAAGCTTTCGCGCCGGCAGGCCGCTCTCCTCGCCGTTTCGCTGCCCAACCCGATCGACCGCAATGCGGGAAAGCCCGGGCGCGGTCTCAGGCGCCTCGCCGGCGTGATCGAGCGCCGTGCCAGCCGCTCCGGCGGTTACATCACCTGCCTTTATGATTAAGATGAAACCAATTCATTGGTTTGTCCGGTGCCGATGTGGCAAGTCTGCCCTCGGTTTCAGCGGAGACAGATCATGACCAAGCTCGTCCTCTATGTCGGCAACAAGAACTATTCGTCCTGGTCGATGCGCCCCTGGCTCGCGCTCACGGCTTGCGGCATTCCGTTCGAGGATGTCGTTATTCCTTTCGATTTTGCGGCCGGCAATCCGCGGTTCCGCGAAATCTCGCCGACAGGACGCGTTCCGGTGCTCCACCATGGCGAAAACCGCGTTTGGGAGTCGCTCGCGATCATCGAATACGCGGCGGAGCTTTTCCCGGATGCGGGTCTCTGGCCGGAGGACCGCGCGGATCGTACCCGTGCGCGCAGCTACTCGATGGAGATGCTCTCCGGCTTCCGGGCGCTGCGCGGCGCCTGCCCGATGAATATCCGCCGGCCGAGAAAGTCGATCGCTCTGCCGGATGGCGTCAGCGAGGATGTGGCGCGGATCGAGACGATCTGGCGGGAGTCGGTCGAGCGATCAGGGGGGCCGTTCCTTTTCGGCCGGTTCACCGCGGCCGACGCGATGTTCGCTCCGGTCGTCAACCGTTTCGAGACCTATGAACTCGTGACGGATTCGGCGACGCTCGCCTATATGGACGCCGTCAAGGCGCATCCGGCCTTCCGCAGGTGGGAGGAGGCCGCAAGAGCCGAAACCTGGATCGTGCCGGAGGACGAGGCCTGAAGCGGATCGAGGCTTCCCGAGGGGAGTCGAAAATTTGCGCGCGGGGACTGGTCAAAGTGCGGTTCGACATGTATAAGCGCGCGAAATTCCGAGATCGACATCTGTTTGACCCGGCCATTTTCGGCTGCTGAACAGTGTTTTGCCCGATAAGTGGAGAATGAAATGGCTGTACCGAAAAGAAAAACGAGCCCGTCCAAGCGTGGCATGCGCCGTTCCGCTGACGCCCTCAAGGCTCCGACCTACATCGAAGACAAGAACTCCGGCGAACTGCGCCGCCCGCATCATATCGACCTGAAGACCGGCATGTATCGCGGCCGCCAGGTCCTGACGCCGAAGGAAAACGCATAAGCGTTTCCGCCTGCGGATGAAGTTCGAAGGGTCGGCATTGCCGGCCCTTTTTCTTTTGGTGCGAATGTCTGATGGCTTGGACGAGCGCGCCTCTCATCCGGCCTGCCGCCCACCTTCTCCCTGCAAGCGGGGTGAGGGGCTGGAGCCCCTGCCATCACGGAGAAGCATCGCGGAAGTTCAGCCCAGATTGTCCAGTTTCGTCTGAAGGGCGCGAAGCTGTTCCTTCAGTTCGTCGATGTCCTTCGCCTCGGCCTTCCTGGTTTCCTTGGCCGGCGGGGCGGCCATGAAGGGCGAAAACATCTGCATGGCCTGATGGAACATTTCGGTGTTGCGCCGGACCTGTTCCTCGACGAGCTGCAACGGCACCTTCAGGTTCTTGCCGATCGGCGTGTCGCCGAAGGCCTTGGTGATCTGCTCGCGCATCTGCGCCTGCTGTTCGGTGAAGGCCTGCATCGAGTGCTCGAGATAGCTCGGTACGACCATCTGCATCTGGTCGCCATAAAAGGAGATCAACTGGCGGAGAAAGGAAATCGGCAGAAGCGTGTTGCCGGTCTTCGACTCCTGCTCGAAGATGATCTGCGTCAGCACGGAATGGGTTATGTCTTCGCCGGACTTGGCATCCTGCACGATGAAGTCCTCGCCCCTCTTCACCATGACAGCCAGGTCGTCGAGGGTCACGTAAGTGCTCGTACCGGTATTGTAGAGGCGCCGGTTCGCATATTTCTTGATGACGATCTGGCCTTCGTTTTTCCCCATCAGGGTCTCCTCTTACCCATGGTCCCGTCTTTATTGTATTTTTCAGAGTATCCGCAAAAGAGCGCCACTGACAATCTCTTTGTGCAATGCGGCGACGCAGCTGCGAACAAGCGCCGACAAGCCACCGTGAAGCTTTTGCGGCAGTGCAACTAGCCGTTTGACTCACGCTCCTCCCTTTGCCAGTCTGCCTCCATCAGGCAAAGCAAATATGAGGAACGTCCCATGAGCAATCCCTCGATCGTCATCGCCAGCGCGGCCCGCACGGCCGTGGGCTCCTTCAATGGCGCCTTCGGCAACACTCCCGCGCACGAACTGGGCGCGGCCGCCATCAAGGCGGTGCTCGAGCGGGCGGGCGTCGAAGCGGGCGAGGTGGACGAGGTGATCCTCGGCCAGGTGCTGCCGGCAGGCGAGGGGCAGAATCCTGCACGGCAAGCGGCGATGAAGGCGGGCCTCCCGCAGGAAAAGACCGCCTGGGGCATGAACCAGCTTTGCGGCTCGGGCCTGCGCGCCGTGGCGCTCGGCATGCAGCAGATCGCCACCGGCGATGCGAAGGTCATCGTTGCCGGCGGCATGGAGTCGATGTCCATGGCGCCGCATTGCGCGCACCTGCGCGGCGGCGTGAAGATGGGCGACTACAAGATGATCGACACGATGATCAAGGACGGCCTGACGGATGCCTTCTACGGCTACCACATGGGCATCACCGCCGAGAACGTTGCGCGGAAATGGCAGCTGACGCGCGAGGAACAGGACGAATTCGCGCTTGCCTCCCAGAACAAGGCGGAAGCGGCCCAGAAGGCCGGGCGTTTTGCCGACGAGATCGTGCCTTTCGTCGTGAAGACGCGCAAGGGCGACGTAACCGTGGATCAGGACGAGTACATCCGCCACGGTGCCACGCTCGATTCGATCGCAAAGCTCCGCCCGGCCTTCGACAAGGAAGGTACCGTGACCGCGGGCAATGCTTCGGGTCTCAACGACGGCGCCGCCGCGGCGCTCTTGATGACCGAGGCCGAGGCGACCCGGCGCGGCATCCAGCCGCTTGCCCGCATCGTCTCCTGGGCGACGGCAGGCGTCGACCCGCAGATCATGGGCACCGGCCCCATTCCCGCATCGCGCAAGGCCCTCGAAAAAGCCGGCTGGTCGGTCGCCGACATCGAGCTCGTGGAAGCGAACGAGGCTTTCGCGGCTCAGGCCTGCGCCGTCAACAAGGACCTCGGCTGGGATCCTTCGATCGTCAACGTCAATGGCGGAGCGATCGCCATCGGCCATCCGATCGGTGCCTCCGGTGCCCGCGTGCTGAACACGCTTCTTTTCGAAATGAAGCGGCGCGGCGTTTCCAAGGGGCTTGCCACCCTGTGCATCGGCGGCGGCATGGGCGTCGCCATGTGCGTGGAACGCCTGTAACCGGCCGCCTGCAATGCGGGCAAGTTTCGGATCGGACGATGGACATCAGCGGCCCGGGCTCGCCGGGCTGCAGGGGTGTGCTTTTGCGAATTTGGTTCAACCGAGCGGGAGGCGAGTATGAGCAGGGTAGCACTGGTAACGGGCGGATCCCGCGGCATTGGCGCCGCAATTTGCGTGGCGTTGAAGGCTGCGGGCTACAAGGTGGCCGCAAACTATGCCGGAAATGACGAGAGGGCCAAGGCCTTCGAGCAGGAAAGCGGCATTCCCGTCTATAAATGGGACGTATCGAGTTATCAGGCCTGCGTCGATGGCATCGCCAGGGTCGAGGCGGACCTCGGACCGGTCGACATCCTCGTCAACAATGCCGGCATCACCCGTGACGCCATGTTCCACAAGATGACGCCGGAACAGTGGGGCGAAGTGATCGGCACCAATCTCACCGGCGTGTTCAACATGACGCATCCGGTCTGGTCGGGCATGCGCGACCGCGGTTTCGGGCGCATCGTCAACATCTCGTCGATCAACGGCCAGAAGGGGCAGATGGGCCAGGTGAACTATTCCGCCGCCAAGGCCGGCGATCTCGGCCTGACCAAGGCGCTGGCCCAGGAAGGGGCGGCGAAGGGGATCACCGTCAACGCGATTTGCCCCGGCTATATCGGCACCGAGATGGTGCGCGCCGTTCCGGAAAAGGTGCTCAACGAGCGGATCATTCCGCAGATACCGGTGGGACGCCTGGGCGAGCCGGAGGAAGTGGCGCGCTGCGTCGTGTTTCTCGCTTCCGACGACGCGGGCTTCATCACCGGCTCGACGATTTCGGCCAATGGGGGCCAGTACTTCGCCTGAGGCGTGGTGCCTGCGGCTTTTTTTCGGCGCCCTTCGGGGCGCCGGATTCCGTTTTGGCCCTCGGATCTCGCATCCGTGTCCATGCTGAAGCCTGCCCCCGATGTCTATAGGTGCCACTAGATATTGTGGCGAACGAAAGGGGAAAACGTTCCTCCGGGCGAGTCGGCGCCGCTCTGCCCATGCGGGAGCGGGTGCCTGTGAAGCGATTCCTATTTCCGGACTCGGCCGATCGGCGGCGAATCCCGTTAAAATTTTTCAATCTTTCCAGACTCTTGGATTCGGAATCCTTTTGCGTGGTCAAAGGCTGCAATGACGACAATGGAAGCCGATCGGCGACTTCCGAGGGATGATCCTCCCCTTGGATTCAGCATCTGGTGCGTAACTAGATGTTGAAATCTATATATAGCCGTGAACATAAAGTGAATCAGCGCGAGTCAGCGATTCGTCTCTGATTCGTTCCGTCGCTGTTCCAGAATCCAGAACTGCAGTTGAAAGGGGAGCCGCAAGATATGGTGTGCCGCTTGGCGCATTTATTCCCCGTGAACCCTTGCGTTTGGCACGTCGCATAGGCATCTGTTTCCCGCCGGAGCGTGAACGCGCGCCGGCTCACCATACGTGTTCCTTAAATCGGAGCCGTTTTAAGGATTATATATACGCCAAATCAGCACTGCAGCGAGCTTTGCGCGACCAAGGAAGCGCGGTGCTGTAGAGACTGCCCGGGATAGAGACCTTGTCTTTTCAATCCATGATCCTGAGCGGCCGCGGCGTGACCGCGGTGCTCGGACCCACCAATACCGGCAAGACCCATTATGCGATCGAGCGCATGATCGCGCATGACAGCGGCGTCATAGGGCTGCCGCTGAGATTGCTCGCACGCGAGGTCTATACCCGTCTCGTGGAGAAGGTCGGCCACCACAATGTCGCGCTGATCACGGGCGAGGAAAAGATCGCCCCGCATCGCGCCCGCTTTTCGGTCTGCACGGTGGAAGCGATGCCGCGCGAGACCACGGCCTCCTTCGTGGCGATCGACGAGGTTCAGCTCGCGGGCGATCTCGAACGCGGCCATATCTTCACGGACCGGATACTGCACCTGCGCGGCCGCGGCGAGACGCTGCTGCTCGGCGCCGCGACGATGCGGCCGATCCTCGAATATCTGCTGCCCGGCATCACCGTCGTCGAGCGGCCGCGCATGTCGCAGCTTCTCTATGCCGGCTCCAAGAAAATCACCCGCCTGCCGAACCGCTCGGCAATCGTCGCCTTTTCGGCCGACGAGGTCTATGCGATCGCGGAGCTCATCCGGCGCCAGCGCGGCGGCGCGGCCGTGGTACTGGGCGCGCTTTCGCCGCGAACCCGCAATGCCCAGGTGGCGCTCTATCAGGAGGGGGAAGTCGACTACCTCGTGGCGACCGACGCCATCGGCATGGGGCTGAACCTCGACGTCGATCATGTCGCCTTCGCTCAGGACAGGAAGTTCGACGGCTACCAGTACCGTAACCTTAATTCGGCGGAGCTCGCCCAGGTCGCGGGGCGCGCGGGCAGGCACGTCCGGGACGGGACCTTCGGCGTGACCGGACGCGTCGATCCGTTCGACGAGGAGCTGGTGCACCGCATCGAATCGCACGAGTTCGACCCGGTCCGCGTGCTGCAATGGCGCTCCAAGGCGCTCGACTTTTCTTCGCTGAAGGCACTGAAAAAGAGCCTCGAGGCCGCACCGGCGGTATCCGGCCTGGCACGGGCGCTCCCGGCCGTCGATCAGCAGGCGCTCGAGCATCTGACCCGCTACCCGGAGATCGTCGACGTCGCCACGGCGTCCGAGCGCGTCGAGAAGCTCTGGGAAGCCTGCGCGCTCCCGGATTATCGCCGCATCACGCCGGCTCAGCATGCGGATCTGATCTCGACCATCTATGCCGACCTCGTTCGCCATGGCACGGTCAACGAGGATTTCATGGCCGAACAGGTCCGGCGCGCCGATCATACGGACGGCGAAATCGACACACTTTCGGCGCGAATTGCGCAGATCAGGACCTGGACCTATGTATCCAACCGGCCCGGGTGGCTTGCCGATCCGACACACTGGCAAGAAAAGACGCGGGAAATCGAAGATCGATTGTCCGACGCGCTACATGAAAGGTTGACGAAACGCTTTGTTGATCGCAGGACATCTGTGCTCATGAAGCGCCTGAGAGAGAATGCGATGCTGGAAGCAGAAATCAGTGTGAATGGTGATGTCTTCGTCGAGGGACACCATGTGGGTCAGCTAGCCGGTTTCCGGTTCACGCTCGCCGCGGGCAGCGAGGGAACGGACGCGAAGGCCGTTCAGGGTGCCGCCCATAAGGCGCTCGCGCTGGAATTCGAAGCGCGCGCCGCTCGTCTCCATGCGGCCGGCAATGGCGACCTGGCTCTGTCGTCGGACGGTCTTGTCCGTTGGCTCGGCGATCCGGTCGCGCGGCTCACGGCGAGCGACCACGTCATGCGTCCCCGCGTCATCCTGCTTGCCGACGACCAGCTTCAGGCTAATGCCCGCGAACATGTCCTGGCGCGGATCGAGCGTTTCGTGAACCATCACATCAGCACGGTGCTGAAGCCGCTGGACGACATTTCGCGCGCCGAGGATCTGGAGGGTCTCGCCAAGGGTCTCGCCTTCCAGATCGTCGAGAATCTCGGCGTGCTCTTCCGTCGCGACGTCGCCGAAGACGTGAAGTCGCTCGATCAGGAGAGCCGCGCGTCGATTCGCAGATACGGTGTACGCTTCGGCGCCTATCACATCTTCCTCCCCGCGCTTTTGAAGCCGGCTCCGGCGGAGCTGATCACGCTTCTCTGGGCACTGAAGAATGACGGGCTGGACAAGCCCGGTTACGGCGAGCTCATCCCGATGCTTGCCGCCGGCCGTACCTCGGTCGTCACCGATCCGTCTTTCGAGCGGACCTTCTACAAGCTCGCGGGCTTCCGCTTCCTCGGCAAGCGCGCTGTGCGGATCGATATCCTCGAGCGGCTTGCCGATCTCATCCGTCCGCTCCTGCAGTGGAAGCCGGGGACGTCGCCCCGTCCGGAAGGCGCCTATGACGGCCGCCGTTTCGTCGCGACGACGTCGATGTTGTCCATTCTCGGGGCGACGCCGGATGACATGGAGGAAATCCTCAAGGGTCTCGGCTATCGCGCCGACGCCGTGCCGGCCGAAGAGGCGGCAGCTTTCCTGGCAAGCCAGAACGGGGACACGGCGTCTGCCGAAGAGGCCGGTGCCAGCGTAGCGGATACGGGCGCCGAGGCCGAGGCCGCGGATGCGCCTGCCGCAGAGACGGAAACGGCCGGAACCGCGGCTGCCGAGACGCCTGCCGCAGAGACGGAAGCAGAGACGGAAGCCGCCGTCGATACCGCCACTGCAACGACGCCGGTGGCGCCGGCAAGCGACGATGCAGCGGCACCGGCTGAGCCGGAGGCCCCGGTTGAAGCCAAGCCGGTGCTCCTGTGGCGTCCGGGCACCCGTCAGGACAATCAGCGACAGGGCGGCCGCCAGGGCGAACAGCGCCGAGGGGGCCAGCGCCATGGCCAGACCGAAGGCCGCGAGGGCGGTCGCAGGCAGGCTCCTCATGGCAAGTCGCAGGGCAAGCCCTGGGAAGGCAAGCCGCAGGAAGGCAAGGGGTCCGAAGGAAGGCCGGGCGGTCAGCGAAAGGACCGCGGCGACCGGCACGATCGAAACAAGTCGTCTCCCTCCAAGTTCGAAGGGCGCCCGCCCCGCAAGGAAAAGCCGATCGATCCGGATTCGCCTTTCGCCAAACTCGCTGCTCTGAAGGAGCAGATGAAGAAGTAGGTCAAGCCCATGGAAAAGCAGCCGCCGTCCGCCCCTGCAATGCGCCAGCGGCTCGACAAGTGGCTGTTCTTCGCCCGGCTGATCAAATCGCGCTCGCTCGCTCAGAAGGCGATCGAGGCGGGCCATGTGGCCGTCAACGGCAAGCGTGAGACGCAATCGTCCGCCCAGATCAGGGCCGGCGACATGCTCGAGGTGTCGCTGGAGCGGCGCGATCTCGTCGTGCGCGTGCTGCTGCCCGGTTCCCGCCGCGGCCCCTATGAGGAAGCGCGCCTCCTCTACGAGGATCTGACTCCCGCCGTGCCCGCCGGCAGACCCACGCTTTTCGAGCAGGCGACGCGCGACCGCGGCGCGGGGCGGCCGACAAAGCGGGAGCGCCGCGAGACGGACCGCCTGCGGCCGGGGCCGGACCCCGAAGACGACTGATTTTCAGACTTTGGACCCGGCGCCGTAGACCGTCGCACGCGGCCTGCAACCGATTTCGGCACGCCCGTCCCGAGGCTGGAAAACTGTGCCCCCAGAGGGGCAAATCGCGCATGGATAATTCTTGCAAAGGCCCGTCAAAGCCTTTACGTGACAAGCAACGCTACAGTGCCGAACGTCCAGTTCGAAGGGCGAAGGGTGGTGTAGCAGCTTGAACCGATGTGTGGTTTCACCGGATCGATTCCGATCCACGAAGCCATGCAGAGGATGGCATTCGGGTCTGCATCGGCAGCTATGCGCGCCGGACATGCCTAGCATGCGCGGGCGATCGAGTATCACCGTTGATTGCCGTCTGCCATCAAATGTGAGCATTGGCTGGAGTACCTCATGACGTATGTCGTGACCGATAACTGCATTCGCTGCAAGTACACGGACTGCGTTGAAGTCTGCCCGGTGGATTGTTTCTATGAGGGGGAGAACTTCCTCGTCATCCATCCGGATGAATGCATCGACTGCGGCGTATGCGAGCCGGAATGTCCCGCGGGTGCAATCAAGCCGGATACCGAGCCGGGTCTCGATATGTGGTTGAAACTGAACGCGGAATTTTCCACGCAGTGGCCGAACATCACCGTTAAGCGCGACCCGCTGCCGGAGGCCAAGGAGATGGATGGCGTAGAAGAAAAATACGAGAAGTATTTTTCTTCCGAACCGGGACAGGGCGACTGAGACGGGTTTCGGTCGCTCGGTTCGTCGCTGCTGACGGACGACAGATGGCGAGGCCGGAAAGCTGGGGAAATCCTGCCGGCACTTCGCGCTTGCGAGCGCGGCGACTTGATCGTTGCCGTGCAGCAAATTATTGATTTCCGCTCTTTTTTGTGATAGTTTTCACGCACTGATCCACAGAGGGTGCTTTTGCGCGCCCGAAAACCAGCACGAAAGCAAACGATCTCCACCGCGCGGCACTTTTGAGATATGCAACGGCCCGTTGCTTGTGACTGCGCCCTAAGAGCTTGTTTGCGTTTCGTTGGAGGACCAGGTGGACCCACCCGGCGGTACCCCCGTCTATCCCGGGCCTGACTGACCCGGCCCCGGCCCCTGTGAAGGCCGGGTGCGCACTAGGGAGTGTTTGAAACGAATGACCACCCAGCAGAAGAAATCTTCAACGCGCCAAGGCTTCAAGACCGGTGAATCGATCGTTTACCCGGCCCATGGCGTTGGCCAGATCGTCGCGATTGAGGAGCAGGAAGTCGCGGGCATGAAGCTCGAACTCTTTGTCATCGACTTCGAGAAGGACAAGATGCGTCTCAAGGTGCCGGTGGCGAAGGCCGTGGGCATCGGCATGCGCAAGCTGTCCGAAACCGATTTCGTCGACCGCGCGTTGAAGGTCGTGCAGGGCAAGGCGCGCGTGAAGCGGACCATGTGGTCGCGCCGCGCTCAGGAATACGATGCCAAGATCAATTCCGGCGATCTTATTTCCATCGCGGAAGTCGTACGCGACCTCTATCGCGCCGAGAACCAGCCGGAACAGTCCTATTCCGAGCGCCAGCTCTATGAAGCCGCGCTTGACCGGATGGCGCGCGAAATCGCGGCCGTGAACAGGATGTCGGAAACGGAGGCCGTTCGCCTCGTCGAGGCCAATCTCAACAAGGGCCCGAAGCGCGGCAAGGCTATCGAAGAAGACGACGCACAGGACGAAGCCGCTTAAGCGCTCCTTGCGTCGATCAACCAGATCAGCCCGGCCATCAAAAAGGCCGGGCTTTTTTGTTGCCGTATATTCCCGGAAGCTGAGCGCCCGATGGCGCAAGAAGGCGAGAGACTGGGGGCGGCGAAGCCGCGTTACAATCGTTGGGGCGTATAGCGGCGGTATCCACAATCAAAAATCGCTGTCGCCCGCGGAACTTTTCGCGCCCGCGCACGTTTAACACTCCCGGCAGGGAGGTCTTCGCCTGTGCTGCCGAGCGATCTTGGCCCCGTGATTTCCTCACGCCTCAGGTTCGTATTCTTCCATCTAGGGCGCCCTGTCATTTCGTCAACCAGCGCCATCCGTCCCGTTGCCGAACGCAGCAAGAGAGCGCTCGGCGTTTGGAGTTCAATCGTGAAATGGCGCTCGCCGCCAGCTACGGAGCAATCGATGAAGACCCTCACAGCAGACAGGCGTATGATCAAGATTGCCATGGAAGCGCCCTATCTCGAGCGGGACGAGGAACATGCGCTCGCACAGGCCTGGCGGAACGATAACGACCAGGAGGCGCGCAACAAGATCGCAATGTCGCACATGCGTCTGGTGATTTCGATGGCGGCGAAGTTCCGCAGTTTCGGGCTGCCCATGGGAGATCTCGTGCAGGAGGGGCATATAGGGCTCCTGGAAGCCGCAGCGCGTTTCGAGCCGAGCCGGGAGGTGCGTTTCTCGACCTATGCGACCTGGTGGATCCGCGCATCGATGCAGGATTACGTGCTGCGCAACTGGTCGATCGTACGCGGCGGCACCAGTTCGGCGCAGAAGGCGCTGTTTTTCAATCTGCGCCGGTTGCGCGCGAGGCTCGCCCAGGGGGACAGACAATTGACCTCTCAGGCGATGCACGAGGAGATAGCCGCGGCGCTCGGTGTCAGCCTTGCCGACGTGCAGACGATGGATGCGCGCCTTTCCGGAAACGACGCGTCGCTGCAGGCGCCGATCGGCGGCGGCGACCCGGATGCCGGCGCCCGGCTGGATTTCCTGGCGAGCGAGGCACCTCTGCCCGACGAGCAGGTGAGCGATCTGATCGACGGCGAGCGCGCCCGCCGATGGCTGCAGATCGCGCTCGGAGAACTCAGCGAACGTGAAATGAAGATCATTCGCGCCCGCCGCCTGACGGAGGATGGCGCCACGCTGGAGGAACTCGGCGTCGCGCTTGGAATATCGAAGGAACGGGTGCGGCAGATCGAAACGCGCGCGCTCGAAAAGCTTCGTGCGGCGCTCACCGCCAAGGCACCCGCCCTGACGGCGGCGATGCATTGAAGCGCGATGCTTCGCAAGCCATTTGCCCTCATCCGCCTGCCGGAGCCTTCCCCCCGCGGGCGGGCCCGAGCGACGAGCCTCGGCCTCGCCAATGCTCAATTGAGCGACTGAGAGGCGAAACGGCGGCATGAGTCCTCTTCTCCCCGCGAGCGGGGAGAAGGTCGCGGCTGCGGCGCCGTTACGCCGCCTCACTCCGAAATGATCTTCACCTTGTCGCCGGGTCTGACCGTCGATGTGATCTGCATCGCATTGATCAGCCGGAAAAGGTCGAGCTTGCGGTCCGTACCCATCATGCGGGCCGCAAGGGTCGCGATCGTATCGCCGGACCTGACCGTGACCACCCGAATGCGCAGCGGCTTCAACGACTGGACCTCGCCGGACGTCATGCGGCGGAAGGAGGTTCGCAACTGGTTTGCCGTCGGCTCGAGTGCGCTCGAGCCTTTCGGAACGGCCGTCAGGAAGCGGTAGATGCGCTCGCCGAACCTGATCACCGTGACGTCGAAATCCCAGCGGTCGGCCGATGCGCGCGCCGTTGCGGCCTCGAGGCCGTTGACGGTGATCGGGCGGATCGTATCGGGTTTCAGGCCCGTGACCCAGCCGCTGGCGATGTAGTCGGTGAGGCTGCGCCGGCTCGTATCGGCGATGCCGTCGAAACGAATGGCGACCTCGCCCGGGCCGGTGGCAAGCACCGCCTCGGCCTTGTTGTCGATCTGGAAGCCGGTGGGCACGTCGAAGCGTATGCCGAGCTGGCCGTGCAGGAAGGTCTGTCCGCGGACATAGCCCTCCTGCGGACTGTCGCCATAGAGGATACCGTCGATGCCGGCGAGATAATAGTCGCGCCCGCGATCGCCGCTCGTCCCCTCGGGGCCGAAGGCGCGGGCATGCCGGCGCGCGAGATCGACGCGTTGCGGCGCGTTGGGGTGGCTCGACAGGAAGTCCAGGCTCTGGTCCGCCTCCGGATCGACCGCGCTGAAGCGGCTATAGGCGGCCATGGAATCGAGGAAGCGCGCCGCCGAATAGGGGTCGTATCCCGCCTCGCCCAGCATGCGGACGCCGATCACGTCGGCCTGCAGTTCCTGATTGCGCGAGAAGGCGGCAAGGCGCAGCTTGCCGCGGGCAAGCGCCTGCTTGCCGGCAAGATCGGAGGAGAGCACCTCGGACACGACGCGGCTGGCGATCACCTCCGCCTCCTCGCGCTGCTGGCGCTGGATGCCGTGATTGGCCGTCACATGCGCCATCTCGTGCGAGAGCACGGCGGCCACTTCCGCGGCGTCGTTGGCGAGCGCCAGCAGACCGCGCGTCACGTAGAGATAGCCGCCCGGAAGCGCGAAAGCGTTGATTGCCGGCGAGTTGAGAATGGTGATGCGGTAGGATTGCTGCGGGTTTTCCGAAACCGCCGTCAGGGCGCCGGTGATCCGGGCGACCAGCCGCTCGGTCTTGGCGTCGCGGTATTCTCCGCCGTAGCTCGCCACGATGCGCGGATGCTCGCGCGCACCGAGCTGGGCCCGCGGGTCGTTCTTCTGCACTTCCTCGACGATCTGCGGATTCGAAGATGGCGAAACGGTGGGCTCGTAGGTCTGCTCGATGACGGATTGGCAGCCAGCCATCAGCGTCGTGGCACCCAATGCGACCAGCGCTCGTGCGCGCACGGCTCCATGCCGCCGCGGAAACCAGCCATTCATGACTGCCTGCCTTATCATGCCTCAGCCCGTCCCCATCCGCCGGCGCGACCCGCGGCTCGAAGCCATTCATCGCAATCGGCGAAAAGTCCTACTTTTTCAGCCGGATGCGGCGCACCGGCGCGGGTGTTTCAGCCAGAATTCTGCTGTATCCGATTTCAGCGCCGCCTGCCTAGCCGACCCCAGTAGAAATAGTTGCCCCGTGGTATCGCAGCAACGGATGCGCGAATTTTGCGAGATACCCGCTGGTGTCTCCCGCGCCTCGCACGGCGCGGCGGTCAAATTGTGGCGTCCGGCGAATTTAGTGCGTCCGACGTCGGATCGGCCGCCGCGAACAGTTCGTCATCCCTCCTTGCCGAGGAACCGGTTGATGGCCGTGATGTCGCGGCGCCCGAGAAACCGATCGACTTCATCATGGGCGACAATCCGGCCCCGGTCGAGGAAAAGAACGCTGTCGGCGAGCGCCCTCACGTCATCGGGATGATGCGTGATCATCAGTATCGTGTTGCCTTCCTCCTCGTGCAGATCGCTGATGAGTGTCCGCATCTCGGCGCGCATGCCGGGATCGAGCGCGGCGAAAGGCTCGTCGAGCAGGAGGATCGGGCGGTGCCGCACGAAGGCGCGCGCGAGCGCGACCCTCTGGCGTTCGCCGCCTGAAAGCGTCGGCGGCAGCCGCTTGCCAAATCCGGCGAGCCCGACACGGGCCAGCGCGTCCTCCACTTTCATGCGGTCGGCCGCATCCAGTCGCAGCGCCGGGCTGATGCCGAAGCCGACATTGGTGGCGGCGTCGAGATGTGCGAAGAGGTTATGTTCCTGAAATATGATCGATACCGGCCGTTCCGCCGGCGGGCGACCGGTCATTTCCTCGCCGAAGATCCGGACTTCCCCGCGCTCCGGTTGCTCGAAGCCGGCGATGATGTTGAAGAGCGTCGACTTGCCCGAGCCGGAGGCGCCGGCCACGGCGACGATCCGCTCCGCGGGAACCGTGCAGTCGAAGGCGAGCGTCGTTGTTTCGAAGCTTATCTCGACGTCCTTTACGGCGAGAGCGGTGGAACTCATGTGTATTTACCCTCCGGCCGCCTCTCCTCTCCCGCCGTGCCGAGCACCGTCAGGACAAGGCAGAGAAGGCCGAGAACCAGCGCCAGTCCGGCCGCATCCGCGGTGCGATAGCTGCCCATCCGGCTATAGAGCAGATAAGGGAGGGTTACCATGTCCTCGGAGCCGAAAAGAGCGACGGCTCCCAGATCGCCGAGCGAGAGGGCCATGGCAAAGGAAAAGGCGACGAAGAGAGGTTTGCGCAGGCCCGGCCAGTCGATCCACAGCAGGCGGTGGAAGCCCCCGATGCCGAGGCTCGCGGCAAGGCGCGCGGTGCGCGCGGCATGCGTCGCCATGGCCGGCGCCAGCACCCGGTGAACGAAGGGAAGCGCCATCAGCGCATTGATGGCGACGACGACGGCCGGTGCGAAACGGGCGACGTCGCCGAACGGCCTCAGGAGCAGGAACCATCCGGCGCCGAGCACGACGGGAGGCACGAGCAGTATGAAGGAGGTGCTTGCGCCGATCCCTCCGGCAAAGAGGCGAGCCGCCGGCCCCGGGCGCCGCCGCGCCAGCGCGAGGCGTTCGGTACGGATCATCAGCGCCGCGATGACGACCGAAATCGTGGCGGAGACAAGGGCGATCGTCGCGCTCATGGCGAGCGCCCGATGGAATGCCGGCTCGCTCACGAGACGGACGAGGTCGGCCTTCGATCCGCTATAGGCGATAGCCGCAAAGGGCAGGCCGACGAGGACGACGGCGAGTACCAGCCAGATACGGTCGGCAAGCCGCGACAGACCGCTCGCGCCGTCGAAACGCCGGATGGCCCTGCCGCTAGTCTCTCCCTCCAGCGGCGCCGGCGCGATCAATTTCAAGACGAGAAGCAGCGTTCCGGTTAGGGCGACCTGAAGTGCCGAAAGGGCGATCGCCCGCGGCGGGTCGAAGTCGAAGCGCAGCGCCTGGTAAATCGCCACTTCGAGCGTGCTCGCGGCCGGCCCCCCGCCAAGCGTCAGCACGAGCGTGAAGCTGGTGGCGCAGAGCATGAAGATGAGCCCGGCGATGCCGGGAAGCAATCCACGGATCACCGGCCACTCGATGAAGCGAAAGGTGGCGAAGGAACCCATGCCGAGATTGGCGCAGCTGCGCCAGTATTCGGCCGGAATTCGCTCGATACCGGCAAGCATCAAGCGTGCGGCGAGCGGCATGTTGAAGAAGACATGGGCAATGAGAATGCCGGAGAGGCCATAGATGCTGACCGGCTGCTCCAACCCCGCTGCCGAAAGCACCCTGTTCAAGAGCCCCTGCCGGCCCCAGATTTCGATCAGCCCGAGTGCGGCGACGATCGCCGGCAGGCCGAGTGGCAGCGCCAGAAGCCGCAGCACCCAGATACGGCCGGGGAACGAAGCCTGGCGGGCAAGTGCCCGGGCCACGGGTATGGCGAAAAGGATGGCAAGAAGAGTCGAGAGGCTGGCCTGCAGCAGCGTGAAGCGTGTGATGCGCCAGATATAGGCATCGAAAAGCGGACCGGCGTCGGCGCTGCCGGCCGACTGGGCAAGCAGTGCCGCGCCGGCGAGGCCGACGAAAAGCAGGATGCCGCCGAGGGCGAAGGCCCCGGCGGCGATTGTCATCTTGCTTTCCTTCGTGCCGGACAATCCGGCCTCAGTTCCGGCTCATGGCGGCCAGCCATTCGTCGACCCAGGCCTTGCGATTGGCGGCGACCTCCTCGGAGGGAATGAGGAGCGTCTTTTGCGGGTCGACGAGCTTGCTGAAGGCTTCAGGCAGCGGCTCCTTGGTCGCGGTCACCGGCATCATCCAGTTGGTCGTCGGGATGATCGACTGGAATTCCGGACCGATCATGAAGGTCAGGAAGTTCCGGGCGAGTTCCGGGTCCTTCGCGTTCTTCGTCAATGCGGCGACTTCGATCTGGATATAGTGGCCTTCGGCGAAGGGGGCCGCCTGGTAGCGCTCGGTGTTCTCCGCCACCATGTGATAGGCGGGCGAGGTGGTGTAGGAGAGAACCATCGGGGCCTCGCCCTTCGTGAAGAGACCATAGGCTTCCGACCAGCCCGGCGTGACCGTCAGCACGCGGTCCTTGAGCTTCGCCCAGGCCTGGCCGGCCTGGTCGCCATAGACCGACTTCACCCACAGCAGGAGGCCGAGGCCGGGGGTTGAGGTCCGGGGGTCCTCGATGACGATCTTCTGCGACGGATCGCCCTCGACCAGTTCCTTGAGGCTCTTCGGTGGATCCTTCAGCGTCTCGGTGTCGTAGACGACGGCGAAATGGCCGTAGTCATACGGTATGAAGGTGTCGTCGGAGAAGCCGCCCGGGACCTTGACGGAAGCGGTATCGGCGCCGTGTTGCGCGAAGAAGCCGGTCGCCTTCGCCTCCGCCACCAGATTGGTGTCGAGACCGAGTACGATGTCGGCCTTGGATGCCTGACCTTCGAGCTTCAGCCGCGTCAGGAGTTCGACCCCGTCGGCAACCCCTACATAGTCGACCTTGCAGTCGCAGGTCTTCTCGAACGCTTCCGCCACCTTGGCGCCCGGCCCCCATTCGGTGATGAAGCTCTCATAGGTATAGACCGTCAGGGTTTTTTCCGCGGCCGCCGCGCTCACGGAAAATGCCGCGATCGAAGCTGCGGCGATCGCAAGCCGGCCAAGGATTTTTCGATGGAGTGAACTAGACATTCTGGCACCTCTCCCTTTGTTGTTGCTGCAATGGGAAAAGCGCGTATCGGTCCGATCGCTTCTAATCCCTCCGCCGGTATGAGCCGGATCAGGTTCCGCGGGTTGGCTCGAAGCCTCTCAGCCACGGTCGCAAAAGCCGACCAGGGCACCCCGTTAGAGCAGCAAGAGATTTAGCTTCCGGCGACGGCTTAGGCAAGCTGAGTTTCAGCAGGGGCGTTTGCCGTCCGCGTCAGCCGCGCTATTAAAAGTCAAACAATTACCGGCGTCGTTTGTTCGCCGAAAGCGGAGACAATTTCATGCCAGACATGCTCGTCCGCCTCTATGCCTTGCCCGAGGGCCGCCCATCGCGTCTCGACCCCGACATCCGCATCCGCCGGGCGCTTGCGGCCGAGCGGCGTGCCGTCATTCCCTGGATCGAGGAGCGCTTCGGGGCCGGGTGGGCCGGCGAGGCCGAAACCGCCTTCTCCTCGACGCCGACGCGCATCCATATCGCTCACCATCGGGATCGGATCGTGGGCTTCGCCTGCCATGACGCAACCGCGCTCGGCTTCTTCGGTCCGACCGGAGTCGACGCGACCATGCGCGGCAAGGGCATCGGCGAGGCCCTGCTCGTCGAAAGCCTGCTATCCATGCGCGCCGCCGGCTATGCCTATGCGATCATCGGCGGCGTCGGCCCTGCCGAATTCTATGCCCGCGCGGTGGGTGCGGTGGAGATCGCCGGGTCGACGCCCGGCATCTACAACGGCATGCTCTTTCCCGGGGATCCGGCGTCCGGAACCTGATCCGCGCAGCATGCGTTCGCAAAACAGCAGCCGGAGCCCTTTTCCTTCGCCGCTGCTTTGCGCTATGGGCTTCTGCCATGACCCGATCACCCTTCACCATCCTGCTCGGCGGCGCGCTGACGCCGACAGACCGGCTTGCTCGACAGCTCGAAGGCAGCCGCTTCGTCGCCGCCGACGGCGGCATGCGTCATGCAAGGACGCTGGGGATCGTTCCCGATCTCTGGGTCGGCGATTTCGATTCCACCGATGAGGCGCTTCTAGCGGAGTTTGCCGGCGTCCCGCGCGAACGCCATCCAGCTGCCAAGAACGCGACCGACGGGGAGATCGCCGTCGAGGCAGCCCTCGAGCGTGGCGCGACCTCGCTCGTCTTCGCGGGCGGACTCGGCGGCGCGCGCAGCGACCATGCTTTCCTGCATCTCCTCGGTACCGTCGCGCTTGCCCAGAGCGGCGTTGCGGTGATGATGACCTCCGGCGAGGAGGAGGCCTATCCGCTGCTGCCCGGCTCGCAGGAGATCGAGGTGCCGAAAGGCAGCCTCTTCTCGATCCTCGGCTTTGCGGACCTTGACGGTCTTTCGATCGAGAACGTGCGCTATCCGCTGAAGGATTTTCATTTGCCCTTCGGCTCGTCGCGCACCATTTCGAACATCGCGGATGGCACGGTCCGCTTGACCCTGAAATCCGGCCGGGCCGTCGTTCTCGCCCGCCCCTATGATCTTTCCGGAGCCTGATGCCTTGGCGCCTCCCATTCTGAAGCTTGACGACATTCTACTGACCTTCGGCGGCACGCCGCTGCTTGCGGGTGCGGGCCTGCAGGTCGAGCCCGGCGATCGCATCTGCCTCGTCGGCCGCAATGGTTCCGGCAAATCGACGCTGATGAAAATCGCCGCCGGGCTTGCAGAACCCCAGTCGGGCGAGATCTTCAGGCATCCATCGGTGACGATCCGCTACCTGCACCAGGCGCCCGATTTCGACGGCTTCGATACGGTTCAGGCCTATGCCGAAGCCGGACTTGGGCCAGGCGACGATCCCTACCGGGTCGCCTACCTGCTGCAGCATCTGGGGCTGACCGGGGAGGAAGAGCCGACGCGCCTTTCCGGCGGCGAGGCGCGTCGTGCCGCCCTTGCCCGTGTGCTTGCCCCGGAACCCGACATTCTGCTTCTCGACGAGCCGACGAACCATCTCGATCTGCCGACGATCGAGTGGCTGGAAGACGAGCTCGTCCGCAGCCGTTCGGCGCTGGTGCTGATCTCGCACGACCGTCGCTTCCTCGAAAAGGTGTCGACGGCGACCGTCTGGCTGGACCGCGGCCAATCGCGCCGCCTCGATCGCGGCTTCGCGCATTTCGAGGCCTGGCGCGACGAGGTGCTGGAGGCGGAAGAGCTCGAGCAGCACAAGCTCGGTAAGGCGATCGAACGCGAAGAGCACTGGCTGCGCTACGGCGTGACCGCAAGGCGCAAGCGCAACATGCGTCGGCTCGGGGAGCTGCAGGACATGCGGGCCCGCCATCGCGGGCACAAGGGGCCGCAGGGTACGGTCCAGGCCACCGTTGCCGACGCCAGGGAATCGGGCAAGCTCGTCATCGAGGCGGAAAAGATCACCAAGGCCTATGGCGATCGCACGATCGTCGCGCCGTTCTCGATCCGTGTCCACCGCGGCGACCGCATCGGCCTCGTCGGGCCGAACGGCGCCGGCAAGACGACGCTGCTGAAGCTCCTGACCGGTCAGCTCGCGCCGGACACGGGCAGCGTCAAGCTGGGCACCAATTTGGAGATCGCCACGCTCGACCAGAAACGCGAGGAACTGAACCTCGACGAGACGCTGGCGCATTATCTGACCGACGGGCGCGGCGAGACCCTCCTCGTCAATGGCGAGCAGCGCCATGTCACCGGCTACATGAAGGAATTCCTCTTCCAGCCGGAGCAGGCGCGAACGCCCATCCGCGATCTGTCCGGCGGCGAACGCGCGCGTCTCATGCTCGCCCGCATCCTGGCACGCCCGACCAACCTCCTGATCCTCGACGAACCGACCAACGATCTCGATATCGAGACGCTGGATCTGCTGCAGGAGATCGTTGCCGGATTTTCCGGAACGGTGATCCTGGTCAGCCACGACCGCGATTTCCTCGACCGGACGGTGACCTCGACCATCGCGCCGGCCAACCCGGAGGCGCCCGATGGTCGCTGGATCGAATATGCCGGCGGCTACTCCGACATGATGGCGCAGCGCCGCGGCGCAGTCGAGGAAAGGCGCCGGAGCGAAAAAGCCGAAAAGGCCAGATCGAGCGGCGCCTCCCCCTTGCCGAGCGAACCTCAGAAGGCGAAAGGCAAGCTCTCCTTCAAGCAGAAATTCGCACTCGAGAACCTGCCGAAGGAGATTGCCAGATCGGAGGCGGAGATCGCGAAGCGAGAAGAGAAGATGGCGGATCCGGCCCTATTCTCGCGCGACCCGAACGGCTTTGCCAGGCTCGCCGCCGAGCTCGAGAAGCTCAGGACGGACCTCACGCGCATGGAAGAGGAATGGCTCGAACTGGAAATGCTGCGCGAGGAAATCGAGGGCTGAGCGGGCGGAACTGTGACGGCAGCGTTGGGGGTGCAGTACCCCTTCTGCCTACCGGACTTGCGACCGCCTCAACCGCCGCTCGACCGCCCGAAGGGCCAGCGACAGTCCTATCGTCAGCACGAGATAGACATAGGCGACGATGGAATAGGTCTCGAAGAAGCGGAAGGAGCCCGAGGCATAGACCTTGCCCATCTGGGTGATGTCGGCGACGCCGAGCACCGAGACGAGGGAGGAATCCTTGACCATCGCCACGAAGTCGTTGCCGAGCGGCGGCAGGATGACGCGGATCGCCTGCGGAAAGACGACGAGGCGAAAGCGCTGGTAGCGGGAGAGCCCGAGCGCCTTTGCCGCCTCCACCTGGCCCTTGTCGACCGACTGGATGCCGGCGCGGAAGACTTCGGCGATGAAGGCCGAATAGCCGATCATCAGCGCCATGATTGCCCGCCACATCAGCGACACGTCGCGAACGACGAACGGCTCGATCCAGCCCGCCGAAATCAGCGGCGCCGACAGGAAATTCGCGATCGTCACCAGGGCAGGCGCGCCGACGAAGGCGATATAGAACAGCAGCACGAGGATCGGTACGCCGCGGATGACTTCCGTATAGAAGCGCGCGATCTGACGCAGGACCACGTGCTCGGAAAGCGCCATTAGGGCCACGCCGAGGCCGAGCACCGTTGCGAGCACGAATCCGACGAGAGTGACGAAAACGGTGACGCCCAAACCCTTCAGGACGACGGTGAACACCTGCGTGAAGATATCATTGGCGGCGATGACGACGGCCAGTGCCGCAGCGATCACGAGAAGGGCGATAAGCCACCAAGGATAATCGCCCTTCCCGGAAGTGTCGGATGATTGGATCGGCGTCATTGCAATTCCAATAAGGGGAAGCGGGACATGGGCGGAAAGCCGCCCATGTGTTTATCCCGTTCCGCGGTCAGCCGCCCATCTTGTAGTCGAGGAACCACTTCTTGTTGAGCGCGTCGAAGGTGCCGTCCTCCTTGAGCGCCTTTATGGCGGCATTGACCGGCGCCACGAGTTCCGATCCCTTCGGGAAGATGAAGCCGAAATCCTCGGTGCCGAGCGGCTCGCCGACCACCTTGAGCTGGCCCTCGGAGGAGTCGACATAACCCTTGGCCGCGACACTGTCGGTCAAGACCAGATCGACGTCGCCGGCCTTCAGCGCCTGCACCGTCGCACCGAAGGTTTCGAACAGCTTGATGCGCGGGTTCTGCTCGTTGCCGTCGAGAACCTCGTAGACGGCCGTGTAGAAAGGCGAAGTGCCGGGCTGGGCGCCGACCAGACCGCTTTCGAGCGCGGCGAAGCTCTTGGCGTCGTCGAACCGGGTCTCGTCGCCGCGCACCAGCATGAACTGCTGCGAGCGCATATAGGGATCCGAAAAATCGACCTTCTCCTTGCGGTCGTCCTTGATGGTGATTCCGGTCATGCCGATCTGGTATTGACTGTCGGAAACCGCCTGGATCATCGCGTCCCAGCTCGTGTTCTGATACTCGACCTTGAAATTCAAGCGCTTGGCGATTTCGTTCATCGCGTCATATTCCCAACCGATGGCCTGGCCGGATTTCGGATCGACGAACTGCAGCGGCGGATAGGCGTTCTCCGTCACCACGACGACCGTCTTGCCACCGAGGTCGGGCAGGTCGCTGGCGAAAACGGGCGCCGGGACTGCGAATGGAACGGCAAGAACTGCGGCAATGCCCGCAAGCACGCGGCGAAGAATTGTCATTGAGGAACTCCCAGATTGTGGCGACAGAAAATGTCATAAAATCTATGGGGAACACAAGCGGCCGATAACCAAAAAGAAAGGCGGCCCGAGGGCCGCCTTTCCGCACAACTCTGAAGAGTTGAAAACTTATTCTGCTGCAGCTTCCGCAGCCTTTGCTTCTTCCGCCGCCTTTGCCTCAGCGGCTTCGGCTGCTGCCTTCTCGGCGGCCAGAGCCTGGGCGGCTGCGACCTTTTCAGCCTCGATGCGTGCCTTCTCCTCGACAACGGCCTGACGTTCGGCGTCGTTCAGCTTGCGGGCGCGGGTGCCGGTGTTCTCGACGATACGAGCCGACTTGCCGCGGCGGTCGCGCAGATAGTAAAGCTTGGCGCGGCGGACCTTACCGCGGCGAACCACATCGACGCTCTCGACGAGCGGGGAGTAGACGGGGAATACGCGCTCGACGCCTTCACCGTAGGAAATCTTGCGAACGGTGAAGCTCTCGTTGATGCCGCCGCCGGAGCGGGCGATGCAGACGCCTTCGTAAGCCTGTACGCGGGTGCGGTTGCCTTCGACAACGCGTACATTGACGCGGACGGTGTCGCCCGGGGAGAATTCGGGAAGGGTGCGCTTTGCGGCGATCTTGGCGGCCTGTTCGGCTTCCAGCTGCTGGATGATGTTCATCGGTCTAACCTTTGCGTTTTTCTGAAACAGCCAGAGCGCTCTCTATCGGCCTGTCGGACTTTCCTTCAGGCCTTGCCGCATTTGCGGCAGGAGCGTATTCGCCATTCTTTGTTGACGGTCGACGGGCAAGGAACCCGAACCGGGCCGGCACATACACCATATGACCGGCCTTGTCATCCCCGAAAGCGGATTTTGTCGCGCGCGCTTCAAGAATGCCCCTCCCCACGGACTTGCGGTCGACCGCGCCACCGGCTATCCCGATTCACACGTTTCGGGAGAAAGCCATGACGTTGCTCCAGGCCTTTTTGCTCTTCGTCGCCGGCTTCCTGTCCGGCGTCGTCAATGCCATTGCCGGTGGCGGCACCTTCCTGACTTTCGGAGCGATGACGCTTGGCGGGCTCCCGCCGATCGTCGCCAACGCGACCTCGTCCATCATCCAGTTCCCCGGCTATATCACGTCGACGCTTGCCTATGCCAAAGAGATTCGCGCCGACCGGAAGAACGCCATCGTCCTCGGCATCATTTCGGCGATCGGCGGGCTCGCCGGCGCCCTCCTGCTTCTGTCGCTCTCCAATCCGGCCTTCCGTGCGATGGTGCCCTGGTTGCTGATCGCGGCAACGGCGATCTTCGCCGCCGGCCCCCTCCTGAAGCCGAAGGCGCGCAGTGACGAGCATCGCATCGGACCGCTGGGCGTTGCGAGCCAGCTGGCGACCTCCGTCTATGGCGGCTTTTTCGGCGCCGGCATGGGCATCATGATGCTCGCCGTGCTCGGACTTGCCACCGGCGGCGGCTATCACCGGCTGAATGCACTCAAGAACTTCATCTCCATCGTCATCGCCGCAATCGCCATCGTGGTTTTCGCTGCGGGCGGCGTCGTCTCCTGGCTGCATGCGGCAATCATGGTGCCGGGCGCGGCGCTTGGCGGCTACATGGGCGTCTGGGCGGCACGACGCGTTCCGCAGGCGGTTATCCGAGCCGTGGTGGTGGCGGTGGGCCTGTTGCTCGCGGCCTATTATTTCTTCACGGGCTGAGCCGGATCGCGCTCCAGAAGATCCGGCCGGCGTTCCGCCGTCAGCCGGCGCGCCGCCGCTTCCCGCCATTGCGCAATGGCCGCGTGGTTGCCGGAGGTGAGGACGGCCGGGATTTCGTGACCTTCGAAGATCTGGGGACGCGTGTAGTGGGGGTGTTCGAGGAGCCCTCCCTCGAAGCTCTCGTGGACGCCTGACAGCTGATTGCCCATCACGCCCGGCAGGATACGCACCACGGCGTCGAGCAGAACGAGTGCTGCCGGCTCGCCGCCGGAAAGAATGTAGTCGCCGATCGAGACTTCCTCGAGTTCACGCGTGTCGATGACCCGCTGGTCGACGCCCTCGAAACGTCCGCAAACGATGACAGCGCCGGGACAGGCGGCCAGCGCCCGCACCCGTTCCTGTGTCAGCGGCCGCCCGCGCGGGCTCATCAGAAGCCGCGGCCGCCCGTCGTCTGCAGCGACATGATCGATGGCGCGGGCAAGAACGTCGGGCTTCAATACCATTCCGGCACCGCCGCCCGCCGGCGTATCGTCGACGGTGCGGTGCTTGTCACCGGCAAAGTCGCGAATCTGCACGGCCTCCATCGACCAGTCTCCGCGCTCCAGCGCCTTTCCGGCGAGCGAAACGCCGAGGTGCCCCGGAAACATCTCCGGATAGAGCGTCAGGACGGTCGCGCGAAAGGGCATTGCCTTGAGCTCACTTGCGCTTGGTCGGAAAGGGCTTGCCAGGCCCGCTCTTCTCGTCGTCGACGAGGCCGGCGGCGGTCGGGTCGATGACGAGCTTGCCCGCTTCGAGATCGATTTCGAGTACCGACCATTCCGTGAAGGGAATAAGCACCGGCCTGAGGCCCGGGCCTTTCAGTTCGAGGAGATCGCCAGCGCCGAAATCGAAGACGCCGGTCACCGAACCATAGCTCTTTCCGGTGCGATCGACCGCTTCCAGGCCCTCGAGGTCTGCGTAGAAGAATTCGTCCTCGTCGAGATCGTCGTCGGGGAGATTGTCGCGCTCGATGAAGAGTTCGAGACCGTTGAGCGCTTCGGCAGCAGTCCGATCGTTGACGCCCCGAAACCGCACGACGACGACGTTCTTGGCCTCGCGGATTTCAAGCACCTCGAAGACGCGCCCGTCCTCGCTGTGGAGCTTGCCATAGTCGCCGAGTGCAGCCGGATCGTCGGTGAAGGACTTTACCCGCACCTCGCCGCGCAGCCCTTGCGCCGCGCCGATCGTCGCCATCAGGACAGGGTTCTTCAGCTGTGTCATCGTCGGGCATCCAGGGTGAACTTGCTGCATGTCTCCCGAACCACATCGGGATGAGAACATGCGATTTTCCGGTGCACATAAAGCAAAACGGGCGGCATGGAAATGCCGCCCGTTCTCAATGCCATTCCGCCGGAAATTATTCCGCGGCAGCTTCCGCAGCCGCAGCGGCTGCTTCTTCCGCCTTCTGCTTGGCTTCAGCGGCACGTTCCTGTGCCTTCTTGCCGGGCAGCGCCTTGGTCGGGTTGTTGCGGGCCGGACGCTTGGCAAGGCCGGCCTGGTCGAGGAAGCGCATGACGCGGTCGGTCGGCTGGGCGCCCTGGGCGATCCAGTGCTGAACGCGCTCGGCGTTCAGTTCGATGCGCTTTTCGTCGTCCTTGGCAAGCATCGGGTTCCAGGAGCCGAGCTTTTCGAGGAAGCGGCCGTCACGCGGGCTGCGCGCGTCGGCAACGACGATCTGGTAATAGGGACGCTTCTTGGAACCGCCGCGGGCGAGACGAATTTTCAGTGCCATTTCAATTTACTCCTTGCAGGCTTTCTTGACCGCTTGACTCAAGCGGAATGGGTGGTGCCGGCGCTGCCCGCGTTCTGCGAGCAATCGGCGGCGATGGCTTCATGATGCCGGATGACTTCCTTGATGATGAAGTTCAGGAACTTCTCGGCGAAATCCGGATCCAGATTGGCGTCTTTCGCCAGGTGGCGGAGGCGTTCGATCTGGTATTCTTCGCGCGCCGGATCGGCCGGCGGCAGCTGGTGCTTGGCCTTGAGCACGCCAACCGCCTTGGTGCAGCGGAAGCGTTCGGCCAGCATGTGGACGAGCGCGGCATCGATATTGTCGATCGACTGCCGGTAGCTCGCCAATTCCTCTTTGATCTCGGGATCAAGCATTCGTCGCGATCCTCACTTCTTCTTCGGTAGGCCGGGGAGGCCGGGAAAACCGCCGCCCAGACCGGGCAAACCACTGCCAAGGCCAGGCAGGCCGCCGCCGGGCTTGCCGAGACCGGCGGCTTGGGCCTGCTTCTGCAGGGCCTCGAGCTGCTTCGGATCCATTTTCGAAAGATCGGGCATTCCGCCCCCCAGGCCGCCGAGGCCCATCTTGCCGGCGAGCCCGCCCATCATCTGCTTCATCATGCCGCCTTTGCCCTTGCCGCCCATCATCTTCATCATGTCCGCCATCTGGCGGTGCATTTTCAGAAGCTTGTTGATGTCGGAGGCATCGGTGCCGGAGCCGCTGGCGATGCGCTTCTTGCGCGAATGTTTGAGAATATCGGGATTGGCGCGCTCCGCCCTGGTCATCGAGGAGATGATCGCGAGCTGGCGCTTGAAGAGCGAGTCATCCAGGCCGGCGGCGGACATCTTGTCCTTCATGCCGGCCATGCCGGGCATCAGACCCATGATGCCGCCCATGCCGCCCATCTTCTGCATCTGCTGCAGCTGATCGGCGAGGTCGTTGAGGTCGAACTTGCCCTTGGCCATCTTGGCGGCCATGGCGGCCGCCTTTTCGGCGTCGATGTTCTCCGCCGCCTTTTCGACGAGCGAGACGATGTCGCCCATGCCGAGGATGCGGTCGGCGACACGGCGCGGATGGAACTCCTCGAGTTCGTCCATCTTCTCGCCGACGCCGATGAGCTTGATCGGCTTGCCCGTGACGGCGCGCATGGAGAGCGCCGCACCGCCCCGGCCGTCGCCGTCCATGCGCGTGAGCACCAGGCCAGTGATGCCGACGCGTTCGTCGAAGTTGCGGGCGAGGTTGACGGCGTCCTGTCCGGTCAGCGCATCGGCGACCAGCAGGATCTCATGCGGGTTGGATTTCCGCTTGATCTCCGCCATCTCGATCATCAGCGGCTCGTCGATATGGGTGCGGCCTGCGGTGTCGAGGATGACGATGTCGTGGCCGCCGAGCTTGGCCGCCTGCACGGCGCGCGCAGCGATATCGGTCGGCGACTGGCCGGCGATGATCGGCAGCGTATCGACGCCGGTCTGCACGCCGAGCTGGCGCAACTGTTCCTGCGCGGCCGGGCGGCGGGTATCGAGCGAGGCCATCAGGACCTTCTTCTTGTCCCGCGCGGTCAGCCGCTTGGCGATCTTGCCGGTCGTCGTCGTCTTGCCCGAGCCCTGCAGGCCGACCATCATGATGACGACCGGAGCCGCCGCATTGAGATCGATCGTGACGCCCTCGGAGCCGAGCATCGCTATGAGCTCGTCATGAACGATCTTGACGACCATTTGGCCGGGCTTGATCGACTTTACGATTTCGGCGCCGACCGCCTTTTCGCGAACCTTCTCCGTGAAGGACCGCACCACATCGAGCGCCACGTCCGCTTCGAGCAGCGCACGGCGAACCTCCCGAAGCGCTGCGGAAACATCGGCTTCCGACAGGGCGCCGCGGCCGGTCAGTCCATTCAATATGGAACCAAGACGGTCCTGGAGGCTCTCGAACATATTCTCTTCCTTCTTGTCTCCGGATTGCGATAGATCGGCTCGTCCGGAAACGTGGGTCCCTTCGCGCGGAAAACAAGGCGCAAAGCCAAAAACCACCCGAGGGCGCAGCGCGCTGTCGGGTGTTGACCTCCGGGCTCTCTTTATACCTTTGCGGGGCCCGGTCGGTGGCTTCGGAAGTCATCACTTGCGAAGGAATTCGCCGCGATAAACAGGAAACCGGGAGAAAAGTCAAGGATCGACCGCGGAGACGCTGCGCTCGGGCTCCACCTATGATCCCACACGCGAGCAGGACCACCACCTCCGTCCGGTCGCATCATCAGGAAATTGTCGGCCGCTCCTGCCCGAGCCCTGTGATCCGGCGGCAAATGCGCCTATTTCTCTGCAGGTGTCCCTCAACCGAGGCAGCGATGAAGAAAAGCGGCAATCCCTACTATAGCGGGCCCGTTTCGGACCACTTCGACGGCATTCGCTTCTACAATCCGGGCGGCACACCGCCGCGCGGCTTCGCCGACCTCCTGCGCTGGCAGTCCGGCGGTGGACGCGAGCAATGGCCGCGCCACTATGACAGCCCCTTTCCGCAGGCGAGGCCGGATACCAGTGTCGACGGCGAGCGGCTCCGCGTCACCATGGTCGGTCACGCAACGCTGCTGATCCAGGTCGCGGGCCTCAACATCCTGACCGACCCGGTCTGGTCGCATCGCGCCAGCCCCTTTACGTTTGCCGGACCCCGCCGCCGCAACCCGCCAGGCATTCTCATGGACGACCTGCCGCGGATCGATATCGTGCTCGTCACCCATAACCACTACGACCACCTCGATCTCGCCACGCTCGGCTCGCTCCACACCAAGCACGCGCCGCATCTCGTAACGCCGCTCGGCAACGACACGATCATTCGCCGCGCCGTCGCGGGTGCCGAGATTTCCGTCGTCGACTGGGGCGACCGGCTCGACCTCGGTGATGGCGTCGTCATTCATGCGGAGCCATGCCACCATTGGTCGGCTCGCCGCTCGAACGACCGGCGCATGGCGCTCTGGGCCGCCTTCGTTATCGAGACGCCGGCCGGCAAGATCTATCATGTCGGCGACACAGGTTTTCACGACGGCATCAATTATCGTGCGGCGCGGGAAAAACACGGATGCTTCCGCCTCGCCAACCTGCCCTTCGGCAGCTACGAGCCACGCTGGTTCATGGCCTCTCAGCACCAGAATCCGGAAGAGGCGGTCCTGGGCATGGTCGCCTGCGGCGCCGAATACGTGGCGGGTCACCATTGGGGCACCTTCCGGTTGACCAACGAGGGGGTCGAGGAGCCGCTCCGGGCGCTGGAGACTGCGCTCGCCAAGCACGGTATCGGTCAAAACCGTTTCCGGGCGCTGCGACCGGGAGAAGTCTTCGACGTCCCTCTCCCGCCGATGGCACGGGAATGACGCCGGCACTGGTAATTTCCGGGCTTTTCCGCCATATACAGCCCGAATGAAGGGCGCCTCCGAAGCGGGGGCCAGCGTTTGGACAGTCGCGACATGGCCGATCAGGTGCAATTTGCCAGGATGAACGGGCTTGGAAACAAGATCCTGGTGGTCGACATGCGCGGGCGCAAGGACCGCGTGACGCCGCAGGCGGCGATCGCGCTCAATGCCGACCCGGCGACCGAGTTCGACCAGATCATGGCCATTCATGACCCGAAGTCTGCCGGGACCGATGCCTGGATCGACATCGTCAATTCCGACGGGTCGATGGCCCAGGCCTGCGGCAACGGCACCCGCTGCGTCGTCCAGGCGCTTGCGGCCGAGACCGGCAGGAAAGCCTTCCTCTTCCATACGGTCGCGGGCCTTCTCGAAGCCAAGGAACACGACGACGGCACGATCTCGGTCGATATGGGAAAGCCCCGTTTCGGCTGGGACCAGATCCCGCTCGCGGAGGAATTCCACGACACGCGGCGCATCGAGCTGCAGATCGGGCCCATCGATGCGCCCGTGCTGCACTCTCCCTCGGTCGCCTCCATGGGCAATCCGCATGCGATCTTCTGGGTCGAGAACGATGTGTGGAGCTACGAGCTCGACCGGTTCGGACCACTCCTCGAGAACCATCCGATCTTCCCCGAGCGCGCCAATATCTCGATCGCGCGCATCCGCTCCCGCCAGGAGATGGACCTTCGGACCTGGGAGCGCGGCGCCGGTCTGACGCTTGCCTGCGGCTCGGCCGCCTGTGCCGCCGCCGTCAGCGGTGCGAGAACCGGCCGGACGGAGCGGATGGTCACCGTGCACGTGCCCGGCGGTCCGCTCAAGATCGAATGGCGCGAGCGCGACGACCACGTCATCATGACGGGGCCGGCCGAATGGGAATGGTCCGGCACCGTCGATCCCGTCACCGGCATCTTTGCACGCAATGAGCCGGAGAGCGGCGACAACGGAGCGAGAGCCCTTTGAGCGGGGTCGAGGTCATAACCTTCGGCTGCCGGCTAAACACCTATGAGTCGGAAGTGATGCGGGCGGAGGCCGAAAAGGCGGGGCTGAACAACGCCATCCTCGTCAATACCTGCGCAGTCACCGCCGAGGCCGTGCGCCAGGCCCGACAGGCGATCCGCCGGGCGCGGCGCGAAAATCCGCACGCCCGTATCATCGTCACCGGCTGCGCCGCCCAGACCGAGAAGGAAACCTTCGCCGAAATGGCGGAGGTGGACGCGGTGCTCGGCAACGAGGAGAAGCTCAGGAGCGCTTCCTATCGCTCGCTGCCGGATTTCGGCGTCTCGGCCGAAGAGAAACTCCGTGTCAACGACATCATGAGCGTGCGCGCCACCGCGCCGCAGATGGTGAAGCACATAGACGGGCACGTGCGCGCCTTCATACAGGTGCAGAACGGCTGCGACCACCGCTGCACCTTCTGCATCATTCCCTATGGCCGCGGCAATTCGCGCTCCGTGCCGATGGGCGCCGTCGTCGACCAGGCGAGACGCCTTGCCGAAAGCGGCTATCGCGAGATCGTTCTGACCGGGGTCGACGCCACGAGCTACGGCGCCGATCTGCCCGGAACGCCGACCCTCGGGCTTCTGGCGAAGACCCTGCTGAAACAGGTGCCGGAAATCCTCCGCCTGCGGCTTTCCTCCATCGACAGCATCGAGGCGGACGGCCACCTCCTCGACCTCATCGCCGAGGAGCCGCGCTTCATGCCGCATCTGCATCTTTCGCTGCAGCACGGAGACGACCTGATCCTGAAGCGCATGAAGCGGCGGCATTCGAGCGCCGATGCGCGCGCCTTCTGCGACGAGGTCCGGCGCCTGCGCCCCGAGATCAGCTTAGGCGCGGACATGATCGCCGGATTTCCGACCGAGACCGAGCCGATGTTCGAGAACGCCATGCGGCACGCCGAGGATTGCGGCATCGCGCATCTTCACGTCTTCCCCTATAGCCCGCGCCCCGGCACCCCGGCCGCCCGCATGCCGCAACTCGACCGCGCGCTTGTCAAGGAGCGTGCCGCGCGCCTGCGTGCGAAGGGGGCGGAGCTTCATGCGGGCCACCTCGAGGGCATGATCGGCAGCAGCCAGACGATCCTTGTGGAAATGAACGGTCTGGCCCATACGGAAAACTTCACGCTCGTAGATGCGGCCGGCCTTGAGCCGCGGTCGCTTGTGACGGTCGGAATCACCGGCCACAATGGCAAGCATCTGACGATCGAGCGCAAACAGATGGCTGCGGCCTGACAGCGGACATTCCCATGGCGATTGGTTTCATCAAGAAGATCTTCTCCTTCGGCAAGGATGCCGTCGAAGAGAAACCGGCGCCGCCGCAGGAGACGGCCGCTGCCGATGAGGTCGCGGTAACCCCCCCTGTCCCTTCGGGAGAACAGGGCGGGACCCAGGCACCGGTCGAGGAAGATCGTAGTGCAGCCGAGGTAACGGAAGCTAGCACGGACGATCGCGATGTTTCCTTCGCGCCAGACACGCCAACGGCCGAAACCACGCGTGAGGAAGGGCCAGTAAGCACTGCTGCCACCGCAGATGAAAACACTGTGGAGCAGGGCGAGAGCGTCCCGCATCCGATCTCCCCCCTTGCGGGGGAGATGCCCGGCAGGGAAGAGGAGGGTGAGCGGCCTTCCGAACACCCAACGACTGTCGACGAGCTCTCGGCACCCGCCTCTGTCCCTTCGGGAGAGCAGGAAGAGCACGAAGCCGCCATCGCAGCCGACGTCGAAGAGGCGGAGATTGACGCAGACGACCGTGCGGAAGGCACAGGCTCTTCGGCAGATGAAACGGCAGCGCCGGAGGACGAGAGCGTGCGTCTCCCAATCCTCCCCCTCGCGGGGGAGATGCCGGGGAGGGCAGAGGGGGGTGAGCCTCCATCCGAGCCCCTGGCACCCAGCCTTCCCAAAGGCTTCGCCGCCGCCGAGAGGCGCCCCACGGAAGAAGCGCCCGCCCCGCAAGCCAAGCTCAACTGGTACCAGCGCCTTCGCCTGGGCCTTGCGCGCACCTCGTCGCAACTCACCGGCCAGATCGCCAGCCTCTTCACCAAGCGCAAGCTCGACGAGGCGACGCTGCAGGACCTCGAGGACCTGCTGATCCAGGCGGACCTCGGCGTCGAGACGGCGATGCGCGTCACCGACACGCTCGCCTCGGAGCGCTATGGCAAGGATGTGTCCGGCGAGGACGTTTCGCGCATCATGGCCGGCGAGATCACCAAGGTGCTGGCGCCCGTCGCCAAGCCGCTGGAACTCGATCTCAGCCACAAGCCGCACGTGATCCTCGTCGTCGGCGTCAACGGAACCGGCAAGACGACGACGATCGGCAAGCTTGCGGCAAAGCTTTCCGGCGCGGGACTTAAGGTCATGCTGGCCGCCGGCGATACTTTCCGGGCGGCGGCGATCGAGCAGCTGAAGATCTGGGCCGAACGGACGAAATCCGAAATCGTCTCCTCGAAGCTCGGCGCCGATGCGGCCGGGCTTGCCTACGAGGCGTTCCAGCGTGCCCGCGAGCAGAAGGCGGACGTGCTGATCATCGACACCGCCGGACGGCTGCAGAACAAGGCCGAACTGATGGCGGAGCTCGAAAAGATCGTGCGCGTTCTCGGAAAACTCGATCCGGACGCGCCGCATACGGTGCTGCAGACGCTCGACGCGACGACAGGGCAGAACGCCCTGCAGCAGGTCGAGATATTCCGCAACGTCGCCGGCGTCAGCGGCTTGATCATGACCAAGCTCGACGGCACTGCACGCGGCGGCATTCTGGTGGCGATCTCCGCCAAGCACAAGCTGCCGGTTTACTTCATCGGTGTCGGCGAAGGGATCGAGGACCTCGAACCGTTCGAAGCCAAGGACTTCGCCGAGGCGATCGCCGGCGTTGCTGCTCCTTGACGAAGCGGAGGAGGTTTGCGCCAAAACCGCGGTTGATATGGTTTTGCCGCAATCCTGATGCTATGAGCGGCAGAAGATGACAGAACAGGATCCGCACATGTCGACGATCGAGGCCGCCAAGCCGAAGACAGAGGTAAGCCCGCTGCTCAAGCTCGTGCTGGAACTCGGCCCCCTGATGGTCTTCTTCTTCGCCAATTCGCGGGGCGAGTGGCTGGCTGGCCGTTTTCCCGCGCTGGCGGAGCTCGGCGGGCCGATCTTCATCGCGACCGGCCTGTTCATGGCGGCAACGGCGGCGGCGCTGATTGCTTCCTGGATCATGACGCGCACGCTGCCGATGATGCCGCTCGTTTCCGGCATCGTCGTCTTCGTCTTCGGCGCGCTGACGCTCTGGCTGCAGAACGACACCTTCATCAAGATGAAGCCGACCATCGTCAACACGCTCTTCGGCGCGATCCTGCTCGGCGGCCTCCTCTTCGGCAAATCGCTGCTCGGCTACGTCTTCCACGCCGCCTTCAAGCTGGACGAGGAGGGATGGCGGAAGCTGACGATCCGCTGGGGCGTGTTCTTCCTGTTCCTCGCCGTGCTCAACGAGGTGATCTGGCGCTCCTTCTCGACGGACTTCTGGGTGGCTTTCAAGGTCTGGGGCACCATGCCGATCACCATCCTCTTCACGCTCGCCCAGATGCCGCTGATCATGAAGCATTCGCTCGAACAGGATAGCGCGGAGTGACGATCGCGGCCGCCTCGCAGGACAAGCAGCGACGAGCGGCGCTCTGGTTGCTTGCCTGCCTCGGCGTGCTGGCAATCCAGGTCCTCGTGCAGCACCTGATGGGGCGGCTTTGGATCTGCGAATGCGGCTACATCAAGCTCTGGGAAGGCGTCGTCAAATCCAGCGGTAACTCCCAGCACCTTTCCGACTGGTACACGCCATCCCATGTCATCCACGGCTTTCTCTTCTACGGCCTCGGTCACCTTCTCATGCGCGGCAAACCCTGGAGCGCCCGCCTGCTTCTCGCGACCGTGATCGAGTCCGCCTGGGAGATCGTCGAGAACACGCCGGTGGTGATCAACCGTTACCGGGCCGCGACGATCTCGCTCGACTATTTCGGCGACAGCATCCTGAATTCGGCCATGGATACGCTCGCCATGGCTGTCGGCTTTCTCATCGCCTTGCGGCTGCCGGTCGCAGCCACGGTCGCGATCGCCATCGTTTTCGAACTCTTCACCGGCTATATGGTGCGCGACAACCTGACGCTCAACGTGCTGATGCTGGTCTGGCCGCTCGATGCGGTGAAGGCTTGGCAGGCGGGGGGTTAGCCGCTCCTTCGATAGGGAAGTCAGGTGGTTCAGGAGGCGCCGCGTGTCTCCTTCGCCCCGCTTGCGGGGAGAAGGTGGCCGGCAGGCCGGATGAGGGCAGTCGCGGCCTACGAGCCCGCAAGCGCCTTCTCGATCGCCGGCAGCAGCCCTTCCCTGAGGCTCTTTTCGTCGAAGGGGCCGGCACGCTTGTAGAGGATCGTGCCGTCGGCGGCGACGAGGAAGGATTCCGGGATGCCGTAGACGCCCCAGTCTATCGCCGCCTTTCCGTTCGGATCGACGCCGATTGCAGAGAAAGGGTTGCCGAGTTCGCCGAGGAAGCGCAGCGCGTTTTCGTTCCGGTCCTTGTAGTTGATGCCGACGACGGTGAGGCGCGGGTCTTTCGACAGCTCAAGAATGATCGGATGCTCCTGCCGACAGGGCACGCACCAGGAAGCCCAGACATTGACGAGCGTGAGCTTGCCCTTGACCGCCGTGTCGTCGAGAGCCGGCATGGGTTCGCCCGATGGCGTTGCAGCCCCTTCGAGCGGCGGCATGGCGAGCATCGGCGCCTTGGTGCCGATCAGCGCCGAGGGGATTTCGCTGACGTCCCTGCCGGAGTTCAACTGGCTCCAGAAGATGAGTGCGAGCACCGCGAAGATGAGGAGCGGAAGCGCCGCCATGAGATAGCGGAGGGCTCCGGGCCTGCGCTCGTCCTGCGGCGTCTCAGCGTTCGTCATTTGCCCCCTCCGGCCGGCAGTTCCGCGGAGCGGCGGCGGATCCCGGCGGCCTCGAGCTGCTGCAATTCGCGCCTGCGGGCGCGGCCGTCGGTGAGGACCCAGAGGATGAGTCCGGCTACCGTGGCGGCGGCAACCGCGTAGCTGGCAATGACATAGGCGGCATGGCTCATCATGGCGAAAGCTGCTCCCGGCCGGCATTGCGCGCCGCTTGGCGCCTGAGCGAGGCCACGCGGCGGCGCCAGATCTCGTTGCGCATGGCGGCGATATGCAGGGTGAAGAACAGGAGCGTGAAGGCGATCGCCATGACGATGAGCGGCCGCAGGAATTCCGGATCGATCGTCGGCCCGTCGAGGCGCATGACGCTTGCAGGCTGATGCAGCGTGTTCCACCATTCGACCGAGAACTTGATGATCGGGATGTTGACGAAACCGACGAGGATAAGCACGGCCGAGACGCGCGCCGATCGGCTCGGCTCATCCATGGCGCGGTTCAGCGCGATCAGCCCTAGATACATGAGGAAAAGCACGAAGACCGAGGTCAGCCGCGCATCCCAGACCCACCAGGTGCCCCACATCGGCTTGCCCCAGAGCGAGCCGGTGACGAGAGCCAGAAAGGTGAAGCAGGCGCCGATCGGCGCTGCGGCTCTTGCCGAGACGTCGGCGAGCGGATGACGCCAGACGAGCGTGCCGAGTGCGGAGATCGCCATGACCGTGTAGCACATCATGGAAAGCCAGGCCGAAGGCACATGCACATACATGATGCGCACCGTCTCGCCCTGCTGGTAGTCGCCCTCGGTGGTGAAGGAGAGCCAGAGCCCGGCCGCAAAGACGAGCAGCGTGAGAGCAGCAAGCCAGGGCAGCACGCGATCCGTCAGCGCCAGGAACCGGGTAGGGTTGGCGAGATCGCTGAATTTCCGAATGGCCAGGCTGCTTTCACTCATGACGGTTCTTTAACGCGGAAGGCCGGCTTCCGCAATTCATCCTAAGGTGCCGGGTCTCCTCAGTCGGCCGAGTGCCTGAGTGCCGCCGCGGCCGCCACTGGTCCGATCACCGCGAAGAACAGGGTTATCGCCATCAATATCATGAAAGGCGGCAGAAACGGGGCCGGATCCTCGATCGCCGCATAGACCGCGCTGACGCCGAAGATGAGCACCGGTATGGCAAGCGGCAGGACGAGGATCGAGACGAGCAGCCCGCCGCGCGGCAGCGCCACCGCGACAGCAGCGCCGACCGCGCCGATGAAGGTTATCGCTGGCGTCCCCGCGAGCAGGGTGACCATGGTGGCTCCGATGGCGCCTTCGTCCATGTTCATGAACAGTCCGAGAAAGGGCGAGGCGATCACCAGCGGCAGGCCGGTGGCGGTCCAATGAGCGGCGCACTTGACGAGAACGGCTAGGAGCAAGGGCGTCTCCTGCATCATGATGAGGTCGAGCGAACCGTCCTCGCGCTCCGCCTGAAAGAGCCTGTCGAGGCCGAGCAGCGACGCGAGCAGCGCGCCGATCCAGAGGATCGCCGGGCCGATGCGGGCGAGCAGGTTCAGATCGGGGCCGACGCCGAAGGGGATGACCGCGACGACCGTCATGAAGAAAAGCACGCCGATCATCGCGCCGCCGCCGGCGCGCACCGAAAGCTTGAGATCCCGGAAGTAGAGCGCGATCAATGGACGAATCCCGTCATTTCAAGGCTTTTCGCCCCCGCGAATCCAAGCGGCTGGTGGGTGGCCGCGACGACGACGCCGCCGCGGGCGAGATGGGCGGCGACCAGTCCGGCAAAAAGCCTGTCGGCGCTGACGTCGAGCGCCGCCGTCGGCTCGTCGAGAAGCCAGATGGGCCGGAAGGCGACAATGAGCTTCGCCATGGCCATGCGCCGCTGCTGGCCGGCGGAAAGATAGCCGAAGGGCAGATGAATGATGTCGGCGAGCCCCACTGCCTCCGCCGCTTCGAGGAGGCCGATGCCGGAGCCGCCCGGCGAATCGCCAAGGAAGCGCTGCCAGAAGGTGAGGTTTTCCTCCACCGTCAGCTCGCGCTTCATCGCGTTGCGGTGGCCGAGATAGTGGCTGAGTTCGCGCGGATGTTCGTATCCCGATGGGCCGTCCTCCAGCCGGACGCGGCCCGATTCCGGCTCGAGGAGCCCCGCCAGGACGCGCAGGAGGGTCGACTTGCCGGCACCGTTCGGACCCGTTACCACAAGCGCCTCGCCGGCAGCCAGCGCGAACGAAATATCGTTGAAAATCAGGTCCTCGCCGCGCCTTGCACTCAAACCTTCAGCCATGAGGCGCATGAATTTCCAGCTTCCCTTGACGTGTCTTTTCGCGGAGCAAAAAAAGTTCCGATTGAACCTTGGTTGGTCTGGCACGATTTGGAGAAATTATCTATAAGGCGGCCAACACGCCAGCGGTCGGCGTGAATTTCATCCTAGCGCCGAACATGGAACGAGCTTCCACGTACGGACAGCGGAAATGACCGTACCCGCATCCCACTTCGCGCCTCACAGGTGCTCGGGCGTTCGTACGTCAGTTTTTGGCGATCAGACGGAACGGGGTATCATCCAGTGTCCAAATCCCTAGACAGCTTCAATTGTCGCTCCACGCTCACGGTCAACGGCGTGGACTATGTCTATTACAGCCTGCCGAAGGCGGAGGCGAACGGCCTCGCCGGCATCTCGAAGCTTCCCTATTCGATGAAGGTTCTGCTGGAAAACCTGTTGCGCAATGAAGATGGACGCTCGGTCACCAAGAAGGACATCGAAAACATCGCCGCATGGCTCGGCGACAAGGGCACGGCCGAGAACGAGATCGCCTATCGCCCGGCGCGCGTGCTGATGCAGGACTTCACCGGCGTTCCGGCCGTCGTCGACCTCGCGGCAATGCGCGACGCAATGGTTTCGCTCGGCGGCGACCCGGAAAAGATCAATCCGCTCGTTCCCGTCGATCTCGTCATCGACCACTCGGTGATCGTCGACGAATTCGGCACGCCGACCGCCTTTGCCCGCAATGTCGAACTTGAATACCAGCGCAACGGCGAGCGCTACCGCTTCCTCAAATGGGGCCAGCAGGCCTTCAAGAACTTCCGCGTCGTGCCGCCCGGCACCGGCATCTGTCACCAGGTCAATCTCGAATATCTGGGCCAGGCCGTCTGGACCAGGGAAGAGGACGGCGAAGTCACCGCCTATCCGGATACCTGCGTCGGCACGGACAGCCACACGACGATGATCAATGGGCTGGGCGTGCTCGGCTGGGGCGTCGGCGGCATCGAAGCCGAAGCGGCGATGCTCGGCCAGCCGGTTTCCATGCTCCTGCCGGAAGTCATCGGCTTCAAGCTCACCGGCAGGCTCAAGGAAGGCGTGACCGCGACCGACCTCGTGCTTACCGTCGTGCAGATGCTGCGCAAGAAGGGGGTCGTCTCCAAGTTCGTCGAATTCTTCGGCTCCGGCCTCGACAACATGACGCTCGCCGATCGCGCGACGATCGGCAATATGGGCCCGGAATACGGCGCCACCTGCGGCTTCTTCCCGGTCGATGCCGAAACGATCAACTATCTCACCATCTCGGGTCGTGAAGAGAGCCGCATCGCGCTGGTCGAAGCCTATTCCAAAGCCCAAGGCATGTGGCGGGAAGGGGATGGTTCCGAGCTCGTCTTCACCGACACGCTGGAACTCGACCTCGGCGATGTCGTGCCGTCGATGGCCGGCCCCAAGCGCCCCGAGGGCCGCATCGCGCTCGAGAACATCGCCTCCGGCTTCGCGGCGGCGCTCGACAACGACTATAAGAAGCCCGGCCAGCTCGCCAACCGCTACGCGGTCGAGGGGACCGACTACGATCTTGGTCATGGCGACGTCGCGATCGCCGCGATCACCTCCTGCACCAACACCTCGAACCCCTCGGTGCTGATCGCCGCCGGCCTGCTTGCCCGCAAGGCGGTCGCCAAGGGCCTAAAGACGAAACCCTGGGTCAAGACGTCGCTGGCGCCCGGATCGCAGGTCGTCGCCGAGTACCTGTCGAAATCCGGCCTCCAGACAGATCTCGACAAGCTCGGCTTCAACCTGGTCGGCTTCGGCTGCACAACCTGCATCGGCAATTCCGGCCCGCTGCCGACGGAGATCTCCAAGACGATCAACGACAAGGGTCTGATCGCCGCCGGCGTGCTTTCCGGCAACCGCAACTTCGAAGGCCGCATCTCGCCGGACGTACAGGCGAACTATCTCGCCTCGCCGCCGCTCGTCGTCGCCTATGCGCTGGCGGGTTCCGTCCAGAAGGACCTGACGAAGGAGCCGATCGGCGAAGACCAGAACGGGCAGCCCATCTACCTGAGGGACATCTGGCCGACTTCGCAGGAGATCCAGGACTTCATCTTCAAATACGTCACCCGCGAGCTCTACGCGACCAAATATGCGGACGTGTTCAAGGGCGACGCCAACTGGCAGGCCGTCCAGGTTCCGGCCGGCCAGACCTATGCCTGGGACGAGGGGTCCACCTACGTCCAGAACCCGCCCTATTTCGTCGGCATGGGCAAGAAGGGCGCCGGCATTTCCGACATCAAGAACGCCCGTGTCCTCGGTCTCTTCGGCGACAAGATCACCACCGACCACATTTCCCCGGCCGGTTCGATCAAGGCGGCCTCGCCTGCCGGCGCCTATCTTCTCGAGCACGGCGTCGGGATTGCCGACTTCAACCAGTACGGCACGCGCCGCGGCAATCATGAGGTGATGATGCGCGGCACCTTCGCCAATATCCGCATCCGCAACCACATGCTCGGCCCGAACGGCAAGGAAGGCGGTTATACGATCCACTATCCCTCCAAGGAGGAGATGTCGATCTATGACGCGGCCATGCAGTACAAGGAGGAGGGCGTTCCGCTCGTCATCTTCGCCGGCGTCGAATACGGCAACGGCTCTTCGCGTGACTGGGCGGCCAAGGGCACCAACCTCCTCGGCGTCAAGGCCGTGATTGCGCAGTCCTTCGAACGCATCCATCGTTCGAACCTGGTCGGCATGGGCGTCGTACCCTTCGTCTTCGAGGAAGGCACGACCTGGGAATCGCTGGCTCTCAAGGGCGACGAAGTCGTGACGATCGAGAATCTCGCCAATGTCCAGCCGCGCGAGAAGCGCGTGGCGAAGATCACCTATGGCGACGGCTCGGTGAAGGAGGTCCCGCTCATTTGCCGCATCGATACGCTCGACGAGGTCACCTACGTCAACAATGGCGGCATCCTGCAGACGGTTCTGCGCGATCTCGCCGCCTGATCGGCGACGTATGAACAGAAAAGCCGGGGCGTCCACATCGACGCCCCGGCTTTTTATTGTCCGGTCCACAGGGTTTTGCACGGCTTTGTGGCAGTCACTCCAACGTGACTTTTCGTTGAAGAATACCCGTCGTATGTAGGGGTCTCCCCGCGCGGCAAACGCGTTGAAGCGACGCACTTCCGGATGGAAACGTTCCACATTTTCCCGGAAGTGCTCTAACGAGCACGAACAAAGACGCCATGATATCCGCCTGCACACCAACAATCCGACGTCTCGCCCTGGCGATCGGGCTGTTTGGTGCGTTCTGCGGAGCTTCCGCAGCGGATGACGGCAGGGCGGCCGAGAGCGGGCCGGTCAAGGACGGGGCGCTCAAGGGCGTCGTCGAACTCTTCACCAGCCAGGGCTGCTCCTCCTGTCCCCCGGCGGACGCGGCGCTCAAGAAGCTCGTCGATGAAGGCGAGGTCGTCGCGCTCGCCTATCATGTCGACTATTGGAACTATCTCGGATGGGCGGACACGCTCGCTTCCAAGGAAAATACCGAGCGGCAATATGCCTATGCGCGGATGCTCGGCCGCTACGGCGTCTATACGCCGCAGGCGATCCTGAACGGGCGCGACCACGCCAACGGCGCGGACCTGCCGGCCATCAGGAACCGGCTTGCCTTGATGGAAGAGAAGGGCAAGGGCCTGTCGGTGCCGATCGCCGCCTCGATCGGCGGCGATGAAATCTCGATCAAGGTCGGTGCCGGCAAAGGCAGGGCGAATGTCGTCGTCGTCTATTTCGACCGGGCAAGGGTGGTCAAGGTCGAGAAGGGCGAGAACAGCGGCAAGGAGATCGCGTATTGGCATGCCGTGCGCGACATCCAGACCATCGGCATGTGGGAGGGCAAGCCCGCGGAGTTCACGCTGCCCGCCTCGGTCCTGTTCGAAGGCCAGGGCAATAGCGGTTGCGCGGTGCTGCTGCAATCGATGAAGGACAAGGAAACGCCGGGAGCCATCATCGGCGCCGCAACGGTTCTCGCAGGGCCGCAGGGAAAGCTCTGATGACAGGAAATGTTCCGCATCGCTTGCGACGGAACAGGGGATGGTTCGGCCCGGCAGCATCGAGGGGCTGGGGCTGAGGGTTCGAAGTTACCGGACCGAACCAGCCATGTCTGCGTTCGAGAACCTCCCGCAGCATGACGGCTGGCCGGACATACGGTGGCAACGACTCTGTCCGGCAGCGGTCGGAGTGTTGCGGCGAATTGGGGCGGCGTTTTGACTGAATTGCGGCAGCCCCAAGAATTGCTGACATTGATCAACAGCTTCCGGCTTGCTTTTCCGATCGTGTGAGGCACACTGTCGTGGTCCTGTCACATTAGAAGGCCGAAATGCCGATGACTGATGAAACGGATTTGCCGCGAGGCGAAGCACGTCACTACGGCCAGACCACCTCCGATGTGGTCGTCGATCTTCACGAATACAAGCAAGCCAAGAACCCCCCGCCCGTCACCTTCCATCGCCGCGAACTCGACCTGATCCTCAAGGTCTACGGCCGTATGGTGGGCGAAGGGGAGTGGCGCGACTATGCGATCGACCACCTGAGGGACCGGGCCGTTTTTTCGGTGTTCAAGCGCGCCGGAGAAGTGCCTCTCTACCGCATCGAGAAAAACCCGAAGCTCGCCGCGAAACAGGGCGCCTTCAGCGTGCTCAACGCTCACGGGACGATATTGAAGCGGGGCCACGAGCTCGCCCAGGTGCTCAAGGCCTTCGACAAGGTGCTGAAGCTCGTCAAAACCTGACGACATATCACTCGGAGCTTCCCCTCATCCGCCTGCCGGCACCTTCTCCGCGCAGACGGGGCGAAGGGACAAGCGGCAGCGCTTCGCCTCGGTCCCCTCTCCCCGCATGCGGGTTTATCCCTGAATCGGTTGGCGGCGCCAAACCGCTTGCATCGAAGCGTGCCATCCGTGTTGCGAATCAGATAAGTGTATGCTTATCTGACGTCATGACTGAGAACGACATATTCAAAGCGCTCGCCGACCCGACACGCCGTGCAATCTTCGAGAAGCTGGCGAGCGGAAGCATGAACGCCAGTGCCTTGCGCGACGGAATGGACATCAGCCAGCCGGCTATGTCCCAACATCTCCACGTGTTGCGTAATGCAAAGCTGGTGCGGGAGGAGCGGCAGGGGCGCTTCGTGAACTACGAGGTCGACCCGGAGGGGCTGGCGCTCGTTGCCGGATGGCTGGCGAAATATCGCGCCTACTGGCCGGCGCGGATCGATGCGTTGAAGGTCTTGCTGAGGGATATGGATCAATGAACGATGTGGAGCTGAACGAGCAGGCAAGGAATCTGGTGCTCGAATACGAACTCGATGAATCGCCTGAAAAGGTGTGGCGGGCAATCAGCATGCCTGAGTTCCGTGAGCGATGGCTGCCCAGGCGCGAACTGACTGGGGCCGAGCCTGTCTCCACGGCGCCGGGCAAGGAAATCCGCTACAGAATGCGCGACGACGAACCTCCCTTTCTCGAAAGCCTCGTGGCGTTTCAGGTCAGGCCCAGCAATGACGGCGGCACGATTCTGAGAATTATCCATGGGCTGGAGGATGAGCGGCTGGCTCCGCGAACTCCGCCGGCGGCGAACAGCAACCGGCTTTGGCTGATGCGCGCCGCCTGACGTCTCACTCTACCAAAACAAACTCATCAGACAGGAGTTCGCCTATGCGCGAAGTGATGCAACTCGTCCCTATGGTCGTCGAGCAATCCAGCCGTGGCGAGCGCTCATTCGACATCTATTCCCGCCTGCTGCGGGAGCGAATAATCTTTCTGAACGGCGAGGTGAACGATGCAGTGTCTGCTCTCGTTTGCGCACAGTTGTTGTTCCTGGAAGCCGAAAGCCCCAGAAAACCGATCCAACTCTATATAAACTCGCCCGGCGGTGTCGTTACCAGCGGCTTCGCGATGTACGACACGATGCGTTACATCCGGGCGCCTGTGCATACGCTTTGCATGGGGACGGCCCGTTCGATGGGTTCGTTCCTGCTGATGGCAGGCGAAGCGGGCGAGCGCACCGCCCTGCCCAATGCAAGCATTCTCGTCCATCAACCTTCGGGCGGCTTTCAGGGACAGGCCTCCGATATGCTCATCCATGCCGAGGAAATCAGGCGAACCAAACACCGCATGACGCGGCTTTATGCCGAGCATTGCGGGCGAACATATGAAGAATTCGAACGCGCGATGGATCGCGACCGCTTTATGACGGCGGAAGAAGCTCTGGAGTGGGGTCTGATCGACCGCATCCTCACCGAGCGGGAGTTCGGTGCCGAATTTGACGCTTGAAGCTCACCTGCGCAGGCTCAGCTCCTATAAAGCGTATCCGGATAGACGCCCTCGGCGGGCTTCGTTGCGGTTCCTTCTCCGAGCGGCCGCTGCATCAAGGCCGTATCCAGCCATCGGCCATGCTTGAAGCCGGTTGCCTTCATCAGCCCCTGCAGTTCAAAGCCGAGCGCCCGGTGCAGGGCGATCGATGAGGGGTGCGCCCCGCCGATTACCGCTATCATCTGGCGGAAGCCGAGAGCCGTACAGCGCCCGACCAGTTCGGAAAGCAGCGCCTTGCCGATGCCCTTGCCCCGTGCTTGCGGCGAAAGATAGATCGAATCCTCCACCAGGAACCGATAGGCGGTGCGGTTGCGGAAGGCGGAGGCATAGGCATAGCCGATAACCGCGCCACGCTCGTCCAGCGCGACCACATAGGGGTAGCCGTTGCCGGTGATCGTGGAGAAGCGGAGCGCCATCTCGGCTTCGGATGGCGGCGTCTCCTCATAGGTCGCGACCCCGTTCAAGACGGACTCGCGATAGATCTCGGTAATCGAGCGGAGGTCGGCGGCAACGGCGTCGCGGAGCGTGGCGGTCATGGAATTCTTCGCGCATTATGGCTGGAGATGTACTGTCTCGCATGGATGCGCCGGATCGATCAAGACCGGTTCCGGGCAAACAAAAAAGGCGGCCGAGGCCGCCTTTTTCGTCAAACCGGTTCGCTACTACTCGTTCCTGTTGCCAAGGAACTGCAGCATGAACATGAACAGGTTGATGAAGTCGAGGTAGAGCGTCAGCGCACCCATGATGGCCTTGCGGCCGGCGACCAAGGCGTCATCGCCTTCGAAGTACATTTCCTTGAGCTTCTGCGTGTCGTAGGCGGTCAGGCCGGCGAAGATGAGCACGCCGATCACTGAGATCGCGAAGCCGAGTGCCGAAGAGGCAAGGAAGATGTTGACGACGGATGCGATGATCACGCCGAAGAGGCCCATGATCAGGAACGATCCGAGGCCCGAAAGGTCTTTCTTCGTCGTATAGCCGTAAAGCGACAGGGCGCCGAACGAAGCAGCCGTCACGAAGAACGTCTGCACGATGCTCTGGCCGGTGAAGACCAGGAAGATCGACGACAGGGACAGGCCCATCAGCGCCGCATAGACCCAGAACGTCGTCTGCGCCGCGGAAACGCTCATGGAATTGATGCGGAAGCTCAGGAAGAACACCAGCGCAAGGGGCGCCAGCATCACGACCCACTTCAGGGGGGAAGCGTAGATAAGCTGGGCGAATGCCGGATTAGAGGCGGCAAGCGCATAGGTTCCGTAAGCTGCCACGCCGGTGATCGCCAGGCCGAGGGCCATCAGGTTGTAGACCTTCAGCATATAAGCGCGAAGGCCTTCGTCGATCACGGCACCCGCCTGAGCGCCGGCGGGCGACATTCGGGTTTGGTAGTTTCTCAGATCAGCCATTGTTTCCTCATTTAAGCCCCGGTTGAAGTTACGGTGTCGGGCGGCGAACCTTGTCGTTCCTTTGCGCGCCCAGGCGCCGCTGCGGGGCTCCAGCATGCCTGTGGACAAATATGATGGTGAACGCCGTCATGCACAAGGGCGAAGCGCTTGGAATCGAACAAAGTCGGCCCGCCGGACCATCAAACTGGAGTGATTTACGGTTAACTCGGCCGTCATGGCCGAAATCGCGCGACAGGCATGGCAGGATCAGAGTTCCCGCAGCACCGGAGCGGCCTTTTGCCCGAGGACGCGCCAGGTTCCGGCGAGGCCGATCCCGACCGTCACGACCAGCGCAAGAACGATGGTCGCGACCGCAACGTCCGGCAGGAAGCTCGAGGGCAGGGTCATGATGCGGCTGACGACGAACCAGGCCGAAACGCCGCCGGCGAAAAGCGCGAAGACGGCAGTCGCCAGGCCGAGAATGACGTATTCGTAGCTGAAGGCGCGGATCAGGGTCGCCCGCGTCGCGCCGAGCGTCTTCAGGACCACGGCATCGTGGATGCGGGCACGGTTGCCGGCGGCAAGTGCGCCGGCGAGCACGAGGATAGACGCGACAAGCGCGACCGCCGCGGCCGCGCGCACCGCAGTTGCAAGCTGCCCGAGCAGCGTATTGACGATGTCGAGCGCGTCCTTCACGCGCACGCTGGTGATCGTCGGGTAGGCATTCGTCACCCTCTTCAACACCGCCGCCTCCTCCTCGGCCGAGGCGTCGGGATCGATGATGGTCGCGAGCCAGGCATGCGGGGCGCCGGCGAAGGTGTTCGGCGAGAAGACCATGACGAAATTGATCGACAGCGACTCCCACTCGACCTCGCGGAAATTGGCGATCCGGGCCGTGATGTTGCGGCCGAGCACGTTGACGGTCACCGTATCGCCGAGCTTCAGCCCGAGCTCGCGGGCCTCCTCCGCCGAGAAGGAGACGAGCGGCTCGCCGCCATAGTCCTCGGGCCACCAGCTGCCTTCGGTGAGTTTGGAATTTTCCGGCCTGTTCTTGGCGTAGGTGATGCCGCGATCTCCGCGCAGCACCCATTGGCCGCCGGGGGGAACGTTGCGGCTGTTCACATCCTCGCCGTTGAGCGCGACGATGCGCCCGCGCAGCATCGGCACTTCGATGATCTTGCCCTCCGGCATCGCTCCCGCGAGCACGGAGCGGAAGCCTTCGATCTCGCTGCCCTGGATGTCGACGAAGAAGAAGTTGGGCGCGCGCTCGGCCATGTCGCCGGTGAGCTCGCGCCGCAGATTGCCGTCGATGAGCGCCAGCGTCACCAGAAGAGTGAGGCCGAGGCCGAGTGACAGCACCACCGACGGGGTCAAGGCACCGGGCCGGTGAATGTTGCCGATCGCCAGTCTCAACGCCGGCGAATTGACGCGCGGGCTGCGCCGCGCCAGCCAGGATATGAGGAGCGAAACCCCGCGCAGCACGATGAAGGCAAAGGCGATCGCGCCAAGGAAGATCAGCGAAATGGAACGGTCATAGGCGGCCCAGACCGCGAGCCCGGCAAGTCCTGCCAGGCAGATGAAGGCTCCGGCGAGATAGGGCAGGGCAGGCAAGCCCGCCGGCTCGAAACCCTGCTGCCGGAAAAGCGCAGTCGCCGGCACACGGCGCGCCCGCCCGAGCGGCAGGATGGCGAAGGTCAGCGCCGTCAGAAGGCCGAAAAGCGCCGCAAGACCCAGGGCCGAGGGATAGAGCACGAATGCGGTGGATACGGGCAGCAGGCCGGCAAGGAACTGCGCTGCCACGAAGGGGATGAGGGCGCCGAGCACGAGGCCGATCGCGATGCCGATGAGGGCGATCATCAGGATCTGCGCAAGGTAGATCATCGCGACCAGCGACGCCGGAGCGCCGAGACATTTGAAAGTCGCGATGACGCTGCGCTTGCCGTCGAGATAGGAGCGCACGGCGTTGGCAACCCCGACGCCTCCGACGATCAGCGCCGTGAGCCCGACGAGCGTCAGGAATTGCGAGAAACGCGTGATGTTTGCATTGAGGGAGGGTGCGGCATTGCCGCTCGTCCGTATCGACCAACCGGCGGAGGGAAAGCGCGTCTCGGCCTGCACGCGAATGAGCGGCACGTCTGCGGGATCCGGCAGACGGACCTTGTAGGTGTGTTCGACAAGGCTGCCGGTCTGCACGAGCCCGGAAGCGGCAAGCGCATCGGAGGAAATCATCAGCCGCGGCGCGAAACCGAAGCCGTCGGAAAGAGCGTCGGGTTCGCTGGCGAGTACCGCGCCGACCCGGATACGCGCATTGCCGATGAGAATTTCCGCGCCCGGCGAGATGCCGAGGCGCTCGAGAAGCAGCGGTGCGGCGACTGCGCCGAACACCTCGCCGTCCTTTGCCAGCAATTCAGGGAGCGGCTTTGCCGGCTCGCTTTCGAGCTTGCCGTAAAGCGGGTAGGCGCCGTCCACGGCCTTGAGCTCCACCAGCGCCTGGTTGGAGCCGTCCGGGAGCCGCGCCATGGAACGCAGACCCGCGGATACCGAAACCTCGCCGAGACCCTGGAGGAAGGCACGCTCGTCCGCGGTCGCCACCCGATTGTTGAGCTCGAACCGGATGTCGCCGGCGAGCAGTTCCTGCCCTTGCGAGGCGATCGTTTCGCTGATCGACTGGGACAGCGAGTTGACCCCGGCGATCGCGGCCGTACCGAGAGCGATGCAGGCGAGGAAAATATAGAAGCCCCTCAGGCCCCCGCGCATTTCCCGGAGTGCCAGACGAAGAGCGAACAGCGGGCGAAGCGCGAGCAGAGGGCGCAGGGAAATCGTCGGGAGCAGCCGCCGGACGGCAACCGTCCCGCTCATGCGGACACGGCTCCCTGCCGGGCCGAGGCGGAGAGCCGTTCAGCGTCGGGGACGATTTCACCGGAGCGGACGCGTATCTGTCTTTCGCAGCGTCCGGCGAGCGCCGCATCATGCGTGACGAGAACGAGCGTCATGCCACGCTCGCGCTGTTCGGCAAAGAGGAGGTCGGCGATCTGCCGGCCGGTCTCCGCGTCGAGGTTGCCCGTCGGCTCGTCGGCGATCAGCAGCTTCGGAGAGGGCGCGAGCGCCCGGGCGATCGCCACGCGCTGCTGTTCGCCGCCGGAAAGCTGCCCGGGGTAGTGCGTCAGGCGTTCGCCGAGCCCCACGGCGATCAGTTCCTTACGCGCTATGTCGAATGCATTGCGGACATTCGCGAGCTCGAGCGGCACCGCGACGTTCTCGAGCGCGGTCATGTTCGGGATGAGATGAAAGGACTGGAAAACGATGCCGACATTGCGGCCGCGGAAATCGGCGACTGCATCCTCGCCAAGGCGGTGGAGCGCCGTGCCGTCAATGATGATTTCGCCGCCGTCGAGCCGCTCCAGCCCGGCCATGACCATGAGCAGAGTCGATTTGCCCGAGCCCGAGGGGCCGACGATGCCCACCAATTCGCCGGCATCGATCGCGAGGCTTACGCCCTTCAGCACATGCACGGACGCCGCGGCTTCGCCCAGCGTCAGATCCGCATTTTTCAACTCGATGATGGTTTTTGCCACGCGAAAGAGCCCTATATGAAAATTTGATACGGATCATCAAACAATTGTCCGCCGATTTAGGAACGAGCCTATGGCATTAAAAGACTTTCTGCCCATTTTATTCGGCCTGACAATGACAATCGTGTTATCGGCGGCGGCTCGCGCCGAGCCCGTCAGCCTCGTCGGCTTCGGCGACAGCCTGATGGCCGGCTACCAACTTCCCCCGGAAGATGCCTTCCCCGCCCGCCTCGAAAAGGCCCTTAAGGACAAGGGGCTCGCCGTCACGATCGCCAATGCCGGCGTATCCGGCGACACCACCTCCAGCGGTCTTGCCCGCATCGACTGGTCGATCCCCGACGGAACAGACGGCGTAATCCTCGAGCTCGGCGCCAACGACGCGCTGCGCGGCATCCCGCCGGAAGAGACGCGCAAGAATCTGGAGGCGATGGTCGCACGCCTCAAGGAGCGCGGCATCGCCGTCCTGCTCGCGGGAATGATGGCGCCGCCGAACATGGGGCCGGATTATGCGGCGCGCTTCAATCCGATCTATCCCGACCTCGCAAAGGAACACAATCTCGTCTTCTACCCTTTCTTCCTCGACGGCGTCGTGACCGAGGTCGGCCTTAAGCTCGACGACGGCATGCATCCGAACGGCGGGGGTGTCGGCGTCATGGTAGAGCGCTTCCTGCCGACGGCGGAGCTTTTCGTCCGCTCACTTGCGAAAGGAGAATGACAGCGCATCCACAGTTAAGGGAAAGTAAACGTTCCGACGGGACAAATAATGGTTGCGTGCAGATGCGATGCGTGATTCGCTTCAAGCATCTGCAAGAGATTCGGGGAGCTCGCCATGCCGAGACTATTCACCGCCCTCGAAATTCCGCGCAATGCAGCAATGAGTCTTTCCTTGCTGCGCGGAGGTCTTCCCGGAGCTCGCTGGATCGATGTGGAGAATTACCACATCACGCTCCGCTTCATCGGCGACGTCGACTGGCGAACCGCCGACGAGATCATCGACAGGCTTGACCGCATCGAACGGCCCGAGTTTCAGCTGCAGCTGTCGGGCACCGGCGCCTTCGGCTCCAAGAAACCGCACTCCGTCTGGGCCGGCGTCAGCATGGCTTCCGAAATGTTCGCCCTTCAGGCCGAGATCGAGCGCATCTGCCAGCGCATAGGGCTGCCCTCGGATCCGCGAAAGTTCACCCCGCATGTAACGCTGGCGCGCCTGCGCTCATCGCGCGTCGAGGATGTCGTCGAATATCTCTCCGGGCGCGGCAATTTCGTCACCGCTCCCTTTACCGTCTCCCGCTTCGTGCTCCTGTCGTCACGCGATTCGGTCGGCGGCGGTCCGTATCTCACGGAAGAGGTCTTCCCGCTTCACGAAGAGCGCTCGAACCTCGCGAGCAATGAGGAGCATCCTGCTTCGAGCGTCTGGTAAAGCGCCCGAAGGCCTCCGCCGGCTCCCGGATAGGGACCGGAACGTCCTCGTCGAGCGGCGGGCTTGCGCGTGAACATTGTCGCGGGCAAGCTCGTTGTTAAGGACGGGATGCACAAGGAGGAAGAGCATGCGGCCGGAAAAATTGGACGCGGCGGCCATCGCCGAGCATTTGCACAAGATGGAGGGCTGGGTCCTTGCGGAGGACGGCGGCTCTATATGGAAGACCTTCCGGTTCAAGACCTTCGCCGAGGCCTTCACCTTCATGACGCAATGCGCCTTTGCCGCCGAAAAGCTCAATCATCATCCGGAATGGTTCAACGTCTACAACAAGGTGGACGTGACGCTGTCGACTCACGATGCGGATGGACTGACCGAACTCGATTTCAAATTGGCGGCAAAGATGGACCAGGCAGCCGAGGGCCGCATGCCCGACCATATGAAATAAGAGGCGCACGCCCGGCCATTTGAAATAGCGGCCACCGTTCCCATATCAGGCTGCGGCACTACAATGCCGCGCAGTACCCTGAACGACCGGAATCGACGCGATGGACGATATCAAGATCGGTGAAATTCTCCTCCCCGGCGAGGAATCCGAGCAGGAGCGCAAGGAACACAAGGTGCGCCGCCGGTTCTGGCCGACCTTCCGGCGCGCGGCCCGGCAGATTCCCTTCAGCCGCGACCTCGTCGCCGCCTATTATTGCGCAGTCGATCCGGCGACGCCGACGCGCACGCGCGGCATTCTGCTCGCGGCGCTCGGCTATTTCGTCCTGCCGCTCGATTTCGTGCCTGACATGCTGGCCATGATCGGCTTCTCCGACGACATCGCCGTCTTGACGGCGGCCTTTGCCGCAATCAGCGGCCAGATCAAGGAACGGCATTACCAAAAGGCCGATGAAGTGCTGCGAGACAGCGCCGGGCAGTGAGGTATTCCCGCTACTGCGGCGTTTACGCGTCCGATCCCCGGCGCCAGAGGCGCCTTGCCGCAATCCCGCCCGGAAAGTCAAACTCTTGCCCGATTCTTTGTGACATAGAGGGAGGCAAGGGGCGGCTCTCCAGTATCGACGTCGACCGGATCGGCAATCCGTGTGCGAATGGACCTCGAGGCGCATTCGGGCGCAAAAAGGGGCGTTTTCCCGAGTCGTTGACGGTTTGGTAACCCGGATTAAGTCAAAATAAACTTAAATCGTGACTATGCGTTGCCCATCCCACGCGGTATCGGGCGACCGTAAGCAAGACAAGCGGCAGGAACTCATGTTTGTAAGAAAGATCGCAACTGCACTCGCACTCGTAATGGCTGCATCCGGCGTGGCTTCCGCTCAATCTCCGACGCGAATCCAGCAGTTCAACGCCTGGGGTGCATATTCCTACCAGGCCGGCAACGGCAAGGTCTGCTATGTGCTGTCCGTGCCGAAGGAAAAGACCCCGGCCGGCGTCGATCACGGCGATATCTTCTTCCTCGTTTCGCAGCGTCCGGGACAGAACATCAGCTATGAGCCGCAGGCGATGATGGGATACCCGCTGCAGGACAATTCCAAGGTCAACGTGGTGGTCGACGGCCGCACCTTCGTCATGTTCACCAAGGGCAATTCCGCCTGGGTGGAAAACGCCGCCGAGGAACCGGCACTGGTCGCTGCGATGAAATCGGGCAAGGCCATGTCGGTCAACGCGAAATCGCGGCGCGGCACGGAAACCTCCTACTCCTATTCGCTCTCCGGCATTTCGGCCGCCCTGAAGCAGATCGAGGCCTGCAAGTAAGAGCCAAGCGCGCGTGACGATTGCAAGGGTCGGCCATCAGGCCGGCCTTTTTGCGTTGGGTGTTCAGGCGGATCAGGGCAGAATAACTTCCAATGGTGACTCGCCGCCAAAAGAATGCTAAAGCGCCCCCAAATTCTGAGCCCCCGCACCCCCGTCGAGCGCGTGGCCGAGGCTCGCCAGATTTCAATTCGAGCATCGGAACAGGATCCGGAAACGTCTCCGGACGAGCCGTCGCTTTACGACAGGACCAGATGAGCATGGCAGCCACCGAGATTCTAAACAGGGCGGACATCGTCAAGGCGCCCCAGGTGCGGCTTGCGCCACAGCCGGAAAAGCCGTCGCTGATCGGCCTGTTGCGCGAAGACATCGCGAAGCTGCTCGTCGAAAAGGGCGTGCCGGAGCGGCAGGTGAAGATGCGCGTCAGCCAGCTCTGGCACTGGCTTTATGTTCGCGGCGTTTCGGATTTCGACGAAATGTCCAACGTCTCCAAGGACATGCGCGAAATGCTGAGGGAGCATTTCACCATCGCACGGCCGGAGATCGTCGAAGAGCAGGTTTCGGGCGACGGAACGCGCAAGTGGCTGCTGCGCTTTCCCCCACGCGGCGCCGGCCGTCCGGTAGAGATCGAGACGGTCTACATTCCGGAGGAGGGCCGCGGCACGCTTTGCATTTCGAGCCAGGTCGGCTGCACGCTCACCTGTTCCTTCTGCCATACCGGCACGCAGAAGCTGGTGCGCAATCTGACGGCGGAAGAGATCCTCGCGCAGCTTCTGCTCGCCCGCGACCGGCTCGGCGATTTCCCCGAGCGCGACACGCCGCAGGGTGCGATCGTGCCGGCGGAAGGCCGCAAGATCACCAATATCGTGATGATGGGGATGGGCGAGCCGCTCTACAATTTCGAAAACGTCAAGACGGCGCTGCTGATCGCGTCCGACGGCGACGGGCTGTCGCTGTCGAAGCGGCGCATCACTCTTTCGACCTCAGGCATCGTGCCGGAGATCTACCGCACCGGTGAGGAAGTCGGGGTAATGCTCGCGATTTCGCTTCATGCCGTGCGCGACGATCTGCGCGACATGCTGGTGCCGATCAACAAGAAATATCCGCTGAAGGAGCTGATGGAGGCCTGCCGCGCCTATCCGGGCCTGTCGAATGCCCGCCGCATCACCTTCGAATATGTGATGCTGAAGGACGTCAACGACAGCCTGGAAGACGCCAAGGAACTGGTGAAGCTGCTGAAGGGCATTCCGGCCAAGATCAACCTGATCCCCTTCAATCCCTGGCCGGGCACCAATTATCAGTGCTCGGACTGGGAGCAGATCGAGAAGTTCGCCGACTTCATCAATCAGGCCGGCTACGCCTCGCCGATCCGCACCCCGCGCGGCCGCGACATTCTTGCCGCCTGCGGACAGCTCAAGTCGGAATCGGAACGCATGCGCAAGGTCGACCGCCTCGCCTTCGAGGCGATGATGATCGCCAATCACGGCGAGGACTGAGGCGGCTCATCGCCCTTCCACCAGTTTCGGGCGTGCCGCACGATCACCGCGATCGATGAAGAAGTTTGATGGATGAAGCTGTTTGCGCCGATTGATTTCGGGCCCTTGCTTTCCTAAGAAAGCGGCGGAATTATTCTGAAGCGATGCGGGAGGGACGGTAGCCGACCTTCCCGGAAATCGCCAACCATAAACCGGAGGACACCCATGCGTTCGCTTCTTATCGCGCTTGCCGCCACGGTCGCGCTTTCTCTACCGGCACGCGCCGACGAAGTCACGGTTGCCGTCACGGCAATCGTCGAACATCCCGCGCTCGATGCCGCACGCGACGGCGTCAAGGATGCGCTGGCCGCCGCCGGCTACAAGGAAGGCGAGAACCTCAAGTTCATTTACGAGTCGGCGCAGGGTAACCCGGCGACCGCAGCACAGATCGCCCGCCAGTTCGCGGGCGAGGCCCCGAGCGTAATCGTGCCGATCTCCACCCCGTCGGCCCAGGCCGTGGTCTCCTCCACCCGCGATATTCCCGTTGTCTTCACCGCCGTTTCCGATCCGCTGGGCGCGCAGCTCGTCAAGGACATGGAGAAGCCCGGCGGCAACGTCACCGGTCTTTCCGACCTGTCCCCGGTCGCCGAGCACGTGGCGCTGATCAAGGAGATCCTGCCGAACGTCAAGACCATCGGCTATCTCTACAATTCGGGCGAAGCGAACTCCGTCTCGCTGCTGGCGGTCCTCAAGGAAGAGGCTGAAAAGGCCGGCCTGACGGTGATCGAATCCGCCGCGACGAAATCGGCCGAAGTCCAGGGTGCGGCTCGTGCGCTCGTCGGCCGCGCCGACGCGATCTATGTCCCGACGGACAACACCATCATCTCCGCCCTCGAAGGTGCCGTCGCCGTCGCAGAGGAAAGCAAGCTGCCGCTCTTCACCGCCGACACCGATTCCGTCTCCCGCGGCGCACTGGCGGCCCTCGGCTTCAATTACTATGACGTCGGCAAGCAGACGGGCGAGGTCGTCGTTCGCGTCCTCAAGGGTGAAAACCCCGGCGATATCGCCGTCAAGGTCGCCGCCGGAACCGATCTCGTGATCAACAAGGGCGCCGCCACCCGTATGGGTGTCACGCTGCCGGAGAGCGTCGTCGGACGGGCGACCCGGACGATCGAGTAACGATCCCCCTCTCCGGACGATCCCCCTCTCCGGGCGATCCCCTTTCCGGGCGATCATTGTCTTTTTGCCGCCCCCGTTCCATACGGGGGCGGTTCGCTTATCGAGCGGGATACGGAAATGGTGCGCATCCCGCTTCAACTTCAGAATACGTGCTCCGCAGCGCCCTACGCCTGCGGAGCATCCGAGAAGAGGACTACCGGCGTTGAGTCAAATCGCTTTCTGGGGAGCCGTGGAGCTGGGGCTTGTCTATGCCTTCGTCGCCGTCGGCGTCTTTCTCGCCTTCCGGGTGCTCGACTTTCCGGATCTGACCGTTGACGGCTCCTTTCCGCTTGGCGCCGCAGTCACCGCGGTCCTGATCATCGCCGGCGTCAATCCGTGGCTTGCCGCAGCGGTGGCGATGGTCGCCGGTGCTGCCGCAGGGATGGTAACGGCGCTCCTGAACGTGCGGTTCAAGATCCTGAACCTGCTCGCCTCGATCCTGACGATGATTGCGCTCTTCTCGGTCAATCTCCGCATCATGGGCAAGCCCAACGTCGCATTGATCAATGCCGACACGATGCTTTCGCCCTTCTACGGCCTCGGTCTGCGGGACTTCTATGTGCGCCCGCTTTTCGTCGGCATTCTCGTCGCCTTTGCCGTCGTTCTCGTCTGGCGCTTTCTTGAAAGCGATGCGGGCCTTGGGATGCGGGCGACCGGCGCCAATTCCCGCATGGCACGGGCGCAAGGGGTCGACACCAGCCGGCAGATCTATCTCGGCATGGCGATCTCCAACGCACTCGTCGCCCTGGGCGGTGCGCTGTTTGCCCAGACCAACGGCTTTGCCGACGTGACCTCGGGTGTCGGGACGATCGTCGTGGGGCTTGCCGCCGTGATCATCGGCGAGACGCTGCTCGGCGCGCGCGGCATTCTGATCGCGCTCATCGGCTGCGTGCTCGGGTCGATCCTCTACCGCATCGCCATCCAGGTAGCGCTTTCGACCGATACGCTCGGCCTGCAGGCTTCCGATCTCAATTTCGTGACCGCGCTGCTGGTGACGATAGCGCTCATCCTGCCCCGCCTGCGCCGCGGAGGTGCCGCATGATCAACGTCGAAAACATCCAGGTCGTCTTCGGCAAGGGCACGCCGCTCCAGAAGCAGGCGCTGAACGGCGTCAGCCTCACCATCGAGGAAGGCTCCTTCGTCACGGTCATCGGCTCCAACGGTGCCGGCAAGTCGACGCTTCTCGGGGTTCTCGCAGGCGACGTGCTGCCGAGCGGCGGCCGCGTCACGATCGGTACGACCGACGTGACGCGCAAGGGCACGGCGGCCCGCGCAGGGCTCGTCGCGCGTGTCTTCCAGGATCCGCTCGCCGGCAGTTGCGGCGCTCTCTCGATCGAGGAAAACCTGGCGCTGGCCGCCAGGCGCGGCGAAAGCCGCGGCCTGACGCCGGCGCTCGGCTCGCGGCGGCGCGAGCATTTCCGCGAGCGTATCGCCGAACTCAATCTCGGTCTCGAAAACCGCATGCGCGACCGCATGGACCTGCTTTCAGGCGGCCAGCGCCAGGCGGTCTCGCTGGTGATGGCGACGCTTGCGGGCTCCGAGGTGCTGCTGCTCGACGAGCACACGGCGGCACTCGACCCGGGAATGGCCGAGTTCATCATGAACCTCACCCAGAAGATCGTCTCGGACCGCAAGCTGACGACGCTGATGGTCACGCATTCGATGCGCCAGGCGCTCGATTTCGGCCACCGCACCGTCATGCTCCACGGCGGCGAGATCGTGCTCGATGTTGCGGGCGACAGCCGCAAGACGCTTCAGGTCGAGGATCTCATCGCCATGTTCCGCCGCATTCGCGGGCAGACGTTGGACGACGATGCGCTGCTGATCGGGTGACGAAGTTTGGAGGGGTGTGGCCCCTCATCTGCCTGCCGGCATCTTCTCCCCGTAGGACGGGGAGAAGAGCGCACGCCGCGATCTCGGCGCTCGATCCGCGACCTTGAATATCGGCTCGACATTTGGGTAGCGAGGTATGCGGATCTTGCCGCTTGTCTCTTCTCCCCGTCAGGACGGGGAGAAGATGCCGGCAGGCAGATGAGGGGCAAATAACCGCAAGCGCCCGGAGGTAATCTCAGCGCGCCTGCGTCAGGAAAATCTTCACGGCAAAAATCGAGAAGACGCCGGCGAAGCTGTAGTCGATCGCCCGCATGACGCGCCTGTTGCGTTGCAGCCAGGCGGCAAGCCAATCGGCGGCGAGCACGACCATCGCATTGACCGGCATGCCGATGACGATGAAGAAAAAGCCGAGGAACAGGAGCTTGCCCGTGACGGCGGGATCTCCGGCGCTGACGAACTGCGGCAGGAAGGTCATGAAGAATATCACGACTTTCGGGTTCAGAATGTTCACCGAAAAGCCGGTCGCGACGTTCGAAAGCGCAGTTCCCTTCGCCTCCGTCACCTTCGTCACCGACAGGCTGGACCCGTAGCGGATCGCCTGGATCGCAAGCCAGAGGAGATAGGCTGCACCGCCGGTCTTCAGAACCAGGAAGGCGGTCGGAGATGCCGTGATCAGTGCCGAAATGCCGAAGGCGACGAGCAGCGTATGGACGACGATGCCGAGCCCGGTGCCGAGCACGACGAAAAGCGCGGCCTTCTTCCCCTGCGCCAGCGCCCGGCTGATCGAAAGCGTCATGTCCGGACCCGGTGTCGCGGCGAGGAGGAGACTTGCTGCGGCGAAAGCGATGAGTGTCGGCAGGTTAGGAACGAAATCCATGACGCATTCCTCGAACGACGATCCTTGCTGATACCTCCGGCCTGAGGCTTTTGCCAGTGGATTCACGCGATCTGGCGACCGCCTTGCATTTTCTTCCCGCCTGTCCTCCGCGCTCAAACGCGGCACAGTTTTGGGCGACATGCAGTAGTTCCGCTTGTATCCCCTCAAGTTCTGGCTAAAGTGCCGCAGATTTTCGATGCGGCAGCGCCGCGCCCGAGAGCCTGACAAAACGAGCAGACGGACAAAAACCATGGCATCGCATAAAGACGTCAAGAAGGTCGTTCTCGCCTATTCCGGCGGTCTCGACACCTCGATCATCCTCAAATGGCTGCAGACTGAACTGGGCGCCGAAGTGGTGACCTTCACCGCCGACCTCGGCCAGGGCGAAGAACTGGAGCCGGCTCGCAAGAAGGCCGAGATGCTCGGCATCAAGGAGATCTATATCGAGGACGTCCGCGAGGAATTCGTGAGGGACTTCGTGTTCCCGATGTTCCGCGCCAATGCCGTCTATGAAGGCGTCTACCTGCTCGGCACCTCGATCGCCCGTCCGCTGATCTCCAAACACCTCATCGATATAGCCAGGAAGACCGGCGCCGATGCGATCGCCCATGGCGCGACCGGCAAGGGCAACGACCAGGTCCGCTTCGAGCTTTCTGCTTACGCGCTCAATCCGGACATCAAGATCATCGCCCCCTGGCGAGACTGGTCGTTCAAGAGCCGCACCGATCTGCTCGAATTCGCCGAAAAGCACCAGATCCCGGTCGCCAAGGACAAGAAGGGCGAGGCGCCTTTCTCCGTCGACGCCAACCTCCTGCACTCCTCCTCGGAAGGAAAAGTGCTGGAGGACCCGGCCCAGGAAGCTCCCGAATATGTGCATATGCGCACCATTTCGCCGGAAGCGGCACCCGACAAGGCGACCATCATCAAGGTCGGCTTCGAACGTGGCGATGCCGTGTCGATCGACGGCGTGCGCATGTCGCCGGCAACGCTTCTTGCCAAGCTCAACGAATACGGCCGCGACAACGGCATCGGCCGCCTCGACCTCGTGGAGAACCGTTTCGTCGGCATGAAGTCGCGCGGCGTCTACGAGACTCCCGGCGGCACGATCCTGCTTGCGGCCCATCGTGCGATCGAGAGCATCACGCTCGACCGCGGCGCGGCGCATCTGAAAGACGAACTGATGCCGCGCTATGCCGAGCTCATCTATTACGGCTTCTGGTTCTCTCCGGAACGCGAAATGCTGCAGGCGGCGATCGACAAGAGCCAGGAGCATGTGGAAGGCGAAGTGACGCTGAAGCTCTACAAGGGCAATATCATGGTCATCGGCCGCGAGAGCGGCAAGTCGCTCTATTCCGACAAGCTCGTCACCTTCGAGGACGATCAGGGCGCCTACGACCAGAAGGATGCCGCCGGCTTCATCAAGCTCAACGCGCTGCGCCTGCGCACGCTGGCAGCGCGCAACCGCTAAGCTCTGAAGGATTGCAGGTTGGGAGCCGCGGTGGATCGCTCCGCCGCGGTTTTTTATCTTTGCTCACTCCGCCGCTTCGCTCAGCGGCGTCTCCGCAGCCGCCGGTGCGACCAGCGGCCTTAGGCAAACGGACCTGCGGTACCAGAAATAGCTTGCAAGCGAGAGAAGGCCGAAGCTCGGAATGATCGTTCCGAGTGCTGTGGCCGGCACCCCGACGAGAGCGGCAAGCGCGCCGCCGAGGAGTCCGGCGCTCATCTGGATGAAGCCCATCATCGCCGAAGCCGTGCCGGCGATATGCGGGAAGGGGGCCATCGCCGCGGTCATCATATAGGGCATGACGAAGGCGATGCCGAAGGCATAGATCCCGATCGGCGTCATCACCGAGAGGAAAGTCGGTTCCAGCGCATGCATGGTGAAGGCGAGGGCGAGGCTCGCCGCGCCGATGAAGAAGAGACCGGCCGGCACGAGCGCCTGCGGCGTGAAGCGACGCATCATGAGACGCATCGTGACCGTGCCCGAAAAGAACAGTCCCGATTGCATGAGCATGCCGATGCCGAACTCGGTCGGGGTGAGCCCGACCTGGCTGATCAGCACGAAGGGCAGCATGGTCGCCCATGCATAGAGCGCGCCGACCGCGCCGGCGATCACCAATGTCGAGGACACGAAGCGAGCGTCCCTCATAAGCTCGCCATAGGCTGCGAGAATGGGCCGGAAATGCCCCTTGGTGCGATCCGGCGTCGTCGTCTCCGCCATGAAGAGCTGAACGATGAAGCACGCCATCAGCGCGAAGCCGACCATCAGCAGGAAGATCGACTGCCAGCCGAACAGGCCAAGCGCGATACCGCCGAGGGTCGGTGAGACCGCCGGCCCGAGCGCCAGCATCATGCCGATCATGTTCATGATGCGCGCCGCCGTTGTGCCGGTGAACTGGTCGCGAACGATGGCGCGCGCCACGGTCATTCCGACGGAGGCGCCGATTCCCTGCACGAGGCGCCCCGCGAGCAGCACCGGGACGGAAGGCGCGAAGGCCGCCATCAGGCTGCCGGCGAGATAGATCGCCATGAAGATCAGCGTTGTTCGCCGCCGGCCGATGACGTCGGAAAGCGTGCCCGAGGCGAGCTGGGCAAGGGCGAAGCCGCCGAAATAGAGAGACAGCGTCATCTTGATCGCCGCTTCGGTGGAGGCGAAGGCACGCACGAGCTCCGGCATTGCCGGCGTGTAGAGCGCCATCGAGATGGGGCCGAGCGCCACCAGGAAGGCGCCGATGATGCTCGTGCGCCGCTCGCTCATCCTGAGCGTCATTCGGCCGCCCCCTTCTCCTTGCCGGCGACACACGGGTCGAGGCGGCGGAGACTGTCCCGCAGGATCCTCAGGTTTGCGCGCAGGACCTCCCGTCCGTCGTCGCCCAGGTCCTCGGTATAAGCATTCATCATTTCACGCAGGCCCGACATCAGCTCGGTGATGAGCGGGTCGGCCTTATCGGTCACGACGACGTTCTTGGCGCGCCGGTCCGCCGGATCCGGGATGCGCGCGACGAGGCCCATCGCTTCCAGGCGGTCGAGATAGGCGGAGAGGGTCATGGGCTCGATCCCCATTCGGGTCGCGATCTCCGCCTGCTTGATGCCCTCGGTGACGGCCACCTGGACCAATGTGCGCGCCTCGCCGGGCGTGATCCCGAGGTCCATCGCATTGACCTTGCGATCGAAGGCACCGCGCAACAGGCGGGAGACATCGGTGAGGAGCATCCCGATCGTATCGGACTCGAGTTTCCTGGGCATTTGATCGATCGCGTTGAATAATAAGTTTTGCTTATCATATCCGTTCCGCCCATTCAACGCGAGCACGCTCGTCATCGGGTTTCACTCCCCGCCTCGCCGATTGCCGAACTGTCAAAAAATTGATATGAGCACGGTCATGGAATGCAAATTCGGATGTCGCGAGCAGAAGATCGTCGTGCTGCAGGATCACAAGCGCCTGCCGGCACGCTTTTTTGCGCGCGTTTCAGGGGCGCTCACCAGCCGCCTATCCTGATCGCACGATCAGCGTTACCGGCCGCATTGGCGCCGGCCCCCATTCCAAATTCTTGAAAATACGATGGATACATACCCCATGAGCGCACCGCGTACTCTCTACGACAAGATCTGGGACGATCACCTGGTGGACAGCCAGGCCGACGGAACCTGTCTCCTCTACATCGATCGTCACCTCGTTCACGAGGTGACGAGCCCGCAGGCCTTCGAAGGACTGCGCATGGCCGGACGCAAGGTTCGCGCCCCGGAAAAGACGCTCGCCGTCGTCGACCATAACGTGCCGACCTCGCCGGACCGCCATCTCGGCATCAAGAACGAGGAAAGCCGCATCCAGGTCGAGGCGCTTGCCAGGAACGCCGCGGATTTCGGCGTCGAATATTATTCGGAGAACGACAAGCGCCAGGGGATCGTTCACATCGTCGGTCCGGAGCAGGGCTTCACGCTGCCGGGCATGACGATCGTCTGCGGCGACAGCCACACTTCGACGCACGGCGCTTTCGGCGCGCTGGCGCACGGCATCGGCACGTCCGAGGTCGAGCATGTCCTGGCGACGCAGACGCTGATCCAGAAAAAGGCGAAGAACATGCTGGTGCGCGTCGACGGCCAATTGCCGCCGGGCGTCACCGCAAAGGACATCATCCTTGCGATCATCGGCGAGATCGGCACGGCAGGCGGCACCGGCCACGTCATCGAGTTTGCCGGTGAGGCGATCCGGTCGCTGTCGATGGAAGGCCGCATGACCGTCTGCAACATGACGATCGAAGGCGGAGCGCGCGCCGGGCTGATCGCACCGGACGAAACCACCTTCGAGTACATCAAGGACAAGCCGCGCGCCCCCAAGGGCGAGGCCTGGGACAGGGCGGTCGAATACTGGAAGACGCTGCACACGGACGAAGGCGCCCATTACGACCGCGTCGTCGTGCTCGATGCCGCCAATCTGCCGCCGATCGTTTCCTGGGGCTCCTCGCCGGAAGACGTCGTCTCCGTCCAGGGCGTCGTTCCCGACCCGGACGACATCCAGGACGAGACGAAGCGGACCTCCAAGTGGCGTGCGCTCGACTATATGGGCCTGAAGCCCGGCACGAAGATCACCGACATCGCCATCGACCGGGTGTTCATCGGCTCCTGCACCAATGGCCGCATCGAGGACCTGCGCGCCGTCGCACAGGTGGTCGAAGGCCGCAAGGTCGCCCCGACCGTTTCGGCGATGATCGTTCCGGGCTCCGGCCTCGTCAAGGAACAGGCGGAAGCGGAAGGCCTGGACAAGATCTTCAAGGAAGCGGGCTTCGACTGGCGCGAGCCCGGCTGCTCCATGTGCCTGGCGATGAACGACGACCGCCTGAAGCCCGGCGAACGTTGTGCCTCCACATCGAACCGCAACTTCGAAGGCCGCCAGGGCTTCAAGGGGCGCACGCATCTGCTTTCTCCGGCAATGGCAGCCGCGGCGGCGGTCGCCGGTCATTTTGTCGACATTCGCGAATGGAAATAGCCGGTTTTGAGCTTTTCCGGCGTTTGAGCCGCCCTTCGGGGCGGCTTTTTTTATGCGCATGATGATGCGACAATGCGCTGCCGCCCCCGGTTTTCTGCCCTGAGGAGCTTTCATGCCCGATGACGCCCGGCCCTCGACACGCCGACTCATGCTGCTACGCCATGCGAAGTCCGCCTGGCCGGACGGCGTTGCCGACCATCGCCGGCCGCTTTCTGAGCGTGGACGCAAAGCGGCGCCCGTCGTCGGCGCCTTCATCGCCCGGCAAGGGCTTGCTCCGGACCTGGCGCTCGTTTCGACCGCGCGGCGCGCCCAGGAGACCTGGGAGCTCGTCGCCGGGGCGTTGCCGCACAAGATCCCCGAGCGCGATGCGGTCGGCATCTACGAGGTCTCCGCATCGGCCATTCTCGACGCCGTCCGCAGGGTCGAGCCGACGGTGGAGAAACTGCTCCTCGTCGGCCACAATCCGGGAATGGCCGATCTTGCGCTTCTGCTTGCCGGGCGCGGCGATGAAGCGACTCTGGAGCGGCTGAGGGAGAAGTTTCCGACAGCCGGACTTGCCGTCATGGATTTCGACGTCGAGCGCTGGTCGGACATAGCGCCCGGCACCGGCCGCCTGGTTCGCTTCGTGACGCCGCGCATGCTTGAGGAGGAACGGTCGGGCTGATGCGGAGTGCCCGTTCGGCTTTGCTGCGCGACCGAAGCTACACCACCTTCACGATCATCCCGCGGTGCATTTGCCGGAGCAGTCGCCGCATGGCCGAAAGGCTGACGGCCACGCAGCCCTCGGTCGGCTCGTAGCCCGGACGGATGAGGTGGAAGAAGATCGCCGAGCCGGCATTGCGCCTTCGGGAGGAAATGTTCCAATCCATGACGAGGCAGATGTCGTAGAGCCCGTCGTCGCGCATCATGCGTTCATGCCCGGCACGAAACGGCGCCCTGACGGGGCGATTGTAGCACGGGTGTTGCGGGGCATCGCACCAAAGCATGTCGCCCCGGACGGCCCGCATCGGCAGGCGCGTCGAGGGAAACGGGACGCGATCGCGCCTGACATAGCCGCCGATGAGCCGCATGACCGCGCGGGGCGTCGCCCCGTCGCCTTCGCGCTTGATGGCAGTGACGCCGCTGCGCCCGATCGCAGCCCGCTCGACCCGTCCGTCGAAAAGCACGAGGGCGCGCTTGCGGTCGCGCGGAGCGGTTCTGACGACGATGGTCCCTTTTCTCGATCCTGTTGTCGACGCCTTCTTGCGCATCGGTCTCACAAATTCTTGCTTTGCCGTGATCGCGCCGCGACCTTAAGCCGGTTTTCCTATATGACGATGCCTGCGGCGCCGTGCGTCTCATCAGACGCGCAGACGCCGCTGCGGCCACTTTCAGTTGCGGCCTGTTTCTATCCTAAATAGGTTAGGATTTACGGAAACATGCGGCAGCGACTGCCGCGCTTGCCAAGAGCGGCATTTGAGTTAGTTTTGAACCAGGAAGCAACAGGAACTGTCCCATGGCGACTCGCACCATCCTCCTTGTCGACGACGACGATGATCTGCGTGAGACGTTGATAGAACAGCTCTCTCTCTACGAAGAGTTCGACCTTCTGCAGGAAGCGACCGCCGGGAAGGGCATTCAGATGGCGCGTGGCCGACAGGTCGACCTCCTGATCATGGATGTCGGTCTGCCCGACATGGACGGGCGCGAGGCGGTGAAGCTCTTGCGCAAGGGCGGCTTCAAGGCCCCGATCATCATGCTGACCGGCCACGACACCGATTCCGACACGATCCTCGGCCTCGAGGCCGGCGCCAACGATTATGTGACGAAGCCGTTCCGCTTCGCCGTGCTGCTTGCCCGCATTCGCGCCCAGCTCCGCCAGCATGAGCAGAGCGAGGACGCGACCTTCAATGTCGGCCCTTACACATTCAAGCCCAGCCAGAAGCTGCTTACCATGGAGAACGGCCAGAAAATCCGCCTGACGGAGAAGGAAGCCGCAATCATCCGCTATCTCTACCGCGCCGACCAGAAAGTGGTCACCCGCGACGTGCTGCTCGAGGAGGTCTGGGGCTATAATTCCGGCGTCACGACCCATACGCTCGAGACGCATGTCTACCGGCTGCGCCAGAAAATCGAGCGCGACCCTTCCAATGCCGAGATATTGGTGACAGAGAACGGCGGCTACAAGATCGTTCCCTAAGCCGGACGACATGACCGGGGGAGATTTGCCGCTTGGCGCTCAATGACGACATCGCACTCTTGTCCAACGTGTCGCTCTTCGCCGACATCGGCGAGGACAAGCTGAGGCTTATCGCCTTCGGCGCCGAGCGCCGCCGGGTGGCCAAGGGGCACGAACTCTTCCGGGAAGGCGCGCCGGCCGATTGCGCCTATGCCGTGGCGGCCGGCAGCTTCGCGCTTTCGAATGCGAATGCGCAGGGCCGCCAGCAGCAGGTGATGACCGTCGGCCGCGGCGCGCTCCTGTCCGAGCTCGCGCTCATCTCGATGGTCGAGCGCAAGTTCACCGCGACGGCGCAAGAGGACAGCGAAGTGATCCGGATCAACCGTCCGCTCTTCCGTCGGATGCTGGAGGAATATCCCGAGGTGACCGCCATGGTGGAAGCCCGCATCCGGGAAAACATCCAGGCGATGATCCGCCGCGTGGAGGCGCTTGCCGGGCGGTTTACGTAAGCGGACGGCGCCGTCAAAGCTCGAAATGGGCTATGACGGGCACATGGTCGGACGGGCGCTCCCAGCCGCGCGCTTCCTTGAGGATCTCGACGCGCACGAGCTGGCTCGCGAGATCGGCGGAGGACCAGATGTGGTCGAGCCGGCGTCCGCGGTCGGCGGCGGTCCAGTCCTTCGCCCTATAGCTCCACCAGGTGTAGAGTTTTTCCGGCGGCGGCGTGTGGAGGCGCATCAGGTCGACCCATGCACCTCCGGTCATCACCGAGACCAGGCCCTCGGTTTCGATCGGCGTATGGCTGACGATCTTGAGAAGCTGCTTGTGCGACCAGACGTCGTGCTCGAGCGGCGCGATGTTGAGGTCGCCGACGAGGATCGACGAGACGCCGGCCTCGGCCTCCGCGTGCAGGAGCTTCATCTCGTCGACGAAGTCGAGCTTGTGTCCGAACTTCGGATTGACCGTGCGGTCCGGCTCGTCGCCGCCGGCCGGTACATAGAAATTATGGAGGCGGATTGTCTTTCCACCGGCCGCGAAGACGACGGAGAGATGGCGTGCATCGCCGACGCCACAATAGTCGCGGCGGTCGGAGAGCTCATGAAGCGGCAGGCGAGAGATAGTGGCGACGCCGTGATAGCCCTTCTGCCCGTGCATCTCGATGTGTTCGTAGCCGAGCTTCCTCAGCGGAGCCGAGGGGAACTGGTCGTTCCGACACTTGATTTCCTGCAGGCAGAGGATGTCCGGCTGCCATGTCTTGAGGAAATGTTCGACCAGCGGCATGCGCAGGCGAACGGAGTTGATGTTCCATGTGGCGATGGAAAGAGGCATTCCTCGTTCTCCCGGGAAATTGCCGGAAAAGGGATCACGCGTCCGGCAACGGGAGCGTTTAAACAGGTTAGCCACCGATCGACAAGCTTGAAAAAATCGCCCGGTGCGGAGATCGCGCAAGGCTTCCTGTCGGCGCCGCTTTCGCAGCCGGCAGTCAAGACGCGTTCTCGCGCGGATCTGCCGACGGATTAAGCCGCCATGTCGCCAAGACGAGCGGCACCGAAAATGGCTGCCTGCCAGCCCAGTGTGGCCCAGCGTATGTCGATGGAGTGAATCGAGCCGGAATGCGGCAATGCGCCAACAATGCGCTGTGTGAGCGTGTGGCGCGGATAGCCGTCCATGTCGATGACGCCGCCGCCCAGCAGAACGATGCGTGGCGAAAACAACACCGTCGCTCTGGCAACGGTTATCGCCTGCTGCCACAATATGTCGTCGAGAGCGTCGCACAATTCCGGCGACTGCGCAGCAGCCTGGAAGAGGTCCTTCACGGCGACGCCATGTGCAGATGCGAGGTCCACCAGAGTTGCACCAGAGGCGTACGCCTCGATCCGCTTGGGGAATTCCTGACGGTCACCCGGCTCGAGCACCGGCATGTGGCCGATTTCAAGCGCCCACCCGCCGCCACGAAAAATGCCGTTTTCGCCAAGGTAAGCGGCACCGATCCCGGTGCCGAAGTAGACAGCCAACACCTCGCATTCGTTGGCAATCGCGCCGCAGGCGCTTTCCCCGAGCAACTGCAGAACCACGTCCCGCTCCAACTGGACGGGAACCGAAAGCGTGGAAGCCAATTCGGAGGCCAGGTGAACGCCGTTTAGTTCGGGGACGTTTGCGGCATGGATGATCGTATCGCAGTCACGTCCGATGAACCCGGGGACAGTTGCCACCACCCGGTCGATGGTCAGGCCGGCATCGACGGACGCACATTGCAGGAGCCGGGCGAGTTGGGCCGCAGGAGCGCCTCGGCGAAGATTGCTCGTCGAAAAGGTGCGCGTGACTTCGAGCGGCACACCATGATCCGCAAAACCGATCTTGACCGAGGTTCCCCCGATTTCGGCAACGGCGATCGTTTCGGAGGCGGCTTTGAGCGTCATGAAAACTCCTGTCTGTCAACGAACTGCGACATCGCGCGTATGCGGGCGCGTATTGCCTGCAAGCATTGCCTGATGCAGAAGATAGGCAGCACCCAGGGCGGGGCCGTCATTGCCGGTGCTTGACGTTTCGACGCGGGGCATCGGATAGCCTTCGATGAGAGACGCGGCCAACAAATCCTCCGTTTGTTCGGCCACGAAGGGATAGATCGCGCTGACCGATCCGGCGAGGATGATGCGGCCCGGCTGCAGGACGCAGGCAAGGGTCGCCAGCCCCCGAACCAGCCAGCGAGCCCAGTCGCGGGCGCAGGCAAGCGCGGTGGGGTCACCCGACGACAGCACTGCGATAAACGCGTCAAGCGAACTAATGACGCCGCTGATATGTGCGTATCGGGCAAGGAGGGCGTCCTTGCCTATAAATGTTTCCCACCGACCAGGACGCACAGCGTCATAAACGAAGCCAGCCTCTCCGATCGGCATATGGCCGATCTCGCCAGCGCCGCCCAACTGACCGCGATGCAGCTTGCCATTGCTGACGATGCCGCCCCCAACGCCGTTCTCTATGAGAACGACGAGGCTGTCATCGCCCTCGCCATCCGGCGGAGCCGAGCGATAGGTCTCAGCCACGGCCACCGCATTGGCGTCGTTTTCGAGGAGCACCGGGACACCAAGGCCGATGGACTCGGAAATCAGTTGCGCGAGGCTGACCCCATGCCAGCCCAAAATGGCGGCATGAAAGGTTTCGCCGTCCCCATCCAGGAAGCCCGGCAGCGCTACGTTGAGGCCATGGGGCCGTGCGCCGGGAGGCAACGTTCTGCGCACCTCATCAACCAGTGCTACGATGAGTTTCATCGCTTGAGCGGGCCTGCTTGCCGCACCCGAGAATGGGCGGGTGGCCTTCGCTCGGACTTTTCCCGACAGGTCGATGGCGATGACGTCGATCCGGTTCACGCCGATATAGGCGCCGAGAAAGAAGACACCGCTGCCGGCGATTTCAACGACGATCCCGGGGCGACCGACCTTGGCCCCTGCTTCGTTGCCCGTTGTCGATTCCCGTTCCCGTGCCAAACCAGCGTCGACAAGGCTTTGCACCAGAGTCCCCGTGGTCGAGCGGGTCAGATCGAGCTCACGGGCCAAGGATGCGCGAGTCAGCCCACCCGTGCGAAACAGTGCCGAAAGCGCGCGCGCTTCGTTCGGACGAAAAAGCAGTGTGTTTGACAATTTGAAGCCTATTTGTTCGATAAAATTACTAATACCCTCAGACAGGCCTGTCAATTGGGCCGATTCTTGATGCATTGCAGCATAGAAAAGGGGATATGCCGCTATTGACGGTCAAGGGAAACGGTGTTTTGTTCGGTTACGCTACAAAAATTCCGGTAGGGTGCAATGACGGTTTTGGCGCGACTCGAAAACATCGTGAAGGATTTCGGTGCCGTCCGCGCACTCGATGGCGTCACCCTCGAAATCAACCAGGGCGAGATTCTTGGCCTGATGGGGGACAACGGGGCCGGCAAGTCGACATTGGTGAAAACCATCGCCGGAAACTTCCAGCCGTCTTCCGGTTCCTACACCCTGGAAGGTGAGCCCGTGGTCTTTTCCGGACCGGCGGAAGCTCGTCGCCATGGAATAGAGGTCGTCTATCAGGATCTGGCGATCTGCGACAACCTGACCGCGTCGGCGAACGTTTTCCTCGGCCGCGAATTGATGCGGCAGATCGGGCCGTTCAAGGTGCTCGATCACAAGCGCATGAACGCCCGCTCGGCCGAGATATTCCAGGAACTCAAATCCGAGACCCGCCCGGCCGATCTCGTGGTGCGCATGTCCGGCGGCCAGCGTCAAGCGGTGGCAATTGCTCGTACCCGGCTCGCCAGGTCGAAAATCGTCCTTATGGACGAACCTACGGCGGCAATCAGTGTCCGGCAGGTTGCCGAGGTGCTGGCCCTGATCCGCCGCATGAAGGCACAAGGCCTTTCCGTGATCCTGATCAGCCATCGCATGCCCGATGTCTTCGAGATTTGCGACAGGGTCGTGGTGCTGCGTCGGGGTCGCAAGGTGGCCGACAAGATGATCGAGCAATCGAGCCCCGAAGAAGTGACCGGCCTGATAACCGGCGCGATCCAGACGGCCTGATTCCGGAGAAACAACGCATGAGTGCTCCCGAGGAAGTTCCCCACATGGATGTCGATCTCCTGAAGAGGTCCGACCGCCCTTTCTGGAGCCGCGTATTCCTTGCGCAGGAGACGTGGATAGCACTGGCTATCCTGGTGATAGGCCTGGTCGTATCGGTCATCTCGGCAAAGTTCGCGACTTCCGGAAACCTCCTCAACATTTTCCAGAATGCCTGCTTCATCGGGATCATGGCGCTCGGCATGACGCCGGTGCTCATCAGCGGCGGTATCGATATCTCCGTCGGATCGATCCTCGGCATGTGCGGGGTGACGCTCGGCATCGTGCTCAATTCGGACATGCCGCTCGCGGTCGGCATCCTCGCGACACTCGCCATGGGTGTCGTCTGCGGCATGGTCAACGGAGTCATCATCTCCTACGTCAAGCTCCCGCCATTCATCGTCACGCTTGCTACCCTATCCATCGGACGCAGCCTCGCGCTGGTGCTCACGAACAACGAGGTGTTCTACGAATTCGGACAGGCCACCAACGGTATCATCGCGCTCGGCGGCGGCTATAGTTTCGGACTGCCCAATGTCGTCTATGCTCTCGTCGCCGGCGTGATCATCCTGCATTTCCTGCTGACCATGACGCGGTGGGGCCGCTACCTGTTCGCGATCGGCGGCAACGAGGCTGCGGCGCGAGTGGCGGGTATCCCTGTGGACCTCATCAAGGTCTCGGCCTACGCCTTCAACGGGCTGATGGTCGCCATAACGGCCGTGTTCCTGGTCGGCTGGCTTGGCGCCGTCACCAACGCGATCGGAACCGGATACGAGTTGCAGGTCATCGCGTCGACGGTCATCGGCGGAGCGTCGCTGACAGGCGGGTTCGGCACTGCGCTCGGCGCAGCCATCGGCGCGATCCTCGTAGAGGTTATCCGCAATGCCCTGCTCATCGCAGGGGTAAACCCGTTCTGGCAGGGAATGTTCGTGGGAAGTTTCATTCTAGCCGCGGTCCTGCTCGAAAGAATCCGCTCGCTGCGTCGGTGAGCGCGTCCGCATCAACAAGGAAAAGGGAGGAACTTCAATGCAACCAGTACACACTCTCACGGCAGCCCTTTCGGTGGCCTGCCTGGCCGTCGGCTTGACTGTGCCCCAGGCCAACGCTGCCGATCGCGAATTCGCCCTCGTCTTCAAGGTGCTCAACAACGCCTTCAGCCCGCCGATCCAGCAGGGGTGCGAGGCCGCCGCGAAGAAGCTGGGCGATGTCACCTGCACCTATCTCGGCCCGACCGAGTATGACGAAGCCAAGCAGGTCCAGCTTGCCCAGGATATGGTCACCCGCGGAGTGGCCGGCCTCGGCGTTTCGGCCGGCAACCCGAAGGCCATGGCTCGCATCATGAAAATGGCCCAGGATAAAGGCATTCCGGTCGTGACTTTCGACACGGACGTTCTGCCCGAAGATGCAGGCCTGCGCTCGACCTACATCGGAACCGACAATTATGAATTCGGCATCGCATTGGCGCAGAAGGTGCTGGAGACCAAGAAGGACGGCGGCACCGTCTGCATCCAGTCGGGTGCGCCTGCATCCGAGAACCTGAAAGCCCGCGTCCAAGGCATCCGCGACACTCTTGCGGGCGTCACGAAGGACAAGGGTGCGGAAACGCTGACCGGCCAGAACGGGTGGATCGAGCCGGCAGGTTGCCCTGTCTATAATAATGACGACATCACGCTTGCCGCCCAGCAGGTGCGCGACGTGATGACGAACAACCCCGAGCTTAGCGCTTTCATCGCGGTCGGCGGCTGGGCTCAATATGCTCCGCAGGCTTACAAGCAGGCCATGGAGCCGCTCAAGGCACGCCTCGACAGCAAGGACCTGGTCGTGGTGTTCGGCGACAATTTCGGCCCGCAGTTGCCCCTGCTGGCCGAAGGACTCAGCCACTACAACATCGGCCAGCGTCCCTATGACATGGGTTATGAAACCATCATGGCGCTGGACAAGCTGACCAAGGGCGAAAAAGTGGAGCCGTTCATCAAGACCGGTACCGAGGTTTGCACCCCGGAGGACGCGCTGACGACCTGCGGCAAGACTGCGAACTAGTCCTTTTCCATTCCCCATCCCGCCCCTGTTTCGGCCGGGATGGGGACTTGTACTCGGCAAACCGCCCGCCGGGCGCAGGCTCTCCATCACTCAAGGGCCGATGGGCCTGACGGACTTTTGCATGGCTTCTCGACGTTTCAGACTGGGTATGGTGGGTGGCGGTCAGGGCGCCTTCTTCGGTGCAGTCCACCGCCGCGCGGCGGCGATGACGCATCGTTTCGAGTTTGTCGCCGGTGCGCTGTCGAGTGATCCGACGCGCGCCCTGGAAAGTGCCGACGCGCTGTATCTCGGCCGCGATCGCAGCTACACCGACTTTGCCGCCATGGCGGCCGCCGAGGCCGGACGCGACGACGGCATCGACCTCGTGGCCGTCGTAACGCCCAACCACATCCACGCTCCCGCTTCTCTTGCCTTCCTGGCGTCGGGCATCAGCGTCATGTGCGACAAGCCGCTGACCGCGACGCTCCCCGAGGCTCTCGAAGTCGAGCAGGCGGCAAAGGCCGGCACTGCGCTTTTCGGCGTCAGCTACACGAACGCCGGCTTCGACATGGTTCGGGAAGCACGCGCTGTCGTCGAAAGCGGAGCCGTCGGCGAAATCCGACTCGTGCGGGTTGAGTTTCCCCAGGAATGGCTCGCCTCGGCGACCGAGGCCGAGGGCAACAAACAGGCCGAATGGCGCACCGATCCGAAGCGAAGCGGCGCGGGTAGCCTCGGCGATATCGGAACGCATGCCTTCCACCTTGCCGAGTTTATCAGCGGTCTCCAGTGCATCATGGTGTCGGCCGAGGTCGACAGCTTTGTTCCCGGGCGACAGGTCGACGACAACGTTTCCGTTCAGCTTCGGTTCGAAAATGGCGCCAAGGGCAGCTTGTGGGCAAGCCAGGTCGCGATAGGGAAGACCAATGGCCTTCGCATAGAGATTTATGGCGACAAAGCGTCGCTCGGCTGGGGTGTGGCGGACGCGAACGTTCTGCACTTCTGCCCGCTGGGCGGGCAGCGGATTATCATCGATCGCGCTTCACATGGCACTGTGGTCAAAGGACACATGCCGCCCGGACATCCACAAGGCTTCGTCGAGGCGCTTTCGCAACTTTACGCCGACATGGCGGACCAGCTCGAAGCTCGCTTTAACGGCGTGGCCGCGTCCTCGAAATCTCTCCTCTTGCCCGGCATAGACGCCGGGGTGCGAGGAATGAGGTTCATCGACGCGACGCTGCGCTCAGGCAGCGCCGAAGGAAGATGGATCACGCTCTAGATCACGATGTTTTCATGCCGGATGGACCTGAAACTTCGTGACCGGCTTCCGGGAGTTAGAGCGGGATGCGCGCGGAAAACCGTACACACCACTCACTTTGACGCCCGACGGGCTGCCGCTCTGTGAACAAACTTAAGGAACTCTAGAATGCCAGCAAAACAGGAACGCCGCCTTCGAGTGGGTGTGCTCGGTGCCGGGCAGATCGCCCAGGCCGCTCATTTCGAGGCCTGCACGAAGGCTGTCAATGCCGATCTCCATGCTATCTGCGATGTCGCCGATGACCTGCGCGAACGCATGGCGATTACCCACGGTGCAGCGAAGACCTACGACGACTACGACAGGATGCTTGCCGATCCCGATATCGAAGCCGTGATCATCGCGACCGCCGACGCCTTCCACGTCCCGGCCTCGCTGCGCGCACTCGAAGCCGGCAAGCATGTGCTCTGCGAAAAACCCGTCGGCGTGACGGTCGAGGAATGCCTCGATCTCAGAGAGGCCGTCGAAAAGTCCGGCAAGATATTTCAGGTCGGCCACATGAAGCGCTTTGATGCCGGTCTCCAGGCGGCAAAAGCCTTCATTGCTGACGAGATGGGCGAGATGATCGCCTTCAAGGCCTGGTATTGCGACAGCACGCACCGCTATGCGATGACGGATGCCGTCCAGCCGCTGATCGTTACCAGCGCCAATGCGAAAAAGCCTTCGGCCAATCCGAAGGCGGATCTGCGCCGCTACTACATGCTGGCCCATGGCTGCCACCTGATCGACACGGCGCGTTACTTCGGCGGCGACATCGTCTCGGTGCAGGCGCGGCTTTCCGAACGGGCCGGCATCTGGTGCTGGTTCGTCGACGCCGAGTTCGCTTCCGGCACGCTCGGCCATCTCGATCTGACCGTGCAAGTCCGCATGGACTGGCACGAGGGTTTCCAGATTTACGGCGAGAAGGGCAGCGTTCTCGGCAAGACCTATAACCCCTGGTACTACAAGACGAGCGAGGTGGACATTTTCCGCGAGGCCGAGGGCGCGACGCATCGGGTGCTCGGTGCTGACGGTCATTTCTATCGCCGCCAGGTCGAAGGTTTTGCACGCACCATCCTCGATGGTGCGCCGATGGAAGGCGCCGGCATCGACGACGGCCTCGCCTCGGTGCGGGCCATGGTCGCCATCGCCCGCTCGGTGGCGAGCGGCAAGGCGGTTGCGCTTGCCGATGTCGAGGGTGGCGTCTGATGAAGCTCGGAATCTTCGCCAAGACCTTTGAAGGCACGCAACCGGGTGCGGTGCTCGATGCCGTCGCGGCTGCCGGGTTTGCCGCCGCGCAATACAACATGGCCTGCTCGGGCCTCGCCTCCATGCCTGAAGGCATCGACGAGCGGCAGGCGTGCGCCGTTGCCGATGCGGCGAAGAAGGCCGGTATCGAAATCGCGGCGGTCTCCGGCACCTACAATATGATCCATCCCGACCAGGCGATGCGCGAGGCCGGCCACCGCCGGCTGGCCGTTCTGGCGGAACGCAGCCACGCCATGTCCACCCGCCTCATCACGCTCTGCACCGGCACGCGTGATCCGCTCGACCAGTGGAGGGAGCACCCCGAAAACGACACGCCGGAAGCCTGGCGCGATCTGCTCCGGGCCATGGAGACGGCGATCGGCATTGCAGACCGCTGCGACGTCGATCTCGGCATCGAGCCGGAGCTTGCCAATGTCGTCAACTCGGCGGAAAAGGCCCGCCGGCTCATCGACGAGATGCGGAGCCCGCGTATCAAAATCGTGCTCGACCCCGCCAATCTCTTTGAAACGACAACGCTTGACGAGCAGCGGACGACCGTGTCCGCGGCAATCGATCTTCTCGCCGACCGCATCGTCATGGCGCATGCGAAGGACCGGAATCCGGACGGCAGTTTTGCGACCGCTGGAAAGGGGGTGCTCGACTACGCACATTACCTCGCTCGCCTGAAGGCCATCGGCTTTACCGGCAGCCTGATCGCTCATGGGCTTGCAGCAAGCGAGGCCAAGGACGTTGCCCGCTTCCTCTCCGAAAAGCTCGAGGCGGGGCCATGAGCATCAACTTCGAGACACGCGACGGCACGCGGCTGAATGTCGACACGGCGGGCGAGGGCACGCCGGTTGTCTTCCTGCACGGACTTTGCGGCGACGCGGGCCAGGCCTCCGAAGCGTTTCCTGGCGAATCCGGCTTCCGTCGCGTCACGATCGAGGCTCGCGGTCATGGCCGATCGCAGTCCGGCGGACTCGACAGGCTTTCGATCGAAACCTTCGCGAATGACGTCGCCGCCTATGTGGAGGCCAATCTGGGCGTGCCTGTCATCATCGGCGGCATTTCCATGGGCGCGGCGATTTCGCTTCGCCTGGCCGTAAAGCGTCCCGATCTCGTCCGCGCCCTTGTCCTTGCCCGGCCCGCCTGGCTGACGGCATCGGCGCCGGAAAATATGATCCCGAATGCCGAAGTCGGCCACCTTTTGACCCGTCTGCCGCCGCCAGCGGCAAAGGCCGCTTTCCTTGAAGGTCCCATCGGGCAGCGTCTTGCGGCGGCCGCGCCGGACAATCTGGCCTCGCTCACCGGCTTTTTTGCGCGGGAACCCATCGAGGTCACCGCCGCGCTCCTCACCGCCGTTTCCAGCGACGGCCCGGGAGTCACGGAGGCTGATCTCGCCCGCATCGCCGTCCCGACGCTCGTCATCGGCCATGAACGCGATCTCGTTCATCCCATCGCCCACGCGCGTGCGCTGGCGGAGAAAATCCCCGCTGCACGCTTCGTCCAGATCACCCCCAAGGCGGAAGACAAGGCGCGATACGTCGCCGATTTCCACCACGCCATGCGCAGGTTCCTGAAGGATTTTCAGAGATGACCGTCGCCGCAAGCGGGCAAGCTTGTCGAGCGCATCGGTCAGCGCGGGATTTGTGTCGTCTCTGCGGCGCGAGCCCGCGGCGGGGTATCCCGAACTTAAACAGGCTTAAAGCACTTCCAGGAAGAATGTCTTCCGTTCGGAAGTGCCTGGTTTCAAAGTCGGAGCATTTCGCGATCAGCCGCCGCGGCGCTTGTTGCGCACCTCGTCATAGGGGATGCGGAAGACCTTGTCGTCGAGCGCGATGCCGGTCCGGACGTTGAAGATCATCACCGAGGTGTCCTTCTTTTGCGCATCGGTGATCGTCCACTGCCGCAGATTGTAGCTCTTCGGGTCGAACATCATCGTGATGGTCGAATCTCCGAAGATGGAGCGGTCGCCGAGTACGATGGTGATGAGGTCCGCTTCCACCCTCACGTCGCGTACCATCCTGCTGCTCAAGTCGATCCTTTCGCTGAGCAGCAGATTGAGCGGGGTCTTCGAGAGCGGATAGATATCCCAGGTCTTGAGCTTCATATTGCCGATGACGACGGACTTGCCGTCGGCGATGACCCGCATCGGCGAGGGTGCTTCGTAATTGAAGCGGATGCGACCCGGCCGGCGGATATAGAACTTGCCGCCCGTCTGTTCGCCGCGCGGGCCGAACTGGACGAATTCGCCGGCCATGGTCTTCACGGACGAGAAATGATCCGCGATCCTCTGGGCAACGGCGGACGCCTGAGCCGAAGCATCGCCGGCGCCGAACGTCGTGGCGCCGAAGCCGGCGAGAGCCGCCAGGCCGCCAACGAAGACGCGCCGCGAGATTGCGCCGTTGCGGCCGTCGGTTTTGGTCTCCATCATCGCAGTCTCCTTCATTCGTGACCATTTGAAGGGCAAGTGGGGCGCCTTCAAGGCGTTGGAAAATCCCGAAAACACGACGCCTTCAAATGACCGTTACCGCCCGCCGCGCGCTGATCACGCCGCTGTGGCGCTGTCTTACCGGCCGGTGATCTCCGCTTCGGTCGGCACTAGTATCTCGCGCTTTCCGGCGTGGTTTGCGGGGCTGATGATGCCTTCCTGCTCCATCCGCTCGATCAGCGAGGCGGCCCTATTATAGCCGATACCGAGGCGGCGCTGCACGTAGGAGGTCGAAGCCTTGCCGTCGCGCAGCACGATCGCCACCGCCTGGTCGTAGGGGTCCTCGGAATCGGCGAGGTTGGAGGTGCCGGCCGGACCGCCGCCGTCACTCTCGTCCTCGTCGTCCTCGGTGATCGCGTCGAGATATTGCGGCACGCCTTGCGTCTTGAGATAGGCAACGACCTCTTCGACCTCGGTGTCCGAGACGAAGGGTCCGTGCACGCGCTGGATACGGCCGCCGCCGGCCATGTAGAGCATGTCGCCCATGCCCAGGAGCTGTTCGGCTCCCTGTTCGCCGAGGATGGTGCGGCTGTCGATCTTGGAGGTGACTTGGAAGGAAATGCGGGTCGGGAAGTTCGCCTTGATCGTGCCGGTGATGACGTCGACCGAGGGGCGCTGTGTCGCCATGATGACGTGGATGCCGGCAGCACGCGCCATCTGCGCAAGCCGCTGGACGGCGCCTTCGATATCCTTGCCGGCGACCATCATCAGGTCGGCCATCTCGTCGATGATGACGACGATATAGGGCATCGGCGAAAGATCGAATTCCTCCGTCTCGTAGACGGCCTCGCCGGTCTGTCGGTCGAAGCCGGTCTGGACGGTGCGCGTGATCGCCTCGCCCTTGGCCAGTGCCTGCTCGACGCGGCTGTTGAAGCCGTCGATGTTGCGCACGCCGATCTTCGACATCTTCTTGTAACGCTCTTCCATCTCGCGCACGGTCCATTTCAGCGCCACGACCGCCTTCTTGGGGTCCGTCACGACCGGCGAGAGAAGGTGCGGGATGCCGTCATAGACGGACAGCTCGAGCATTTTCGGATCGATCATGATGAGGCGGCACTGATCGGGTCTCAGCCGGTAGAGCAGCGACAGGATCATGGTGTTGATCGCCACCGACTTGCCCGAGCCGGTGGTGCCGGCGACGAGCAGATGCGGCATCTTGGCGAGATCGGCAACGACGGATTCGCCGCCGATCGTCTTGCCGAGCGCCATGGCGAGCTTCGTCTTGGTCGTCTCGAAGTCGCGGGAGCCGATCAGTTCGCGCAGATAGACCATCTCGCGCCGCTGGTTCGGCAGCTCGATGCCGATGGCGTTGCGGCCGGGTACGACGGCGACGCGTGCGGCGATCGCGCTCATGGAACGGGCGATGTCGTCGGCGAGACCGATGACCCGCGACGATTTGATCCCGGGCGCGGGTTCCAGCTCATAGAGGGTGACGACGGGGCCGGGGCGGACATGGATGATCTCGCCCTTGACGCCGAAATCCTCAAGGACGCCTTCGAGCATGCGGGCGTTCTGCTCGAGCGCATCGGCCGAAAGCGAGGCGTCGCGCGCGACATTCTTCGGCTCGGCGAGGAAGTGGATCGGCGGAAGCGTGAAATCGCCGTCTTCATCGACGAACGAGCGCTGCGCCTCGCGCTCGACGCGCTGCCCGGCTTTCGGCCGCGGCGGCGGCGGGGCGACGCGCGAACCCACCATTGCCACAGCCGGCTTCGGCGGTGCAGGCCGCGGAGCCCAGTCTGCGGCCACGTCGTCTTCGTCGTCCGGCAGGATGCCGGCGGGCCGTCGCTCATCGATATCGAAGGGCGGGTCGTCTTCGTCGCCCGTGATCGGCGGCGGAGTGACGATGCGGCGCTCGGTGCGATCGAGCGAGGGCTCGATACGACCGGCCTGCGCCTTCGGCCGGACCGGCTCGTTCAATGTGCCGAATTCGTCGTTGTTGAAGTCGTAGGGCTCGTCATACTGCCGCTTCGCCGGCTTTGCTCCCATGCCGAAGGCACGGCGAAGCCTGGCCTGCGCCGTGTAGCGCATATGGGCGAGCGAGCCCATCAGCACCGTAAGGGGGCCTTCTTCGTCTTCCTCTTCGAGTTCGTCGCGTATGGTGCGCGCCTTGCTGGGTGCAGGCTCAGGTGCCGGTTCTGCTTCTTCATCCTCGCTGACGCCGATGAGGCCGGCGCTGTAGACGAGGCACCAGGCGGCCGGTGCGGTGAAGAGGCAGGCGAGTACGGTCGCGAAGGTGCCCGTCGGGAAGGTTCCGGTGAAGAGCGCGGGAAAACGGAGGATCATGTCGCCGAAGACGCCTCCGAGGCCGTTCGGCAGCGGCCAGGTGATCGGCGCCGGAACGCAGCTCAAGGCCGCGCTCGCCAGCACCGAGCCGGCGAACCACAGGCCGAGCCGCTTGAGCACCTTGTCGAAATGCGTGCCGCGGATGAGAACGAGAGCCCAGGCGACGGCCGGCAGCAGCGCCACGACGCTCGCAAGGCCGAAGAACTGCATGAAGATGTCGGCGAAGACGGCGCCGCCATAGCCGAGCAGGTTGGTCGGCTCGTTCGAAGTTGCATAGGAAAAGCTCGGATCCGCGACGTTCCATGTCGAAAGGGCGGCAATGGCGAGCGCCAGCGCACCGACGAGAACGAACCCCGCCAGCGAGGCGATCTGCCGCCAGACGAAGTGGGTCAGCACGAACCGGTTGGAACGGCTGTCAAGCGTTGCGGTATTGCTTCTGCTCATGTTGCCTGCTTTGCCCGTTTCGATCCGCCGGAACGAGAGCGCGCGAAAAGGCCGCCCGTGAATATTCCAGCCCTTTTGGTGAGGAGCAGCCTTCTCACCCTCAATCAGGGCGAAAAGCGGGATGCTCCGGGCACATTGCGTGCCCATGGAATCAACCTAAGCGAAGTAGGGTTAATGTGACATTAACCATGCGCGTGTGCCGGCAAAATTGCCGCTGGGACGCGTATGCAGCAAAAAAAGGCCCGGATCGCGAGATCCGGGCCAAGGGCGATCCGCAGACTGCGGACCGCGACGGGACTTTTGGCGGCGTCGTTTGCCGACGCTGCTCAGCTCGCGTGATAGGCGGCTTCGCCATGCGAGGAGAGGTCGAGCCCTTCCCGCTCCGCTTCCATCGATACGCGAAGGCCGACAAGCGCATCGACCACCTTGTAGAGGATGGCGGATACGATACCGCACCAGACGATCGTGATGGCGACGGCCGTGATCTGGGTCATCAACTGGGTTCCCATGGTCACGCCGTCGGCATAGCCGATGCCGCCGAGCGTGGAGGAGGCGAAGATGCCGGTCGCGATCGCGCCGAAGAAGCCGCCGACGCCGTGTACGCCGAAGACATCTGCCGTGTCGTCATAGTGGAACTTGTTCTTGATCACCGAGACGAAGAAGTAGCAGAGCGGCGAGACGATCAGGCCCATGATGATCGCGCCCATCGGACCGGCAATACCGGCCGCCGGCGTGACGGCGACGAGCCCGGCGATCATGCCCGATGCGGCACCGAGCATCGAAGCCTTGCCGCGCGTGAGCGTCTCGACGAGTGACCACGAAAGGACTGCGGCAGCCGTTGCGAGGAAGGTGTTGACGGTGGCGAGAACCGCACCGCCGGAGGCTTCGAGATTGGAGCCGGCGTTGAAGCCGAACCATCCGAACCACAGCATGGCAGCGCCGACGAGCGTCAGCGTCATGGAATGCGGGGCCATCATGTCCCGGCCGTAGCCGGTGCGCTTGCCGACCATGAATGCACCGACGAGGCCGGCGACGCCGGCATTGATGTGGACCACGGTGCCGCCGGCGAAATCGAGCGCGCCCATGCCGAAGAGCAGGCCGTTGGCGTCCCAGACCATGTGCGCAATCGGGAAATAGACGAATGTCGCCCAAAGGATGGCGAAGAGGATCGCGGCCGAGAACTTGATGCGCTCAGCAAAGGCGCCGACGATGAGCGCCGGGGTGATCGCGGCGAAGGTCATCTGGAACAGCATGAAAAGATATTCCGGAATGACGACGCCGTCGGAGAAGGTCGCCGCGGTGCTGTCGACGGTCACGCCCGCGAGGAAAAGCTTGGCGAAGCCGCCGAAATAGGCGCTCGTCGAGCCGCCGAAGGCAAAGGAATAACCGTAGACGACCCAGACGATCATCATGACGGCGCCGATGACCGTGCACTGCATCAGCACCGACAGCATGTTCTTGGCGCGCACGAGGCCGCCGTAGAATAGGGCGAGGCCCGGAATCAGCATGAACAGGACGAGAAGGGTCGAAAGGAACATGAAGGTGGTATCGGCCTTGTCCGGCACCGGCGTTGCGGCCGCGGCGGGCGCCGCTTCCTGGGCAAACGCGACGACCGGCGCGAGCATCGCGGCAGCAGTCGCTCCCACGCGTCGAAGAGAGGTGGAAAGGGTGAATGACAACATCGAAAATAGCTCCCTGAACGGCGTGGTTTACAACGCTTCTGAGTCGGTCTCGCCGGTGCGGATGCGCACGGCATGGTCAATCGAGTAGACGAAGATCTTGCCGTCGCCGATCTGGCCGGTCTTGGCGGCCGAAGCGATGGCTTCGACGGCCTTGTCGACGATCTCCGTCGCGACCGCGATCTCGACCTTCAGCTTAGGCAGAAAGCTCACGGCATATTCGGTGCCGCGGTAAATCTCGGTGTGCCCCTTCTGGCGGCCGTAGCCCTTCACTTCGGTCACGGTCAAACCCTGGATGCCAACGGCAGTGAGGGCTTCGCGAACCTCATCGAGCTTGAACGGCTTGATAATGGCCATCACAATTTTCATCGAGTTCCCATCCTTGTCTGCCTCCAGCGGAGGCCGTCTCTCCTTGCTGCTTGAGCGCCTGACGCGCTGGCAACCGGACAGCTACATTCAAGGGGCGTGCCAGATTCGATGAGGCAGAACAAACCACTGAAATCTAATGGAAAAAACACGTTCGGCGAGGGGGCTGCCGCGGAACGCTGAAAATAGGCCAGTCGGAATGATTAAAATATGAGCAGAATCCGAAAAATGGCAAAAAATTACGCAATTGCCTTTTTGCGGATCAATCCTTCCTGCGCGACAGAGGCGATCAGAACGCCGGAGCGGTCGAAAAGACTGCCGCGGGTCATTCCGCGGGCACCATGCGCGCTGGGGCTGTCCTGGGTATAGAGCAGCCAATCGTCCATTTTCGAGGGCCGGTGGAACCACATGGCGTGGTCGAGGCTGGCGACCTGGAGGCTGCGGTCGAAGACCGATGTGCCGTGTGCGTAAAGCGACGTGTCGAGGAGCGTCATGTCGGAAAGATAGGCGAGGACCGCGGCCTGGAGATGGCGCTCGTCAGGCACCGTCCCGACCGCTTTCACCCATACGTCCTGCTTCGGGGACGCCTTTGCGCGCGAGAAATAGTGTTCGAGCGAGACGGGCCGGATTTCGATCGGCCGCGGCCGCTCCCAATAGCGGCGGATCGCCTCCGGCGCGTGGACGAGAAACTTCTCCTTGAGTTCCTGCTCGCCCGGCAGCGTCTCCGGCATCGGCACTTCCGGCATGTCGAACTGGTGCTCGAATCCATCCTCGTCGTACTGGAAGGAGGCGGACATGGCGAAGATGGCCTTGCCGTGCTGGATCGCCACCACGCGCCGCGTCGCGAAGCTCGAGCCGTCGCGGATCCGGTCGACCTCGTAGATGATCGGAACGGAAGGGTCGCCCGGACGCATGAAATAGGCGTGCAGCGAGTGAACGTAGCGGCCCCCGTCGACCGTGCGCTGGGCGGCGACCAGCGCCTGGCCGATCACCTGGCCGCCGAAGACCCGCTGCCAGCCGACCTGCGGGCTCAAGCCCCGGAACAGGTTTTCCTCGAGCTTCTCGAGGTCGAGTATTGCAAGGAGCGCATCCATGGGCGTGGCGGTCTCGGTAGGGCGCGACATTTTCGGCGGTCTCCGATGGTAGGAACGGCGTTGGCATTGATCTATATAGGCACGAGATGATGCTTCAAGTGCGACGGGAGACGAGACGGATGATCGACGTTCTGATTGCCGGGGGCGGCTATGTCGGCCTCTCGCTTGCCGTATCGCTGAAAAAGGCGGCCCCCCATCTCGATGTCATGGTCGTCGATGCCGCGCCGGACGGCGTGTGGAAGAAGGACGAACGGGCATCGGCCGTTGCCGCCGCTGCCGAGCGGATGCTCGACGTCCTGGGCGTCTGGCAGGCGATCGCGCCCGAGGCCGAGCCGATCCGCAGGATGGTGATCACCGATTCGAAGACGGCCGATCCGGTCCGACCGGTATTCCTTACATTCGAGGGCGGAGGCGGGGGCGGGGGCGCGGGCGAGGACAATGGCGGCGACGGCCGCCCCTTCGCCCATATGGTGCCGAATACGGCGCTCGTCGGTGCGCTGCGCCGCGCCTGCGACGAACTTGGCGCCCCGATCCGGCAGTCGACCGTGGTGGAGAGTTTCAGGAGCGGAGATCATTCCGTCGCCGTCACTCTGGCGGGCGGCGAGACGATCGAGGCGCGGCTGCTGGTCGCCTGCGACGGTGTTCGTTCGAGGCTGCGCGAGGCGGCGGGCATCAAGGTCGTGGAGTTCGATTACGGCCAGTCGGGCATCGTCACCACCGTCGAGCACGAGCGCCCGCACGGCGGGACGGCGGAGGAGCATTTCCTGCCTGCCGGTCCCTTCGCGACGCTGCCGCTCAAGAATAACCGCTCCTCGCTCGTCTGGACCGAGAGCACCTATGATGCCGAGCGTCTGGTGAAGGAGGACGATTTCATCTTCGAGGAGGAACTGGAGCGCCGTTTCGGCCATAAGCTCGGCCGTCTCAAGGTGGTCGGCGGCCGGCGTGCCTTCCCGCTCGGCCTCACGCTTGCCCGCGACTTCGTCGCGCCGCGTTTCGCGCTCGCCGGGGATGCCGCGCACGGCATCCACCCGATTTCCGGCCAGGGGCTCAATCTCGGCTTTAAGGATGTCGCGGCCCTCGCCGAAACGATCGTCGAGGCGGACCGCCTGGGCCTCGATATCGGCTCGCTCGCGGTTCTGGAGCGCTACCAGACGTGGCGACGCTTCGATACCTTCCGGATGGGCGTTACGACCGATGTCCTCAACCGGCTCTTCTCCAACGACATCATGCCCGTGCGGGTCGTGCGCGATCTCGGCCTCGGCCTCGTCGATCGCCTGCCGTCGCTCAAGAAGTTCTTCATCCGCCAGGCGGCGGGCACTCCCGGCAGAGCCGATCCGCGGCTGCTCGCCGGCGAGCCGATTTGAACGCCACCGTTTGCGCAGGGTCCGCATGGGGAGAAGGGCCAGTTTCGAGCAAACCCGAGGAGAGGGGCAAACCACACGGCAGATCAGGCAGGCTGACCGCCGAACATCGGTCTTCAATCCTCGATCTTGCGCGCCTCGGAAACCAGCATGATCGGCACGCCGTCGCGGATCGGATAGGCGAGGCGGGCCTTTTCGGACACCAGTTCGTTGGCTTCCGGATCGTAGCTGAGGCGGCCCTTTGTCAGAGGGCAGACGAGCAGTTCCAGGAGTTTCGGATCGACCTTGCTGGCGTTGATGTCCATCGCTCGTTTCATTGCAGAATATTGTCGAGGTCGCCGAAGTTGCGGGCGAGCACGATCTCGGTGATGGCGATCAGCGTTTCGGCCCGCGTCTTCAGGTCGGGGGCCTCCAGCAACGCCTGTTTTTCCGCCGGTCCATAGGGCGACATCATTGCCATGGAGTTGACGAGGGTTCGGTTGCTTGCGCGTTCCACGCTTTCCCAGTCGGCTTCGAGCTTGTTGGCGTCGAGATAGGCCCGAAAGGCTGCGAGAAGCGCCTCCCGGTCGACGAGGCTCTCGTCGTCCGGATTTTCGAGATCGCTCCCGAAGGGGCCGATGCGGAACCGGCGGTAGCCGCGACAGCCGGCCACCTCTGCGAAGAGCCGGAAGCGGCACACACCGGTGAGAGAGGTGATGTAGCGGCCGTCGCCGGTCTCGGCGAAAGAGGTGATCCGGCCGATGCAGCCCACTTGGCAAAGAGCGGGCACCGACGAGGCGTCGATCTCGTTGCGGCCTTCCGCGAAGGAGGGCTGAACGATGCCGATCAGCCGGTTGCCGGCGAGCGCATCGTCGAACATGGCGAGATAGCGCGGCTCGAAGATGTTGAGCGGAAGCTGTGCGCCGGGAAGCAGCAGCGCGCCCGTCAAGGGAAACACCGGAAGAATCTCCGGTAAGTCCTTCGGACCGAGATAGCGCGCATTTCCGACATGCATTCCGACAGACCCTGCAGATAGCGGCCGCGCCTCATCGAGGCGCGGTGCCGTAGGACCAAAAAATGGTGCGGCCCTTCGAAATCTCAAGGGAGAAATACACTGGAATCGATCGGGTGGAGCTGAAAATTTCGACGCGGAGGCCGCTTACGAAAAGAGAATCGACGACAGCTTGCGCCGCGCGGCGATCGTTGCCGGGTCCTTCGGTCCCCATACCTCGAAGAACGACAGCAGTTCGCGCCGGGCGCCGTCGTCCTCGAAGCTGCGGTCGCGCTTCATGATCGTGAGGAGATGTTCGGCGGCGGCGGTGCGGTCGCCCTCGACATTGCGGAGCTTGGCGAGCTTGAGCCGTGCCGCGTGGTCGTCCGGGTCGAGCGCGAGCTGGCGCTCCAGCGCGGCCGGGTCGCCGAGCTTGCGGGCCTCCTCGATCTGGTCGAGCTTTTTCGAGACCGCGGCGACGGCCGCTTCCGCGGCGAGTGCTTCCGGCAGGCCCGAAAGCGCCTGGCGCGCCTCGGCGACCTGCCCGAGCGCAATCATGCATTCGATCATGCCGGCGACAGCCGCGGCGTTTTCCGGGTCGGCCTGGAGAACGGCACCATAGAGTCCGGCGGCGTTCTGCGCATCGCCTGCATCGATCAGCGCCTTGGCATCGGCAAGCACACTCTCGATCTCTGCCTTGCCGTCGTCTGCGGCCGGACCGGCAATCCGATCGATGAACTCTTTGATCTGGCTTTCGGGCACGGCGCCCATGAAACCATCGACCGGGCGCCCGTCGATGAAGGCGATCACCGCGGGAATGGACTGAATGCCGAGCTGGCCGGCGATCGATGGATGGTCGTCGATGTTCATCTTGACGAGCTTCACCCGGCCGGCGGCTTCCCTCACCACCTTCTCGATGATGGGGGTCAGTTGTTTGCAGGGCCCGCACCAGGGCGCCCAGAAATCGACGAGCACCGGCTGCTGGCGCGATGCCTCGAGCACATCCCGGGTAAAGGCGGCGGTTGTCGTCTCCCTGATCAGGTCGTCCGGGATCGGGCCGTTCGGGGCGCTCGAAGTGCTTGCCGGCTGTCCGCCGAAGGAGGCCGAGCCCGTCATCTGGGTGCCGAAGGAACCTTGATAGGGATTGTCGCTACCGCTCATTCTTCTCTCCTCGCGGACTTGGGCGTCCGGCTTCATGCATTCGCGCCAAAGATCGTATGTCAGGCCGTCACTTTCAAGACAAGCGGCTCGTGCCCGGTTGCCTCCATGAAGCGCAGCATGTCCTTCGACGCGATCGAGGTCGTCTGGTCGTTGGAGAGCGGATGGCAGTTGACCGTCTCGAACGCCATCAGAGTCTCGTCGAGAATGATCTTCACCTTGCCCTCGCTGTCGTTGATCGCGCCGAAGGCGGTGACGGCGCCCGGTATCACGCCCAGATATTCCATCAGCTTCTCCGGCTTGCCGAAGGAGACCTTGCTTGCAGCGCCGATGATCTGATGAACGGTCTTCAGGTCCACCGTCGCGTGTTCCTCGACGGTCAGAAGGAAATAATTGTCCTTTTTGTCCTTCAGGAACAGGTTTTTTGTATGTCCGCCGGGGATTTCATCGCGCAGCGCCACCGATTCGGCGACCGTGAAGACCGGCGCGTGCCGCTTCGTCCTGTGTTCGATCCCGAGTTCGTCGAGAAAGCGGAAGAGGTCTTCCGCAGTCTTCGGCTCAGCCTTGCTCATGCTCCATCCTTCCTGCCGTCGCGATTTTCTCTCGGCCTGCTTTAAAGAGGAGCGAGAGGTTCCGCAATCTCATGCGCGGCGCAGCGCGGCCGGAAACGCGGCGTTCCCGGTCTTCGAACGCGCTCGCGAAAAAATTCTTGGCATTCGCGTCATTTCCCTGTTGCATTTGAAAAGGGCTTGGGCCATATAGCGCCCGTCGCCGCAAGACGGGCGACACCCCTGGTCCATCGACTACCCCCGGGCCTGGGTCTTATGAGCGGGTGTAGCTCAGGGGTAGAGCACAACCTTGCCAAGGTTGGGGTCGGGCGTTCGAATCGCCTCACCCGCTCCAAATTTCTCGGACAATTCAGCAGGTTGATGAGCCCTTCGGGCATTCTCGTTCGCCCCGCCGTGCTACAGCGGGAGCGAAGCGGCGTTTTTCCGTGACGCGCGTGCTGGCACAGGAAGTGGGTGCCGACGGGATCACCGCCAACTGCGTGTGCCCCGGGATCATCCGCACCGATATGGGGCGGGTCAATCTTGAGGATCCCGCGGTCAGGAGGACGTGGCAGGACAAAACCGCCATGCGTCGCATCGGCGATCCCGAGGATGTTGTCGGCGCGGTGGCCTTCTTTGCTTCGGACGATGCGGCTTTCGTGACTGGCCAGACGCTGAATGTCGACGGCGGCATCGTGCTTAGTTGACGCCTATCCGATGTCGGCCGAACTCGCGCAGCATGCCATGAAGCCGTCGGCGATGATGTCCTTCGGAAGGTTGCGGCCGATGAAGACCAGGCGCGAGACGCGCTCTTCGCCCTCCTTCCAGGGGCGCTGGTGGTCGCCTTCCACCAGCATGTGGACGCCTTGGACGACATAGCGGTCGGTGTCGCCGGCAAAGGCGATGATGCCCTTCATCCGCAGCATGTCCGTGCCGAAGGCCCGGGCGGTCGTCTGGAGCCAGCGGAAGAATTTTTCCGGGTCGACGGGTCGGCGTTCGACCAGAGAGAAACTCGTGACATGGTCGTCATGCTCATGACCGTGGTCCGCTTCGAGAAAGTCGGGCTCGACCTCGAGAATGCGGTCGAGATCGAAGGCATTGCGATCGAGCAGGCTGGCGATCTCGAGATTGCAGCGCTGCGTCCTCAGGATGCCGGCCGTTGGGTTGATGCGGCGGATGCGATCCTCCACGGCCTGCAGCCCTTGGGGCGATACGAAATCGGTCTTGTTGAGGATGATCGTGTCGGCGAAGGCCAATTGCTCCTGCGCTTCATGTGCGCGGTCGATCTCGCCGAGAAGGTGCCTGGCATCGACAACGGTGATGATGGAGTCGAGCCGTGTCTTGGAGCGGACATCCTCGTCGACGAAGAAAGTCTGGGCGACCGGCGCGGGGTCGGCGAGGCCCGTCGTCTCTATCAGAATGCCGTCGAACCGCTCGCGCCTGCGCATCAGCGCCTCGATGATGCGGATCAGGTCCCCACGCACCGTGCAGCAGATGCAGCCATTGTTCATTTCGAACACCTCCTCGTCGGCATCGACGATGAGATCGTTATCGATGCCGACCTCGCCGAACTCGTTGACGATGACCGCGAACTTCTTGCCATGCGGCTCGGAGAGGATGCGGTTGAGAAGCGTGGTCTTTCCTGCTCCGAGATAGCCGGTGAGGACGGTGACGGGGGTGGGGACAAGCTGATCGGGCATTGACGAGAACCTCACTGTCGCATGGACGGCCGGAGGCAATGCTCCGGCTTCGTGGATACGTTATTACGTTTCGTTTTCTTGAATGTAATAACGTAACGTCGCCGGGGGTTGTCAAGTCCGATTCTACGCTGAAACGCTGGGGCTCTCTTCTTTTCTCGCCGCAGCCGAATTCGTCACCGGTCTCACGCTGCCGGTGGATGGCGGTTATCGGGTCGGATGGGAGCGACAGGAAGCGTTTCACTGTTCGATGAAACGGTGAAACTGAAAGTGCTCTAACGGCCTGCCCTGCCTCAGCTTTTCGTAAAAACGTAATCCGTTTCCTGCCGGAGCGTTTCGCCGGGTCTCAGCACCGCCTTCGGGAAACCTTCGTGGTTCACCGCATCGGGCCAGATCTGGGTTTCCAGGCAGAGGCCGGCGAAGGGGCCGTAACGGCGGCCGTCGAGGCCGGGAACCGGAACGTCGAGCTTTTCTCCGGTATAGAGCTGCACGCCGGGCTCCGTCGTCAGCACTTCCAGCGACACACCGGAATTGATGCTGCGTACCAGCGCCACGGAGCGTTTCTGCGTCCGTTCCGGCGAGAGGCAGAAATTGTGGTCGTAAGCGATCCCGTCGCCGTCCAGCTGCCTTCTCAGCGAGGTCATTTCGCGAAGATCGAAGGCGGTGCCGGCGACGGGGCGGATCTCGCCCGTCGGAATCTGCCGTTCATCGGTGGGCAGGTAGTGGTCTGCCGCAATCATGATGTCGTGGCCGAATGCGTCCGCGCCGCCGTCGAGGTTGAAATAGCTGTGCTGGCAGACATTGGCGAGGGTCGGCGCGTCGGTCTGAGTTTCGTAGACGACGTTGAGCGCGCCGCCCGGTTTCAGCGTATAGGTGCAGGTGATCGTGCAATTGCCCGGGTAGCCGGCGCGGCCGTCCGGATCGGTGATCTCCAGCGTTACGCTGTCTTCGGCCCGCCTGAGGATCGACCAGTTGCGCTTGGCGATATTGTCGCTGCCGCCGTGGAGATGCGTGGCGCCCTTCTCATTGAGCTCGAGTTGATAGGCCTTGCCTTCGAGCACAAAGCGGCCACCGCCGATGCGGTTGGCGTTGCGCCCGGGCGTGGCCCCGAAATAGGAGGAATGGACCGGATAGCTTTCGAAATCCTCGAAGCCGAGCACGAGCGGGGCTGCATGTCCTTCGAGCCGAAGATCCTGGATGACCGAGCCCCATGTGATCACCGACGCCGTCAGCCCGCCGCCCTTAAGCGTCACGCGCTGTACGGGCTCGCCGGAGGGCAGGTGGCCGAAGATTTCCGTGTCTGTTCCCATGCATCTCCCCATTTCCGCGAGTCGGCGTCAACCTGCTGCATTTCCGCCGAGGCGGCAACCGGAAAGTCATACTTTTTACGTCAACGCGCTTCGGTTCCGATCTTTGCCAGCTCGTAGGGCGTCGTCTGGTAAATCTCGTTGATCCAGTTGCCGAAGAAGAGATGTGCATGGCTGCGCCAGCGGTTCTGCGGCGGAAGTGCGGAGTCATTGTGCGGGAAATAGTCGTGCGGCAGCTTGATCGGCACGCCGGCATCGACGTCGCGGAAATATTCCTCCGACAGGGACGTCGAATCATATTCGACGTGATTGAACATGTAGAGCCGGTTGCCTTTCTTCTCGTGTACGAGGCAGACGCCCACTTCCTTTGAATTCCATCAGGATTTCGAGATCCGGCACCCGGTCGATATCGGCGCGGCGCACCTCGGTCCAGCGCGAAACGGGCACGGCGAAATCGTCGGAAAAGCCGTTCAGATAGACCGAAGAGGGCTGCAGGTTCTGGTGGCGGTAGACGCCGAAGGCTTTTTCCTTCAGCGGATATTTCGGAACACCGTGGAAATGGTAGATCGCAGCCATCCCGCCCCAGCAGACGTTCAGCGTCGAATGGACGTTGGTCGTCGTCCAATCGAAGATGCGCTGCAGCTCCTTCCAGTAGGTGACCTCTTCGTATTCGAGCGTCTCGATCGGCGCGCCGGTGATGATGAAGCCGTCGAACTTACGGGCCTCCACTTCCTCGAAGGTCTCGTAAAAGGCGAGCAGATGTTCTTCGGGCGTGTTCTTCGGCCGGTGGCCGTTGACGCGGACCAGCGTCAATTCGACCTGAAGCGGCGTGGCGCCGATCAGCCGCGCCATCTGGATCTCGGTCTTGATCTTGTTGGGCATCAGGTTCAAGAGCCCGATCTGCAGCGGCCGGATGTCCTGGCGGATCGCCTCGGTCTCGGTCATCAGCCGCACACCCTCGTGAACGAGCGTTTCGAAGGCGGGCAGCGTATCGGGTATCTTGATGGGCATGGGCGTCCACTCGATCAATACAAAAAAACCGGCGGCGAAACGATCGCGACCGGTCCTCGGAAATCCATTGTTCCCTCGGCCCTTTAGCGACTTCTTTAACGTGGCTGCAAGCCGGCCGGCCAAATCACCACGGATCGTAGATAGCGCGAGGAGGGCCGCGCGGTCAATGAAAAAGGATTCGCCGGCGTCGGGGCGGCTTTATCCCCGAAATGCCGTAACCTCGATCTCGATCAGCATTTCCGGGCGGATGAGGTCGCAGACGATCATCGTCGCGGCCGGGCGGATCTCGCCGAAGGTCTCGCCGAAGATCGGGAATACGCGGTCGGCAAAGCTGGCATCGGTGACGTAGTAGTGGTTGCGAACGACGTCCGACAGCGAGAAGCCGGCTTCCTTCAGGGCGCCTTCGATCGTCTTCAGGCAGTTGCGGGCCTGTTCCTCCACCGTTTCCGGCATGGTCATGGTGGCGTAGTCGTAGCCGGTCGTGCCGGAGACGAAGCACCAGTCGCCCTTTGCGACGGCACGCGAATAGCCTGCCGTCTTTTCGAAGGGCGAACCGGACGAGATGAGCTTGCGCGTCATCCGACAGCTCATGCCCAGGGGCGGGAAGCGGCGGTCGCCTTCTCGTAATTGTCGATGGAGCGGCCTTTTTCGAGCGTGAGGCCGATATCGTCGAGGCCGTTCAGCAGGCAGTGGCGCTTGAAGGCATCGACCTCGAACTTGATCGAGCCGCCGTCCGGACCGGTGATCTCCTGCGCTTCGAGATCGACTGTGAGAATGGCGTTGGAGCCGCGGCTGGCGTCATCCATCAGCTTGTCGAGGTCTTCCTGGCTGACGACGATGGGCAGGATGCCGTTCTTGAAACAGTTATTGTAGAAGATGTCGGCGAAGGAAGTCGAGATGACGCAGCGGATGCCGAAATCGAGGAGCGCCCAAGGTGCATGCTCGCGCGAGGAGCCGCAGCCGAAATTGTCGCCGGCGACGAGAATCTTGGCGTTCTGATAGGCAGGCTTGTTGAGGACAAAGTCCGGGTTGGGGGTGCCGTCCTCGTTGTAGCGCGCCTCGGCGAAAAGCCCGGTGCCGAGACCGGTGCGCTTGATCGTCTTCAGGTAATCCTTCGGAATGATCATGTCCGTGTCGATGTTGACGACGGGCAGGGGAGCGGCAACGCCGGTGAGCTTGACGAACTTGTCCATGACTTGGCCTTCGATTTCAGCGGAAATGTTCGAGAAGCGTTTAGATCAGTTTTGCGCCGAAATGAAGGAGAATCTGCTTTCATGAAGCGGGATGCGGGCGGAAAACCGCTTCGCACTTTGCTTCATCCCGCTTCCGGCAATCCGATTCTAAAGATCGATGATCGTCCCGCGCCCGTCGTTCCACACCCGCATCTCGCGCTGAGTGCTTCCCGGATTGGCGCGTGCGCCCGCTCGAACATGCACGGGCCGTCCGTTGAGCTTGGCGGCGATCGCGCTGCCGACCGCAATAATGGCGGCGATCCCGGCGAGCGCCAGGGCGAGCGAGGCGGTGAACACGAAGGCCACGAGCGTGATGGTGATGGCGGCGGCCGTGAAGAGAACGGAGCGGATGCTTTGCATGATTGTCACCTTTCTGCTCGGCATGTGGGTGCTGGCCACGCCGCTTGCAAGAGGGCCGCCCGTCTCGTCTTGCGCAAAGGTTGAAAGGCAGGCACAACGAACGGCATGACAGGGAACGGCATGAGAGCGATCGACCACCATCCCGTGCGGCTGCGCCGCTCGGTGCTTTCGGTTCCGGCCGACAATCAGCGCGCGCTCGCCAAGGCTCGTGAATTGGCTGCGGACGCCGTGATCTTCGACCTCGAGGATTCCGTCTTGCCGGACCGCAAGGCTGCGGCGCGCGATGCGCTCGTCCGGCATCTTGCCGGCAACCGGCCGCAGGGCGAAACGGTCATCCGCGTCAATGCGGCGGGCTCCGGCTTCGGCGAGGCCGATCTCGCAGCGGCTCTTGCCGCGCGGCCCGATGCTATCCTCCTGCCCAAGGTCGAAAGCCCCGCCGATATTCAGGGCGCGCTCGATTGGCTTGCGGAAAGGGACGCGCCGGATGAGCTGAGGCTCTGGGCGATGATCGAGACGCCGCGCGGGGTCGTGAACGGGCCGGCGATCGCCGAGACCGGCCGCACCTCCGGCGGCCGGCTGGACTGCTTCGTCGTCGGGCTGAACGATCTTCGCAAGGAGACGGGCGTGCCCGCCTTTCCGGGCCGGACCTATCTCGTTCCGTGGCTGATGCAGATTCTTCTTGCCGCGCGCGGCAGCGGGCTCGACGTCATCGACGCGGTCTTCAACGATTTCCGCGATCCGGAAGGCTTCGAGGCGGAGTGCCGGCAAGGGCGCGACATGGGTTATGACGGCAAGATGCTGATCCATCCGGCGCAGATCGATGCGGCCAATCGGCATTTCGGCCTGGACGAGGCTGCGGTCGAGGAGGCGCGCGCGATCATCGAGGCCTTTGCCTTGCCGGACAATGCCGGAAAGGGCGTCATCAACCTTCATGGGCGGATGGTCGAGCGCCTCCATCTCGAACAGGCGATGAGGATCGCCGCCAAGGCGGACATCATCGAAAAACGAAAGGCAAACTCTTGAAACTTTATCGCTTTCTCACCGGCCCCGACGATGCCTCCTTCTGCCACAAGGTGACGGCGGCATTGAACCAGGGGTGGACGCTGCACGGTCCGCCGACCTACGCCTTCAATGCCGACACCCAGCATATGCAATGCGGCCAGGCGGTGGTGAAGGAAGTGGAGGGGAAGGATTATCATCCCGACATGAAGCTGTCGGAGCAGTAGGGACTGCAATCTCTCCTCACCTCATCCCTGTGCTCGTCACAGGGTTGAGAGCAGCGCCGGGTCGGCGGCGCGGAAGAGCCTTTCCAGCCCAAGGACTTGGTCTGGCTGGATTCCTGTGACGAGCACAGGAATGAGGGACCGGAGATGTGCGGCTCCTACATTCTCGCATCGAAGCGAAACGGGACGCTGTATACGGGCGTGACTTGGGGCATTCCGCGCCGCCTCGCTATCTTCACGGTTTATGAAGCGCGCCGAGGGACCGCACCCTCTTCGTCCTCATCCCTGTGCTCGTCACAGGGATCCAGCAGCGCCGCGTCTGCGGCGCGGGAAGCGTTCTTTCAGCCCAAGGACTTGGTCTGGCTGGATTCCTGTGACAAGCACAGGAATGAGGAAATCAAACAAGACGCCGCGGGTAGCGCGATTCTCAACAGGCCTCAGGAAGGTATCGGAGGACTGCAGTCTCTCCTCCCCATCATCCCTGCGACAAGCACAGGAATGAGGAGATTAAACAGGCCGCGGCGGGTATCCCGAATCTCGGCAGGCCTCAGCCGCCCACGTGTTCCACGCTTTCCTCGATCCGCTCCATATCGTCGTCCGACAGGCCGAAATGGTGGCCGATCTCGTGGATCAGCACATGGGTGATGATATCGCCGAGCGTTTCCTCGTTTTCGGCCCAGTAGTCGATGATCGGGCGGCGGTAAAGGGTGATGCGGTTCGGGAACTCCCCGGTTTCCATGGTGAAGCGTTCGCCGAGGCCGCGGCCTTCGAACAGGCCCAGCAGGTCGAACGGCGTTTCGAGCGCCATGTCTTCGAAGACATCGTCGCTTGGAAAGTCGGCGATTTCGATCGTGAGATCCGTCGTCAGCTTGCGGAATTCCTCAGGCAGATGGCTGTAGGCTTCAAACGCGAGCTGTTCGAATACGGTAAGCGACGGTGCGTGGCGTTCCCGCCAATCATCGGTTTGGTCAATGCGGGCCATGGGCACTCCTTGTTGCCCCTCATATAGCGATTTTGCCTTTGTTTTTCGAGTGATGAATTCTACCCCGGAAAGAAGGAGGAATATATTCTCAATATTGGTTGTTGACTCTTGAGGGCAGCTCTGGAATCCATAAGAACATAACATGAACATGCAGATGGAGCTGACCGTCATGGCCGGAAACGCCGTGCAACGGCAAACCGTTCTTTCCCTTCGCGAGACCATTGCGCGGATTGAAGATCGCGGGGTGCCGGGATGCGTCCGGCCGGCCAAGGCGGCCGATCCCGCCGGCTTTCGCCGCGACAAGGAGGAGGCGCCCCGCCGCAAGGTCCTGCCGCTCGGCGTCCCGCAATTCGATGAGGCCCTCCAGGGCGGGTTGCCGCTCGAGGGCATGATGGAAATCCGCAATGCCGAGACCCGGGATGCGGGCGCGGCCGCCGGCTTCGTGGCGGCGCTTGCGGTGCTCTATCAGCGGCAGAAGAAGGAGAATGGCCGTCTGGCCCCGGTCCTTTGGATCAGCCAGACGCTTGCTGCCTGTGAGGCGGGTCAGCCTTATGCGCCGGGCCTCAAGGCCTATGGACTCGACGCCGAGCGCTTCCTCTTCGTTTCGGCACGCACGGTGAAGGATGCGCTGTGGATCGCCGAGACGGCGCTTTCGGTACCGGTCTTCGCCGTGGTCGTTCTGGAAATCCGCGGCAACCCTGCCTGTCTCGCCCTGAGCGAGAGCCGGCGTCTGCATGTGAGGGCCCGGGCGGGCGGCGTGCCTCTTCTCGTCTTGCGTCAGGCGGGCGAGGAGGAGGCGAGCAGCGCCTTCTTCCGGATCCAGGTCAAGCCGGCACCGGCCGGCGAACGTCCTCTTCCCGATGGTTCGGTGCTTTGCGGCAGCATCGGCCATTCCGCCTTTCACCTCCTTGTCGAAAAAAGCAGGCGCCAAGCCTCTGACGACATCTTTCTCGAATGGAACGCCCATGACCGCCGCTTCTACTCACTCGATGAGCGCCGGAGCGCCGCTCTTCAGACAAACGATGAGCCAACGGATCCTGTCGATCCACTTTCCGCATCTGCCGGCCGATCGCGTCGCGCGCAACCGATGGGGCGCCTCCTGGCTTTCGCGCGGGCGTCCTGACCATCCGCCCGTCGTCTTCGCCGCCAAGATCGACAATGCCATGCGGCTCGTTGCGCTCGATACTTTTGCAGAGCGTATCGGCCTGAAGCGCGGCCAGGGGGCGGCGGAAGCCCGCGCCATGTGTCCCTCGCTCGACGTGATTGCCGCCGATCCGGCCGCCGACCAGGCCTTTCTGGAGGCACTTGCCGACTGGTGCGACCGCTATACGCCGCTCGTGGCACTCGACGGCACGGATGGCCTGTTTCTCGACATCACCGGCTGCGCCCATCTTCAAGGCGGCGAGAAGGCGCTCGTCAGCGATGTCCTGTCGCGTCTTTTCTCTCTCGGCGTCGAGGCGCGGGCGACCGTCTCCTCCGCAGCCGGGCTTTCCTGGGCTGTCGCCCGTTACGGCGATGCCGACGTCATTGCGCCCGAGGACGGGGACCCGGTGCTTGCACCCTTGCCGGTCGCCGCGCTGCGACTGCCGGCGGACACCGCGGCCGCACTCGAACGGGTCGGGCTGAAACAGATCGGCGATCTTCTCGAAGCGCCGCGGGCGCCGCTCGCCCGCCGCTTCGGCTCCTCCCTTCTCCTCAGACTCGATCAGGCGAGAGGCTTCGAGGACGAGCCGCTTTCGCCCCGGCTGCCCGTGCCGAGCTTCTCCGCCGAGCGCCGGCTCGCCGAGCCGGTGCAGGACGAGGAATACATTCTCGAACTGACCCGTCACCTCGCCAGGGATGTCCGCTCCTCGCTGGAGCGGCATGGCGAAGGCGGGCGGCTCTTCGAGCTCCTCCTGTTCCGCGTCGACGGCCGGGTATTCCGCGTCCGAGCCCATGCGGCCGTGCCCTTGAACGATGCCGCCCGCATAGCCGCCCTCTTTCGCGAGCGGCTGCAGGCGGTTCATGACGATCTCGATGCCGGATATGGTTTCGAAATCGTCCGGCTTTCGGTCCTCGGAGGCGAAAGGCTCGATCCGGCGCAGCAGGATTTTTCCGGCGCCCCCGACGAAAGCCAGCCGCTCGCGGCCTTCGTCGACAAGGTCTCCGCCCGTTTCGGGCCCGGGTGTCTGATGCAGGCGACCCTTGCCGAAAGCCATATGCCGGAACGGGCGGGCGGATTTGCCGCCGTGACGGACGTGGCCGCGGTCCTGAGGCCGCCTGCTCTTGAAGAGAAGGCTTTCCCCGAGAACCGTCCGCTTCGGATTTTCGCGCATCCCGAACCGGTGGAGGCGACGGCGGAAGTGCCCGAGGGCGCTCCGCGAAGCTTCAACTGGCGCAAGACCCGCTACCGCGTCGCCCGTGCCGAGGGGCCGGAGCGCATCGCCGCCGAATGGTGGATCGACGGGGAGAATCATCCGACGCGCGATTATTTCCGGATAGAGGATCAGGAGGGCCGCCGCTTCTGGCTGTTTCGCGAAGGCCTTTACGGAAGGGAGACCGCCTCACCCCGCTGGTTCATGCACGGAGTTTTCGCATGAGCGCGGATACTGTCTTCTGCGAACTCGGTGCGCGCACGAATTTCTCCTTCCTCGAAGGGGCGGCGCCGGCCGAAGAGATGGTCGTCTTCGCCAAGAAGGCAGGGCTTGCCGGTCTCGGCATTGCCGACCGCAACAGCGTCGCCGGCGTCGTCAGGGCCCATGCCAAGGCGAAGGTGGAGGGCTACCCCTTCCAGCCGGGCGCCCGCCTGGTTTTTGCCGACGGCACGCCGGACATTCTCGCCTATCCGAAAAACAGGCGGGGCTGGGGGCATCTCTGCCGCCTGCTCAGCGCCGGGAACCTGCGCTCGAAGAAGGGCGACTGCACGCTCCATCTCGCCGACTTGCTCGAATGGCAGGAGGAGCTTCTTCTGATCGTCATGCAAAGCGAAGGACGGCCGGAGGCGGAGAGCCTGGAGGTGCTGCTCGGGACATTGCAGGAGCATGCGGGCAACCGGCTCTATCTCGGCCTGGCGCCGCATTATGACGGTTTCGACCGGCATGATTTTGCCGTCCTGGCAGCCATTGCCCGAAAGACCGGCATCGGGTTGCTCGCCACCAATGACGCGCTCTATCACGATCCGCATTACAGGCCGCTCGCGGATGTCGTCACCGCCATCCGGGAGCATGTGCCGATCGCCGGCGCCGGTTTCCTTCTGCAGAAGAATGCCGAAAGGCACCTGAAGGGCCCAAGGGAAATGGCCAGGCTTTTCAGCGACTACCCCGAGGCGCTTGCCAATACGCGGAAATTTTTCAGCGAGCTCACCTTCAGCCTCGACGAGCTCAGCCATCAATATCCGGATGAAAACGCCGATGGCGAGACGCCGGCCGAAAGCTTGCGGCGGCTCGTCGCGGAAGGTGCGGCCGAGCGCTATCGCGAAGGCGTGCCGGAAAAGGTGATGCGGCAGATAGACTATGAGCTCGAACTCATCCACGACAAGAAATACGAGCCTTATTTCCTGACCGTGCACAAGCTCGTGAAATTTGCCCGCAGCGTGAACATTCTCTGCCAGGGGCGGGGATCGGCGGCCAATTCCTCGGTCTGCTTCTGCCTCGGCATCACCGATGTCGATCCGCAGAAATTCACCCTGCTGTTCGACCGTTTCCTGTCGAAGGATCGCGACGAGCCGCCCGATATCGATGTCGACTTCGAGCACGAGCGGCGCGAAGAGGTGATCCAGTATATCTACAGGACTTACGGCAAGGAGCATGCGGGCCTGACCGCCGCGGTGATCAGCTATCGCTCGCGCTCCGCCGGGCGCGAGGTCGCCAAGGCCTTCGGCCTTTCGGAAGACGTTCAATCGGCTCTCGTCAGTTCGATCTGGGGCTGGGGCACCTCGCCTTTCACCGAGGAGCAGGCGAAAGGGGCGGGGCTCGACGCGGCGGACCCTCTCACCAGGCGCGTGCTTGCCTATGCCAGTCTGCTCATGAATTTTCCGCGCCACCTCTCGCAGCATGTGGGCGGCTTCGTGATGACCCGCGACAGGCTCGACGAGGTCGTGCCGATCATGAACACGGCCATGCCCGACCGCTACATGATCGAATGGGACAAGGACGACCTCGACGAGCTGAAGATACTGAAGGTCGACGTGCTGGCGCTCGGCATGCTGACCTGCCTTGCCAAGGGCTTCAAGCTGCTCGAGGCGCATTACGGCAAGCCGATAACGCTGGCCGAAATCTACCAGGATCATCGGGACGCGGTTTACGACATGATCTGCCGCGCCGATACGGTCGGCGTCTTCCAGATCGAAAGCCGGGCGCAGATGAGCATGCTGCCGCGCCTGCAGCCGCGCGAAATGTACGATCTGGTGATCGAGGTAGCGATCGTTCGCCCCGGTCCCATCCAGGGCAATATGGTGCATCCCTATCTGAAACGGCGCGAAGCCCAGCGCAGCGGCGAGGCGGTCGTGTATCCCAGCCCGGAATTGAAGGCGGTCCTTGAAAGGACGCTGGGCGTGCCGCTGTTCCAGGAGCAGGCGATGCAGATCGCCATCACCGCCGCCGGTTTTTCGCCCAGCGAGGCCGACCGCCTGCGCCGCGCCATGGCCACCTTCAAGCGGACCGGAACGATCCACACCTTCGAGCGGAAGATGGTGGAGGGCATGGTCGCGAATGGCTACGAGAGGGAATTCGCCGAGCGCTGCTTCAACCAGATCAAGGGATTCGGCGAATATGGCTTCCCCGAAAGCCATGCTGCCTCCTTCGCCTCTCTCGTCTATGCCTCGGCCTGGCTCAAGACCTATTATCCGGACATCTTCTGCGCCGCGCTCCTGAACGCGCAGCCGATGGGTTTCTATGCACCGGCGCAACTGGTGCGCGATGCCCGCGAACACGGGGTCAGAATGCTGCCGGTCGACATCAACCATTCGGATTGGGACGCCCTGCTCGAAGGCGAGGGTTCCTTCGACAAGAATGCTGTCCACCCGCGCCACGCCAGCATGCGGGAGGTGATCAAAACCCGGAAGGCCGTGCGGCTGGGCTTCCGATTGGTCAAGGGCCTGAAGCAGACGGATATGGAAGCGCTCGTCGCGCGCCGGGGGGAGGGATACCGCTCCGTTCATGACCTGTGGCTTCGGTCCGGGCTTTCCCGCGCCGTTCTGGAGCGCCTTGCGGATGCCGATGCCTTCCGGTCGGTAGGTCTCGACCGGCGAGCGGCCCTTTGGGCGGTAAAGGCGCTCGACGAGCAGTCGGCGGTGGAGCGGTTGCCGCTTTTCGAAGGGGCGGGTTCCGACGATCTGCAGATCGAGCCCAAGGTCGCTCTTCCCGAAATGCCGGCAGGCGAACAGGTCATTCATGACTATCGCACCCTGACGCTCTCCCTGAAGGCGCACCCCGTGTCCTTCATGCGGGAGGATTTTTCGCGAATGGGTATCCTGCGCAGCCGGGATCTGGCGGCAACCGCGACGGGGAGATGGGTGACTGTGGCGGGCCTTGTACTGGTCAGGCAGCGGCCGGGCTCTGCCAATGGCGTCATCTTCATGACGATCGAGGACGAAACAGGCATCGCCAATATCATCGTCTGGGAAAAGACGTTCCAGAAATACCGGCGGCAGGTCATGGGATCGCGGCTTGTGAAAGTCCGCGGCCGCTTGCAGAACCAGAGCGGCGTCATTCACGTGGTCGCCGATCATCTGGAGGATATAACGCCGATGCTTGGCCTGCTGCGCCGGGAGGCGCGGCGTTTCGGCGTCAACGACCGCGCGGACGAGGTCTTGCGGCCGAGCGCGGACGCCCGCGAAAAGAAAAAACTCCGGCAATTGCGCCTGGGCCTGCCCGCTCGCGCAGCACCGGAGGGCGAGGCGGCCGCCCAGGTAGCGGAGGTCATGCCGAAGGGGCGCAATTTTCATTGAGCCCCGTCATTACTCGCAGCGAAGTCGTCGCCTTGCGATTGAGGCCTCCAAGGCGACCTGTGTAAAAATGTCGCAGGCTCCGTTGCCCGAATTACAAGTCATGGAGGAAAAATCCTCTCCTTAGAATCGCCTAATGTAATGAAAATGCGACGATTTCCGTCAAGTTTAGAATCGCTCTAATGCATCCTTCAACCATATGGAGAAGAGTTTTTAGTTGACGGCAAATGTCCTCTTTTGCTTTATCGCAAAATCAGAGCGTTGCGTATGATGGACACGACGAAATGCTGGTTTGCAGTTGCAACTTCATCACCGAGAAAGAGATCGAGGACACGATCGTCGGCCTCCTCGACGAGGACTGTTGGCAGTTGATCGTGCCGGCGAAAGTCTATCATGCGATGGAAAAACGCGGCCGTTGCTGCGGCTGTTTTCCCAACGTCGTCGACATCATCATCCGCACCACCGAGCAATATCACGCCCGCCGCGACTCGACGGACGCCGATATATTTGATTTCATGAACCGCCTCAGACAATTCCATGAAGAAAACCGGAGGGCGGATCTTGAAAGGCGACGCAAAGGTCATCGAGCAGCTTAACGAAGCGCTCTATCTCGAACTCGGTGCCGTAAACCAGTACTGGCTGCATTACCGCCTTCTCGAAGATTGGGGATACACGCTGCTCGCCAAGAAGGAGCGCGCCGAATCGATCGAGGAAATGCACCACGCCGACAAGCTCGTCTCCCGCATCATCTTTCTCGAAGGCCATCCGAATCTGCAGACGGTCGCGCCGCTGCGCATCGGCCAGAACGTCAAGGAAGTGCTGGAAGCCGACCTTGCCGGCGAGTACGACGCGCGCACGGCCTACAAGAACTCCCGCGACATCTGTCACGCGGCCGGCGATTACGTCTCGATGAAGCTCTTCGAGGAACTGCTCGCCGACGAGGAGGGTCACATAGACTTCCTCGAAACGCAGCTCGATCTGCTCCGCAAGATCGGTGAGGAAAAATACGGCCAGCTCAACGCCGCTTCCGCCGACGAAGCCGAGTAAATCCAGCCCCCTCAAGCCCCTCATCCGGCCTGCCGGCCACCTTCTCCCCGCAAGCGGGGCGAAGGGGACAGGCGGCAAACGCCAGGCGTCTTCCGCCGTCGAATTCAGGGCAAGGCGGAGCCGCGTGTCCCTTCTCCCCGCAAGCGGGGAGAAGGTGGCGGCAGCCGGATGAGGGGCTTATTCCGGTAGCCTTTCGCTCATCGCACCAGATGCGAAAATGCCGCGACGACCTCTTCATAGGCCTTGCGCTTGAAGGGCACGATCAAACCCGGAAGTTCGTGCATGGGCTTCCATTCCCAGGCGTCGAATTCCGGCTCGTGGCCGCCGGGCGGCGGGTTAATGGCGATCTCGCTCTCCTCGCCCTCGAAGCGGAAGGCGTACCAGCGTTGCCTCTGGCCGCGGTACTTGCCCTTGAGACCGATCCCGATCAGATGCGACGGGAGGTCGTAATTGATCCAATCCGGCGCCTCCGCCAGGAGCGAGACCGAGCGGATGCCGGTCTCCTCGTAGAGTTCGCGATAGGCGGCCGCGAGCGGGTCCTCGCCCTCGTCGATGCCCCCTTGCGGCATCTGCCAGAGCTGCGGCGAACCGTCGTATTCGGAATTGCCGACGGCGAGCCGGTGCCCGGCCCAGACAAGTCCCTGCCGGTTGAGAACCATGACGCCGACACATGGCCGATAGGGCAGATCCTCAGCCGTCATGACGCGCCCCTTATCCTTCCCCATATCGTCCTTCCTTTGCATGTTGCCGCGAGCCGTATGACTCGATGGTCCACTGCGCTTAAATCAGTTTTGTTTCGGATCTTTGACGAGTGCGGCCACGCCGACCACCTCGATGCCCCGCCCGCCGGCTTCCTCGATCCATTCGGCAATGGCCGCCACGCTTTCGTCGAAGGCGGAAGCGACCCCGATCGCGGTACCGTTCCTCCGCGCGATGCGCTCCAGCTCGTCGAGTCTGCGCAGGATGGCATTGCGGCTGAGTTCGCCATCGAGCACGAGATCGGCGAAACCGTGCGGCACGTCGAAGGCGCCGGCGAGCGTGCCCGAGAGCGATTGCGCCGACGTCCCGTCGTCCAGGAACAGGAGGCCCCGCTTGCCGAGATCGCGCATCACGGGCTCGAGCGCATCCGAATCGGAGAGAAACCGGCCTCCGAGATAGTTCATCACGCCGGTGTAATTGGTGATCTGTCCCATGCTTCGATGCAGTTCCGCAAGGTTCTTCCCGGCATCGGAGGAAACGCGCAGCGCGTGTGGGCCGGGATCGTTGTTCGGATAATCGAACGGTTCCATCGGCACCTGCAGCAGGATCTCGTGGCCGTTACGCCTCGCCTCCTGCATCCAGCGCTGCAGGCTGTTTCCGGCCGCGGCGAAGGCAAGCGTCACTTCCGGCGGCAGTGCGCGGAGGGCGCGCTGCGTCCCCGTCTGACTGAGGCCGAGGCCGCCGACGACGATGGCGATCCGCGTTCCGCGGGCGCCGGACCACGGGCGCGCATATTGCTCCATCGGCCTCAGCCCGTCCGGGCCGATGACCGGCAGGCGGCCTTCGGGGCGGTCTTCCAGCAGGCTTTCATTTGGAAGGGCTGCCATGCGAGGGTCCTGCCCTCGCGTGGGCTCGACACCGATCAGCGCGGGGCCGCCGGTTTCGCGCGCACGGGGCGTGTATTTCCTGACCGTCGCGCCATCATCGGTTAGAACGGCCTCGACATGCGCGCCGGAGAGAGCGCCGCTCCGGTGGAGCGCCTCGGGCCTGGCTTTTTTGCCCTCCGAGGGTGGCGCCGGTTCGGTAGCGAGGGTCGCGGTTGCTGCGGGCATTGCAGGCGAACGGGTCTGGTGGCCGGGAGAAAGGGCGCTCCATGCGGAAAGCCCGATGACCGCAAGGGCTCCGAGGCTGAGGCCGCAGTAACGCAGGACGCGACGGAGATCGCGCTTGCGTGCCGGTCTCTCCTTGCGGTTCTGGCCCAGCGGGGCGTTGAGGTCAGTTGCCAAACGGGGCCTCGGTCGAGCTTCGATCCTGGCGCGAATCGCCGCTGGCCATGACGATGGACTTGAAGGAGGCCAGAATCATCGCACATGCGACTGCATGCCGATGGATAATATAAAGGCGCCGGGTTGAACAGCCCGGCGCCTCCTTGATTCCTCTCACCTGAAACTCTGCAGGTGAGGGCTTATTCCTTCAGCTGCGCCTGTTCCGGGTTGGCGGGGAAGGCCGGATCCGTCTTCTTGCCACGCAACAGGTCGAACGCATAGTTCAGCTGAATGTCGTCCTTGGTTTCCGGCGGCACGTAGGCGACCGAGCCGGAGCCCTCTTCGGTCTCTTCCTGGCCCGGAATGTGACCGCGCAGATCGGATTCGCCCTGCGCTTCCACCTTGCCCAGAAGCTCGGGCGGCAGCGGCTGCTCCACCTTGATGTCGGGCGTGATGCCGGTGCCCTGGATCGACTTGCCGGACGGCGTGTAGTAGAGCGCCGTCGTCAGACGCAGCGCTCCGGCGTCGCCGAGCGGGATGATCGTCTGTACCGAGCCCTTGCCGAAGGAGCGCGTGCCGAGAACGGTGGCGCGCTTCAGGTCCTGGAGAGCACCGGCCACGATTTCCGACGCGGATGCCGAGCCGCCGTTGACGAGCACGACGACAGGCTTGCCGCCGGCCAGGTCGCCCGGGGTCGCATTGAAGCGGCGGGTTTCATCCGGATTGCGGCCGCGGGTCGAAACGACCTCGCCACGCTCGAGGAACGCGTCCGAGACATTGATCGCCTGGTCGAGCAGGCCGCCCGGATTGAGGCGCAGGTCGAGGACATAGCCCTTGAGCTTGTCCGCGGGAACTTCCGCCTGGATCTTCTCGATGCCCTTCTTCAGGTCCTCGAAGGTCTTTTCCGTAAACGAGATGACCCTGAGATAGCCGACATCCCCTTCGACACGGACCTTCACCGCGCGGACCGCGATCACGTCGCGTACGATCGTCAGTTCGATCGGCTTTTCGGCTCCCTTGCGCAGGATCGTCAGCTTGATCGGCGTGCCGACGGCGCCGCGCATCTTGTCGACCGCTTCCTCCAGCTTGAGGCCGCGGACGTCCTGACCGTCGATCTTCGAGATGAAATCGCCTGCGAGCACACCGGCGCGCGCGGCGGGCGTGTCGTCGATCGGACTCGTCACCTTGACGAGATCTTCTTCCATGGTGACCTCGATGCCGAGGCCGCCGAACTCGCCGCGCGTCTGGGTACGCATATCTTCGGCGTCGGTCGAGTTCATGTAGCTCGAATGCGGGTCTAGAGACGAGAGCATGCCGTTGATGGCGTTCTCGATCAACTTGTCATCCTGCGGCGGCGTCACGTATTGCGCGCGCACGCGCTCGAACACGTCGCCGAAGATCGCCAGTTCGCGGTATGTCGACGAATTTGCGGCCACGGCCGGCATGGTTGCCGAGTAGACGACGCCCATCGCCGTCGCGCCCATCAGCGCCCCGACCAGGACAAGTGAAGCTCTACGTATCATTTCGCGCCCTTCCAACCTCTGCTGCGGTCCACCACGGTCGGGAATCAACCGGCTTCCCGTCTTTTCTGAATTCAATGTAAAGCGTCGGCCTGTCGGTTTCCAGCGCCAAGGCCGCCGCACTCGCCACTCTTTTTGCACCCATCGCCGCCACCGGCTCCCCGGCCACGACGAATTGCCCCGGCCGGACACTGACGTTTTCCATGCCGGCGAGCACGATATGATACCCGTCACCGGCATTGAGAATGATCATCTGCCCGTAGCTGCGGAAACTCCCGGCATAGACGATCCACCCGTCCGCCGGCGTAGTCACCAGCGCGCCTGCATTGGTCTCGAGCATGATCCCCTGCAGCGAATGCCCCGTTCCGTCCGCGTCGCCAAAACGGCGCACAAGCGAACCCGCAACGGGATAAGCCAGCCGCTCCCGCAGCTCGGAAAAGACATATGCCGGCGCAATGCGGTTTTTGTCAGGCACGGCACTCCGGGCGAGCTCCCGCGCAGCCTCGCGCTCGGCCTCGCTCATGCGGCGGCGTTCCTCCTCCTCGGCGCGGGCGGCGGCGGCGGCTTCGCGCACGGAGGAGATCTCGTTTTCGAGCGATGAGATCAGGCCCTCGAGGTTCCCCGCCTGCAGGGCGAGTTCCTCGGCCTTACGCTGTTCGACCGCCAGATCGGCCGCATTGCGTTGTCTCAGCTTCTCCTTTTCGGCGACGAGCATCGACATGCGCCGCTCTTCCTCGAGCCCGGCGGTCATTGCCGCGGTCAGTTCCTCGCGTTCCCTGGCGATGCCGCTGCGGATATCGGCGAGCGCCTTCAGGTCGGCGACGAGGCTGTCGGTCTGCTCGCGTATCTCAGGAACGACGGCGCCGAGCAGAATGGCGCTGCGTACGGAGCCGAGCGCATCCTCCGGGGTCACGAGGATTGCCGGCGGCGGATTGCGGCCCATGCGCTGGAGAGCGGCGAGCACCTCGGCCAAAAGGCCGCGACGGGCGCGCAGCGAACGCCGCACCACATCCTCCTTGACGCGCAGGTCGCCGAGCTTCCTTTCGCCGTCGGCGATCCGGCGTTCGAGCTCCTGCCGCTTGGCTGCCGAATCCACGAGGGCGTCACGCAGGGTCTCGTTGCTCTTGTCGATCTCGGCGATCGTCTTTTCCAGTGCCTCGGAGCGATCCCGCGAGAGCGTGATCGTCTTCGACAGTGCCTCGAGCTCGCTCGCGGTACTGTCGCGCCGGACCGCCAGATCGGCAGCCGGATCCGGCGACGTCGACTTGGAGGCACCCGCATCGGCCGGCGCGGCGGCGGGCGCGTCCTGAGCCGCAGTCGGACCGATCACCGACAGGAAAAGCGCCATGACCGCAGTACCGCAGCCGAACCGCCGGGCGCCCCGCTTCAAGCAGGCTCTATTCGTTGGAGGTCTCATCCCGTCTCATAAGTCCAAAAGTTAGGAGACCCTAATCTGATTTGGCTGGGCAAACCAATACATATTCGCGTTATCGTATCGGGAGGCGGACCGGGCCGGTTCTACGGAAAGAAAGCGCGGCAACGGGGTGCGGCAGCCGGATCAGGCCCGATGATAAGGATGCCCCGAAAGGATCGTCACGGAGCGATAAAGCTGCTCGGCGATGAGGATGCGCACGAGCTGGTGCGGCCAGGTCATCCTGCCGAGGTTGAGCACGGCGTCGGCGCGGGCGTGGAGCGCGGGATCGAGTCCGTCGGCACCGCCGATCGCTATCATCAGATCGCGCTTGCCGCTGTCTCTGAAGGTAGCGAGCAGGTGTGCGAAAGCTTCCGAGTCGAGCGCCTTGCCGCGCTCGTCGAGCAGCACGAGCAGGCTGCCGTCGGCGAGCGCTTTTTCCAGCTGTCCGGCTTCCTCGCGCTTGCGCGTCTCCGCATTGCCGGCGCGGCTTTCGACTGTCTCCACGACGCGGGCCAATTCGAGGCCGACGGCTGGACCCGCCTTGGCGAACCGGTCGAGATAGCGGCCCGCAAGGTCCTTTTCCGGCCCCGCCTTGAGGCGGCCGACTGCGAAAAGTCCGATACGCATGACCCGATCCGTCCCCGCCGGCGCCGATCGGTTGTTATCGACCGGCAAAATTCTTGCCGCCATCCGCCTTGTCGGCGATGGCAATCGCATGTCACGTTCGGCACCGGCCGCCGCTCCGTCCTGAGTCGATGGTCAGGATCGGGCGACGTGTCTCAGTGCAGGGTACCGTCTTCGATCTCGGGAGCCGCCCACATCTTTTCGATGTTGTAGAACGCCCGGATTTCCGGCCGGAAGATGTGAACGATCACATCGCCGGTGTCGATCAGTACCCAGTCGCCACCCTCGAGACCTTCGACGCGAGCCCTGCCGAGGCCGTCGTCCTTCAGGTCCGTGATCAAGTGGTCGGCAATGGCCATCACATGCCTGTTCGATCGCCCGGAGACGACGACCATGAAGTCTCCCAGCGCCGATTTTCCGGCAATGTCGATGGTAACGATATTTTCTGCCTTCGAGTCCTCTAGGCTTTCGAGGACCAGTTGAAGCGCACGGACAGCGGCTTCGTCGCTCGATTCCGTGCTGCGCGGGAATGCGGATGCCACATATCCCTTGGCGTGTGCTGTTGTCAGGGTTTTTCCTTTCCAAATGAACAGAACAGGCACGTTCGATTCGAAATAATTGTTCGAACCGTACTTAAATGTAGGCATCAAACCCATACGGTTTCAAGACACGAGATCCGAATTACGGGAAATCACCCGAATTTGGCCGAACGAAGCGCCGTCGAACTCAAGCCCGAACGCGGGCCGTGAATGAAGGTCCAGGCAGGCGCGCGGCGGAAAGCGAGGGTTCCCGCATCCTCCTCGTCGACCCGGGCCTTGCTGAAAGCCCTCGCCATCGGCGAGGAGAGATAAGCAAGAGTCGATCCCGGCCGGTCGATAACAGCGATAGGGAAAGTGCCGACGATCTTGCGCCAGTCCTGCCAGCGGTGAAAGTTCTTGAGATTATCCGCGCCCATGACCCAGACGAAACGGACGTCGCGGTTGCGCGCGCGGATCGCTTCCAGCGTGCGGGCCGTGTAGCTCTGGCCGAGCGCCTGCTCGAAAGCGGTCACCTTGATGCGCGGATTCCGGGCGATCTTCTCGCTCATCGCGATGCGTTCGCCAAGAGGTGCGAGATGGTTGCGGTCCTTGAGCGGATTGCCGGGCGTCACCATCCACCAGAGCTGATCGAGCCCGAGCCGGCGCAAAGCGGTCTCGGCGACGAGCGCATGCCCGTCATGCGGCGGATTGAAGGATCCGCCGAACAGGCCGACGGCCATGCCGGACTCGACATGCGGCATGCTGAGATAGCGCGCATTCACTTCGCTCGGTGTCGTCAGGGCCGCACCTGTCCGGTGCCGCGCACGCGATACTTGAACGAGGTGAGCTGCTCGACGCCGACAGGCCCGCGGGCGTGCATCTTGCCGGTGGCGATGCCGATCTCGCCGCCCATGCCGAACTCGCCGCCGTCGGCGAATTGCGTCGAGGCATTGTGCAGGAGGATCGCCGAATCGATCTCGGAGAAGAACCGCTCGACCACGGCGGGATCCTCGGCGATCACGGCTTCCGTATGGGCCGACGACCAGGTGTTGATGTGCTCGATCGCGCCGGAAATGCCGTCGACCAGTCTTACCGAGATGATCGCATCGAGATATTCGGTGGCCCAATCCTCGTCGGTCGCAGCTTTCAGGCCGGGCATGAGCCTTGCGAGGTCGTCGCAGACGCGCACCTCGCAGCCGGCATCGACGAGCGCCTCAAGGAGCGGCTCTGCGAATTTCTCGGCTGCGTTGCGGTCTATCAGCAGCGTCTCGGCGGCGCCGCAGATGCCGGTACGGCGCATCTTCGCATTGACGACGATCTTCTTCGCCATATCGCGATCGGCCGACGCATCGACATAGATGTGGCAGAGACCCTCGAGATGGGCGAAGACCGGCACCCGCGCCTCTTTCTGAACACGGGCGACCAGGCTCTTTCCGCCGCGCGGCACGATCACGTCGATCGCGCCGTTCAGGCCGGTGAGCATGGCGCCGACGGCAGCGCGATCGGCGACCGGCACCATCTGGATCGCATCTTCCGGCAGGCCGGCGGCCTTCAATCCCTCGGTCAGGCAGGCATGGATCGCCCGCGACGAGTGAAAGCTGTCGGATCCGCCGCGCAGGATCACCGCATTGCCGGCCTTGAGGCAGAGCGCGCCGGCATCCGCCGTCACGTTCGGACGGCTTTCATAGATCACGCCGATCACGCCGAGCGGCGTCCGCACCCGTTCGATGTGGAGCCCGTTCGGACGGTCCCATTCGGAGATCACCTCGCCGACGGGGTCCCTGAGTTCGGCGATCGCGCGGATGCCGTCCGCCATGTCGCGGATGCGGCTTTTCGTCAGCGTCAGCCGGTCGATGAAGGCGGCGGCGACGCCGCTTTCGCGCGCGTTTTCGAGGTCGAGCGCATTGGCGCCGAGGATCTCGGCGGTCCGCGCGACGATGACGTCTGCCATGGCGACGAGTGCCGCATGCTTGCGCTCGGCGCTTGCAGTCGCGAGCGGTCGGGCGGCCGCTTTGGCGCGGCGTCCGATCTCCAGCATCATCGCGTTGACGTCCTTGTCCTGTTCGACCGTCTCAAGCATGGAGCTTGCCCTTTCCCTCGTCGCTTTCCTCTGCAGGGCGCGCGCCCGATGGAGCCGTCATGACCAGATCGTCGCGGTGAACCATGGCGGTGCGGCCGGCATAGCCGAGGATAACAGCGATTTCGGCCGACTTCTTGCCGGCGATCTGGCGCGCCTCGTCGGCATCGTAGCCGGCAAGGCCGCGGGCGATCTCGCGGCCGGAATCGCCGATGATCGCAATCGTATCTCCACGGCTGAAGCTTCCCGTCACCTGCCGGACACCGGCCGGCAGCAGGCTCTTGCCGGAACGCAGCGCCGCTTCCGCTCCGGCATCGATCGAGAGCGAACCGGCCGGCAGGAGCTGTCCGGCGATCCAGGTCTTGCGGGCGGTCACCGGAGAGCCTGACGGCGCGAACCAGGATGAGCGCGCGCCCGCCTCGATCGCGGCCAGCGGATGATCCGGCTTGCCGGAGGCGATGATCATGGCGCAGCCGGCAGTGGTGGCGATCTTGCCGGCGTCGATCTTGGTACGCATGCCGCCGCGCGACAGCTCGGAGGCAGCGCCGCCCGCCATTGCCTCGATCTCGGGCGTGATTTCGGCGATCGTTTCCAGGAAACGGGCGTTCGGATCGAGATGCGGCGGCGCGGTATAGAGCCCGTCGATATCCGAAAGCAGGACCAGAAGGTCGGCGCCGACCATGGTCGCGACCCTGGCTGCGAGCCGGTCGTTGTCGCCATAGCGGATTTCGGTGGTCGCGACCGTGTCGTTCTCGTTGATGATCGGCACCGAGCCGAGCTTCATAAGCTGGCCGATCGTCGCGCGAGCATTGAGGTAGCGTCGTCGTTCCTCGGTGTCGCCGAGGGTCAGGAGGATCTGGCCGGCGACGATCGCATGGGTCGAGAGTCTCTCAGACCAGGCACGCGCCAGCACGATCTGGCCGACGGCGGCGGCCGCCTGGCTTTCTTCGAGCTTCAGCGCACCCGCTGGCAGATCGAGCACCGTTCGTCCAAGCGCGATCGCTCCCGAGGAGACGACGAGGACTTCCACGCCCTTGGCCCTGAGGGCCGCAATATCGGCGCAGAGCGCGTCGAGCCAGCTCTTCTTGAGCCCCGTCTTGCGGTCGACGAGGAGTGCCGAGCCGATCTTGATGACGACCCGGCGGTATTTCTCGAGCGCTTTGCGGGCCTTGTTCATGCCTAAGCTTCCTCTTCGCCCGCCTTTGCAGCGGCGATGACGCTGCGCAATGCTCTCAGCGCCTCCGTCATACCCTTGTTGGTCACGGCGGAGATGAGAAGCGGCGGCGTGCCGCAGGCTTTGCCGAGCGCCTTGGCCTTCGCCTTCAATTCCTCCTCGTCCAGCACGTCGATCTGCGACAGAGCCACGATCTGGGGCTTCTCCTCGAGCCCCCCGCCATAGGCCTCGAGCTCGTGCTTCACGGTCTTGTAGGCCTTGGCGACATCCTCTTCCTGCGCGGAGACGAGATGCAGCAGCACCCGGGTGCGCTCGACATGGCCGAGGAAGCGGTCGCCGATGCCGACGCCCTCATGCGCCCCTTCGATCAGCCCCGGAATGTCGGCGATGATGAACTCCTTCTCGTCGATGGTGGCAACGCCGAGATTGGGATGCAGCGTCGTGAAGGGATAGTTGGCGATCTTCGGCCGAGCCCGGGTGCAGGCGGCGAGAAAGGTCGACTTGCCGGCATTCGGCAGGCCGACGAGGCCGGCATCGGCTATCAGCTTCAGCCGCAGCCAGATCGTCTTTTCCTCGCCCTCCAGGCCCGGATTGGCCCAGCTCGGCGCCTGATTGGTGGAGGATTTGAAATGTGCGTTGCCGAAGCCGCCATTGCCGCCGGCGGCGAGCCGGTAGCGCTGCCCTTCCGCCACCATGTCGACGATCAGCGTCTCGTTGTCTTCCTCGAAGATCTGCGTGCCGACCGGCACCTTCAGCGTCACGTCGCCGCCCTTGGCCCCGGTACGGTTGCGTCCCATGCCGTGCGTGCCGGTCTTGGCCTTGAAATGCTGCTGATAGCGGAAGTCGATGAGCGTGTTGAGGCCATTGACGGCTTCCACCCAGACATCGCCGCCGCGGCCGCCGTCGCCGCCATCAGGGCCGCCGAACTCGATGAACTTCTCGCGGCGGAAGGAAACGGCGCCCGCGCCGCCATCCCCTGACCGGATATAGACTTTCGTTTCGTCGAGGAATTTCATCGGTTCGCCATTTCTGAGTGATCGCTTCGAGTCGAGGACGGAATGCGGGGCAGCCCGCGCACGTTCCCGATCCCGCTCTGCTTTTGCGCCATCGATATAGGCGCTTCCGGCAGAGGTCAAAGATTATCGACATGAAGAACCCCGCCAGGAGCTGTACCGGCGGGGTTTCCTATCCGTTCAGTCCGGCCGGCGCAGGTCCTCGGCCGCCAGCCGGGTTTCGATATGCGCGACCATCGCATTGCGGGCGAGCGCATAGATCTGGCTGCAGCCGGTGATCCGGAAGCCCAGCTTTTCCTGCACCTTTAGCGAGGCCGGGTTGTCGGCGAAAACGCCCGAATGCAGCACCGTTTCCGGCATACGGCGGAAGAAGCGCTCGACCGCGGCATGGACCGCCTCGCTCGCCAGACCCTTGCCCCAGTAGAACCGGTTCAGCCAGTAGCCGACATGCCATTGGCCGTGCCGGAGCTCGATGCCGATGCAGCCGATATGAACGTCGTCGCCCGGGGTGGTGATGGCGAGCGTCCAGTCCGGCAGCACATCGGCCGTCTGGCGGTTGAGCCAGTCGAGCGCATCCTGGTGGTGGTAAGGCGCCGGAACGCGCGAAAGCATCTGCGCGACCTGGAAATCCCCGAGCGAGTCGGCGATCGCCGCCGCATCGGAAAGCCGGTGCGGCCGCAGCCGCAGCCGTTCCGTTTCGATGACCGGCGCCGGGCCGGGGCCGGGACGGGCGACCGCCCGGGCGCGCTCTGTGACCAGGGCGTTCATCGGACACCTCCCCAGCTTCTCAAGGAGACCCAGGTCTTGCGGTCGAGCCTGTACCATTCGACCGGGACCATGCCGCCGAGCGCCAGGCTGCCGACCATGCCGGAACCCTGGAACTGGAAGCCGCACTTCTGGATGACCCGGCGCGACGCGATGTTCATGACCCGGCAGCGCGCATCGATCTGGTCGATGTCGCGGGTGCGGAAGGCCATGTCGGTCAGGGTCTGTGCCGCCTCGGTCGCATAGCCCTGGTTCCAGTAGGGCTCGCCCAGCCAATAGCCGAGCTCGACGGTTTTTTCGTCGGCGTGCGGCTCGACACCGCAGCAGCCGAGAAATGCGCCATTGTCCGCTTTCGTGATCGCGTAGACGCACTTGCCAATCGTGCCGGCTTTTGCGCGTCGCACGAAATCGGCCGCATCCGCCGTCGTATAGGGGTGCGGCATGCGCGAGACCATGTTGGCGATGTTGGCATTGTTGGCAAGATGGGCAAGGGCGTCGATATCGTCTTCATGGGGCGCGCGCAAAACGAGCCTGGGCGATAACAATATCGGGCAATCGGTCCTTGACCGCTGAGGCCTCAGCCTTTGTTCGGGAGACCGGGATTGGTCTTCCCTGACGAGCTCGGTTTGCATGGTTCTTCCTCCAGACATGCGAAAAGGGGAGTTGGGTATCGCCCCATCTCCCCTTTGAAGTCTGGCTTTGGAACCTTGCGGTGCGTCAGCCGGGTCGATGAGACGCCGGCTGTTTTAGAGCGCTACCGGCTTATTCCGCTGCTTCGGCTTTCGGCATTACAGACACGTAGACTCGGCCGTTGGCCTTCTTGCGGAAGTCCACGTTGCCCGTCGTAAGCGCAAAAATCGTATGGTCCTTGCCGAGGCCTACATTGACGCCGGCATGCCACTTCGTGCCGCGCTGGCGCACGATGATGTTGCCTGGAATGACGGCTTCGCCGCCGAACTTCTTCACGCCAAGGCGCTTGGACTCGGAATCGCGACCGTTACGCGACGAACCGCCAGCTTTCTTGTGTGCCATTGGTGTTCTCCTTTAAACCTTCGATCCCGGAACTCAGTTTGCAGCTTCAGCGGCGGCTTCGGTCTTCTTCGAAGCCTTCTTCGCCTTGCCGCCGGCGGCAGCGATGTCCAGGATGCGGACGATCGTCTGATGCTGGCGATGTCCGCGCGAGCGCTTGGAGTTCTGGCGGCGGCGCTTCTTGAAGGCGATGACCTTCTTGGCGCGGCCCTGATCCACGACTTCGGCGCTGACGACGGCACCTTCGACAAACGGAGCACCGATGGTGGCATCGGCGCCGACGCCGACCATCAGGATCTCGGTGAATTCGATCTTGTCGCCAGCAACGCCTTCCAGCTTTTCGATGGCAATGACGTCATTGGCCGCCACGCGGTACTGCTTACCGCCGGTCTTGATGACTGCGAACATATTTTGTCCTTTCATGTTCGGTCCGGCTCTTTGCCCGAAGACAAGGCCGTCTTTTTGTCAGTCGCTACATGGAGCGAAGCGCCTCGGAAATCCTCGACCTTCGCCAGTGAACGGGCACAACACTTACCCGGCGCGGCACGGGCTAAGCCCACACCAACTCATGGCGCGGATTACGGGAACGGCCCTTGCTTGTCAAGGCGAAAGCCACCATATCGCAGATATTCTTATCGCAAGCCCTTGCCAGCGGCAGAAACTGCCGCTATGAACCGGCCGCGCTGAACAAGCGCCAACCGGCCCCGCGGAGAGGTGGCAGAGTGGTTGAATGCACCGCACTCGAAATGCGGCATGGGTGCAAGCCCATCGGGGGTTCGAATCCCCCCCTCTCCGCCAGATGTCTTACTGCGTTTTTTCCGAGTTTTCTACCGTTTGCCATAATTCCCGGCACGCTCGATCTTATGAGGCGGGATGAGCTTGCACACCAGTTTTAATTCCGTCGTAGGCTTCGACTCAGCCTGGACCGATAACCCGAAAGCTCCCGGAGCGATCTGCGTCATTCGTCTGGATGGCGACGGCACTCATTTGCATCTTGCGCCTCGGCTCGCCTCGTTTGCGGAGGCTCTGGATGTCATCGAGCGCGAGCGCAAGGATGCCCAGAAGTGCCTTGTGGCGCTTGATCAGCCGACGATCGTCCCGAACCTCACCGGCTCGCGTCCCGTCGACAGGGTAGCCGGCTCGCTGATCTCCTGGATTGGAGGCGGCGTTCAGCCTGCAAGCCGGTCGAAGAAGGGTATGTTCGATGACGGCGCGCCGATCTGGCGGTTCAAGCAGGCCATGGGAGCGACGGAAGAGCCGGAAATGGCACGAACGGCTTCCAGCGGCCTCTTCCTGATCGAAGTTTTTCCGGCTCTGGCACTGGCTGCTATCGAGGGGGCCTTCTGTTCGAGGCTTGCAGCCCCGAAGTACAATCCTGCCAACCGGAAGCGCTTCAAGATCAGCGACTGGCAGGCAGTCGCAGAAGCGACCAGGCGGTTCGGCATGCTGAACTCGCTGCGGCACCTGGACGAATGGTGCTTGATAGCGGCAAACGCCGAGGCGCCGAGCAAGGCCGACCAGGACAAGGTCGACGCATTGATCTGCGGCCTTATCGGGTTGCATTGGCTTGTCGCTCCGCGGGATCAGTCGGTGATGATCGGTGACCTGGAGAGTGGCTATATGATCGCGCCGGCGACGCGCGGCGTGCATGAGAGGTTGCGCGCGGCGGCGCGGCAGCGGGATGTAGCGATTGCCTGAGAAGGGTCACGCACACAGGTCCGCCGCTTCCATGCTGGAATGTCAATCCTCAAGCCCGAGAGGCGGATCTCAACCCGGTCTTATTCTGTGAGCACACAGCGCGAAGCGCCCTTATGCATCCCCCAGCATCACTCCCCCGCATTCCTGCTGAGCCACGCCTCCAATCCCGCGATCACCGACAGCCTCAAACTGGCGTTGCGCGTCAGCGCCCGGGCAAGCGGGCGGCCGTCGGGTGGGAAGCCCATTTCGGCCATGACGTCGGCAGGTTTCAGCCCGCGCCGGGTCATTATCGTTCTGATCCCGGCAATTGTTGAGGGAAGCAGGTAGCGGCCGCTGGCGATCGGGGTTCCGGCGGGCTGCGGGCCGGCTTCCAGCGGGGCGGCGGCGGGCGCGGGCAGCGCGCCTTTGGAGACGAGCCAGGCGAGAAAGCTTGCACGTTCGGCATCGCTTGCCTTCGCCCAGGAGTTCTTGAGCTTCTCCAGACGGCTGCGCTCCGGCTTCAGGCCGGCGAGGACCAGCGCCTGGCGCAGCGACGGGATTTTGCCGGTGGCAAGCGCGGCGTGGATTTCCGGAAATTCGGCCTTGAGGCGGTGCAGGTTGGGGGCGTCGTCGCCTTTGGTTTTCTTCGCCATCTCGGCTCCGCTTGTGACTCTCCCGGGCGGTCTAGAGCATTTCACCGTTTCATAGAAACACTGAAATTCTCTAACGGATACAACGCAGTTTCGGACGGAAAACCGTTACACACTTTCCTGGAAGCGCTCCAGCGCCGGCAGAATGGGGGCGAGCGAATATCCGATGTCCGCTGAACCTCGGTTTGAAAGCCGGTCCCGCTCCAGTTCTGCACAAGTCAGCCTTTCTAACGTCGCCCGACAGCCGTAATGAATGCGGCGAAGGAAGGACGATTCGATGTCTGACGATGTTGAGCGCTACGGCGACCCGCAGGATGCGACCGTGGCCCTGTACCTCATGAACAATGACGGCGGCGAGCTGACCGACGTGCTGGTCGCTGCGCTCGAAGACGCGTTTCGGATTCTCGATGAGGAATGGTCGAGCCGGTCGATGCATTGAGGCATCGCCGGTAAAGCCTGCACGCAAACGGCCATTCTGCGCGCGGAAACGCGAAGCCGTTCACCCGTTCTTGAGCAGACCCTCCATTGCGGCCGCAGCGCCGAGCAGCATCGCGTCCGCGCCGTGCCGGCCCATCAGCATCAGCCCTGCCGGCCGGCTCGAGCCCACCATCGGCAGGGTTATTGCGGTCAGGTCGAACTGGTTGGCAACCTGAGTGTTGCGCAGCAGCAGGTCCTCCACGCGGCGGTATTCCCTCCTGTCCTCTTCGACCGAGGCGATGCTGACGGCGGGGATGGGTGTGGTCGGCAGCAGCGTGAGATCGAAGGGTGCCAGCCGCTCGTCCATGACGCGCATGAGCTCTTGCCGCGTCCGCAGCAGGTCCTGGATCGCGGCGTCGGGGACCGTGAGGCGGCGGCGCAATGTGGATTTTACGCGGATGTCGACCGGCGCATTGTCGTCCAGGAGCCAGCCCGCGTGCACACGGCTTGCCTCGAGGCCGGCGAGCGAGCCGATCGCGGTTGCCTCGGCGAAGCGGGCAAGCAGATCGTCGATCCTGCATGCGGCGAGTTTCGCACCCGCACGGGAGAGTGCCTGCAGGCTCCTTTCGAAAGCCGCCGCAATCTCCGGCGCAAGCCCTTGGAGAAGGGCGCCTTCGGGGATGCCGAGCTTCAGGCCGGCGAGCGGCACGGGCTCGAGCGGCCTCGGCGTCTCGCCGGCCATGACCGCGTCGGCGGCCGCGCAATCGGCGACCGTGCGCGCAAGCGGGCCGATCGAATCGAGGCTGGGGGACAGGGGAAATGCGCCCTCCAGAGATACGCGGCCGGCGGTGGGCTTGAAGCCGACCAGGCCCTGCAGGGCGGCCGGAATGCGCACCGAGCCGCCGCTGTCGGAGCCGATGGCGATCTCGCTCGTGCCCTCCGCCGCCGAGACAGCGGCACCCGAGGAGGAACCGCCGGGAATGAGGCTCGGGTCGACGGCGTTGCCGGGCACCGGGTAATGCGGATTGAGGCCGACGGCGGTAAAGGCGAATTCCGTCATGTGAGACTTGCCGATGATGACGGCGCCGGCCGCGCGGAGACGCCGGACGATCACCGCGTCCGCTGTTGCCGGAGGCGCCGCGCGGCGGATGATGGAGCCCGCAAGCGTCGGCTCGCCGGCGATGTCGAAGAGGTCCTTGATGGAGACGATCCGCCCGTCGAGGGGCCCGAGGCGTGTGCCCTCGCGCCGCCTCCCGTCGGCAGCGTCCGCCTCCGCGCGGGCTCGCTCCCGATAGAGCTTTACAAAAGCGCGTTCATCGTTTCGCCGCCCGTCAAGTCGGGCGAGAACGGTTTCGAGTCGGTCGCGGGACGGCATATCTGACGGGGGCAAGGAAGGACCTCGTGAATTGCGGCCCAAGTCCGGATGGAAGTCCTTGGAAGCGCTCCAATATTTAAAGGATCGTACGATTGATGTACAATAGGGGGCGATAGCGACAAGCAATCGGGAAGACGCCGATGCGAATTCTACGATCCTCCGCAATCCTCGACTCCTCCGCCATCCACGAGGTCAGATACGATGCGCCGCGCCGGACGTTGAGCGTCTGGTTCCTCGGCAACCGCAGGCCCTATCACTACCTCGACGTTCCGGAAGAGGTTTACGAGGAACTGTTGCATGCGGATTCCGCCGGCAACTATTTCAATCAGCACATCCGCCATCACTACGGGTTCCTGCATTAAGGCCTGTTTCATTACTGAGATTCATTTCGGAGGACTGCAATCTCTCCTCCCTCGTCATCTCTGTGCTCGTCACAGAGATGAAAGCGGCGCCGCGTCTGCGGCGCGGGAAGCGTTCTTTCAGCCCCAAGGACTTGGTCTGGCTGGATTCCTGTGACAAGCACAGGAATGAGGAAATCGAACAAGCGGCGGCGGATGGCCCGAGGCCGTTTCACAGAACTGTCGCCAAACAGTCCGAATAGTTTCATCCGTCTGTAAAGCCGCTGACATCCGGCTGGCCAATGGTCCGCTCGCAAGAACCGACGATTCGCGAAACGGAACCGGAGGCAGGGATTGGCCGCTCTTCGAAACACCCTCACCAGGCGTTCTTTCCTCTTCTCCGCCGGCGCCGCCGGTCTTGTCGCTTCTTCCGGTCTCGCCACGCCGTTCTATGCGCGCGGCTACGGGCGGCCGGAATTCGCCCATGGGGTGCAGTCCGGCGATGTCGATACGGGCTCGGGGATGATCTGGACGCGGGTCGATCGGCCGGCGCGCGTTTCCGTCGAATATTCGACCACCGAGAGCTTTTCGAATGCCGTCAGGCTTGCCGATATCGATGCGACGCCGCTGACCGACTGCGCCGTCAAGTGCCGGCTCGACAAGCTGCTGCCGGACCAGGACATCTTCTATCGATTCGTCGCGACCGATCTCTACGACGCCAATCGCGTCTCCGAACCGGTCGTCGGGCGCTTCCGGACGGCTCCCTTGCGGCGCCGCTCCGTGCGTTTCGTCTGGTCCGGCGACACGGCGGGGCAGGGCTGGGGCATCGACGAGATCGGCATGAAGACCTATTCGACCATGCGGCTGCACGAGCCGGATTTCTTCATTCATTCCGGCGACACGATCTATGCCGACAACCCCATCCCCGACGAGATCAGGCTGCGCGACGGCGGCACGTGGAAGAACCGGATCGTCACGCCCGAGAAGCGCGACGTCGCGCGCACGCTCGAGGAATATCGCGGCCAGTGGAAGTACAACCTGCTCGACGAGCATGTGCGGAGGCTCCATGCCGAATGTCCCACCTTCTATCAGTGGGACGACCACGAGGTCCTGAACAACTGGTCGGCCTCGACCGATCTCAGCGACGATCCGCGCTATCCGGAGAAGGATGTCGCCGTCTATGCCGCCCGCGCGGCCCGCGCCTTCCACGAGATGACGGCGATCCGCACGCTTCCGACGGAGCCCGGCCGCATCTTCCGCAAGATCGCCTATGGTCCGCTGCTCGACGTCTTCTTCGTCGATCTGCGCTCCTATCGCGGCCCCAATCAGGGCGAGGGGGGAGGCGGCGACCTCTTCGGCTGGCGGCAGGCGGACTGGCTGAAGCGCGAGCTTGCGGCGTCCAGCGCCACCTGGAAGGTGATCGCCTGCGACATGCCGATCGGTCTTATCGTCTGGGACGACTATTCGGCAAGGCGCGGATCGGATGCCATCGCCGATGGCGACAATGGCGCGCCGAAGGGGCGCGAGACGGAATTTGCGGATCTCCTGCGCTTCGTCCGCGACAACGCGATCGAGAACATCGTCTGGCTGACGGCGGACGTGCATTACACGGCGGCGCATCACTACGATCCCTCGCGGGCCGCCTTCAAAGACTTCTCGCCGTTCTGGGAGTTCGTCTCCGGGCCGCTTCATTCCGGCACCTACGGACCGAAGGAGCTCGACATGACCTTCGGACCCGAGGTTCGCTTCATCAAGGCGTCGGGCGGAGGAATCGACAGCAACCTGCCGCCGTCGGCGGGCCTGCAATTCTTCGGCATCGTCGATATCAGCGGCCAGACGCGGCAGATGACGGTGCGGCTGATGGACCGGCAGGATCGGGAACTCTGGCGGGTAATCCTCGATCCGGCGGTGTCCGTTTGAGCCGGCGGCGCTTCACGCAGGTCAGCCCTGCGCGCCGGCCCCCTTTCGCTCCCGGGAAAAAACCTGTATGAGCGCGGCAACTGAAAAGCGGTACCTGCCTCGTCGCGCGTGCCCACGAACTTTCCGAGACAAAAAATGAGCATTCGCAACATCGCGATCATCGCGCACGTCGACCATGGGAAAACCACGCTCGTCGACGAACTCCTGAAGCAGTCGGGCTCCTTCCGCGAAAACCAGCGCGTCGCCGAGCGCATGATGGATTCCAACGAACTGGAAAAGGAACGCGGCATCACCATCCTCGCCAAGGCGACTTCGGTCGAGTGGAAGGGTACGCGCATCAATATCGTCGATACCCCCGGCCACGCCGACTTCGGCGGTGAAGTTGAGCGCATTCTGTCGATGGTGGACGGCGCCATCGTTCTGGTCGACGCCGCCGAAGGCCCGATGCCGCAGACGAAATTCGTCGTGGGCAAGGCCCTCAAGGTCGGTCTTCGGCCGATCGTGGCGATCAACAAGATCGATCGTCCCGATGCCCGTCACGAGGAAGTCATCAACGAGGTATTCGATCTCTTCGCGGCGCTGGACGCGACCGATGAGCAGCTCGACTTCCCGATTCTCTACGGTTCCGGCCGTAACGGCTGGATGAACGTTGCGCCGGAAGGTCCGCAGGATCAGGGCCTGGCACCGCTCCTCGATCTCGTTCTCGATCACGTTCCGGAGCCGAGCGTCGGCGAAGGTCCGTTCCGGATGATCGGCACCATTCTGGAAGCCAATCCCTTCCTCGGCCGCATCATCACTGGCCGCATTCATTCCGGTTCGATCAAGCCGAACCAGGCGGTCAAGGTCCTCGGGCAGGACGGCAAGGTGCTCGAATCCGGACGCATCTCCAAAATTCTTGCATTCCGCGGCATCGAGCGCCAGCCGATCGAGGAAGCCCATGCGGGCGACATCGTGGCGATCGCCGGCCTCTCCAAGGGTACCGTCGCCGACACCTTCTGTGATCCGGCCGTCAACGAGCCGCTGAAGGCGCAGCCGATCGATCCGCCGACCGTCACCATGTCCTTCCTCGTCAACGATTCTCCGCTCGCGGGCACAGAAGGCGACAAGGTCACTTCGCGCGTCATCCGCGACCGCCTGTTCAAGGAGGCCGAGGGCAACGTCGCGTTGAAGATCGAGGAATCGTCCGAGAAGGATTCGTTCTACGTGTCGGGCCGAGGCGAACTGCAGCTCGCGGTCCTGATCGAAACGATGCGCCGCGAGGGCTTCGAGCTCGCCGTCTCGCGTCCGCGGGTGGTCATGCACAAGGATGAGAACGGGCAGCTTCTGGAGCCGATCGAAGAGGTCGTCATCGACGTCGACGAGGAGCATTCGGGCGTCGTCGTCCAGAAAATGTCCGAACGCAAGGCCGAAATGGCCGAGCTTCGCCCGTCCGGCGGCAACCGCGTGCGGCTGGTGTTCTTCGCGCCGACCCGCGGTCTCATCGGCTATCAGTCCGAGCTTCTGACCGATACGCGCGGCACGGCCATCATGAACCGTCTGTTCCACGACTATCAGCCCTACAAGGGTGAGATCGGCGGCCGGGTGAACGGTGTTCTGCTCTCGAACGACTCCGGCGAATCCGTGGCCTATGCAATGTTCAATCTCGAAGATCGCGGCCCGATGATCATCGACGCAGGTGAAAAGGTCTATGCCGGCATGATCATCGGCATCCACACGCGCGACAACGATCTGGAAGTCAACGTCCTCAAGGGCAAGAAGCTCACCAACATGCGCGCGTCCGGCAAGGACGAGGCGGTAAAGCTGACGCCGCCGATCCGCATGACGCTCGACCGGGCGCTGTCATGGATCCAGGACGACGAACTGGTCGAGGTCACGCCGAAGTCGATCCGGCTCCGCAAGATGTATCTCGATCCGAACGAGCGCAAGCGCTTCGAGAAGTCGCGGACGGCCGGCGCGGCTTAAGGGCTGGACGAGGAACCGGAACGTCCCTCATCCGGCCTGCCGGCCACCTTTTCCCGTTGTGACGGGCAGAAGGCGGCTCGCGGCTGAACCCGAGGAGAGGGCGAGTCCGATCCTTCTGATTTCGTCGATCTTGCGAACCCCGGAGCGATCCGGGGTTTTTGCTGTGTGTGCCTTTCGCGGGCGGCTTGCGGATAAAGTTAAAAAGGCGTTAACCTTGGGGCAGGTGCCGTTAAAGTTGCCTGTGGGTTAACGCCGCGCGACAGTCCGGCGGGATTCCTGTCCGCCGCGTCGTGTGTTTAGAGTCGCAAGTCATGAAGACTGTTTCGATCGAGGTTCGGCCTGGGGAGCCGCATGAGGCGGCGGCAATCGCCGACGTGCATCGCGTTTCCTGGTTGCAGGCCTATGGCGGCATCATCCCGCACCGCCCCCTTGTCCGAATGGTCAATCGCCGCGGCGAGACCTGGTGGCGCAAGGCCACGCGCGGACCGGCGACCCTTCTCGTCGTCGACGTCGCCGGCACGATAGCCGGCTATGCGACGCTGGGCCTGAGCCGGGCGCGAGCGCTGCCGCAGGAAGGCGAAATCTACGAGATATATCTCAGGCCGGAATATCAGGGCATCGGCCTCGGACGTGTCCTTTTCGGGGAAGCAAAGAGCCTTCTAAAGTCGCTCGGCTGCGAAGGGCTGGTCGTCTGGTGCCTGGAAGACAGCGCGAACGCCTATAATTTCTTCCATTCGGCAGGCGGTCGCGATATTGCCGAAGGGATGGAGGATTTCGGCGAGAAGCACCTGAAGAAGGTCGGCTTCGTCTGGAGTTGAGGAGTGCCGCGAGGCGCTGTCATCGGTCCGGGCGTTTAGGACAGCCTCATTTCGGCAGGAAGTGCATGGGTTCGCCCGCCTTGTCGCCGCGATTTCCGTGATAGGATGCCTGGTCCGTGCCGCAGCGGAAGCTTGCGGCTCTTTCGTCGGCTATCCTGCGCGCCAGCGTGTTCGCATCGGCATTGGCGAGCGCGTCGACGTAGCCGACGACGCAGCCGTCGCCGTCCTCCTTCTGCGCGACCTTCGAAATCACCAGAACCTGTCCTTGGAACGCCTTCGTGCTCCTGTCCGTCTGCGGATCCGGGTTCTCGATGATCCAGCGCAGGATGGCGGCGATCGGCTTCCTGCTGTCGTCGAGGCGCCATTCGACGGTGGTTTCGGCATGGTTGAAGGGACCGAAACTCTCGAAGCCGTTCTCCAGATAGCTTTGCCTGACATGGCCGAAGAAGAAGCTCTGGCGGATATCGCTCTCGATGAAATGGACGGGATAGTCACCTATCCCGGGACAAAGGCTCTGCGACGAGGCACCTTCCCACTCGCGCAGGAGCCGGCACTTGTCGCGGCTGACGTCTGTGTAGACGCTGTCATTGGCAAGTGCAGGCGCAGAGATCAGGGCGGCGGAAAGAAAACAGCGAAGTTTCGGGCGCATTGTCTCTCCTGCGAAGATAAATATCAGCCCCGCCCCTTTTTAGCCGCGTGGCGTGCCTAGAGCAAATCCGCCCGCCCGGAACCAAAGTCATGTTGCATCGCGGCATGTTTCCCTTTATCCGACGGGACGACTTTTCAAACGACCCCTGGAGGTGCTCATGCGGATCGACGCGATTTCCATCGGAAAGAATCCACCGGAAGATGTCAATGTAATCGTGGAAGTCCCGGTCGGCGGGCATCCGATCAAATACGAAATGGACAAGGAGGCCGGCACGCTGGTGGTCGATCGCTTCCTCTACACGCCGATGACCTATCCGGGCAATTACGGCTTCGTGCCGCACACGCTTTCCGACGACGGCGATCCGATCGACGTGCTGATCTGCAATACCCGTCCGCTGGTTCCGGGCTGCGTCATCAATGTCCGCCCGATCGGCGTGATGATGATGGAAGACAATTCCGGCCAGGACGAAAAGATCATCGCGGTTCCCTCCGCCCATCTGACCAAGCGCTACGACAAGGTGCACGATTACACCGACCTGCCGGAAATCACCCTCAAGCAGATCGAGCATTTCTTCGAGCACTACAAGGATCTGGAGCCCGGCAAGTGGGTGAAGATCTTCGGCTGGAAGGATGCCAGCATGGCCAAGCAGCTGATCCGGGAAGCGGTCGAGCGCGCCAAGACGAAGAAATAATCGTTTCGCTGTTTTTCCGAAACTGAAAATCTCCGGCTCGACCTCGATCCGGAGGTTTTTTGCGCTTGGATCAGGACGATCTTAGGTCGGGTCGCCGCAAACTCTCGAATAGGTCGACGCGCGGGACGGGGCGAAACCGCACGCACTTTTCCTCATCCCTGCTCTGAGGCGTGTTGAGATCCGGGCCCGTCGCCGCCGCCTGTTCGATCTCCTCATTCCTGTGCTTGTCACAGAAATCCAGCCAGGCCAAGTCCTTGGGCTGGAAGGCTCTTCCGCGCCGCAGACGCGGCGCTGCTGGATCCCTGTGACGAGCACAGGGATGAGGGTGGAGAGGGTGCGGTCCTCGGCGCGCCTGATATACCGTGAAGAGAGTGAGGCGGCGCGGAAGGCGGGGCACGCCCGTGTACAGCGTTCCGCTTCGCTTCGCTTCGATGCAGATGTAGACGTAGCCCTTTATCGCGTGGCAGGTTGGCCATTCCCTCGCACATCGGCAAGCGAAAGTTGTAGTAGCCGCACATCCCCCGGTCCCTCATTCCTGTGCTTGTCACAGGAATCCAGCCAGACCAAGTCCTTGGGCTGAAAGAACGCTTCCCGCGCCGCAGACGCGGCGCTGCTCTCATCCCTGTGACGAGCACAGGGATAAGGATGAGGAGAGATTGCAGTCTCCGAAAAGTTTCCTACGACGCCGCGCGTCTTATGAGACGCGCAAAGGTCGCTGCAGCACTTTGAGCTGCTGCATGTTTTTGTCCTTTGATCGGCTACGATCAAAGGAAACGTTCAGTGGCGCACGAAGGAATTCGAGCGCATCGCCATGGGTGCCGGCAATCGCAACAGGCCTTAGCGCAGCAGCGCAGGAGCGATGGTGGTGTTCAGGAAGAGCTGGATGAAATAGAGGATCACCAGCACGACGAGCGGCGAAAGGTCGACGCCGCCCATGTCGGGCAGCACGCGCCGGATCGGCCGGTAGAGCGGTTCGGTCAACTGATAGAGCGAGCGGCCGATCATGTTGATCGCCTGATTGTTCACGTTGATCACGTTGAACGCATAGAGCCAGGAGAAGATGGCCGAGGCGATGATCAGGAACCACGCAATGTTGATGATGAAATTCAAGGTGCCGATGACAGCAAGCATGCCAGTCTCCAATTCGTTGTTGACAGACATGTAGACATTAGGAACTAAACGAGCAAGTACGCCGGCCCGTCTCGCGCGATCATGTCAATGGCACGGAGCGCGCCTTTCTTCCCTTCCCTGCAGTGCTCAGCGGTCTTCCGATGCGCAAGGATCGCTGCAGGATTCAATTTCCGCACGCTCCCGCTGTTCGATCGGCGACGATACCAGGAGCCTGCAGCAGGAGCATTCAAGCATGTCGGCCGTCCATGCCGCGCACCGCTTCGCCGCCTTCAGGCATGTCGGCTACCGGCGTTATTTCTTCTCCCGCCTGCTCGCCTATTTCGCCGTCCAGATCATGTCCGTGGCCGTCGGCTGGCAGATCTACGATCTGACGCGGGATCCTTTCTCGCTTGGTCTCATCGGCCTTTTCCAGTTCCTGCCCTCCCTCGTCCTCATTCTCGTGACGGGCAGCGTGGCGGATCGCTACAATCGTCGGGCGATCATGGGCATCTGCATGCTGGTCAGCACGCTCTGCGGCGCAGCACTTCTGCTTTTGACGGTGACGGGGCTGTTTTCACCCTGGCCGGTTTACGCGATCCTCGTCGTGTTCGGCATAGAGCGGGCTTTTCTGGGGCCCGCTTCCCAATCGCTGGCGCCCAATCTGGTGCCCGCGGAAGACCTGCCCAATGCAATCGCCTGGAACTCGACCTCCTGGCAGACGGCGATGATCGTCGGCCCGGTGGCTGGTGGGCTCCTCTACGGATTCGGCCCGACCGTGCCCTATGCGGTCAGCCTCGGCTTCTTCGCTGCCGGCGCCCTGATGGTCTTCGCCGTGCCGAAGCCCGCGAGGCGCTCGCCGCCGTCGGCCGCAAGCTGGCAGACGATCACCGCGGGTTTCCGCTACATCAAGGCCGAGAAGATCGTGCTGGGGGCGATCTCGCTCGATCTCTTCGCCGTGCTGCTCGGCGGCGCCGTCGCGCTCATGCCGGTCTTCGCGCGGGACATCCTGACGCTCGGGCCGTGGGGCCTCGGCCTCCTGCGGGCCGCACCCGGTGTCGGTGCGGTCGGCATGGCGGTGTGGCTGGCCGCCCACCCGATCCGCAATCGGGCCGGTCTCTATATGTTCGTCGGCGTCGCCCTCTTCGGCCTCGCAACGGTCGTTTTCGGCCTTTCGGCGACGCCCTGGATATCGATCGCCGCGCTCGTCGTCATGGGCGCTTCCGACATGATCTCGGTCTATGTGCGCGAGATCCTGATTACGCTCTGGACCCCGGATGAGCTGCGCGGCCGCGTGAACGCCGTCAACATGGTGTTCGTCGGTGCTTCCAACGAACTCGGCGAGTTCCGCGCCGGCATGATGGCGTCCGGCTTCGGCGCGGTCTTCGCGGTCGTCTTCGGCGGCGCAGGCACGCTTTTCGTGTCGCTGCTGTGGGCACTCGGCTTTCCGCAATTGCGCCGGATCGACACGCTGGATGTGCCGGAGGCGCAGCGGAGGGGGTGATTGGGAGGGGTCAGGAAGCGGGCAATTGCTGCTGCACGCCGCGATCGCGCCCTCTCACAGCCCCGCCCTCCATAAAAATCAGCTCCAGAAAATTCTCCATCCATGTCCGCAAGGGATGGTCGTGCAGCATGCGGCCCTCCAGATGCGCTTTGCCCAGCTGGGCACCGGGGAGCTCGAAGCGATGGGCGCCGTGCACCACCCAGCGATGCATCATCGCCCGCGTCAGCTCGCCGTGGAACTGGATGCCCCAGGCATTTTCGCCGTAGCGGAAGGCCTGGTTGGGGTAGGTATCGCCGGTTGCCAGCAATTCGGCGCCCTTCGGCAGGTCGAAGCCTTCGCGGTGGAAGTGATAGACCATCGCCGGCCAGTCCATCAGGGCCTTGCCGGCCTGCGTGGCTCTCAAGGGATACCAGCCGATCTCGGTGATGCCTTCGTGATGGGCTGCGACCTTGCCGCCGAGATTTCGGGCCAGCATCTGCGCCCCGAGGCAGATTCCGAGATAGGGCTTGTTTTCCAGCAGCGGCACGGACAGCCAGTCGATTTCGCGCCGTACGAACTCCTCTTCGTCATTAGCGCTCATCGGTCCGCCGAAGATGATCGTCCCCGAATGCGCTTCCAGCGTGGGCGGCAGCTCGTCGCCGAGCGCGGGGCGGCGGATGTCGAGCGTAAAGCCCTTCCGCTCGAGAATGTGACCGACACGGCCGGCGCTCGAGCGCTCCTGGTGAAGCACGATGAGGATGGGTCTCTTGGCGTCTCTTTGGGTGTCTGGGACCTCTGGCGGCATCGTCAGCTTTCCTGTTGCGCCTCGTTTTCCTCCACCATGTCGATCTTGGCGGCTGCTTCCTGGCGTTTCAAGACCCGGTCACGCCCGGAAACGCCGAGGAGGTCGGCAATCCGCCAGATCACGTGATCTTCCATCTCGCTGCGCGCGCCGTCCGCGTAAACGATTTCCCACAGCATGCCGACGAGCTCGATGCGTTGCTCCTCGGGCAGGTGCCGCTTTATATCTGACGTGAACTGGTAGAAATCGATCGCTTCGCTCTCGGCGCTCTCGCCGGCCGCGACCAGGGCGTTGAGAGCGGCATCGTCAAGCTTGTAATGCTCCTTGATGAGCTTGCGCATCTTGCGGCGCTCGGAGCTGCGGACCGCGCCGTCCGCTTCCATGACCTGAAAGCAGAGGCCGATCACCGCCACGCGGGGATCTCCCACTTCAATCCGCGCCGAGCCCGTCATTCCTTCCAGAAATGCGCGAAAACGTTCAAACATGCACTATCGCCTGCAGCCTGTGGATATGTCGGGGTTCAGAAAAGACGGAAGTTGGCGGTGGTCCGTTCCGCCGCCGCCGGTTCGCGCACGCCCGGATCGTCCGGGGGGCGGCCGAAAAAGGGATCCGGCGCCTCCTCCGCATCCTTGTCCTTGGCGGGCGATGCGGCCGGTTCCTTCCGGTCGGGAACGGTGATCGCCTTCTCCGGCTCGGCCCGTTCTTTCTCGTCCCGCTCTCCCTCGGCCCGTTCTCTGTCAGTTTGCTCGCGCTCCGCTGGCGAGGCAGCCTCGACCGTCCGTTCAGAAGCCGGTTCCTCGGCGGGGCGGAGCACCGTCGCGACTGGCGGGAGGCTGCGAATTGCCTGGTCGGGGTTCAGATGCCCGTCCTCCGTTGCCGCCGCGATCTGCGACGGCGGAGCCTTCCACTCGAAAGCGTCGAGTTTGCCGCTGACCGGCGAGACCGGCAGCCAGACGGGCGAGGTGACGCCGTCGGCGGTCCAGGCCGGATCACGCGGGCTCTTCAGTGCCTGCGCCATCCAGTGCCGGATACGGCCCTCGTCGCCGGTGTCGGCCTCCTCGATATCCGCGAGCAGCAGAAAAATGCTCTCCCTCGGCTCGAGCCGGGCGGCGGCCTCTGCCTTCGACCGGGCAAGAGCGAGCTCGCGCGCATCGAGCGCCGCCTCGGCGACGGTCGCCAGTGCGACGGCATTGTTGCTGCGGAGCGATTCGAGCTTCTTCGCCCGCTTCAGACGGTCGAGGGTGGAATCGCCGCCGCGCGCCCGCACATAGAGGCGCGCAATGTCCGGATGCGGATCCGCTTTCCACATCCTCTCGAGGATCGAGGCACCCTTGCGCAGATTGTCCTCGCGAAAGAGCGCCTTGGCGGCAACGAGGGCCGCCGGCACGAGGCGGTCGTCGAGCTTCAGCGCCGCCTGCGCGTCGTCCCGCGCGGATTTCGGGTCTGCATCCAATCTTTCCATTGCCCGCGCCGTCAGAAGAACGGCCTTTTTCCGGTCCGCTTCTTTCCTTTCGAGCACATGGGCGGCGCGGCTCTGGTCGAGCAGACGGATCGCCTCATCCCACTGGCGCGCTTGGCTGCGATGGTCGAGCGTTGCCAGGGTCGCCCACGGCAAGTGCGGCGCCTTCTCGGAGGCACGCTCGGCGTATTGGCGCGCGGCCTCGTTGGCGCCGAGGCGCTTGGCTTCCAGATAGAGCCCGCGCAGGCCGAGTTCGCGCGTCTCCGGGTCGTCCGCCATCGCCTCGAATTTCTTGCGTGCGTCGTCGTATTTGCCTTCGATCAGCGCGGTCTGCGCTTCGAGCAGATGGATGAGCGGCTCCTGATCCGAGCTGATGAGGTTCCGCGTGCGTGCGGCCATCTTGCGGGCGAGATTGGCGTCGCCGGCGCCGGCCGCGATCAGGCCGGTCGACAATGCCTGATAGCCCCGGTCGCGCTTGCGGGCGCGAAAGTAACGCGTGACGGTGTGCGGCGACAGCCAGATCGTGCGAAGCAGCCAGACGACGATCAGAACGGCAGCGAAGAGCGAGATCAGGATCGAGGCGGCGCGCATCAGGCTCATCTCGATGAGCTGGCCCTGCCAGATCAGCGACAATTCCCCCGGACGATCCGCGAGCCAGGCAAAGCCGAGAGCCAGGCAAAGGACGAGGAGTACGAAGAACAGTATCCGGATCATATGGTCTTCTTTCTCCCGCTAACCTTGCTTGCCCGTGCGCGTCATGGTGCCGGCGACGGCGGCATCGATCACCGTTTCGACGCCAAGCCGCCGGTCGAGCTTCTCCTTGAACCCCTGGCCAGCGGATTTCGCGGCTTCGGGAAGGCTGTCCCATTCGAGCGATGCGCCCTTGAGATCGCCGTTGTCGAGCTTGTCTTCGATGCGGGCGATCACCGCTTCCGGCGTGTCGCCTTCGACGCTGCCGACCGGTCGCACGCGAATGCCCGACATAGCGCTGGAGACGAGGCGATCGAAAATGCCCTGATCGGGATCGGGCCGATGCAGCGCGTCCAGCATCGCGTCCGCCGCTGGCCGGAAACTTTCCCTCAATTCCGTCCGTGTGGGGACCCCTGTCGCGGCGACATCGGCCAGTTCTTTGACGACGGGATCCTCGGGGGCGATGCTTCGCAATGCGTCGAGTTCGGCGAGGAACGGCCCGCCGCGATCGATCGCCGTCTTCAGCGCGGTGACGGCAACGGCTTTCGCCATCTCGATATCGTTCGCAGGCTCGTTGAGCTTCTGCTCCGCCTGGTCGATACGGCCGGCAAGTTCCGCCCTGGCGGCGTCCGCTGCCCGGCGAGCCTCGGCAAGCTCGGTCTTCAGAGCTGCCATTTCATTCGTCAGATTGGCGACCTCCGCTTCGAGCGCCTTGATTTCGGGAGCGTCCGCCGCAGCTGCGCTGGGCTCCCGGGCCGCCTGTTCCAGAGCGGCGAGGCGGTTTTCCAGAGGGGCGATGTCCACCGCCGCCGCCGGAGCCTGAAGCTCCGCCTTGATCGCTTCGATCTCGCTCGCAAGGTTCTGCTCGGTACCCGGTTGCCCCGGTCCGGGCGCCGGAACGTAGCCGGCATATTGCAGCACGCCGGCACCGGCAAGCGCTATGAGACCGCCGAGGATGCCGGCTGCAAGCGCACCTGCGCCTGTGGCCTGTCTCCTCTTTGCCTCGGGCAGTTCGCCGTTGGTCGCGTGCGGAAGCTCCGCGTCGAAGGCGGCCGCAGCCGCGTCGGCGCGTGCCTCCTCCGTCTCTGCTTCCTCTTGCGGATCGCCCGCCGGCAAAGGAGGTTCGCCGATGCCGGCTTCGTTGCTTTCGACTTCGCCGGTCCTCACTTCGCCGGCTTCCGCCGCCTCGCTCGTCGAAATATCCGCCGGCTTGCCCGGTGCCGCATCCGGCCCGGCCGCTGCCTCGCCCGCTGCAGGTTCGGTCTTCTCCGCCTCGAGATCGATCGTCAGCGGTTCTTTCCCGGGTTTCGAGCGGCGCGGCGGCTTTTCCGATGCCATGGTCACCTCATTACCGTTTCATTGCCTGTCGGTCGGGCCTGAGCGGATCTGCAGCAGGAACGCTCCGCACCTTCCTCCGTTCTAAACGCAAACCTAGTCAGCGAGGATGACGAGGGAAAGCCCCAGACCATGCTTTTTGACGGAAATGGCCCAGATGACCCGAGCAATGTGCACAAGGCAGGCGGAAAACCGGCGCCGACTTTGCTGATTTGGCCTCAAAGAAGCTGAAAGAGATTTTCCTCGTCCGGCGCTGCCGCGACCCCGCAGACAAGACCGTCCGGCAGGGTCTCTCTTATTGGCCAGCTCAGGCAGAGAAAGCGCGAGGCGAGGTCCGCGGGTTCAAGCCCGCTCTCCCGCAATGCTGCATCCAGGCGCCGCGCGCTCTCGCGGGAATAGAGCATTACCGCATCGAAGGGGCCCGCGCGGAGGAGCCCCGGCAGCGTCTCCGCAGGATAGTGGACCGGCGCCATCCGGTAGCATTCGGCGGTCCTGTGCTCGATTTGCCGTTGGTGCAATGCCCGTTCAAAACCCTCGGTCCGCGGTGAACCGGCGAGATAGACCAGCATTTCGCCGGGGGAGAAGGGCAGCGACCGTCTCGGCGAGCCCCTCGCCGGTTCCCGGTCCGATGCGGATGTCGGTAAATCCGAGATCGCCTGCGGCGCGCGCCGTCGCTTCGCCGACTGCAAAGAGCGGTGTTGCAAGGTGTGGCTCAAGCGCCGGACCAAGCGCGCCGAGGACGCGGACCGCCTCCCCACTGGTGACGGCGATCGCCTGGTGGGGCTCGCTCAATGCTGCCCGAACCGCGCCGGCGAGATGCTGCGCCTGCATAAGCGGCAGGATGACCGCTTCATGACCCATGGCGCTGAGCCTTGCCGCCGTCCTTTCGGCGGCCGGGCGTGGCCGGGTCACGAGCACGCGCATCGGATCAGCTCCAGGTCGAGAAGAAACCCGGCCCCGCCTTGGCGCGGATCCGCTCGCCGGCCTCCTGCCCGAGCCTTTCCGCGTCTGCCGCTTTGCCGTCGATTTCGATCTGGTGGAAGGTGGTGCCGTCGGGCGTCAGGATCATGCCGGCAAAACGGATATGTGTCCCGTCCGATTGCGCGTAGCCGGCGATCGGCGTACGGCAGGAGCCGTCGAGTGTCGCCAGGAAGCCGCGCTCGCAGGAGACCGCCTCGTGTGTGCGGGGGTCGTCGATTGCCGCAAGCAGCGTGTTGATACGGTCGTCGCCGATGCGGGCTTCGACGCAGATCGCGCCCTGAGCCGGCGCCGGCGGAAATTCTTCCGGGTCAAGCAGCTCCGTCGGCACATGCTCCATGCCGAGACGCTTCAGGCCGGCGAAGGCCAGAAGCGTGCCGTCGACCTGACCTTCGGCAAGTTTGCGCAGGCGTGTCTCGACCTGTCCGCGGTAGGTGATCACGTCGATATCGGGCCGAAGCCGCCGGATCAGCGCCTGACGGCGCAGCGAAGACGAGCCGACGGTGGCGCCTTGCGGGAGATCGGCGAGCCTTTCGGCCGAGCGGCCGACAAAGGCGTCACGGATGTCCTCGCGCGGCAGGAAAGCCGAAAGGAACAGCCCGTCCGGCAGCTTCGTCGGCATGTCCTTGGACGAATGTACGGCGAAGTCGAGGTCTCCCGACAGAAGCTGCTCCTCGAGCTCTTCGGTGAACAGGCCCTTGCCGCCGATCTCCGCAAGCGACCTGTCGGTGATCCGGTCGCCCTTCGTGGAAAGAATGACGATCTCGAACATTTCCGGTGGCAGACCATGGGCGGCGGCGAGCCGGTCGCGCGTTTCATGCGTCTGGGCCATCGCCAGCGGGCTGCCGCGCGTGCCGATGCGGAAAGGTTTCGTTTGCATCCTTCGCCATCCGTTGTTACTGCATGCTTCCTTGGATCGGAACCGGTTCAGGACAAAACCATGCAGCAGTTCAAAGCGTTACAGCGTCCCTTGTGCGTCTGAAGGCGCACGGCGCTGTTTGAGTTTCGTGTAACCACCTTTCACTGCGACCGCAATCTTTGAGTATAGCACGTGACGTCCCCGCCTTTGCGCATCCTCGGCATTGAGACAAGCTGCGACGAAACCGCCGCTTCGGTCGTGCTGCGTGACGAAGAGGGCCACGGCCGGATTCTCGGCGACGTGGTGCTGAGCCAGCTGGAAGAGCACAGTGCCTATGGCGGCGTCGTTCCCGAGATCGCGGCGCGCGCCCATGTCGAGGCGCTCGACACGCTGATCGAGGAAGCGCTCCTGCGCGCCGGTGTGACGCTCCGGGACATCGACGCGGTCGCTGCGACAAGTGGTCCCGGCCTGATCGGCGGGCTCATCGTCGGGCTGATGACCGGCAAGGCGATCGCGCGGGCGACCGGCAAGCCGCTCTATGCGGTCAATCACCTCGAAGGTCACGCGCTGACGGCGCGGCTGACCGACGGCCTTTCATTTCCCTATCTGATGCTGCTCGTCTCGGGCGGCCATACACAGCTGATCCTCGTCAAGGGCGTCGGCGAATACGAACGCTGGGGCACGACGATCGACGATGCGCTCGGCGAGGCCTTCGACAAGACCGCAAAGCTGCTCGGTCTTCCCTATCCGGGCGGGCCGGCCGTCGAGCGGGCGGCGCAGGCCGGCAATGCGGAGCGCTTCGATTTTCCCCGGCCGCTCGTGGGTGACGCCAGGCTCGACTTTTCTTTTTCGGGCCTCAAGACGGCCGTCCGCCAGGCTGCACAGTCGCTGGAGCCGGTGACGGATCAGGATATCGCCGACGTTTGTGCCTCTTTCCAGCGCGCCATTTCCCGCACGCTCAGGGATCGGGTCGGGCGCGGCTTGAAGCGGTTCAGGGCGAACTTCGCTTCCGTCGACCAACCGGCTCTCGTCGTGGCCGGCGGGGTTGCCGCGAACCAGACATTGCGCCGGACATTGCAGTCGCTTTGCGACGAGCACGGCTTCCGCTTCATCGCGCCGCCGCTCTCGCTTTGCACCGACAATGCCGCGATGATCGCCTGGGCCGGTGCGGAGCGCCTCGCGGCGGGCCTGCCGGCGGACGGGCTCGATGCGGCTCCGCGTTCGCGCTGGCCGCTCGATTCCGAAGCCAAGGCATTGATCGGCTCCGGCAGACGCGGCGCCAAGGCATGATGGACGGAAGATGAGCGGCAAATCGAAGAGCGCGCAAAAAATCGTGGTCGTCGGGGCGGGCGCCTTCGGAACGGCGCTTTCGGCCGTCGCGGCAGCGAAGGACAAGGCGAATGTCACTCTGCTTGCCCGGCGGGAGGAGGCGGCCGCGCAGTGTCGCCGTACCGGGCGGAATGACGCCGTTCTCCCGGGAATTCCGCTTCCCCCGCGCCTTGTCTATTCTTCACAGGCGGCCGCGCTCGAAGACGCCGACATCGTGCTTTTTGCGATGCCTTCGCAAGCGCATCGGGACGCGGCGCGGAGCTACGGTGCCGCGATCGGCGCCAGGGCGATCGTCGTCACCTGCGCCAAGGGCATGGAGCAATCGACCGGCCGACTCCTCACCGACGTTCTCGAAGAGGAGTTGCCGGGCCGCCGCGTCGGGGTGCTTTCCGGCCCGGGCTTTGCCGCCGATATCGCTCGCGGCCTGCCAACCGCCATGGTGGTCGCCGCCCCCGATACCGCGATCGCGACGGAGCTCGCGGAGGCGCTTTCCGGGCGGACCTTCCGGCTTTATCCCTCGGCGGACCGCACCGGCGTTCAGCTGGGCGGGGCGCTCAAGAACGTGCTGGCGATCGCCTGCGGCATCGTCGAAGGCGCCGGCCTCGGCGACTCGGCCCGAGCTGCGCTGATCTCGCGCGGGCTTGCGGAAATGTCGCGCTTCATCGTCGCGAGGGGCGGCGAGGCGGACACTGTGCGTGGCCTTTCGGGATTGGGTGACCTCGTGCTGACCGCGACGAGCCACCAGTCGCGCAACCTGCGCTTCGGCATAGCCCTCGGTAAAGACGGCCGGGCTGCGGCCGGCAGCGAGTTGGTGGAGGGCGCTTTTGCCGCATCCGTCGCCGCCCGCGTGGCGGGGGGACTCGGCATCGAGATGCCGGTCACCGAGGCCGTCGCAGCCATCGTCGACGGAAAGCTGGATGTCCGCTCGGCTCTCGAACAACTGATGTCCAGACCGATCACCCACGAATGATGTCTTCAGGAGGATCCATGCTCTTCGCACTGCTCTGCACCGACAAGCCCGGCGCGCTGCAACTCAGGGTCGACACCCGACCTGACCATGTCGCCTATCTCAACGACCTCAATGCCCGGGGCATCCTGAAGATCGCAGGGCCTTTCCTCGGCGCCGACGGCAAGCCGACGGGGAGCCTCGTGATCGTCAAGGCCGACACGCTCGAAGAGGCCAGGGCGCTTGCCGAGGCCGATCCCTACGCGAAGGCGGGTCTCTTCGCCAATGTCGAGATCAAGGCCTACAACTGGGTCTTCAACAATCCGGAGGCTTGAGGGGCGATGGCGTTCTGGCTCTACAAATCCGAACCGGCGAAATGGTCCTGGCAGATGCAGAAGGATGCCGGCGAGAAGGGCACCGAATGGACCGGCGTGCGCAACTACCTGGCGCGCAACAACATGCGGGCGATGAAGATCGGCGACAAGGGTTTCTTCTATCACTCCAACGAGGGGCTCGAGATCGTCGGCATCACCGAGGTCTGCGCGCTGTCGCATCCGGACTCGACGGCAGAGGGCGACGCCCGCTGGGACTGCGTCGACATCCGCGCCGTCAGGGACATGCCGCGGCCGGTTTCACTCAAGGAAATCAAGGAAAATCCGAAGCTCGCCAAGATGTCGCTCGTCACGTCGATGCGTCTTTCGGTGCAGCCGGTGACGGATGACGAGTGGATCGAGGTCTGCCGCATGGGCGGGCTGGACAATCCGCCCCGATAGCGACCCGAATGTCGTGAAGACCGATCCCGAAAGCTTCATCCGCGCCAACACCGACATTCTCGCGCCGCCGCACGTGCCGGAAGTCCGCCTGCATCTTGCGGGCGAGGCGCATGAATTGTGGCTGAAGACCGAGGAAGAGCTGGAACGGATCGGTCTGCCGCCGCCCTTCTGGGCCTTCGCCTGGGCGGGAGGGCAGGGGCTTGCCCGCTATGTCCTCGATCATCCCGAGACGGTGCGCGGCCGCCGCGTCATCGATTTCGCCTCCGGTTCCGGCCTCGTCGCCATTGCGGCGAAGTTGGCCGGCGCCGATGAGGTCACCGCCGCCGACATCGACCCATGGTCCGAAACGGCCGCGCGGCTGAATGCCGGGCTCAACGGCGTATCGCTCGCCTTCACCGGAGACGATATCGTCGGCTCGGAACGGGCGGCCGACATCTACCTCGCCGGAGACGTCTTCTACGACAAGAGCTTCGCCGATCTTCTTCTGCCCTGGTTCGACGCGCTCGAACGTGCCGGTGCCGTCGTTCTCGTCGGCGATCCGGGCCGGGCCTATTGTCCGCGCGGGCGGATGACTGACCTTGCGACCTACGAGGTGCCGGTGACGCGGGCGCTCGAAGACAGCGAGGTGAAGCGCACGACGGTCTGGCGGTTCGGTCCGGCTGTCGGCGCCGGCGACGATTGAGAGGAACGTCCGCCCTCTACGGCCGGACGACGCAGACGCCGTGCTCCCAGGAGCAAGCGCTGGCGTTTACCTGCGGCGAGACGATGATGATCTTCGCGCGTTTCGACGATGGGTTGGCTGCTGCGGTCTCGCCGGCAAGATAGGCGTAGCCGCCGTCCCGGCTGAAATAGATGCCGTTTCCTTCATCGCGGAACGCCGAAAGGCCGCCGGCATAGGTGCCGATGTCCGGAATGGGTGTCGGGAAGTCGTAACTCCCATAGCTGCCGTAACCGCCGGACGCGTATCCGCCGCCATTGATAACGATCACAGGACCACGATCCCGCCCGGGGCGAGCGTAACGATGCCGGGAGTATCCGGGCCAGGGATATCTCGGCCGGACATGCCGGGTGCGGGTCTGAACATCGGGCAGGCCCCTGGAATCGGCAGATGCGAAACCGCCGACGGTCGTTACTGATTGGTGGCGCGCCTTGCGCCAGGTGTGATGGGGCGTGCGATGCTTGATCCGGACATGGCGGGTTCGGGTCTCCACATTGCCGAAACCGTCGCTTTCGGCGGCCCGTGCCGGCAAACCGGCGGGCATCGCAAGTGCGAAGGCCACGACTAGAGCTTTGGCCGCGCGGACCATTTGCGAGGGGTTCATGTCTCGCTGCCTCCGGATCATCATTAACAAACCGTTAAAGTGCATCCTGCGGCAACCGACGGGAAATGTCACGGATTCAGCTGGGTTTTTTCGTGCATATCGTTAAAAGGCCGGATGTCTCTCCGAGGCGGGAAAATGCCGTTTTCCGTCAAATCGATTAAATTGATTTTGCACTGCAAACACACTTGTCGTGAAGCCCTATGGTGATTAAAGGTCCGGGTGACTGAATTGCGCACAATCGGGTGCGATACCGGACGAAAAGAGTCCAGTTTTGGACGCATATCCGGTCATCCCGCGAGGTTCCGATGACGAATGTCACAAGAAGCCGGCCGCTCTCGCCGCATCTTCAAATCTACAAGCCGATCCCCACCATGATCATGTCGATCATGCACCGCATCACCGGCGGCGCGCTCTATTTCGGCACCGTCCTGGTGGCGTGGTGGCTGATCGCCGCTGCTTCGGGCGCTGCCTACTACGACTGGGTGAACTGGCTGTTCGGCACGTTCATCGGCAAGGTCGTCCTCTTCGGCTATACCTGGGCCCTTGTGCACCATCTGCTGGGCGGCATCCGCCACCTCGGCTGGGATCTCGGCTACGGCTATGAGAAGCACTTCGCGACGAGAATGGCGAAGGCCATGATCGTCGCATCGGCGACGCTGACGCTCGTCATCTGGGTCGTCGGCTACCTCGCTCGTTAAGGGACTTCGACATGAATATGCGCACACCTCTCGGCAAGGTCCGGGGTCTCGGTTCGGCAAAGGAAGGCACGGATCACTTCTGGCGGCAGCGCCTCACGGCCGTCGCCAGCATTCCTCTCACGATCTTCTTCGTCGTCTTTCTCGCCCATTATGCGGGCGCACCGCATGCGGAACTGATCGCGGCCCTTGCGAACCCCTTCGTGGCGGTTGCCATGGGTCTGATGGTCGTCGCCGGCCTCGTTCACATGAAGATCGGCATGCAGGTCATCATCGAGGACTACGTCCATGCGGAGGGCGCCAAGATAGCGCTTCTCATGCTCAACACATTCTTCACGATCGCGGTCGGCGGGCTCTGTCTTTTCGCCGTCCTGAAGATCGCTTTTGCAGGGTAATTTCGTCATGGCATCGATCAGTTCACCCGCTGCAAACGGCAAGGCATATCAATATGTCGACCATTCCTTCGACGTCGTCGTCGTCGGCGCCGGCGGGGCGGGCCTGCGCGCGACGCTCGGCATGGCCGAGCAGGGCCTGAGGACGGCCTGCATAACCAAGGTCTTCCCGACGCGTTCGCACACGGTCGCGGCACAGGGCGGCATCGCCGCTTCGCTGCAGAACATGACGCCCGACTGCTGGCAGTGGCATCTTTATGACACCGTCAAGGGCTCCGACTGGCTCGGCGATGTCGACGCCATGCAGTATCTCGCAATGGAAGCGCCGAAGGCGGTCTACGAACTCGAGCACTATGGCGTTCCGTTCTCGCGCAACGAAGAAGGCAAGATCTATCAGCGCCCCTTCGGCGGCCACATGCAGAACTACGGCGAAGGGCCGCCGGTGCAGCGCACCTGTGCTGCCGCCGATCGTACCGGCCACGCGATCCTGCATACGCTTTATGGCCAATCGCTCCGGAACAATGCCGAATTCTTCATCGAATATTTTGCCATCGACCTGATCATGTCGGCTGACGGGCGCTGCACCGGCGTGGTCGCCTGGAACCTCGACGACGGCACGATCCACCGGTTCGCCGCCAAGATGGTGGTGCTGGCGACCGGCGGCTACGGCCGCGCCTATTTCTCAGCGACCTCGGCGCATACCTGCACCGGCGACGGCGGCGGCATGATTGCGCGCGCGGGTCTGCCACTGCAGGATATGGAATTCGTGCAGTTCCATCCGACCGGCATTTACGGCGCAGGCTGCCTCATCACCGAAGGCGCCCGCGGCGAGGGCGGCTATCTGGTCAATTCCGAGGGCGAGCGCTTCATGGAGCGCTACGCGCCTTCTGCCAAGGACCTTGCCTCGCGCGACGTCGTTTCCCGCTGCATGACGATGGAAATCCGCGAGGGCCGAGGCGTCGGCAAGAACAAGGACCATATCTTCCTGCATCTCGACCATCTCGATCCCGCAGTGCTGCACGAACGCCTGCCGGGCATTTCGGAATCGGCGAAGATCTTCGCCGGCGTCGACGTCACGCGCGAGCCGATCCCGGTGCTGCCGACCGTTCACTACAATATGGGCGGCGTGCCGACCAATTACTGGGGCGAAGTGCTGAACGCGGACGGCCAGAACCCGGAGCGAATCGCCCCCGGACTGATGGCCGTCGGCGAAGCCGGCTGCGCCTCGGTGCACGGCGCCAACCGGCTCGGCTCGAACTCACTGATCGACCTTGTCGTCTTCGGCCGCGCGGCGGCGATCCGCGCCGGCCAGATCATCGACCGCAACGAGGCGGTGCCGGACGTCGACACGGCCTCCTGCGACCGCATCATGGAGCGTTTCGACCGGCTGCGGCACGCCAACGGCACCACGCCCACGGCAGTGCTGCGTGACAAGATGCAGCGCGCCATGCAGGAAGACGCGGCCGTGTTCCGTACGCAGGAGTCGCTCGAATCCGGCTGCCGTCGCCTGTCTGCGATCTGGAAGGAACTGCCGGACGTCAGGGTCACCGACCGCTCGATGATCTGGAACTCGGATCTCGTCGAGACGCTGGAGCTCGAAAACCTGATGGCCAACGCCATCACCACGGTCTACGGCGCCGAGGCGCGCAAGGAAAGCCGCGGCGCGCATGCGCGCGAGGACTACAAGGACGGCCCGCTCGCCGGTCGCGACGACGTCAACTGGCGCAAGCACACGCTTGCCTGGGTCAACGAAGCGGGCGACGTCCGGCTCGATTTTCGTCCGGTGCACACCGAGCTGATCGCCGAAGGCATCGATCCCTACAAGATCGAGCCGAAGGCGCGCGTCTACTGATCTCGAGGACTAAGGCACATGGTTGAACTCGCTCTCCCCAAGAACTCGCAGATCACCGAAGGCAAGGTGTGGCCGAAACCGGTCGGTGCGGCGAACCTGCGCGAATACCGGGTCTATCGCTGGAATCCGGACGACGGCAAAAACCCGCGGATCGATACCTATTACATCGATATCGACGATTGCGGCCCGATGGTTCTGGACGGTCTGCTCTACATCAAGAACAACATCGATCCGACGCTGACGCTGCGCCGCTCCTGCCGCGAAGGCATCTGCGGCTCCTGTGCGATGAATATCGACGGCACCAATACGCTCGCCTGCACCAAGGGCATGGATGAGGTGAAGGGCGCCGTGAAGGTGTATCCGCTGCCGCACATGCCCGTCGTCAAGGACCTCGTGCCCGACCTCACCAATTTCTATGCCCAGCACCGTTCGATCGAGCCCTGGCTGAAAACCGTTTCGCCGACACCGGCCAAGGAATGGCGGCAGAGCCACGAAGATCGCCTGAAGCTCGACGGCCTCTATGAGTGCATTCTCTGCGCCTGCTGCTCGACCTCCTGTCCGAGCTATTGGTGGAACGGTGACCGCTATCTCGGCCCCGCCGTCCTGCTGCAGGCCTATCGCTGGCTGATCGACTCCAGAGACGAGGCCACCGGCGAGCGTCTCGACAATCTCGAAGATCCGTTCCGGCTCTATCGCTGCCACACGATCATGAACTGCGCCCAGGCCTGTCCGAAGGGGTTGAACCCCGCCAAGGCGATCGGCGAGATCAAGAAGATGCTGGTCGAGCGGCGGTTCTGACCCTTCCGTCCTGCAGGTGTTCTCAGCATCATTTCAACGGCGGGCCTCGGCCCGCCGTTTTGCTTTCACGTCCGTCACATCGACGTGTTGCTAAGTGATTTGAAACGCGCCGCCAGGCAGTTAGGTAATAGCCGAGGATGGAGGGCCGCCGATGCTTCGCCTGCTGCTCGGTTTTCTCGTCGCTTGTTTCCTGCTGCTGCCGGCGCGGGCGGCAGAACCGCAATATGCTATCTTCGCCGGCGGCTGCTTCTGGTGCGTCGAGAGCGACTTCGACGCCGTGCCCGGCGTTCTCGAAACGATCTCCGGCTATGCCGGCGGCAAGAGCGCGAACCCCACCTATGAAGATTATTCGAGGGGTGGACACCGCGAGGTGGTGCGCGTGAAGTTCGACCCGGACCGGGTCTCCTATGCGGAGCTCGTCGGCATCCTGTTCCGTACGACGGACCCGACGGATAACGGTGGCCAGTTCTGCGACCGGGGCTTCGCCTATACGACCGCGATCTATGCGCTGAACGAGCGGCAGGCGATGGACGCGAAGGCGGAAAAGATCAAGGCCGAGGCGGAGCTCGGCCGGCCGATCGTCACGCCCGTCGAAGGCGCAGCGAAATTCTGGCCGGCGGAAGACTACCATCAGGACTTCGGCAAGCGGAACCCGATCCGCTACTGGTACTATCGCAACGGCTGCGGCAGGAACCGAACGGTCGAGAAGCTCTGGGGCGATCGCGCCTATGCAGGCGTCAATCATTGATCGTTTGCCCCTCATCCGCCCGTCGGCATCCCGCATAAGAAGTGTTGGATAGGATTCGGTATGCCATTGGCCGGTTTGCTTTCGCGCCTGGCCTCTCTTCAAGCCCATTTGCGGGCGTAGCCCGCGTCAATGCGTTTCTCGAAGCGCGCTCCTTCGCTGTCCGGAAGGCATCCTTTCTACTTTCGGATGACAACGCGCAGACGGCGTTGTGCCGCCGCTTGCTTGATCAGGGTGGCCACCTTGCGAACGAAAGCCGGGCTGAAGGTGCCGATCGGCGTTGTCGATGCGAGATCATAGGCTTCGTCGAGACGGAGCAGGTTGTACTCGTCCAGGATCAGCCAGGACGGGAAACGGAGCCCGCCACGGCGGCATTCGATTTCGCTGACGGCAATGTGGACGATCGACGGATCCGGACTCCGTGAGGTGATCGGGAACAAAAACAGCTTCACCGGCTCCGTCGGTGTCTTCACCAAAAGGCAAACCGGCCGCTCCTTGCGGCCCGATTCCTCACCGTCGCCGGCTTGCCTCGCCCAAAGATAGTAGCAGCGAAGGACGTCACCGGCCTTGAACATCGTCGTCGTCATCGCTGGCAATGATCGCATCGAGGCCGGTCATGAGTTCATCATGAATATCGTCCGGCGCATTCTCGAGCGTGTAGGCGGCTGCGTGAGGCCGGCCAACCAGTTTCTGATACTGAGCAGCGGACAGGATGACGAGCTTTTCCTTTCCGCGCTTGGTAAGTGCTACGGGCTCGATCAATGCTGCCTCGAGGATCTCGCCGGACGCGCGATTCATTTCGCTGAAAGTGAATTGCTTCATCTGCGTCGCTCCGTTGCCAATATACGTAAAATACGTAAATTATGCGGCTGCGTCCAGCGCTGAGTTGCCCCGTGGCCCGACCTGGGTGAGCGCGTCAAACTGCGGCTCGATGTCCTCCGCCACTGCAGGCTTCTCCGGGCTGCATCGTAGACCTTGAGGGAGCGCCTTCGACGAGCGCGGCGGACCCCGGTCGATCCGCCGTATCCCCCGTCAGCGCGCAGCCCAATTCGCGCCGCGGCGGAAGATCGTGCGCATCTCGGGCACCTCGAATTCCTTGGCCACATGGCCGAGCGAGGAGTAGAAGACCCGGCCCTTCCCATGCTTGCGCTTCCAGACCACCGGCATCGTCACGCCTTCGATCCAGGAGGCATGCTCGCCGGAGAAGGTGGTCGTTGCCAGCACCTCGTTGGACGGATCGACATGCATGTAATATTGCTCCGAGGTATAGGGAAAATCTACGATACCCTCCATCAGCGGATCGTCGGGGCGCGTAATGTTCACGCGATAGTCGATGATGTTGCCCGGGTGGGCCACCCACTGGCCGCCGATGATGAACTGGTATTCGACGCTCTCGCGGAAGGCATCGCCCGCGCCGCCGTGATAGCCGGCGATACCGACGCCGCCTTCGACGGCCGCGGCGAGATTCTTTACCTCTTCCTTCTCGATCTTCGACATCGTCATGATCGGAACGATCAGCGACAGGTCGTGGATCGACGGATCGGCGAAGGCTTCGGTCGTGTGTTCCAGATAGACCTTGAACCCGTCCTCCTGCAGCATGTCGCGAATGATATGGGCGCATTCCTGCGGCTCGTGCCCGCTCCAGCCGCCCCAGACGATCAGTGCCTCGCGCATTCTCATTCCTCCTCAAATTTGACTAGCGGCCGATGCGGCCGTCGACGAGCGATTGCGACAGAGGTGCCGGCCGCTCGGCCTTCGTGCTGATGCTGACGGTGGAACCGGTGTCGGCCGCCTTGTGGAACGCTTCCATGACCTCCAGCACGTGCAAGGCGAGGTCTCCGTTTGCCCGGTGCGGCCGGCCCGAGCGGATCGCATGTGCCATGTCGGCCACCCCGATCGAGCGGTAGTTGCCGTCGGCATAGGGCTCGCTCGTCGCGGTCTGCTCGAAGGCGCCGCCCTTTTTCAGTAGCTCGATCTGGCCGCCGAAATGGTTCGGATCCGGGACGATCAGCGTGCCCTCGGTTCCATAGAGCTCGAGAGGCACATGCCTGTGGCCCGCCACATCGAAGCTCATGCCGATCTGCACGACGGCTCCATTCTCGAAGGCCATGATGCCGGCGACATGGGTCGGCACGCGGACGGGGATGCGTTCGCCGTTGCGCGCCTCGCTGGTTATGGTCCGCTCCTTCCGTGCCGCCGTGGCAAATCCGGCAACCTTGGCGACGGGGCCAAGGAGGTTGACGAGGTCGGTGATGTAGTAGGGACCCATATCGAGCATGGGCCCGCCGCCGACGTCGTAATAGAAGTCCGGATTGGGATGCCAGCGCTCGTGACCCGGGCACATGAAGGTGGCGGTGCCGCCGACGGGCGTGCCGAGCACGCCGGAATCGACGATTGCGCGTGCCGTCTGATGCGAGCCGCCGAGAAAGGTGTCCGGGGCGGCGCCGATTCGCAGGCCTTTCGCGCGAGCCAGCGCCACCAGCTTGCGTCCGTCAGCGAAGTCGGTGGCGAGCGGCTTTTCGGAATAGGTGTGCTTGCCGGCCTCGAGGGCCTGCATGGCGACGGCCACGTGCGCCTTCGGCACGGTCAGGTTGACGATGAGCTCGATCGACGGGTCCGCGAGGAGATCGGCGACGCTGCGGGCCTCGACCTTGAACTCCGCCGCGCGCTCTTCGGCAAGGTTGCGGTTCAGGTCGGCGATGCCGCGGATGTCGAGGATCGGAAAGGCTGCCATCGCCTTCAGATAAGCCGACGAGATGTTGCCGCAGCCGATGATGCCGATACCGAGTTTTTCCATCAGTCTCCTCCCGAAATGGATACATAAGTTCGGCGCAGCGCATCAAAGCGCCGGCGCCGGTCCGGTCGTCCCCCAGGGGGACTCGTAGAGTTCGCAGAGCGCCACAACCGCCGCCCCCTGGGCCCAGGTCTCGTCGGCCGATTCGTCGAAGACGAGTTCGGCCACCGTCGAGATCGAGGGCGGGATCGCGTTCTGAAAGGACCGGCGGATGCTCTCCACGAAAACGGTGCCGAGCGACAGGCTCGAACCGACGATGACGACGCGCGGCGGTCCGAACAGCGTGACGATGTTGGCGACGGCGAGCCCGACCGCTTCTCCGGCCCGCGAGGCGGCCGTGGTCAGCGCTTCGTCGTCGGCCGCGATCAGCATCTGCGCATGCGTCATGCCCCGTCCGAGGCGCACCGCCTCGGCGAACCGCCCGTCCATCGGGTGTTCGCCGAGAATCGCGTTCTCCCCGGCGAGCGTCGAAAGGCGCACGGTACGGCTCTCGCCGACGCCGAGCACAAGATCGCCGAGATTGTGGCTCAGGCCCCCGGCGCCTCGGAAAAGCTGGCCGCCATGCAGCACGCCGAGCCCGAGGGTCTGCTCCAGCGAAACGAGAACCATGTCGTCGAGGTCGCGGGCGCGCCCGAACCAGTGATGGGCAAGCGTGATGGCGTGCGCGTCGCTCTCGACGATCGTCGGGACGTTGAGCCTGCTCGTCATTTCGCTTGCGAAATCGACGTCCGTTTCCCGGAAGATCGGGCTGGAGCGGACGTGACCGGTGCGGTGTTCGACCACGCCCGGCAGGCCGATGCAGATCGAATCGATGTCGTCGAGCGAAAGGTCGGCGTCGACCACACAGCGGCGCACGCCGTCCTCGATCAGATCGGCGATGACGGCGATCGGCTGGCGGTCGACCCGGATCGGCAATGTCAGGTCGGAGAGTACCTCGCCGCGAAAGTTGGTGACGGCGAAAACCATACGATTGGCGGCGATCTTGGCACCGACGACGCGAGCGGCCTCCGGGTCGAGCTCCAGCATGACGCGCGGGCGGCCCCTTGCGGCAGCGTTGCGGATATCGCCCTCGTGCCGGGTCAGGATGAGGCCATCGTCAAGCAGCGACGCGGTGATCGCGGAAACGGTGGTCGTGGACAGTTCGGTGCGTTCGCTGATCTCGACGCGTGAAATGGGGCCATGCCGGCGGATCGTATCGAGCACGTTGAAGCGATTTATCGCGCGCATCAGTTCGGGATCGGCGGTCTTCATCGGTCTTCAGTATGCTCGCATGCTCGATTGGCTGGCTGGGCGGGTCAAATCATTTAGCAGGAATACGAATTAAATAACGGGCAATTAGCGCCTCCTGTCAAGCGGAGCTCCCGAAATATTCGCGACGACTGTTGACATTTGCCGGCATCTCCTCTGAATTAATCCGCATCGGGGACAAAATGAAGAGGACGTTTTGCCCCCCTTTGAAGGAGTTTGGGAGGAGAAAAATGATGATGCTCGAACGCGGGTCGGCGCCTCTGCGCGCCACCAGACTTTCCGCGCTTGCTGCCGTAGCCGGCATGGCGCTTCTCTTCGATGCGAGCCACGCATCCGCCGATACGGTGGTCAGGTGGCTTCATCTGGAGACTGTTCCGGCCCATTTAAAGATGTGGGAGGACATCGCTGCAAAGTACGAATCGGAACATGCGGGCGTCGATATTCAGCTCCAGTTCCTGGAAAACGAGGCGTTCAAGGCGAAGCTGCCGACGCTTCTGCAGTCGGACGACGCGCCCCATTTCTTCTATAGCTGGGGTGGCGGCGTGCTGAAGCAGCAATCCGAGACCGGGGCGCTCATGGATCTGACGGAGGCAATGCGCGCCGACGGCGGAGCCTGGGAGAAGAGCTACAATCCCGCTGCGCTCAAGGGCTTCACCTTTGACGACAGAATTTATGCGGTTCCCTTCAAAATGGGAACGATCAGCTTCTTCTACAACAAGGAGCTCTTTCAGAAGGGTGGCGTCAAGGCCGAGGACATCAAGACCTGGGACGATTTCCTCACGGCCGTGAAGACGCTGAAGGAGGCCGGCATCACGCCGATCGCCGGCGGCGGCGGCGACAAGTGGCCGTTGCATTTCTACTGGAGCTACCTGGTCATGCGCAATGGCGGCCAGCAGGTTTTCGAGGATGCCAGGAACAATGAGGGCGAGGGCTTCCTGCATCCGTCGATCATCAAGGCCGGCGAGCAGCTCGCCGAACTCGGCAAGCTCGAGCCGTTCCAGGGCGGTTATCTCGGCGCGAGCTGGCCGCAGACGCTCGGCCTCTTCGGCGACGGCAAGGCGGCGATGATCCTGAGCTTCGAGACGACCGAAGCCACCCAGCGCGCCAATTCCGGCGACGGCAAGGGCCTCGCGCCAGAGAATATCGGCCGCTTTCCCTTCCCCGCCGTCGAGGGCGGAGCGGGTGCTGCCACCGACACACTGGGCGGTCTCAACGGCTGGGCGGTAACCAAAAATGCTCCGCCTGAAGCGCTGGATTTCCTGCGCTACCTGACCAATGCGGAAAACGAGCGGCTGATGGCGAGCATCGGCATGATCGTCCCTGCGGCGGCAGGGGCCGAGGATGGCGTCACCAACCCGCTTGTGCGGGCTTCGGCCGACCAGCTCGCGGCCTCTACCTGGCACCAGAACTATTTCGACCAGGATCTCGGCCCCTCCGTCGGCCGTGTCGTGAACGACGCTTCGGTCGAAATCGTCTCCGGACAGATGTCCTCGGAAGAGGCGGCCCGGATGATCCAGGACGCCCGCGAACTCGAATGAGAGCGTAAGCGAGGGCGGCGGGAGCTCCCGCCGCCCGGCTTTCCTTCGACCATCCGGAACGAAAGGTGCGAGGACCAGATGACCGACGCGACTGCGACGATCACCGCGGTGCCGGCCACGGCAAGCCGCAAGAAAGTACGGTACAAGAGCCCGACCGTGCGCGGGCGCCTGCCGGTACTCATCCTCTTCCTGCCGCCTGCCCTGCTGCTGTTCACGGTCTTCGTCATCCTGCCGATGGGAGAGGCGGCCTGGTACAGCCTCTATCGCTGGAACGGCTACGGAACCCCGACGCAGTTCGTGGGCCTGCGCAATTTCGAGGTGCTGTTCAACAATGCGGCCTTCTCGCGGGCGCTGATCAACAACGGCATCATCATTCTCGTTTCGGTGCTCCTGCAGATTCCGCTCGCCCTCTGGCTTGCGATGATGCTCGCGCACAGGATCGCCGGCGTCGTCGCCTTCCGGCTGATCTTCTTTCTGCCCTACGTGCTGGCGGATGTCGCGGCCGGACTCATCTGGCGTTTCGTCTATGATGGCGACTACGGGCTCGTGGCCGCGGTCGCCGGCTTCTTCGGCGTCGCCACCCCTTACGTGCTCGCCGACCGCAGCCTTGCCATCTATGCGGTGCTTGCCGTGATCATCTGGAAGTATTTCGGCTTCCACATGATGCTGTTCATCGCCGGCCTGCAGGCCGTCGACAGGAGCGTGCTCGAAGCTGCCGAGATCGATGGAGCGACCGGTTGGCAGAAATTCCGCTACGTGACGCTGCCGCTCCTCGGCTCGACCGTCAGGCTGTCGATCTTCTTCGCCGTCATCGGATCGCTGCAGCTCTTCGACCTCGTCATGCCCCTCACGGGCGGCGGGCCGTCGAACTCGACGCAGACCATGGTGACCTTCCTCTACACCTACGGTGTCACCCGCATGCAGGTGGGGCTCGGAAGCGCGGTCGGCGTGGTCCTCTTCGTCATCTGCGTCACGCTCGCTTTCGGCTACAAACGGATATTCATGCGCCATGACTGACACGACTTCTTCCGTTCGCATGACCGCAGCCAGCCTCTATCTCTACGTGTCGCTGTCGCTGGTGGCGATGCTGGTCCTGCTGCCCCTGGTCACCACGGCGCTCGGCGGCTTCAAGTCGCTCGGGGATCTGCGCGTCAATCCTTTCGGCCTGCCTTCCGAATGGCTGTGGTCGAACTATCTCGATATCCTTTTCGGCGACCGCTACTGGCGGCAGATGCTGAACTCGCTGTTCATCGCGGCCATAACGGTGGCGCTGACCGTCATCGTTTCGGCCATGGCCGCCTTCACCTTCGCCCATGTCAGGTTCTTCGGTTCGAACCATTTGCTGAACTACTTCCTGATCGGGCTCATGTTCCCGGCGGCAACGGCAATCCTGCCGCTCTTCATCCGCATCCGCGATCTCGGCCTGCTCGACACCTATTGGGGCGTGATCCTGCCCCAGGTGGCCTTCGGCCTCGGCATGAGCATCCTGCTTTTCCGCAATTATTTCCGGAACCTGCCGGAAGAACTCTTCCAGGCCGCCTTCGTCGACGGCTGCGGCTACATCCGCTTCTTCTGGTACATTTCCCTTCCGCTTTCCCGCCCCATCGTCTCGACGGTCGGCATCATCACCTTCGTGCATAGCTGGAACAGCTATATCCTGCCGCTGATCATGCTGAACACCGAGGCGAAATATCCCTGGCCGCTCGGCATCATGGTCTATCGCGGCGAGTTCGGCACCGATTGGCAGCTCGTGCTCGCCTTCATCACGCTGACGATCCTGCCGACGGTGATCGTCTTCTTTCTCGCCCAGAAGCACATCATCGCAGGCCTGACGGCCGGAGCGGTGAAATCCTGAGCCCTTTCCTGACGCGTCGTTCCAAGGAGAAAGCACATGGCATCCGTCGAACTCAGGGACATCCGCAAGAGCTATGCTGCGCTCGAGGTGGTCCACGGCGTGTCTCTCTCGATCGCGGAGGGCGAATTCATCGCGCTCGTCGGTCCGTCCGGCTGCGGCAAATCCACGTTGCTGCGCATGATCGCCGGATTGGAAGAGATCAGCGACGGCGAGGTGCTGATCGGCGGCAAGGTGGTCAATCCGCTGACGCCGCGCGAGCGCAACATCGCCATGGTCTTCCAGTCCTACGCGCTCTACCCGCACATGTCGGTGGCCGAGAACATGGGCTTCAACCTCAAGCTCTCCGGTCTCTCGCGTCCCGAGATCGACAGAAGGGTGGGCGAGGCGGCGCGCATGCTGGCGCTGACGGAGCTTCTCGATCGCAAGCCGAGCCAGCTTTCCGGCGGCCAGCGCCAGCGCGTCGCCATGGGACGCGCGATCGTCCGCGACCCGGCCGTCTTCCTGTTCGACGAACCGCTCTCCAATCTCGATGCCAAGCTCCGGGTGCAGATGCGCACCGAGATCAAGGCCTTGCACCAGAAGGTCGCCACCACCTCGATCTACGTGACCCACGACCAGATCGAGGCGATGACGCTCGCCGACCGCATCGTCGTCTTGAACGGCGGCAGGATCGAGCAGGTAGGCACGCCGCTGGAGCTCTATCGCACGCCCGCCAACCTCTTCGTCGCGGGTTTCATCGGTTCGCCGGCCATGAACGTGCTCGACGGAACGGTCGATGCGGATGACGGGGAGCCGGCGGTGCGCCTCGGCGACGGGTCGGCGATCCGCATCGCGCCCGAGCGCAAGGTGCGGCCCGGGCAGGCGGTCCGGATCGGACTGCGCCCGGAACATTTCGTCGCGGGCGGGGAGGGCAATGCCATCGCCGGCCAGACGCTGCTGGTCGAGCCGACCGGTGCCCAGACGCATGTGCTTTTCGAATTTGCCGGCGAACAGATAACCGCCGTCGTCGACGGCGACCACCCCGCCCGCCATGGTTCCCTCTTCAAGGCGGCGATGGACCGCAGCCAGGTCTATGTCTTCGACAGGCAGACGGGCGCGGCACTGTGAGCATTACGCCCGGCCGTCCGCCCGGGCGGGCCATGTCCGTGTGAAGGCACATGCGAGCGAATCCGCCGGGCGTCTCAATCCTGCAACTGCCGGACGCGAAATGGCTTGCCTTGATTTGAAAGGTGGTTTTGCTGTAATTCGGCCTATATTATCGCGTTGCGTTATGGTTCGCGGACAATGTCGGGGGTAAAGATATGCGGGTTTCACATGCGGCGGCCGGGTTGGCGGTTGTACTTGCGCTAGCCGGATGCCAGCGGACGTCCTTCGGTGGTTTCGGGTCTCAGGATGTTTCTCGCGCTCCCGCTCCCCTGCAGGCGCAGCCCGTACCTTCCGTCTCCGCGGGGCAACTGCCGCCCCCGGCGGGGGCGTCGCAGTTCCCGGCCGCACCGACGACAGGCACCGCAGCGCCCGGCGCCGCGGCCGGCACGGAAGTGGCCGCAGCCACCAATGCGCTCGACGTCACGAAGGAGTCGATGGTCGGCAACTGGCGCGTTTCGAGCGCCGGCAGTTCCTGCGACATGTTCCTGACCCTCACCAATCTCGGCAGCGGCTCGCGCGGCGGCACGCGCGGCTGCGCCGGCGAGCTGACGGCCATGGGATCCTGGGAAGTGGCGGGCAAGCAGGTCGTGCTCAAGGACCGCAGCGGCAATCCGATCGCCCGGCTCTACAAGACGGCCGATGCGCGCTTCGACGGCTCGACCAATGGCGGGCAGCCGGTCAGCCTCAGCCGCTAGGGCGGAGGAGAAGTGTGTGCGGTTTCGCCCGCATCCCGCATCTCAACTTGCAAGAATCGATCACGACCGGCGATACGGCTCTGCGGCTTTCCAAGGCCTTTGGTACGACGCCGGAATTCTGGATTAATCTCCAAAGCCATTATGAACTGGAACGCGCGCGTGATGCCGCAGGTGATCTGAGCATTTCTCCGCTTCACGCCGCATGATGGACCAAAGCCGCAAAACCACGAAACGGTAGAAGCGCATCGTGCTCAATCCCGACGACAGCATTCTTCGCAAGCTCGAGGCGCTCGTTGCCGCCGGCGAGCGGCAGCGCGACCCGGCTCAATTCGCAATCGCAAGACGGCTCGACAGCCTGACGGCAAAGCTCCTGGCGAGCCGCCCCTCGCGCAAGACCAATGCGCTCGGCTGGCTCTTTGCGGCGCGCAAAAAGGACCAGCCGCCGGTCAAGGGGCTCTATATCCACGGCGGCGTCGGGCGCGGCAAGACCATGCTGATGGACATGTTCTTCGACGCCGTGCCGATCCAGCGCAAGCGCCGCGCCCATTTCCACGAATTCATGGCCGATGTGCATGAGCGCATCTACAGGCACCGGCAGAAGCTCAAGAACGGCGAGACCAAGCAGGCCGATCCGATCCCGCCCGTCGCTTCCGATCTCTTCGGCGAAGCGCGGCTCCTGTGTTTCGACGAGTTCACCGTCACCGATATCGCCGATGCGATGATACTGGCGCGGCTCTTCGGCGAACTGTTCGCCAAGGGCTGCGTGCTTGTCGCGACCTCAAACGTCGAGCCGGACAATCTCTATCGCGACGGCCTCAATCGCGGTCTCTTCCTGCCGTTCATCGATCTTCTGAAGGCGAATGCCGAGATCATCTCGCTCGAGACGGAAACGGATTATCGTCTGGGCAAGACCGATGGCACGCCCGTCTGGCTGTCGCCGCTCGGGCCGGAAACGGAAGCCGCCATGGATCGCGCCTGGTATCGGGAAACGGGCGGAGCGCCGGTCGCCCCGGCCGAGATCGGCCGCAAGGGGCGCACGATCCGCGTGCCGGCGGCCGCCGGCCGGGCCGCGCGGTTCACCTTTGCAGACCTGTGCGCGCAGCCGCTCGGCGCCGCCGACTACCTTGCGATCGTCGCGCAGTACAGCACCATCTTCCTCGACCACGTTCCGCATCTCGGGCCGCACCTGCGCAACGAGACGAAGCGCTTCATCATCCTGGTCGACGCTCTCTATGATCAGGGCGCCCGCCTGTTCGCCTCGGCTGACGCCGAACCGCAGCATCTGCTGACCGCCAGGAAGGGCACCGAAGGCTTCGAATTCGACCGTACGGTTTCGCGTCTCATCGAGATGCAAAGCCAGGATTACGCTGCGGCTCACCCGCACGATTCAGCGGAGGAATGACGCTTAGGCGACAAGAATTCTTACGTTTACGTAAGAATTTTACGATCTAACCGATTGAATTTGCTCTGCTCAAAAGTATCGATTGATATTTTTCACTTTGCCGTTTAAGGGCTTTCGGCGAAGGTTTGGCGTTTGCCGCGTTTCAGGCCTTGATCATTTTGGGATCACAAAGGAAGCACTTTCATGGCGCGCAACAAGATCGCACTTATCGGTTCGGGGATGATTGGTGGCACGCTGGCGCATCTCGCCGGCCTGAAGGAACTGGGCGACATCGTCCTCTTCGACATTGCCGACGGCATTCCCCAGGGCAAGGGCCTCGACATCGCGCAGTCCTCTCCGGTCGAGGGCTTCGATGCATCGATGACCGGTGCGAGCGACTATTCCGCGATCGAGGGCGCCGACGTCTGCATCGTCACCGCCGGCGTGCCGCGCAAGCCCGGCATGAGCCGCGACGATCTGCTCGGCATCAACCTCAAGGTCATGGAACAGGTCGGCGCCGGCATCAAGAAATACGCTCCGAACGCCTTCGTCATCTGCATCACCAACCCGCTCGACGCCATGGTCTGGGCGCTGCAGAAGTTCTCCGGCCTGCCGAAGAACAAGGTCGTCGGCATGGCCGGCGTGCTCGACTCTTCGCGCTTCCGGCTCTTCCTTGCGGAGGAGTTCAACGTCTCGGTCAAGGACGTCACCGCTTTCGTGCTCGGCGGCCATGGCGACACCATGGTGCCCCTCGCGCGCTATTCGACCGTCGCCGGCATTCCGCTGCCCGACCTGATCCAGATGGGCTGGACCACCAAGGAAAAGCTCGACCAGATCATTCAGCGCACCCGTGACGGCGGCGCCGAGATCGTCGGCTTGCTCAAGACCGGCTCGGCCTATTATGCGCCGGCCGCCTCGGCGATCGAAATGGCCGAGGCCTATCTCAAGGACAAGAAGCGCGTGCTGCCCTGCGCCGCCCATCTCTCCGGCCAGTATGGCGTCAAGGACATGTATGTCGGCGTGCCCACCGTGATCGGCGCCGGCGGCATCGAGCGCATCATCGAGATCGACCTCAACAAGGGCGAGAAGGAAGCCTTCGACAAGTCGGTCGCGGCCGTCGCCGGCCTTTGCGAAGCCTGCATCAACATCGCACCCAGCCTGAAGTAACCGCCATCCGGCCTATCAGACAGGAAAGAACCCATGAACATCCATGAATACCAGGCCAAGGCTCTGTTGAAGAGCTATGGCGCGCCGGTCGCGGAAGGCGTCGCGATCTTCTCCGCCGACGAGGCCGAAGCGGCTGCGAAGAAGCTGCCGGGACCGCTTTACGTGGTGAAGAGCCAGATTTATGCCGGCGGCCGCGGCAAGGGCAAGTTCAAGGAACTCGGCCCCGATGCCAAGGGCGGCGTGCGCCTGGCCAAGTCGGTGGACGAGATCGTCGCCAATGCCAAGGACATGCTCGGCAACACGCTGGTGACCAAGCAGACCGGTCCGGCCGGCAAGCAGGTCAACCGCCTCTATATCGAGGACGGCGCCGATATCGACCGCGAACTCTATCTCTCGATCCTCGTCGACCGCTCCGTGGGCCGGGTGGCCTTCGTCGTTTCGACCGAGGGCGGCATGGATATCGAAGCAGTCGCCGAACATACGCCGGAGAAGATCGTCACCGTCGCGATCGATCCGGAAAAGGGTGTGACCGCAGAAAATCTGAAGACGCTCGCCGACGCGCTGAAGCTCGAAGGCGAAGCGCGCGCCGATGCCGAGAAGCTCTTCCCGATCCTCTACAAGGCATTCGTCGAAAAGGACATGAGCCTGCTCGAGGTCAATCCGCTGATCGTCATGACGAACGGCCGGATGCGCGTCCTCGACGCCAAGGTCTCCTTCGACGGCAACGCCCTCTTCCGCCATGAGGACGTGGTCGCGCTGCGCGACACGACGGAAGAGGACGACAAGGAAATCGAGGCGTCGAAATACGACCTCGCCTATGTCGCCCTGGACGGCAATATCGGCTGTATGGTCAACGGCGCCGGTCTCGCAATGGCGACGATGGACATCATCAAGCTCTACGGCGCCGAGCCCGCGAACTTCCTCGATGTCGGCGGCGGTGCCTCGAAGGAAAAGGTCACGCAGGCCTTCAAGATCATCACGGCCGATCCGGCGGTGAAGGGCATCCTCGTCAACATCTTCGGCGGCATCATGAAATGCGATGTCATCGCCGAGGGCGTGCTTGCAGCGGTCAAGGAAGTCGGCCTCAAGGTGCCGCTCGTCGTGCGCCTGGAAGGCACCAATGTCGAGCTCGGCAAGAAGATCATCAATGAATCGGGCCTCAACGTGATTTCCGCCGATGATCTGGACGACGCCGCCCAGAAGATCGTTGCAGCCGTGAAGGGAGCCTGAGGTTTCATGTCCATCCTGATCAACAAAGACACCAAGGTTCTCGTTCAGGGCCTCACCGGCAAGACCGGTACCTTCCACACCGAGCAGGCACTCGCCTATAACGGCACCAAGATGGTCGGCGGCATCCACCCGAAGAAGGGCGGCGAGACCTGGACCGGTGCCAAGGGCGAGCAGCTGCCGATCTTCGCGACGGTCGCCGAGGGCCGCGATGCGACCGGCGCCAACGCTTCCGTGATCTATGTCCCGCCGGCCGGTGCCGCCGCGGCGATCATCGAAGCGATCGATGCGGAAATCCCGCTCATCGTCTGCATCACCGAGGGCATTCCCGTCGCCGACATGGTGAAGGTCAAGGCGCGGCTCGAAAAGTCGTCTTCGCGCCTCATCGGCCCGAACTGCCCGGGCGTGCTGACGCCGGACGAGTGCAAGATCGGCATCATGCCGGGCAACATCTTCCGCAAGGGTTCGGTCGGCGTGCTTTCGCGCTCCGGCACGCTGACCTACGAGGCGGTGTTCCAGACCACCAATGAAGGCCTCGGCCAGACGACGGCAGTCGGCATCGGCGGCGACCCGGTCAAGGGCACCGAGTTCATCGACGTGCTGGAAATGTTCCTGGCAGACGACGAGACCAAGTCGATCATCATGATCGGCGAGATCGGCGGCTCGGCCGAAGAGGAAGCGGCGCAGTTCCTGAAGGACGAGGCGAAGCGCGGCCGCAAGAAGCCGATGGTCGGCTTCATCGCGGGCCGTACCGCGCCTCCCGGCCGCACGATGGGCCATGCCGGCGCCGTCATCTCCGGCGGCAAGGGTGGTGCGGAAGACAAGATTGCGGCGATGGAATCGGCCGGGATCCGCGTCTCGCCTTCGCCCGCACGCCTCGGCAAGACGCTGGTCGAAGTCCTGAAGGGCTGACGAACGATCCCGCGGCGCCCGCGCGTCCTGCCGGACGCATCAAGGTCGCCGTGGCACTTTGCAGCGGGGCGGCAGGCCATGCCGCCCCAATGGAGCCACGAAAGATACGATGATGAGCGTCAAGTCCGGTGCAGATGGCGAACAGCCGGAACCGGGCCGACGCAGCCGGAACGACGCGCCTGACCGTTGAAGGCGCCGATCCGGCAGAAGGCAAACACGACCGGGACAACCCGGCACACCAACTTAAGTCAGGAGGCGGGCTGAAGTCCGCGATAGACCATGACAAGGCAAGAGGCCAACGAGCAATTCCAGCTCACATCCTTTCTGGACGGCGCCAATGCCGCCTATATCGAGCAGCTCCATGCGCGCTATGAAGCGGACCCCTCATCCGTTTCGGCCGAGTGGCAGTCCTTCTTCAAGGCGCTTGCCGACCGGCCCGAAGATGTGGTGAGGGCGGCCAAGGGCGCCTCCTGGAAGAAGCAGAACTGGCCGATTCCCGCCAATGGCGAACTCGTCTCGGCCCTCGACGGCGACTGGGGCACGGTCGAAAAGGTCATCGAAAAAAAGGTCAAGGCGAAGGCCGAGGAAGCCGCAGCCGCTGCCGGCGTGGCGCTCAGCGAGGCCGAGGTGCATCAGTCGACGCGCGATTCCGTCCGCGCCATCATGATGATCCGCGCCTATCGCATGCGCGGCCACCTGCACGCCAAGCTCGACCCGCTCGGCCTTGCCGATCCGGTCGAGGATTACGACGAACTCTCCCCGAAGACCTACGGCTTCGAAGAGAAGGACTACGACCGCAAGATCTTCATCGACAACGTGCTCGGCCTCGAATATGCGACCGTGCGCGAGATGGTCGAGATCCTCGAGCGGACCTATTGTTCGACGATCGGCGTCGAATTCATGCATATGTCCAACCCGGAAGAGAAGGGCTGGATACAGGAACGCATCGAAGGCCCGGACAAGGGCGTCGAATTCACCCCCGAGGGCAAGAAGGCGATCCTGCAGAAGCTCATCGAGGCGGAAGGCTTCGAGCAGTTCATCGACGTCAAGTACAAGGGCACCAAGCGCTTCGGGGTCGACGGCGGCGAATCCCTGATCCCGGCGCTCGAGCAGATCATCAAGCGCGGCGGCCAGCTCGGCCTCAAGGAGATCGTGCTGGGCATGGCGCATCGCGGCCGCCTCAACGTTCTCTCGCAGGTCATGGCCAAGCCGCACCGCGCCATCTTCCACGAGTTCAAGGGCGGCTCCTACACGCCCGATGACGTGGAAGGCTCCGGCGACGTCAAATATCACCTGGGCGCTTCCTCGGACCGCGAGTTCGACGGCAACAAGGTCCACCTGTCGCTGACGGCAAACCCGTCGCATCTCGAGATCGTCAATCCGGTCGTCATGGGCAAGGCGCGCGCCAAGCAGGACCAGATGGCGACCGTATTCGAAGGCGACATCATTCCGCTGCGCGAACGCGTCAAGGTCATGCCGCTGATCCTGCACGGCGACGCGGCCTTTGCCGGCCAGGGTGTGGTCGCCGAAATTCTCGGCCTCTCCGGCCTGCGCGGGCACCGTGTCGGCGGCACGGTGCATTTCATCATCAACAACCAGATCGGCTTCACCACGAACCCGGCCTTCTCGCGTTCCTCGCCCTATCCGTCGGACGTGGCGAAGATGATCGAGGCGCCGATATTCCACGTGAACGGTGACGATCCGGAAGCGGTGGTCTATGCGGCCAAGGTCGCGACCGAATTCCGGATGAAGTTCCACAAGCCGGTCGTCATCGACATGTTCTGCTACCGCCGCTTCGGTCACAACGAGGGCGACGAGCCGGCGTTCACGCAGCCGAAGATGTACAAGGCGATCCGTGCGCACAAGACCGTCGTCCAGCTCTATTCGGACCGGCTGATCGCCCAGGGCCTGATCAGCGAAGGCGAAGTCGAGAAGATGAAGGCCGATTGGCGCGCCCATCTCGAACAGGAATTCGAGGCGGGTCAGTCCTACAAGCCGAACAAGGCCGACTGGCTCGACGGCGCCTGGTCGGGCCTGCGCACGGCCGACAACCAGGATGAGCAGCGCCGCGGGCGCACTTCGGTGCCGATGAAGCAGTTGAAGGAGGTCGGTCGCAAGCTGTCCGAAATTCCGGCCGGCTTCAGCGCGCACCGCACCATCCAGCGCTTCATGGAAAACCGCGCCAACATGATCCAGACCGGCGAGGGCATCGACTGGGCGATGGCGGAAGCGCTCGCCTTCGGTACGCTGGTGACCGAGGGCACCAAGATCCGCCTGTCCGGTCAGGATTGCGAGCGCGGCACCTTTTCCCAGCGCCATTCGGTCCTCTACGATCAGGAGACCGAAGAGCGCTACATCCCGCTCGCCAACCTGTCGCCGACCCAGGCACGCTACGAGGTCATCAACTCGATGCTCTCGGAAGAGGCCGTCCTCGGCTTCGAATACGGCTATTCGCTCGCTCGCCCGAACGCCCTGACGCTCTGGGAAGCCCAGTTCGGCGACTTCGCCAACGGCGCGCAGGTGGTCTTCGACCAGTTCATCTCGTCTGGTGAGCGCAAGTGGCTGCGCATGTCGGGCCTCGTCTGCCTGCTGCCGCACGGCTACGAGGGTCAGGGGCCGGAGCATTCCTCCGCCCGGCTGGAACGGTTCCTGCAGCTTTGCGCGGAAGACAACATGCAGGTCGCCAACGTCACGACCCCGGCGAACTATTTCCACATCCTGCGCCGTCAGGTGAAGCGCGATTTCCGCAAGCCGCTGATCCTGATGACGCCGAAGTCGCTGCTGCGTCACAAGCGGGCGGTCTCCAGCCTGTCGGAAATGGCCGGCGAGAGCTCCTTCCACCGTCTCCTCTGGGACGATGCCGAGGTCATCAAGGACGGCCCGATCAAGCTGCAGAAGGATTCGAAGATCCGTCGCGTCGTCATGTGCTCGGGCAAGGTCTATTACGACCTTCTGGAGGAGCGCGAGAAGCGCGGCATCGACGACATCTACCTGCTGCGCGTCGAGCAGCTCTATCCGTTCCCGGCCAAGGCGCTTATCAACGAGCTCAGCCGCTTCCGCAACGCGGAGATGGTCTGGTGCCAGGAAGAGCCGAAGAACATGGGCGCCTGGGCATTCATCGATCCCTATCTGGAGTGGGTCCTTGCCCATATCGATGCCAAGTACCAGCGGGTGCGCTATACCGGCCGTCCGGCCGCCGCTTCGCCGGCGACCGGCCTGATGTCCAAGCATCTGGCCCAGCTTGCCGCCTTCCTCGAGGATGCGCTGGGTGGCTGACCAAGCCCCTCACGGTCTGCCGCTCGCTGACGCGCTTTCAGCGTAGCGGTTTTCCGTCCGGGAGCGCGTAACTCAAAGAGCTAGAAACAGAAATCTGATCAACGGAACAAAACTCATGGCAACAGAAATCCGCGTTCCCACCCTTGGCGAATCCGTCAGCGAAGCGACCGTCGGCACCTGGTTCAAGAAGGTCGGCGACGCGATCAAGGCCGACGAGCCGATCCTCGAGCTCGAGACCGACAAGGTGACGATCGAAGTCCCGGCCCCGGCCGCCGGCACGCTCAGCGAAATCGTCGCGCAGGCGGGTGAAACCGTCGGCCTCGGCGCGCTGCTCGGCCAGATCTCCGAGGGCGGCGCGGGTGCTGCCGCCGCTGCGCCGGCTGCGGCCGAGAAGAAGCCTGAACCTGCGGCGGCTACCGCTGCTCCGGCTGCGGCCGCACAGCCGGCCGCCGCTGCCGCGACGCAAACGTCCACGTCGATGCCGCCGGCACCGGCGGCTGCCAAGCTCATGGCCGAGAACAGTCTTTCGGCCGATCAGATCGACGGCTCGGGCAAGCGTGGCCAGGTGCTGAAGGGTGACGTGCTCGCGGCCGTCGCCAAGGGCATTTCGGCTCCGGCTGCAGCCGAGCCGGCCAAGATCCAGGCCCGCGCGCCGGCACCGGCGGAAGATGCCTCTCGCGAAGAGCGCGTGAAGATGACCCGCCTGCGGCAGACGATCGCCCGGCGCTTGAAGGATGCGCAGAACACCGCGGCTATGCTCACCACCTATAACGAGGTGGACATGAGCGCCGTCATGAGCCTGCGCTCGAAGTACAAGGACATCTTCGAGAAGAAGCACGGCGTGAAGCTCGGCTTCATGGGCTTCTTCACCAAGGCGGTGACGCATGCGCTGAAGGAGTTGCCGGCCGTCAACGCCGAGGTCGACGGCACCGAGATCATTTACAAGAACTTCTGCCACGTCGGCGTCGCCGTCGGCACCGACAAGGGCCTCGTCGTGCCGGTCGTGCGCGATGCCGACCAGATGTCGATCGCCGAAATCGAGAAGGAAATCGGCCGTCTCGGCAAGGCAGCGCGCGACGGAACGCTGGCTATGGCCGACATGCAGGGAGGCACCTTCACCATCTCCAACGGCGGCGTCTACGGTTCGCTGATGTCCTCGCCGATCCTCAACGCTCCGCAATCGGGCATCCTCGGCATGCACAAGATCCAGGACCGCCCGGTCGCGATCGGCGGTCAGGTCGTCATCCGGCCGATGATGTATCTGGCGCTCTCCTACGATCACCGCATCGTCGACGGCAAGGAAGCGGTGACCTTCCTCGTGCGCGTCAAGGAAAGCCTCGAGGATCCGGAACGCCTGGTGCTGGATCTCTAGATCACGGTGATTTAGGCCGGGTCGGCCTGAATGGCGGGGGCCGCGTGCCCCCGTTTCCATCTCCACCGATGCCCGGACCGGGACGCACGTCTGACGGGCATCGACAGCCACGGAACCAGAGGTTAGGTTTTGGGGGCACGCTATGCGCGCATCCCGGACAGTTGGGCATCGTAAGCACCGGTCGCAACCATGATGAGCTATCTGATCGAACTCGCTTCGCTAATGGCGATCTTCACCTTCGCCATCGTTTCGCCCGGCGCCGACCTCGCCATGGTGCTGCGCCAATCGCTGGTGCACGGCCGCCGCGCGGCGATCGTCACCTCCTTCGGCATCGGCGCGTCGCTGATGTTCCACGTGACCTACACCATTCTCGGCCTTGGGCTGATCATCTCGCAGTCGATCTACCTCTTCAACATCGTCAAGTGGTGCGGCGTCGCCTACCTGATCTACATCGGCATCAAAGCCCTTCGCGCCGGCCAGACGGAAATCGCGGTCGAGGCAGCGGCCGAGACCGGCGAAGCCCGCAGGCAGCAGTCGGCGCTGAAGGCCTTCGGCCTCGGCTTTGCGGCCAACGCGCTCAATCCCAAGGCGGTCTTCTTCTTCCTGTCCATCTTCTCGACGGTCGTCAGCGCCCATACGCCGATGACGGTCAAGTTCGGCTATGGCTTCGTCATGGCGAGCGCGCTGATCCTCTGGTTCGTCGGCGTCAGCCTGTTCATGACGACGCCGCGGATGCGGGCGGCCTTCACGCGCGCGAGCAAATGGATCGACCGGGCGAGTGGCATGGTCTTCATCGCTCTCGGACTGAAGCTGGCGACGGAAAAGGCCGCGTGATGATCTGCGGCCGCAACGTTCTCTTCGCTTCGCTTATGCTTTCGGCAGCACCGGCGCTTGCGGACGAGTGCACCCAGGCGCGGGCGGTCTACGCCGATCCGGCCGGAACCTATGAGCTGCGCTTCGAGCCCGTCGGATCGGAGGCAGCAGTCACCAGCAATCACTTCAAGATCAGGATCGGGGACACCGGGCTTCTGCTCGATGGGGTCGTGATGCAGTCCGGCGAACCGCTGCGGGCGAACGGGATCGTCATGAACGACTGCCCGACCGGCGACGTCACCGGCGCGGAACTCGAGGCCTGCACCGTCTGGCAGGGCCCGATCTATGCGGTCGACAAGGCCGGCCAGATCGGGCTGCTTCAGCCGGAGGACGCGCCCGCAGCCGATCGAGTCCTGCTTCCGGATTTCGGACCGTCGCTGCGTGAATCGAGTGCCTGGGGCGAAGGCAAGGGCACCACCGACAGTTCGGACGTCTTCCAGTTCAAGGGGTGTGGATCATGAGCAGCGGACCTGTGCTTCTCGTCACCGGGGGCAGCCGCGGCATCGGCGCCGCGGTCGCGCTTGCCGCGGCCAGCGAAGGCTGGCGGGTCGCCGTCAACTATGCGTCCAATCGCGATGCGGCCGAGGACGTGGTCCGCCGCATCGCGGAGGCCGGCGGCACGGCCGTTTCCGTCGAGGGCGACGTGGGCAGGGAAGAGGGGGTGAAGGCGATCTTTGCAGCCGTCGACACCGCCTTCGGCCGTCTCGACGGCCTCGTCAACAATGCCGGGATCATCGGTCCGCCGCAGCGCGTTGACGAGGTTTCGCCCGAGCGGATCGAGCGGCTGTTCCGCACCAACGTGACGGGCTCCATCCGTTGCGCCGCCGAGGCGGTGCTCCGGATGTCGACGCGCCACGGCGGGCGGGGCGGCTCGATCGTCAATCTCTCCTCCATCGCCGCCGTGCTTGGCGCGCCGGGGCAATATGTCGACTATGCCGCCACGAAGGGCGCGATCGACAGCTTCACGGTCGGCCTGGCGCGTGAAGTTGCCACCGAGGGCATACGCGTGAACGCGGTCCGTCCCGGCATCATCGATACGGAAATTCATGCCTCCGGCGGGCTGCCCGACCGCGCCCGCGACCTCGCACCCACGATCCCGATGCAGCGGCCCGGAACGGCCGGCGAGGTTGCCGATGCAATTCTCTATCTCCTGTCCGACAAGGCGACTTACGTGACGGGAACCATTCTCACCGTCAGTGGCGGGCGGTAGCCCTCCCAAGACCGTCCTCCCAAGAAGGATTATCAAATGGCCTATGATCTCATCGTTATCGGAAGCGGCCCCGGCGGCTATGTCTGCGCCATCAAGGCGGCGCAGCTCGGCATGAAGGTTGCCGTGGTCGAGAAGCGCAGCACCTATGGCGGCACATGCCTGAATGTCGGCTGCATCCCCTCCAAGGCGCTGCTGCATGCTTCCGAAATGTTCCATCAGGCGCAGCACGGCCTGGAGGCGCTGGGAGTCGAGGTCGCAAGCCCGAAGCTCAACCTTCAGAAGATGATGGCCCACAAGGACGCGACCGTTAAGTCCAATGTCGACGGCGTCTCCTTCCTCTTCAAGAAGAACAAGATCGACGGATTCCAGGGTACCGGCAAGGTTCTCGGCCAGGGCAAGGTCTCGGTCACGAACGAAAGCGGAGAGGAGCAGGTGCTCGAGGCGAAGAACGTCGTCATCGCCACCGGCTCGGACGTCGCCGGCATTCCGGGCGTGGAGGTCGCGTTCGACGAAAAGGTGATCGTCTCCTCGACCGGGGCACTCGCGCTCGAAAAGGTCCCGGCGAGCATGATCGTCGTCGGCGGAGGCGTCATCGGCCTCGAGCTCGGCTCCGTCTGGGCGCGCCTCGGCGCAAAGGTGACCGTGGTCGAATTCCTCGACACGATTCTCGGCGGCATGGACGGCGAGATCGCCAAGCAGCTTCAGCGGATGCTGACCAAGCAGGGCATCGACTTCAAACTCGGCGCTAAGGTCACGGGCGTCGTGAAATCGGGCGACGGTGCCAAGGTCACCTTCGAACCGGTGAAGGGCGGCGATGCGACCACGCTCGATGCGGAAGTCGTGCTCATCGCTACCGGACGCAAGCCCTCGACGGACGGCTTGGGTCTCGCCAAGGCGGGCGTCGTGCTCGATTCGCGCGGTCGCGTCGAGATCGACCAGCATTTTCAGACGAGCATCACCGGTGTCTATGCGATCGGCGACGTCGTGCGTGGGCCGATGCTGGCGCACAAGGCCGAGGACGAAGGCGTTGCCGTCGCCGAGATCATCGCAGGCCAGGCCGGGCATGTGAATTACGACGTCATTCCAGGCGTCGTCTATACCCAGCCGGAGGTCGCCTCCGTCGGCAAGACCGAGGAAGAGCTGAAGGCCGCGGGCGTCGCCTACAAGGTCGGCAAGTTCCCCTTCACGGCCAATGGCCGCGCCCGCGCCATGCTGCAGACGGACGGCTTCGTGAAGATCCTCGCGGACAAGGAGACCGACCGCGTGCTCGGCGGCCACATCATCGGCTTCGGCGCCGGCGAAATGATCCACGAGATCGCGGTGCTGATGGAGTTCGGCGGATCGTCGGAGGACCTCGGCCGCACCTGCCACGCCCATCCGACGATGTCGGAGGCGGTAAAGGAAGCGGCGCTCGCCACCTTCGCCAAGCCGATCCACATGTGATTATCGGGAGGGCCCTGCCCTCCCACCGCATTGACCGGCCGGTCATTCCACCTGCGTCACAGTGAACCCCTGCTGACGCAGGAGTTCGACGAGGCCTTCCTTCCCGGGAAGGTGCAGCGCGCCCACGGCCATGAACACGCCGCCGCCCTTCAGGAGGGGCGCGGCGCGGTCTGCCATGATCCTGTTGCGATCGATGATGATCCGCTGCTCGAATTCGGCATAGCCGGCGTCGTCGGATGAAATCCCGGCGGAGGCGAGTTTCATCATGGGCATGATCGTGCCCGTCTCGCCGGAGAGGTAGAGATCGGTGGTCGTCGTCATCACGTCGTCGATCGTCTTGCCGAGAGCAAGCGTTTCGATCAGTGCCTTGAGATGCATTTCGACCGGCAGCGAATCCATTGCCGAAAGCTGCTCGACCAGCGTTTCAAGACCCTTGAGCGTCTTGCCCTCCCTCAGAGCGTCCTCGGCGAGCTTCTTGTCGAGGAAGGAGGCACCGGCCGCCTTGCGCGAGAACTCGCAGGCCGGCAGGGCGACGAAGCTGGCAATCATCCAGGGCTTCATCTTGGTGACGAGCGGCAGCGGGATGCCGCGCGCCTTGAGACCGCTTTCGAGTAGCGCGCGGTCCTCCGGCTTCAGGAAATCGTTGATCGTTTTGTCGCCGGTGAACATGGTCAGTTCCGGCTGCATCATGATCGCGGCGGTTGCCCTGTTCTGGTCGACGATCTCGTCGGACTCGACGATCACCGTCTCAGCCCTTGCGAAGGCCTCCGTCGCGCCGCCGGGCATCGCCAGCACGCGCGGATCGGTGACATGCATGGTGCCGAGCAGGAAGGAGGGTGCCTGACCGTGCCCTTCGATCTTCCAAAGCAGGCCCTTTCCGTTGGGCACCGCCGCTGCTTCCGCGCGCAGCGCCGCCAGGCGGGCCGGATCCGAATGTTCGAGGCCGGTCAAGATGTTGCTGCCGGCGCAGTCCGTCTCTTCCGCCCGTGCCTCCGACACATGGAGCAGGGCGGCAACGAGGCTCGCTGCCGTCAGTAGATTGAGCAGTGCCGTCAGCCACAACAGGCCGTCGGCCGCCTTGGCCGCGAGATCGCGGACGGGTCTGGTGAAAGTGTTCATGGATGCCCCCGGCATTGACGGAACCCTACTCCCCCACGGTCACGGGTTCCTTAACACGCTTGGTTAACGGCCAAGGACGTCAGATTTTAGGCGCGCGGGTGGGCGCGGTCGTAGATTTCCAGAAGCCGTGCCGAATCGACGCCGGTATAGACCTGCGTGGTCGACAGGCTGGCATGGCCGAGCAGTTCCTGGATGGTGCGGAGATCCCCTCCGCCCGCCAGAAGATGCGTCGCGAAAGAGTGGCGCAGCGCGTGCGGTGTCGCCGAATCCGGCAGGCCGAGTGCGGCGCGCAGCTTCTGCATCTCGCGCTGGATGATCGCCGGCTGGAGCTTCGCGCCGCGGGCGCCGCGGAAAATCGGCTCTCCGGGCTCGATATGGTAGGGGCAGAGCTTTCGATAGGTCTCGACCGCTTCGGCGGCGGCGGCGATCATCGGCACGATCCGTGTCTTGCCGCCCTTTCCGGTGACCCTGAGCGACGTCACCGGTCCTGAGAAATCGGTGGGGGTCAGGTCCAGCGCCTCCGCTATCCGCAGGCCGCAGCCATAGAGCAGGGTCAGCACTGCGGCATTGCGCGCCGCGATCCAGGGTTCCTCGGCCAGTTGCGCGTCCGCGGTGACGACCTTCAGGGCCTCCCGGTCGGTCAATGCCTTGGGGAGAGACTTCGGCTGCTTCGGGGACCGCACCGCCCCTGCACCCGCCGCATTGGCGAGCCCGTTTCTCTCGAGATAGCGCAGGAAGGAACGCAGACCTGCCAGGCCGCGGCCGAGCGTGCGTGCGCCGGCGCCTCCCTTGCGGCGCTGCGCCAGGAAGCCGCGCAGATCCGCGGGGCGAAGGGCGCGAATATCCGAGAGCCGCGGCGGACCGGCGAGGTGCCCGGTCAGGAATGTCAGGAACTGCCGCGTGTCGCGTTCATAGGCGTCTACCGTTTTTTCGGACAACCGGCGTTCCTCGGCGAGGCTCGCAAGCCAGCGCCTTCGTTCCGCCATCACTTCGGGATGGCCTATGGCAAGAAGTTCGTTCATCATCGGGCCCGGCGGGTTCATCAGCGCGGTGCGCTCACTGATCCAGGCTCGGAGCATCGCATCGGGCGTGTTATGTTTTTGCTAACGTGCTGAAGTTTGCTGCTGCGGCCCCTTGGAATTTGTCATTGTTCGATCATATTGAACTGCAATGTTCGGCCAGCAACAGCGGATGGGACAATGTCGAGACGTGATTCGGCGAGCGCTCTGGCGCATTTTGCAGAGGCGGTTGCGCTGGTCTCGCAAGGGCGTCCGGGTCATATCGTCGATACGCTGATCGCGGAACGCGGCCAGAAGATCGTCTGCCATCCCCTGTGGCCCGTCATGCGGCCCTTTCTCTACACGCTGCTCAACTACCGCAAGGCGATCGAGTTCGCCAATGCCGTCGCCAATATGCCGGGCTTCCAGGCCTTCGAGCATCTGAGTTCGCTTCTCGCTCTCGAGATCCGCGCCGATAAGCCGGAGCGCATTCCCGAGAAGGGCGGGTTCCTGCTCGTCAGCAACCATCCGACGGGGATCGCCGACGGCATCGCCGTCTTCGATCTCCTGAAGAGCCGGCGGCCGGACATGATGTTCTTTGCGAACCGCGACGCGATCCGCGTCAATCCGCGCTTCGTGGAAATGGTCATTCCGGTGGAATGGCGCGAGGAATACAAGTCGAAGCTCAAGGCGCGCGAAACGCTGCAGGTGACGAACAGGGCCATCGAGGCGGGCAAGGCGACCGTGCTCTTCCCCTCCGGCCGCATCGCCTATTGGGCCGAGGGACGGCTCAACGAGCGCCCCTGGAAGAGCTCGGCGGTCGGCTTCGCACGCAAATACGGCCTGCCGATCCTGCCGGTGCATATGAGCGCGCGCAATTCCGGCCTCTTCTACTGGTTTGCCAAATGGTCGACGGAACTGCGCGACATGACGGTGTTCCACGAACTCCTGAACAAGAAGGGCGACCGCTTCGACTTCCGGATCGGCAATCTCATTCCGGCGGATGCGCTCGACGGCGATCCGGTGGAGGTGACGCGTGCGCTGGAGCGTCATACGGTACACGCACTGGCTGCCGACAGCGATGCGGCGTTCGAGCTGTCTGCCAGGGCGGTTGTGCCGGGCTAAGCCGTCACCATGATGCTTCGCTCGATGTTCGCCGAGAACTACCGGTCGCTGCGCTCGATCCGAATGGATTTGGCCGGCGTCAATCTTTTCATCGGAGAGAACGGCGTCGGGAAGTCCAACCTCTATCGTGCCCTGCAGCTGGTTCAGGCTGCCGTGAGAGGCCATCTCGCCCGCGAGATTGCGGAAGAAGGCGGCATGGCGTCCGCCATCTGGAGCGGCCCGCAGCGCGTCGGCAAGCCGGCGCGTATTCGGCTGGACGCCGAACTGATCGACGAGGAGCGAGCGATCACCTTCCGCTACCGGATCGAGGCGGGTTTCCGCCCGCCAAAGGCGGCGGCGGGTTTCGCCTATGAGCCGCAGGTCAAGGAGGAGGAGCTCACGATCGAGACGGGCCGGCGCCCGGTTCCGGTGATGAAGCGCACCGGCCCCGGTATCTTCGTGCGCGGCGAGGGCGGCCGGATGGTGGACTATCCGGAGCAGGCGATGACCTCGGAGACGGCTATCGCGCTGCTCGGCGACGCCGGCCACTACCCTGAAATCGGCAGCTTCCGCCGGGCGGTCGACCAATGGCGGTTCTTTCACGGCTTTCGCACCGACCGCGAATCGCCGCTGCGGATGCCCTGCCTCGCCATCACCGCGCCATTGCTGGACGAAACCGGCGCCAACATGGCCGCCGTCTTCGCGACGCTCCGGCACACGAGGCAGGATACGGTCGATCTCGATCGCGCGGTCGCCGACGCCTTTGCAGGCGCCCGCCTGCAGGTGCCCGAACCCGGCCAGTTCGCCGAATTCTCGCTCGTCTTTCCGGACTTTCCGCACCGGGCATTTTCGCCGCGCGAGCTTTCGGACGGGCAGATGCGTTTTCTGGCACTTGCGGCGGCGCTGTTATCCTATCGCCGTCCCCGGTTCATCGCGCTCAACGAGCCCGAGACGAGCCTTCATCCCGATATGCTGCCGGCACTGGCTGCCATGGTCGCCAGTGCCGCTGGGGAGAGCCAGATCTGGATCGTCACGCATTCCGAACGCCTGGCCGAGCTGGTCCGGCAGCAATGCGGCGTTCGCCCGCGGCGTGTGATTCGCAAGGACGGAGCCACCTGGATCGATGGCATGCGGCTTACCGGCGCGGTCGAAGAGGAGGACGAATAAGGGCTCTCTTATCTGGCCTGCCGGCCACCCTGCAGGCAAGGCAACATGACGGCCGCGTACTCGTCCCCTCGCCCGCCTGCAGAGCGACCTTTAGAAGACGGGCGAACTCGGAAAAAAGGCCCCGCATCACTGCGAGGCCCCTGGTCAGTTCCGTTCGACGCCGGAGGATCAGGCGATCTTCTGGCCGGTCTTGGCCCAGTCGGCGAGGAACATTTCGAGGCCCTTGTCGGTCAGCGGGTGCTTGACCAGGGCTTTCAGCGTTGCCGGCGGGGCGGTGACGACGTCGGCGCCGATGAGGGCGGCCTCCTTGACGTGGTTGACCGTGCGCACCGAGGCGGCGAGGATCTCCGTCTCGTAGCCGTAATTGTCGAAGATCTGGCGGATTTCGCGGATCAGGTCCATGCCGTCTACGGCGATATCGTCGAGGCGGCCGATGAACGGCGAGACGAAGGTCGCGCCGGCCTTGGCGGCGAGCAGCGCCTGGTTTGCCGAGAAGCACAGCGTCACATTGGTCTGGTGACCGTCCGAGGTCAGCGCCTTGCAGGCCTTGAGGCCGTCGAGCGTCAGCGGCAGCTTGATGCAGATGTTGTCGGCGATCTTCGAAAGGGCGGCCGCTTCCTTCATCATCGCGCTGTATTCGGTCGCGGTCACTTCGGCCGAAACCGGTCCTTCGACGATCGAGCAGATTTCCTTGGTAACCTCGACGATGTCGCGGCCCGCCTTCAGGATCAATGACGGATTGGTGGTGACGCCGTCGAGCAGGCCGAGATCGTTCAGTTCCCGGATGTCCTTCACATCGGCGGTATCAACGAAAAATTTCATCGGAGTCTTCCTTTGGCACTCAGCCGTTTCGGGCGCATCTCCACAGCAGGAAATTCCATGGCGGATATCGCGCGCGTTGAAACTCGGTTGGAACCGTGACAAACCCTGCTTTCCGCAAGGCAGCGGTTCGCTGCGAGTTTTCTTTAACTGAAAGCGGTGGCAAGGTCACGGCAAAATGACTCTTGATTCAACCGATTTATTCGGCCCCGTACTCGACCGCCGTGTGGTGCCCGTCCTGGTGCCCATGCCGGCGCCGAGGGCCTATTCCTACGCGGTGCCCGACGGCATGGCGGTCGAGCCGGGATCGATCGTCCAGGTGCCGCTCGGCCCCCGTTTCGTCGTCGGCGTCGTGTGGGACGGCGAAGATGACGGCGGCGTCGATCCGAAAAAGCTGAAGCAGATCGAGAAGGTCTTCGACTGCCCGCCGCTCGGCCCGGACATGCGCGCCTTTCTTGACTGGGTGGCGAGCTACACGCTGACGCCGCCGGGCCTCGTCGCCCGGATGGCACTCCGGGCGCCGACCGCGTTCGATCCGGAGCCGATGGTGGAAGCCCTGCGCCTGACCGAGATGCGGCCGGAACGGATGACTGCGGCGCGCGAGCGCGTCCTCGCCACCGCGAGTGACGGGCTTTCCTGGACCCGCTCGGGGCTCGCCCATGCCGCGGGGGTCTCGTCCAGCGTCATCGACGGCCTGACGTCGCAGGGCGTGTTCGAAACCGTCTTCATGCCGCCGCCGCCGGTCGTCGCCGCGCCGGATCCGGCTTTCGCCGCGCCGCGCCTCGAAGGCCCGCAGAGGCAAGCGGCTGCCGACCTGCTGGTCGCCGTCGAGGAGCGGAAATTCTCGGTATCGCTGATCGACGGCATCACCGGTTCCGGCAAGACTGAGGTCTATTTCGAGGCGATAGCGGCGACGTTGCGCGCCGGCAAGCAGGTCCTGATCCTGCTGCCGGAGATCGCGCTGACCGCAAGCTTCCTCGAACGCTTCCAGGAGCGCTTCGGCGCGAAGCCCGCGGAGTGGCATTCCGATCTCGCGCCGCGCACGCGGGAAAAGGTCTGGCGGCAGGTGACGACCGGCCAGGTGCGCGTCGTCGCCGGCGCCCGCTCGGCGCTGTTCCTGCCCTTCGAGGATCTCGGCCTCATCATCGTCGACGAGGAGCACGACCCCGCCTACAAGCAGGAGGACCGCGTCTTCTATAATGCGCGCGATATGGCCGTGGTGCGCGGGCGGATCGGCAATTTTCCGGTCGTGCTCGTCTCCGCCACGCCTTCGGTCGAGAGCCGGGTGAACGGCGAGGTGGGGCGTTACCGGCCGATCCATCTGCCCACCCGCTTCGGCGATGCGGCGCTCCCCGATCTCGGCATCGTCGACATGCGCCGCCATCCGCCGGAACGCGGCGGCTTTCTCTCGCCGGTGCTCGTGAACCAGATCGGCAAGACGATCGGCCGGCGCGAGCAGGCGCTCCTGTTCCTGAACCGGCGCGGCTATGCGCCGCTGACTCTCTGCCGCGTCTGCGGCCATCGCTTTCAGTGCCCGGACTGCTCGAGCTGGCTGGTCGAGCACCGTTTCCGCGGGCAGATCCAGTGCCATCATTGCGGCTATTCGGAGAGGACGCCGGAAGCCTGCCCGGAATGCGGCACGCTCGATCATCTCGTTGCCTGCGGCCCCGGGGTAGAGCGCATCGCCGAAGAGGTCGAGCGGCATTTCCCCGACGCGCGCACCATTGTGCTCTCCTCCGACCTGATGGGCGTCAAGCGGCTGCGGCTGGAGCTCGAGGCGATCGCCCGCGGGGAGGCGGACATCGTCATCGGCACCCAACTCGTCGCCAAGGGGCACAACTTCCCGAACATGACGCTCGTCGGCATCGTCGATGCGGATCTGGGTCTTGCCAACGGCGACCCGCGCGCTGCGGAACGGACGTTCCAGCTCCTTTCCCAGGTGACAGGGCGTGCCGGCCGGACGGGCCTCAAGAGCCTCGGGCTTCTGCAGACCTATCAGCCGCAGCATCCGGTCATGCAGGCGATCGTGTCCGGCGATTCCGACGCTTTCTACGAACGCGAGATCCATGAGCGGGAAAGGGCGGTGCTGCCCCCTTTCGGCCGGCTCGCCTCGATCATCGTTTCGGCCGATACGCGCGGCGATGCCGAGGGCCACGCCCGCGGACTGCGCAATGCCGCGCCGCGCGTCGACGGCATCGCGATCCTCGGACCGGCGGAAGCGCCGCTCGCGCTCATCCGCGGCCGACATCGCTTCCGGCTTCTCGTCCACGGGCGGCGCAACAGCGACATGCAGTCCTTCGTCCGGGCGATGATCGCCGCCGGCCCCAAGGAGCGCGGATCGGTCAGCGTCCAGCTCGACATCGATCCGCAGAGTTTTTTGTGATCACTGTCGGATCTTCGTCCTTCGACCGATTCACATCCGGAAGGACATAGGCTAGACCTCTTTCACGCATCGCGTCGGCTCGGCGCGAGGCGGAGGGTCCACAGCAACGGGCGGGGACGGAGATGGAGTTCTACATACCGACGGAAACCGGGGAGCTGCTGGCTTTTTGTGCGGCCGCGCTCGCGGCGCTGATCGGGCTCGTCATGCTCTTTGCGCCGCGCCTGACCTTTCGTGCCGCCGGAATCGGCATCGCCGAGGGGCGGCGGGGAGGGCTGGCGGAGGCCCGCTCCACCATGGGCGGCATGCATCTCGGCCTGGGCCTCGGCGCCATCCTGCTTGCCCAGCCAATGGTCTACCTCGCCGTCGGCGCGGCTTTCGCACTCGCGGCGTTCGGTCGCATCCTGTCGATCATGAGCGACAACGGCGCGACCCTCTTCAACTGGCTCGCGCTCCTGGTCCAGGCGGCGCTCGCGATCCTGCCTCTTGCCTATGTTTTCGGGCTGATCTGATCGCCGACAAGGGCCTGCGACACTATTTACGGCAAAATTCGGCCGAAGCGGCCGGGTAATGCCGCATTCCTGCCGTTGGCGTGTTGCGAGTCCAAACATCCTATGCTAGACGAACCGCGAACTGCGGGGGAAGTGGGTCGACCGGCCTCGATATCCTGCGAGTTATTGCAGCAAATTCAAGATGTTAGGTCGGCGGTTCGCCTGTCCTGGCATTCCTGGATGATTTTGAGAGAAGCTTGTGCCCGTGGCAGACACATCCCAGCTCATTTCCGGTGTTGCAGAAAGATATGCCTCCTCGCTTTTCGAGCTTGCCCTTGATGCCGGGTCGATCGAAGCAGTCGGCGCCGATCTGACGCGCATCCAGGCGCTGATCGACGGCAGCGACGATCTGAAGCGGCTGATCGTAAGCCCGGTCTTTTCCGCCGACGACCAGTTCAAGGCCATTTCCGCCCTCGTCGAGAAATTCGGCTTCTCCGGGCTGGTCGGCAACTTCCTGAAGGTCGTCGCGCGCAATCGCCGCCTCTTCGTGCTGCCGGGCATCATCAAGGCGTTCCGTCTGCTCGCTGCCCGTCACAAGGGCGAAATCACCGCCGACGTCACGTCGGCACATGCGCTGACGCTGGCGCAGGAAATCGAATTGAAGGCGGCGCTGAAAGGCGTCACCGGCAAAGACGTGGCGGTAAACGTCACCGTCGACCCGTCTATTCTTGGAGGTCTGATCGTGAAGGTCGGGTCCCGCCAGATTGACACCTCCCTTCGCACCAAACTCTCTACCCTTAAGCTTGCACTGAAAGAGGTCGGCTGATGGATATCCGCGCCGCGGAAATTTCCGCAATTCTTAAAGATCAGATCAAAAATTTCGGCCAGGAAGCGGAAGTTTCCGAAGTCGGCCAGGTGCTTTCCGTCGGTGACGGTATCGCCCGCGTCTACGGCCTCGACAACGTCCAGGCAGGCGAGATGGTCGAATTCCCAGGCGGAATTCGCGGCATGGCGCTGAACCTCGAAGCCGACAATGTCGGTGTGGTTATCTTCGGCTCGGACCGGGACATCAAGGAAGGCGACACGGTCAAGCGGACCGGCGCCATCGTGGACGTTCCCGTAGGTCCGGAGCTGCTCGGCCGCGTCGTGGACGCACTCGGCAATCCGATCGACGGCAAGGGCCCGATCAATGCCAAGCAGCGCGCCCGCGTCGACGTCAAGGCGCCCGGCATCATTCCGCGCAAGTCGGTCCATGAGCCGATGTCGACCGGCCTCAAGGCCATCGACGCTCTCATCCCGGTCGGCCGCGGCCAGCGCGAGCTCGTCATCGGCGACCGCCAGACCGGCAAGACCGCGATCATTCTCGATACGATCCTCAACCAGAAAGCCATTCACGACAATGGCCCGGAAGGGGATAAGCTCTATTGCGTCTACGTCGCTATCGGTCAGAAGCGCTCGACGGTCGCTCAGTTCGTCAAGGTGCTCGAAGAGCGCGGCGCGCTGCAGTATTCGATCATCGTCGCTGCAACGGCTTCCGATCCGGCGCCGATGCAGTATCTGGCTCCGTTCGCCGGCTGCGCGATGGGCGAATATTTCCGCGACAACGGCAAGCACGCCCTGATCGGCTATGACGACCTTTCCAAGCAGGCCGTCGCCTACCGTCAGATGTCGCTGCTGCTGCGCCGCCCGCCGGGCCGTGAAGCCTATCCGGGCGACGTCTTCTACCTGCATTCGCGCCTCCTGGAGCGCGCCGCCAAGCTCTCCGACGAGCGTGGCGCCGGCTCGCTGACGGCTCTGCCGGTCATCGAGACGCAGGGCAACGACGTGTCCGCGTTCATTCCGACCAACGTGATCTCGATCACCGACGGCCAGATCTTCCTCGAAACCGACCTGTTCTACCAGGGTATCCGTCCGGCCGTTAACGTCGGTCTGTCGGTTTCGCGCGTCGGCTCCTCCGCCCAGATCAAGGCGATGAAGCAGGTCGCCGGCTCGATCAAGGGCGAGCTCGCCCAGTACCGCGAAATGGCGGCCTTCGCACAGTTCGGCTCGGATCTCGATGCCGCGACGCAGCGTCTGCTCAACCGCGGTGCCCGCCTGACCGAACTTCTGAAGCAGCCGCAGTTCTCGCCGCTGAAGACGGAAGAGCAGGTCGCGGTCATCTTCGCCGGCGTCAACGGCTATCTCGACAAGCTGCCGGTCAGCGAGGTCGGCAAGTTCGAGCACGGTCTCCTTTCCTACCTCCGTTCGGAAGGCAAGGCCGTTCTGGATACCATCCGTACGGAAAAGGCTATCTCGGACGACACCAAGGCCAAGCTGAAGGGCGCAATCGACAGCTTCGCCAAATCCTTCGCCTGAGCGGACCTCAACTAGGACGGACAACGGATGCCTTCACTTAAGGATCTGAAGAACCGGATCGCCTCCGTCAAGGCGACGCAGAAGATCACCAAGGCGATGAAGATGGTCGCCGCGGCGAAGCTTCGGCGTGCGCAGGAGGCGGCCGAGGCCGCCCGGCCCTATTCGCAGCGCATGGCTGCCGTTCTCGCCAATATCGCCCAGGCGGTCGGCGCGGACGACAGCGCGCCGCGGCTGATGACGGGAACCGGCAAGGACGACACGCACCTGGTGATCGTCTGCACGGCCGAGCGCGGTCTTTGCGGCGGCTTCAACTCGCAGATCGCCCGCTTTGCCCGCGACCATGTGCGCAAGCTTCTGGCCCAGGGCAAGACGGTCAAGATCATCTGCGTCGGGAAGAAGGGCTTCGATATGCTTCGGCGCGACTTCGCGTCGCTGATCATCGACCGTGTCGACCTGCGTGAAGTCAAGAAGATCGGTTTCGAGAACGCGGACCGGATCGGCCATAAGGTCATCGAGCTCTTCGACAACGGCGAGTTCGACGTCTGCACCCTGTTCTATTCCGAGTTCAAGTCCGTCATTTCCCAGATCCCGACCGCCCAGCAGCTCATCCCGGCATCGGCCGGCGAAGTGGCCGCCGAAGGCGAAGGTGCATCGGCGATCTACGAATACGAGCCGGAAGCCGGCGCGATCCTCAGCGATCTCATCCCGCGCAATATCTCCGTGCAGATCTTCCGGGCCCTGCTCGAGAACGTCGCGGGTGAAATGGGCGCGAAGATGAGTGCCATGGACAATGCGACGCGCAACGCGGGTGAGATGATCGACAAGCTGACGCTCAGCTACAACCGTCAGCGGCAGGCGCAGATCACCAAGGAACTCATTGAAATCATCTCTGGCGCGGAAGCGCTCTAAGGTTACGAGAAGAGGGTAAGAATTATGGCTAAGGCAGCTACCCCGAAAGAAACCGCAGCGGCGAAGAAGCCGGCTGCTCCGAAGAAGGCAGCTTCCGCCAAGACAGTCGTTGCGGCTACGGGTGCTGTCGGCCGCGTGACGCAGGTCATCGGCGCCGTCGTCGACGTCGCATTCGAAGAAGGCCAGCTCCCGCAGATCCTGAACGCGCTGGAAACCGACAACAACGGCAACCGCCTCGTTCTCGAAGTCGCACAGCATCTCGGCGAAAACTCCGTCCGCACGATCGCCATGGACTCGACCGAAGGTCTCGTTCGCGGCCAGAAGGTCGCCGACACGGGCGGCCCGATCGCGGTTCCGGTCGGCAAGGAAACGCTCGGCCGCATCATGAACGTCATCGGCGAGCCGGTCGACGAAGCCGGTCCGCTGAAGACTTCCGCCCGCCGCGCCATCCACCAGGACGCTCCGGCCTATGTGGAACAGTCGACCGAAGCGCAGATTCTCGTCACCGGCATCAAGGTCGTCGACCTGCTCGCTCCCTATGCCAAGGGCGGCAAGATCGGCCTCTTCGGCGGCGCGGGCGTCGGCAAGACCGTTCTGATCATGGAACTGATCAACAACGTCGCCAAGGCGCACGGCGGTTACTCCGTCTTCGCAGGCGTCGGCGAGCGGACCCGCGAAGGCAACGACCTCTATCACGAAATGATCGAATCCGGCGTGAACAAGCACGGCGGCGGCGAAGGCTCCAAGGCCGCACTCGTCTATGGCCAGATGAACGAGCCGCCGGGCGCCCGCGCACGCGTCGCGCTGACCGGCCTGACGGTCGCCGAACAGTTCCGTGACGAAGGCCAGGACGTTCTCTTCTTCGTCGACAACATCTTCCGCTTCACCCAGGCGGGCTCGGAAGTGTCGGCTCTGCTCGGCCGTATTCCTTCGGCCGTGGGCTATCAGCCGACGCTTGCAACCGACATGGGCCAGATGCAGGAGCGCATCACCACCACGACCAAGGGCTCGATCACCTCGGTTCAGGCGATTTACGTTCCCGCCGACGACTTGACCGACCCGGCACCGGCGACCTCGTTCGCGCACCTCGATGCGACGACGGTTCTGTCGCGTTCGATCGCCGAAAAGGGCATTTATCCGGCCGTGGATCCGCTGGATTCGACCTCGCGCATGCTGGACCCGATGATCGTCGGCGAAGAGCATTACGAAGTGTCGCGCAAAGTGCAGTCGACCCTGCAGCGCTACAAGGCCCTCCAGGACATCATCGCGATCCTGGGCATGGACGAGCTTTCCGAAGAGGACAAGATCGCCGTCGCCCGCGCCCGCAAGATCGAGCGTTTCCTGTCGCAGCCGTTCTTCGTCGCCGAAGTCTTCACCGGCTCGCCGGGCAAGCTGGTTGCGCTCGAAGACACGATCAAGGGCTTCAAGGGCCTCGTCAACGGCGAGTACGACCACCTGCCGGAAGCTGCCTTCTACATGGTCGGCTCCATCGAGGAAGCCGTCGAGAAGGCCAAGAAGCTGGCTGCCGAAGCGGCCTGATCTGCATCAGGAACCGTGGCGCGGAGTTCCTTGCGCCACGGCTTTCATCCCGCCTGACAGTTGAGGCGGAGAACGTGCACAGCCCGCCGACCAGCGGCGCGCTCACCAGAAGTGAATGGTCATGGCCGAAAGTTTCAATTTTGAGCTTGTTTCCCCCGAGCGTCTGCTTGTCTCGGAGAAGGTGACCGAAGTCGTCATTCCGGCGACCGAGGGCGAGATGACCGTGATGGCCAATCACGCGCCGACCATGACGACCGTCAAGCCGGGCGTCGTCGCGGTCAAGACCGCCGCCGGCAAGACCGAACGCTACGCCGTCTTCGGCGGCTTTGCCGATATCCTGCCTTCCGGCTGCACGCTTTTGGCCGAATCCGCCGTCCACGTCGACGAACTGGACAGCACGGTTCTCGAAAATCGCATCGAAGCGGCACGCGCCGAACTCGAAGGCGCCGGTGACGAGAAGAAGACGCGTCTGGAACAATTCATCGCCGAACTCACGAAGCTCGGGGAGATCGTGATCCCGGCCTGAAAGGGACATCCCGATAAGGGATAATGCCTATCGAACCCCGCCTCGAGCGGGGTTTTTCGTGTCCGCGAGATCGTTTCTCCCCGCAAGCGGCCGATAGGCGTTTCAAGACAACCGGTACTTTCCGTCCGTTGCCGCCCCTCATCCCGCTGCCGCGACCTTCTCCCCGCAGGCGGGAAGGGGCAAGCCGCGAGGGCCCAGCCCCATTCCGCCACTCGCTTCGAGGAAAGAGAACAGACGCCGCCGCGTGTCTCCTTCGCCCCGCTTGCGGGGAGAAGGTGCCAGCAGGCGGATTAGGGCGGGCGGAAAGCAGAAACGAAAATGCCCGGACGAAAGGTCCGGGCATTTCGGTAATCGACCTAGACTAGCCTTGGCCTCGGCCTCAGCTCGCGGCGCGTTCCGTCTCGTGCTTCTGGGCGTAGTAGTGGCCGAAGCGGTTGGCGAGGAAGGCGTCGAGCGCGATGTCTTCCTGGCGGACGAAGCCCTTGGTGGGGATCTTGCCTTGGGCGAGCATGTCGAGAACGGCGCAGATGCTGCCGGCGGTGGTGATCTGGATGCCGCTCTGCATGCGTCCCGCAACGACGCCGCTATAGACCTTGTTGGCGTAGGTCTCCTGCACCAGGCGACCTTCGCGGAAGCCCGAAACGGTGACGAAGATCACGACCACGTCCTGGGTGGTGGTCGGCAGGGCGTTTTCGAGGATGTCCTTCAGTACCTCGCGGCGATGACGCAGGCCGAGGTCGTTCAGGAGCGCCTTGAAGATCGCGGCATGACCGGGATAACGGATCGTCTTGTAATTGAGCGTGCGGACCTTGCCCTTCAGCGTCTCACAAAGCGTGCCGAGGCCGCCGGAGGTGTTGAAGGCCTCGTAGGTGACGCCGTCGAGCGAGAACTCCTCGCGCTCTTCCATCGCGGGAACTTCGATCAGCGAACCTTCGACGATCGCCTCGCAGGGCTCGATATATTCGTTGATGACCCCGTCGGTGCTCCAGGTGAGATTATAGTTCAAAGCGTTCGACGGGTATTGCGGCAGGGCGCCGACGCGCATGCGAACGCTTTCGAGCGTATCGAAATGCCGGCTGAGATCGTTGGCGACGATCGAAATGAAGCCCGGTGCGAGGCCGCATTGCGGAATGAAGGCGGTGTCGGCCTCAGCTGCGATCGCCTTGACCTGGCGGGTGGATTCGACGTCTTCCGTCAGGTCGAGATAGTGAATTTTCGCCTCGGCTGCGGCTTCGGCGATCGCGACCGTCAGATGGAACGGCGCGGCGCTGAGCACGGCGAATTTTCCGGAGAGCAGGGCGACGAGCGCCTTTCTGTCGGCGATGTCGACGACTGCGGTCGAGACGGCATCGTGCTTCTCGACCTGCTGCAACTGCTCGGCGCTGCGATCGGCGACGCAGACGCGGTAGTCGCCGCTATGTGCCAGCATGCGCGCGATGGTGGAGCCGATCTTGCCGGCACCGATGACGACGATGTCTTTCATTTTGTATCCCCGGGGTATGAGCCTCTTTCACCACCATTGTCTCGCGGCCGAATATTGATTTGAAGCGTCGATATGGTTAAATCGTCGGTCTGTATTCGGCATTTTGCCGATCAAGGTCGACGATATGCATGTAACGGACAAGGATCGCGAACTCCTCGCCATACTGAGCGAGAACGCCCGCATGCCGACGGCGACGATCGCCCGCCGGCTCGGCCTGTCGCGCACCACGGTGCAGGCGCGCATCGAGCGGCTGGAGCGCGAGGGGGTGATCGCAGGCTATGGCGTGCGCCTCTCGGAAAACTACGAGAAAGGCCTCGTGCGAGCGCATGTTCTGATCACGATTGCACCGCGGGCGCTCGGTCGGGTCACGCCCGAGCTCGCCGCCATTCGCGAAATCCGCATGCTGCATTCCGTCAGCGGCAGCTTCGATCTGATCGCGGTCGTCGCTGCAGCTTCGATCAGCGAGCTGGACCTGTTGATCGACCGGATCGGCGAAATCGAGGGTGTCGAAAAGACCCTGTCCTCCATCATTCTCTCGACGCGCATCGATCGCTGATACGCAGGTTCGCATCAATGCTCGGGCGTTGCGCCCCGACCGGCAGGCTGCCCCGCTGCACTCTGCGGTTCTGCCGATTGGACCGGCCGCGTCCAGGCGCTTGGGCCCCGGATATAGGAAACGCTCGCGCCGTCGCCCGGGACCAGCCATTTATCGCGGTCGAAATAGAGCTCGGCGATGCTCTTCGGCCGCGCGCGTGCGGCCTGATTGGCAAGGAAGTTGTAGCGGGGCGTGTCCCCCATTTCCCGCTTGAACTGGATACGACTGCCGAAGCGCTTGAGGTCGAATTCCTGGAGGCCCTGGATCTGGAGAGTGACGCTTGCGCTCCCGGCCCAACGAACCTCCCTCAAGAAGACGGATGCCGCCTTGGCAGCAGCGCTGGTGACGACCGGTGTGTCCCCGCTGTGCTCGATGTTGAGTTTTACGCGAAAGGAGGTGATCTCCTCCTCGCCACGGCCCTTGACCAGGATAAAGATGGACGAGCTCGGCTCCTGGCCCGGGCGGGCAAAGGGAACGAGCGACGAGCACTCCCAGCGGCCGCTCTCGGCTGATTTCCATTCGAGGTCGCGGAAGCCGGCTTCCCTTAGTCCCTCGCAAAGCGCCCGCGGGTCGCTGCGGATCTGACGGATGAATTGCTGTTCCGGCGTTGCAAGATCCGCGAAAATGTGGGCGGGCAGGAGTGCCTTTGGCGGTTCGGGCTTTTTGCGTGGACCGCGGGCAGTCTCCGGCGGCCGCTCCGCTTGCGGCGGCGTCATCACGAAACCCAGCCCCGTGAGCAGCTGCTTCAGGTGGCGCTGTTCGTTGGCCAGGAGCACGGTCGCGGCGATCGCCGTAAAGACGAGCCCCACGGCGACGAGGAAGAAAGCGATGCCGGAACGGCTTTGCTGTTTCCTCTCCATCTTGCGCCGTCGCTCCGCCACGGGAAGATCACGGCATTCCACCGGACCGCTCCAAACCTTCAGTCGTGGCGCACCATAAGGGATCATGGCGCCGGCGTCCAAGAGGTGAAAGAGAGGTCTTCCTTCCTTCTATTCCACGCTTGACCGCTGCGCTTCGGCGCGTGCCACCTTCCAGGTGGAATAGGCGAAGGCGAGCAGGAATATCGCCGTCATCAGAAGGACGATGGTGGGTGCCGGTGCGCTGTCGATGAAGAAGGAGAGATAGACGCCGCAGAAGGAGGCGGCGACGGCGACGATCACCGCGACCGCCAGCATGTGGCCAAACGTCCGCGTGACGAGATAGGCGATCGCGCCGGGGGCAATGAGCATGGCGATGGCCAGGATCAGCCCGACGGCCTTGAGGGCGCCGACGATCGTCAGCGACAGGATCGCCAGCAGTCCGTAGTGCAGCCAACCGACCCTCAGACCGATCGCGCGTGCCTGAGCCGGATCGAAGGCGTGGAGCAGCAGATCGCGCCACTTCAGGCCGAGAATGCCGGCGGCGAGAAGCGCGATGAGGCCCGTCTCCAGAATGTCGCCCCAGCCGATGCCGAGCATGTCGCCGAAGAGGATGTGATCGAGATGCACGTCGCTCTGGATCTTGGTGTAGAGCACAAGGCCAAGGCCGAACATGCCGGAAAAGACGACGCCCATCACCGTGTCCTGCTTGATGCGGCTGTTTTCCTTCAGATAGCCGGTCAAGAGTGCGCAGCACATGCCGGCCGTAAAGGCGCCAACGGCGAGCGGCAGGCCGACAATGTAGGAGACGACGACGCCGGGAAAGACCGCATGCGAGATCGCGTCGCCCATCAGCGACCAGCCCTTGAGGACCAGGAAACAGGAGAGCATCGCCGTCGGAATCGCGACCAGGACCGAGATCAGGAGCGCATTGCGCATGAACTCGAACTCGAAAACGGCAAGGAGCATGTCGAGCGAAGGCATCATGCGGTCTCCAGAGCCTCGGATGCGCGGCGGCGTGCAGCGAGCAGCCCGTGTTTCGGGGCAAATACGAAGGCGAACAGAAAGATCGCAGTCTGCAGGACGATGATGATCCCCCCGGTTGCGCCGTCGAGGAAGTAGCTCGCATAGGCGCCGACGAAGCTCGTCAGGGCCCCGATCGCGACGCTGATCACGATCAGCCGCGGAAAACGATCGGTCAGGAGATAGGCTGTCGCGCCGGGGGTGACGACCATGGCGATGACCAGGAAGGCGCCGACTGTCTGCAGCGCCGCCACGGTCGAAGCCGAAAGGAGGGTGAAGAAGAGCACCTTCAGGAAGGTGGTGTTGATGCCGATCGAGCGGGCGTGGCTTTCGTCGAAGAAAGTCACCATTAGGTCCTTCCACTTCGCGGACAGGATCAGCAGCGAGACGATGCCGATGATGGCGAGCTGCAACGTGTCGGCCGGCGTGATGGCGAGGATATTGCCGAGCACGATCGTCTGGATGTTCACCGAGGTCGGCGACAGAGAGACCATGAACAGGCCGAGGCCGAAGAAGGAGGTGAAGATCAGGCCGATGATCGTGTCCTCCTTCAGCCGCGTGCGCTGGTTGAGGAACAGCATGGCACCGGCGGCAAGCGCACCGGAAAAGAAGGCGCCCAGCGAGAATGGAAGCCCGAGCATGTAGGCCCCGGCGACGCCCGGCACGATCGAATGGGAGAGCGCATCGCCGATCAGCGACCAGCCCTTCAGCATGAGATAGGCCGAAAGGAACGCGCAGACCGCGCCCACGAGTGCGCTTACCCACATGGCATTCACCATGTAGCTATAGGCGAACGGCTCGATGAGCGTGGCGATCATTCGGAGTCCGCCTCGGAATCCGATTCCGGTTTGGCCGGCTGCGCAACCATGCGGTCGCGGGCGCCATACATGACGAGCGGACGCTCGTCGTCGCTGATGACAGAGAGCTGGCGTGGATCGGCATCGTCATGGAGGTTCTCTCCGCCGAGCACGAAGTGACGCAGGACGCCCCCGAAGGCGAGCTCCAGGTTTTCGCGGGTGAAGGTGGTTTCCGTCGGACCGTAGGCGAGCACCGTATTTTTCAGAAGGATGGTGCGGTCGCAGAATTCCGGCACGCTTCCGAGATTATGGGTGGAGACGAGCATCACGCGACCCTCTTCGCGAAGCGCGACGAGCAGGCGGATGATAGCGTCCTCCGTCTTCACGTCGACCCCCGTGAAAGGCTCGTCGAGCAGGATGACGCGGCCGTTCTGGGCAAGTGCCCGGGCCAGGAAGACCCGCTTCTTCTGGCCTCCGGAAAGCTCGCCGATCTGGCGCTTGCGGAACTCGCTCATGCCGACCCGTGCCAGCGCCGTCTCGACCGCCTCGTGATCGGCCTTTTTGGGGATGCGCAGCATGTTCATATGGCCGTAACGGCCCATCATCACCACGTCTTCGACGAGGACGGGAAAATTCCAGTCGACCTCTTCGGCCTGCGGGACATAGGCGACGAGGTTCTGTTTCAATGCCTGCGTCACGGTGAGGCCCAGGATCGAGATGTCGCCCTTGGCCAGCCGGACGAAGCCCATGATCGCTTTGAACAGCGTCGACTTGCCGCTGCCGTTTACGCCGACGAGGGCCGCGATGGTGCCCGTCGGGATTTCGAAGGAGGCGTCGCGCAGCGCCCGGTGGCCGTTGCGGTAGGTCACCGTAGCACCGCTGACGCGAATGCCGCCATCCTCGTCTTGCGGAGCAGCTCCCGGATAGGCGCGGGCCTTTTCCTGAAGGTTCATTGCGACAAGCCTTTCGCGATCGTTTCCGATGTAACGCGCAGCAGATCGATATAGGTCGGAACGGGGCCGTCGGCCTCGCTCAAGGAGTCGACATAGAGCACGCCTCCGTATTTTGCACCCGTCTCCCGCGCGACCTGCTCAGCGGGGTCCGGCGAAATGGTGCTTTCGGAGAAGACGACGGGTATCCGATTAGCTCGAACCACGTCGATCACCTTGCGCACCTGCTGCGGCGTGCCTTGCTGGTCGGCATTGATCGGCCAAAGATAAAGCTCCTTCATGCCGAAATCGCGGGCGAGATAGCTGAAGGCGCCCTCGCTCGAAACGAGCCATCGCCTTTCCGCCGGGATCCTTTCGAGCTCGGCGCGGATGGGTGCGACCGCCGCCTCGATCTTCTTCTTGTAGGCCTCGGCATTGGCCTTGTAGACCTCGGCATTGGGGGGATCGTGTTGCACGAAGGCGTCGCGAATATTGTCGACATAGATCAGGGCGGCCGATGGCGACATCCAGGCGTGCGGGTTGGGTTTGCCGGTATATGGGCCCTCGGCGATGCCCATCGGCTCGACGCCTTCGGAGACGACGACGCCCGGAACGCCGTCGAAGTTCTGGAAGAACCTTTCGAACCAGAGCTCGAGGTTCAGCCCGTTCCAGAGAATGAGGTCGGCATCATGCGCCTTGAGGATATCGCGGGGCGTCGGCTGGTAATTGTGGATCTCGGCGCCCGGCTTGGTGATCGATTCGACCACCGCGGCGTCGCCCGCGACGTTCTGCGCCATATCGGCGATGACCGTGAAGGTGGTGACGGCCTTGAGCTTTTCCGCCGCCCGCGCCGCCGCCGGCAGGAGCGATAGAGCAGCCATCGCCGCTGCGGCCGCCACGATCATGCGCCTCGTTGGATGGATCATCCGGCTCTCCTCTTTGCGAACCATAATATGGGTAGGCGAATGGTCTGCATAAGTCAATGCAAATGAGAAGCATTTGCAACTAGCTATTTCCAAAAGGCGTCCCCTTGGCTAGTGTCGCGGGATGAGCCAGAGCAAGAATCGGATCGAGGAACTGGAAGGAATCCTGCGGGAAGGCGGCGTGCGTGTGACGCGCCAGCGCGCCGCGATCCTCAAGATTCTGGCCGAGGCCGCGGACCACCCGGATGCCAGCGAACTTCACCGGCGCGCGAAGGAAATCGACGCGACGGTGTCGCTCTCGACGGTATACCGCACGCTTTCGGCGCTGGAGCAGCAAGGGGTGGTGCAGCGGCATGCCTTCGAGAATGCGACTGCCCGCTTCGAGACGGCGGATGCGCCCCACCACGATCACCTGATCGATATCGAAACGGGTGCGGTGATCGAGTTTCGCTCCGACAAGATCGAGCAGTTGCAGGCGGAGATCGCTGCCGAGCTCGGCTACGACCTGGTGCGCCACCGGCTGGAGCTCTATTGCCGGAAGCGCAAGGACTGAGGTGAATTACCCTCCGACGGCGGCAATCTTGGGGCGCGTCGGCATGGTCATGGCGGCGACGCCGGCGATGACGCAGCCGAGGCCGAGCCATGCGGTGGTCGAAAGCGTTTCCCCGAGAAAGACCACTCCGATCGCAACGCCGATCGGAACGCGTACATAGGCCTGTGCCGTCGCGCCGACGGAACCGAGCGTGTGGATCAGGCGGAAATAGATGACGAAGGCGAGCGCGGTCGAGAAGACGGACAGGCAGAGGAGCGCGATCAGCGATTCCGGCGAGGGATCGAGCGTCCAGGGCCGATCGACGACGAGGCTTGCCGGGATGAGCAGGGTCGCACCCGCGAGAAGCGATCCGCAAGCGGGCATCATCGGATCGAGGCCCCTGAAGCCCTTCCCGAATATCGCCGCGCCGGCATAGCAAACCGTCGCAAGAACGACCGCAAGCTGCGGGATGAGCTGATTGCCGATGCCGCGGAAGGCCTCGAGACCGATGATCAGCGCGATTCCGGCGAGGCCCGCAAGGACGCCCAGGAACTTGCGGGCGGTAACGGGCTCGTGCCGGGTGATCAGCGCCGTCAGGAGAAAGGCGAAGATCGGCGTCGTGGAGTTGAGGATGGCCGCGACGCCGGCATCGATCGTACGCTCCGACCAGGCGATCAGGGTGAATGGGACGACGCTGTTGAGGCAGGCCTGGAACAGGAACCGCCGCCACATCGCCCCGTCGCGCGGCAATGTCAGGCCGCGCCATGCGATCAGCGCCAGAAGAACCATGCCGGCAAGCAGCGTTCGCGCGGCGATCAGCGTCACCGGGGGAATGGTTTCGACGCCGATCTTGATGAAGGTGTAGGAGGCGCCCCAGAGCGTTGCCAGGGCGACGAGCAGAAGCAGTTCGAGAGTGAGACGTGGCCTGTCCATGAATGCGGTCCTTGTGAATCGTTGTTCATCGGACCATTCCTAACGTCCGGAGCCCCTGCGATGCTTCGGTGCCGATCGAAGTATGGCGCATACCCCGCGGCCTTTCGCCCGCGGGGTATCGCGGTTCAATGGCCGTCTGCCAACCGCGCGGCCTCGACGCATGCGGAACGCTCGATGCTGAGGCCGTTGAAGAAGGCATTGAGCACGACGGCCGAGGCCGCCGCCAGCACTATGCCGGACTCGATGATGGGATGGATCGCATGCGGCATCCACATCAGGAAGTTGGGAGCGATCATCGGAATGAGGCCGAAGCCGACGGAGACGGCGACTACGAACAGGTTGTTCCGCGAGGACTTGAAGTCGACCGTCGAGAGTATCCTGACGCCGGTTGCCGCCACCATGCCGAACATCACGAGCCCCGCGCCGCCGAGAACGAAGGTCGGAACCGCCTCGACCAGCGCGCCCATCTTCGGGACAACGCCCAGCAGGATCATGATGACGCCGCCCATCACGCAGACGTAGCGGCTCTTGACGCCGGTGACGCCGACGAGGCCGACATTCTGCGAAAAGCTTGTATAGGGAAATGTATTGAAGAGACCGCCGATGATGGTGCCGAGACCGTCCACCCGAAGTCCGGCGGTCAATTGCTGTTGCTTGACCTCTCGGTTCGTCATCTCGCCGAGTGCCAGGAACATGCCGGTCGACTCGATCATCACGACGATCATGACGAGCGACATGGTGGCGATCAGCACCGGATCGAAGATCGGCATGCCGAAGCGCAATGGGGTCACGACGGCGAACCAGCCGGCGCTCGCCACACGATCGAAATGCATCATGCCGAGCATGGCTGCCACGACGCATCCGATCACGATGCCGATCAGAACCGCGATGTTGCTGATGAGCCCCTTGCCGAAACGGGCCACTACGAGAATGGAGACCAGCACGAAGGCGGCAAGCGCCACATGGCCCGGTTCGGCATAGATCGGGTTCGGAACCGTGGCACCCAGGACCAGCCCGTCCGGCACGGCCGGACCGCCGGTCGCGGCGAGCTGCTTCAAATCGGCCAGCCATTGTGCGTGAGCCGGATCGACGAGTTTCGGCGCCGTCGGACCGAAGGGGTTGCCGAATATCCAGTTGACGCCGACGCGCATCAGGGTCACCCCGATGACGAGAATGATGGTGCCGGTGACGACGGGCGGGAAGAACTTCAGCAGCCGTCCCATGATGGGCGCGATGAAAAGGGCCACGAGGCCGGCGCCGATGATCGCGCCGAAGATCGTCCGTGCTCCGTCGATCCCGGGTGTCATGGCGGCCATGGAGACCATCGGGCCGACGGCGGCAAAGGTGACGCCCATCATCACGGGAAGGCGGATGCCTATGCCCCTGGTCAGCCCGAGCGACTGAATGATGGTGACGATGCCGCAGACGAACAGGTCCGCCGAGATCAGGAAGGCGACGTCCTCCGGGCTCAGCTGCAGCGCCCGGCCGACGATCAGGGGCACTGCGACGGCGCCGCCATACATGACAAGAACATGCTGTATCCCGAGGGTCGCAAGCCTGCCGATCGGCAGGCGCTCGTCCACGGGATGTATGCTGGATGCGTCGTTCATGGTTCCTCCTCCATCGCCGCCACCGTCCGTTCCCGTCCTCCAACGGGGAGGGGAATTTTTCGCGCCGCGGGAGCATGCCGCAAGGGTGCAGGAAGTGAAAACACTTTCGGATTTTCGAGGGTAATCGGGCGCATCGCGGGCGATCCGGACATGCGCCCGGATCGCGTTCAGGGGAACGGCTTGCCGGCCGTCAATGCGCTTCCGCGGCAAGCACGCGCACTTCCGTGCCGTTGGCGTCGTAGAGCTTGCCGTTGAGGAAATAGTCGCCGTCGTGCAGTCGCGCGATGTCCTGGTAGCGGAGCGTCCGCTCCGTCCCGGCGACGAACACCGATTGCTGGTCCGAGTTCCCGGCGGTCATATGGTTGAAGATCAGGTTGAGGCCGATCGCCATCAGCGCGGCGGAGCTGATGCCGGAATGGAAGATCGTCTCGACCCAGGCCGGGAAATGCTCGTAGAAGGTCGGCGAGGCGATCGGGATCATGCCGAAGCCGATCGAGGTCGCGACGATGACAAGGTTCATGTTGTTGGCGTAGTCCACCTTCGACAGGGTGCGGATGCCGCTCGCGGCGACCGTGCCGAAGAGCACGATGCCGGCGCCGCCGAGCACCGAACTCGGAACCGCCGCGACGATGCGGCCCATGACCGGCAGAAGACCGAGCGTGACGAGAAACAGGCCGCCGGTTGCAACGACATAGCGGCTCTTGACTCCGGTGACCGCCACCAGCCCGACATTCTGGGCAAAGGCGCTCTGGGTGAAGGAGCCGAAGATCGGAGCGAGCAGGCTCGACAGCATGTCGGCCCTGAGTCCGTCGCCGAGCCGGCGCGAATCCACCTTCGTTTCGATGATCTCGCCGACCGCCAGAATGTCCGCCGAAGTCTCGACCAGCGTCACCATGATGACGATGAACATCGAGGCGATCGCCGCGACTTCGAAGGTCGGATAGCCGAAGTGGAAAACCAGCGGAAGCGCGAAGAAAGGCCCTTCGGTTACCTGCGAGAAATCAGCCATGCCGGCGAAATAGGCTATCACCGTCCCGATGATCAGGGCGAGCAGGATCGAGAGCCGCGAGATCGCGGCGCTTCCGAGCTTGCTGAGCAGGAGCACGATGACGAGCGTGACCGCTGCAAGCTGGATATTGGCGGGACTGCCGAAATCGGGGGCACTGCTGTTCCCGCCCATGGCCCAGCGCGCGGCCACCGGCATCAGCGTCAGTCCTATGGTGGTGATCACGATTCCGGTGACGAGCGGCGGAAAGAAGCGGGTGATCCGCGAAAATACAGGCGTTATCAGCAGGCCGATCAGCGAGGCGGCAATGACGGCGCCGAGCACCGACTGGAGCCCCCCATTGCCGGAAATGGCGATCATCGTCGCCACGCCGGAAAAGGAAACGCCCTGGACCAGCGGCAACTGGCTTCCGAAGAAGGGCAGGCCGATTGTTTGCAAGATGGTGGCGAGGCCGCCGGCAAATAAGGATGCAGTGATGAGCAGGCCGATGTCGCCGGGGCTAAGGCCTGCGGCCTGACCCAGTATCAGGGGCACGGCGACGATGCCTCCATACATCGTCAGCACGTGTTGCAGGCCATAGGCCAGATTGGCGCCGATTCCGAGCTTCTCATCCTCCGGACGCGTTGGTGATAGGGTTTCCTCTGCACTGTTTGCCAAGGTAATCTCCTCCAATACCTTTGCATGTCATCCACTTCTTACGAAGAAGGTGGCGAATAATGTCAGCGACGATGAGGCGCTGCCTTACCGAAATAGGGGAAACAGTTTTCGTCTGGCGGGCGGTAATGCTGCGGTGAGCGCAGCGGCGGGCGTGGGGTGGCCCCCTCGATTCGAAACGAAAAAACCGGGGCCGTTTCCAGCCCCGGTGCCGCATCTCCCTTTAACAACGCCGCCGACGGATCGCGCAGCGTCTGTCGATCAGTTCGTCTGCCAGCTCTTGACCAGCTCGTCGTAGTTGACGGTGGTCGGCTTTTCCTTCTCGTTCTCGATCTTGAGCTGCGGTGCGAGGTTGCCGGCCTTTACGGCTTCGGCGTTCCAGTATTCCAGATCGTGCTCTTCGGCGAGCTTCGGACCGATGTCGCCCTGGACGCCGGCACGTTCCAGGCGCTGCAGCACCTTTTCCTGCTCGGCGCAGAGCGAGTCCATGGCTTCCTGGGCGGTTTTCGCGCCGGAGGAAGCGTCGCCGATCGCCTGCCACCAGAGCTGTGCCAGCTTCGGATAGTCGGGCACGTTCGTTCCGGTCGGCGACCACTGCAGGCGGGCCGGTGAACGGTAGAACTCGATCAGGCCGCCGAGCTTCGGGGCGCGGTCGGTGAAGCTCTGATGGTCGAGCGTCGACTGGCGGATGAAGGTCAGGCCGACATGGCTCTTCTTAACGTCCACCGTCTTCGACGTCACGAACTGCGCATAGAGCCAGGCGGCCTTGGCGCGATCGTCCGGCGTCGACTTCAGCAGCGTCCAGGACCCGGCGTCCTGGTAGCCGAGCTTCATGCCGTCCTTCCAGTAGACGCCGTGCGGGCTCGGGGCAAAACGCCACTTCGGTGTGCCGTCCTCGTTCACGACCGGCAGGCCTTCCTTCACGAAATCGGCGGTGAAGGCCGTATAGGTGAACATCTGCTGGGCGACCTCGCCCTGCGATGGTACCGGACCGGATTCCGAGAAGGTCATGCCCTGGGCAGCAGCCGGCGCATAGGCCTTCATCCAGTCGAGATATTTCTGGATGGCGTAGACCGAGGCCGGGCCGTTGGTGTCGCCGCCGCGCGCGACGCAGGATCCGACGGGCCGCGAGTTCTCGTCGACCTTGATGCCCCACTCGTCGACCGGCTTGCCGTTCGGGATGCCCTTGTCGCCGTTGCCGGCCATCGACAGCCAGGCATCGGTGAAGCGCCAGCCCAGCGACGGGTCCTTCTTGCCGTAGTCCATGTGGCCATAGACCTTCTTGCCGTCGATCTCGCGCCCGGTGAAGAACTCGGCGATGTCCTCATAGGCCGACCAGTTGACCGGAACGCCGAGTTCGTAGCCGTACTTGGCCTTGAAGTCCGCCTTGTTTTTCTCGTCGTTGAACCAGTCGTAGCGGAACCAATAGAGGTTCGCGAACTGCTGATCGGGAAGCTGGTAGAGCTTGCCGTCCGGCGCGGTCGTGAAGGATTTGCCGATGAAGTCGTCTATGTCGAGGTTGGGGTTGGTGACATCCTTGCCCTCGTTCGCCATGAAGTCGGTCAGGCTGCGGGCCTGCTGGTAGCGCCAATGCGTGCCGATCAGGTCAGAGTCGTTGATATAGGCGTCATAGACGTTCTCGCCCGACTGCATCTGCGTCTGCAGTTTTTCGACCACGTCGCCTTCGCCGATCAGGTCATGGGTGATCTTGATGCCGGTGATCGCGGTAAAGGCGGGTGCCAGAACCTTCGATTCGTATTCATGCGTGGTGATCGTTTCGGAAACGACCTTGATCTCCATGCCGGCAAAAGGCTTTGCCGCATCGACGAACCATTGCATTTCCGCTTCCTGGGCGGCGCGGTCGAGCGAGGACATGTCGCCGACTTCCTTGTCCAGGAACTGCTTTGCCTCGTCCATCCCGGCAAATGCCGAGCCGGTAAATGCCAGCAGCATAGCCGCCGTCGTTGTCAAAAGGTGCCTTCGCATTAAATCCTCCCTTGGGTTTTGCGATTGCGTTCACTTGCAGTTTCAAAGGGCGCCCGCGGTGAGCGCCCTTCTTTTGGTTCCTCAGACGTAGCGGAAGACGCCGACCGCATAGATCACCGACAGGGCGACCGCCCACCAGAGATTTGCGCCGACCAGCCCCAGCCAGGCGAGGTGAATGAATGCGCTTCCGAGCAGCGACACGAAGAGCCGGTCGCCGCGGGTCGTCTCGAAGCGCAGGATGCCGACGCGCGGGTTTCCGCCCGGCCGGGCATATTCCCAGACGGCCATCAGCGACAGGAGCGCGAAGATCGTCAGAAAGAACATGGCGGTAGGGAAAGACCAGGCCATCCAGCCGCCGGGGATCAGCGGGGCGAACCAGTCGGTCTTGCCGTCCTTGGCCGGCAGAACGGAAAAAAGCAGGCCGGCCGCGATGAGATAGACGACGAGCACGGCGGCAAGCGCGACGGGCCAGCGGTTCTTGCGAGTGGCGACGGTTGCCATCAGACCCTCCCCAGGGCGAAGCCCTTGGCGATGTAGTTGCGAACGAAATAGATGACCAGCGCGCCGGGGATGATCGTCAGAACGCCGGCGGCGGCGAGCACGCCCCAGTCGAGACCGGAGGCGGAGACCGTGCGCGTCATCGTCGCGGCGATCGGCTTGGCGTCGGTCGTCGTCAGGGTGCGGGCGATCAGCAGCTCGACCCACGAGAACATGAAGCAGAAGAAGGCCGCCACGCCGATGCCGGACGCGATCAGGGGCACGAAGATCTTCACGAAGAAACGCGGGAAGGAGTAGCCGTCGATATAGGCGGTCTCGTCGATCTCCTTCGGCACGCCGGACATGAAGCCTTCCAGGATCCAGACGGCGAGCGGCACGTTGAACAGGCAATGCGCGATCGCCACCGCGATGTGCGTGTCGATGAGACCGAAGGCGGAATAGAGCTGGAAGAAGGGCAGCGCGAAAACCGCCGGCGGCGCCATCCGGTTGGTGAGCAGCCAGAAGAACAGGTGCTTGTCGCCGAGGAAGCGGTAGCGCGAAAAGGCGTAGGCTGCCGGCAGCGCCACCGTCACCGAGATCAGCGTGTTCAGGACGACATAGGTGATCGAATTGATGTAGCCGTTGTACCAGGAGGGATCGGTAAAGATCACCGCATAGTTCCGAAGCGTCGGATTCTGCGGCCACAGCGAGAAGGTGCTGAGGATCTCGCTCGTCTCCTTGAAGCTCATATTGACGAGCCAGTAGATCGGCAGGAGCAGGAAGACGATGTAGATCGTCGGCACCAGCCAGGAGAGGCGCTGCGAAAGTGGTTGCTTGTTGGTCATCATGATGTCTCCTCCCTCCTTCTCAGCCTTGCGCGTCGCTCGTGGTCATCACCGTGTAGAAGATCCACGACAGGAGCAGGATGATGAGGAAGTAGATGATCGAGAGGGCTGCGGCCGGGCCGAGGTCGAACTGGCCGATTGCCGTCTTGACGAGATCGATCGACAGGAAGGTCGTCGAATTGCCCGGGCCGCCGCCAGTCACGACGAAAGGTTCCGTATAGATCATGAAGCTGTCCATGAAGCGCAGCAGGAAGGCGATCAGGAGCACGCGCTTCATCTTCGGAAGCTGGATGTAGCGGAAGACCGACCAGCGCGAGGCGCCGTCGATCTTGGCGGCCTGGTAGTAGGCGTCCGGGATCGAGACGAGGCCGGCATAGCAGAGCAGCACGACGAGGCTAGTCCAGTGCCAGACATCCATGACGATCAGCGTGACCCAGGCGTCGAGCGGATTCTGCACGTAATTATAGTTGATGCCGAGCGAGGCGAGCGTGCGCCCGAGCAGGCCGATGTCGACCCGGCCGAAGACCTGCCAGATGGTGCCGACGACGTTCCACGGAATGAGCAGCGGCAGCGCCATCAGAACGAGGCAGATCGGCACGCCGATGCCTCTCTTCGGCATGTTGAGCGCGATGACGATGCCGAGCGGGATCTCGATCGCGAGAATGATCGCCGAGAAGATCAGATTGCGGGTAAGCGCGTCCCAGAAACGGTCGGATTCGAGCACGTCCAGGAACCAGTCGGTGCCGGCCCAGAAGAACTCGTTATTGCCGAAGGTGTCCTGTACCGAATAGTTGACGACGGTCATCAGCGGGATCACCGCCGAGAAGGCGACGAGCACCAGTACCGGCAGGACCATGAACCAGGCCTTGTTGTTCCAGGTCTTTTCCATGTCAGGCCTCCCCGCCGACGCGCCAGGAATCGGCGTAGATGTTGATTGCCTTCGGATCGAAGGTCACGCGCGGCTCGGCGGGGATCTCGCCGTCCTCGTCGACGATGATCGAGATCGGCCGGTCGGCGAAGCGGGCGCGTACGACCTTGTGGCGGCCGATATCCTCGACCTTCGTGACGGCGACCGGCATGCCTTCGCGGCCGAGGGAAATGAATTCCGGACGGATGCCGAGTTCGGTTCTGGCGCCCGGCTTGATCTGCGGCTGGAAATCGAGCGCGATCCTCTGGTCGCCGACGGCGGCCGTGTTGCCGGCGATCTCGGCCGGCAGGACGTTCATGCCCGGCGAGCCGATGAAGTAGCCGACAAAGGTGTGACGCGGCCGCTCGAAGAGCTCGGCCGGCGTGCCGATCTGGACGATCTGGCCGTCATACATGACGACGACCTTGTCGGCGAAGGTGAGCGCCTCGGTCTGGTCGTGCGTCACATAGACCATGGTGAAGCCGAACTGCTTGTGCAGCCGCTTGATCTGCGAGCGCAGGACCCATTTCATTTCCGGATCGATGACGGTCAGCGGCTCGTCGAAGAGGATGGCGCTGACGTCCGAGCGCACGAGGCCGCGGCCGAGCGAGATCTTCTGCTTCTGGTCGGCGGTCAGCCCGCGCGCAGTCTTCCTGGCCCAGCTGCCGAGTCCGGTCATCTCGAGGATTTCCTTGACGCGGCGGTCGACCTCGGTTTCGGGAACATGCCGGTTGCGCAGCGGAAAGGCGAGGTTGTCGTAGACGGTCATCGTGTCGTAGATGACCGGGAACTGGAACACCTGGGCGATGTTGCGCTGCTGCGTCGTCAGATGGGTGACGTCGGTTCCATCGAAGAGAATGCGCCCCTCGGAAGGGTTGATCAGCCCCGAAATGATGTTGAGCAGCGTGGTCTTGCCGCAGCCGGAGGGCCCGAGCAGAGCGTAGGCGCCACCGTCGTTCCACTCGTGATGCACTTCCTTCAGCGCGTAGTCCGCTTCCGATTTGGGCCTGGCGCCGTAGGCGTGGCGGATGTGTTCGAGATTGATGCGTGCCATGGTTTCCTCCCCGACGCCCTTTCCTCAGGCCGTCCCGCCGACCGCCCTGCCGTCCGGCCCGAAGGCCATGAGGTGGCGTGTGTCGACGAAGACATTGAGCGTTGCGTCCGGTTCGATCTCGTGAATGCCGGGTGCGAGCATGACCCAGCGTGCGCCCGCGAAGGCGACGTGAATGAAGCTTTCGGACCCGGTGATTTCCGAGATCGCCGTCTTGACCGTCAGCGGTTCGTCGCTGCCGTTCGGCTGGCCGAAAGAAAGATGGTGCGGCTGAAAGGCCACCGTGCAGGGGCCATCCCCGAGGGAACGAAGATGTGCGGGAACGGGAAGCACCGGCTTGCCCTCGAGCGCAAAATGCGTTCCCGCCTTCACGAGGCCGATGGTGTTCAGCGGCGGATCGGCGAATGTGCGGGCCGTGACGATGTCGACCGGCCGGCGATAGACGTCGATGGTGCGGCCGAACTGGGTGATCCTTCCCTCGCTCAGCGTGGCGGTGTTGCCGCCGAGCAGAAGCGCTTCCGACGGCTCTGTCGTGGCGTAGACGAAGATCGCGCCGGATGCGGCGAAGATCTTCGGCAGTTCCTCGCGCAATTCCTCCCGCAGCTTGTAGTCGAGATTGGCAAGCGGTTCGTCGAGCAGCACCAGATCGGCATTCTTGACGATGGCGCGGGCGAGCGCGGTGCGTTGCTGCTGACCGCCGGACAGGTTGAGAGGCGTGCGGTCGAGATAGGGCGTGAGCTTCAGGAGTTCCGCCGCCTTTCGCACTTCGCGGTCGACGGCGGCGCTGTCGGCGCGCTTGATCCGCATCGGCGAGGCGATGTTCTCGTAGACCGTCATCGCCGGATAGTTGATGAACTGCTGATAGACCATGGCGACCGAGCGTTTCTGCACGGGAACGCCGGTCACGTCGGCACCGTCGAGATGGATCGAACCGGAGGCGGGCTTGTCGAGACCGGCCATCAGCCGCATCAGCGACGTCTTGCCGGAGAGCGTCGGGCCGAGCAGCACGTTGAGCGACCCCCTCTCCAGCACAAGGTCGGTCGGGTGGATGTGCGTCTCTCCACCCACGACCTTGGATATCTTCTTCATTTCAAGCATTGAATTCTCCACCCCAACGGCAGTTCAGCCGTGGTACCTCAGGCGGCCGCGTTGACCGCGCCCCGCATATATTCCTCCAGTTCCGCGGTTTGCGCCCGCGAAAACTTCAGTCCCAGTTTCGTGCGGCGCCAAAGCACGTCCTCCGCGCGCAATGCCCATTCCTGACCGATCAGCCAATCCACTTCCGCCGCATAGAGATCCGCCCCGAAGTGCTTTCCGAGGTCGGCCTCGCTCGCGGCATTGCCGAGAAGCTGCGCCGCCCGCGTGCCGTAGAGCCGTACCAGCCGGCGGGCGTGGGAGGCGGCCAGAAAAGGATAGCGCGTCTTGAGCTTCGCGACCTCGTCGTCATAGCCGCCGGCCGGAAAATCGCCCCCCGGAAGCTGCGATCCGGCCGTCCACTTCCTGCCCTTTTCCCCGATGGTCTCGCCGATCTTCTCGAGCGCCGATTCCGCAAGCCGCCTGTAGGTGGTGAGCTTGCCGCCGAAGACGTTGAGCAGGGGTGCATCGCCGTTCTCGACGCGCAGCACATAGTCGCGGGTCGCCTCCTGCGCCTTGCTCGCGCCGTCATCGAAAAGGGGGCGCACGGCGGAATAGGTCCACACGATATCCTCTCTGCCCACCGGGTCGCTGAAATATTCGCTCGCCGCTTTGCAGAGATAATCGATCTCTGCATCGCTGATGCGCACGTCAGCCGGATTGCCGGTGAAATCGCGATCGGTGGTTCCGATCAGCGTGAACTCGTCCTGGTAAGGAATGGCGAACATGATCCGCCCGTCCGGGTTCTGGAAGAAATAGGCGCGCGGATCGTCGAACTTCTTCTTAACGACGATATGACTGCCCTGGACCAGGCGGACATTGCGGACGTCGTTGTTGCCGACCGCTTCGGAGAGAACCCGGTCCACCCAGGGGCCCGCGGCATTGACGAGCATGCGGGCGCGTATCGTCTCGCGCGCGCCTGTCGCCGCATTCTCGATTTCGATCGCCCAACGGCCGCCCTCACGGCGCGCCGAGACGACGCGGGTGCGCGCCATGATCCTCGCGCCGCGGTCGGCGGCGTCGCGCGCGTTCAGCACCACGAGGCGAGCATCGTCGACCCAGCCGTCCGAATATTCGAATGCTTTGGTGAAGAGGCGCTTCAGCGGTGCGCCTGCGGGATCGCGCGTCATGTCGAGCGTCTTCGTCGCCGGCAGAAGCTTGCGGCCGCCTATGTGATCGTAAAGAAAGAGGCCGAGGCGGATCAGCCAGGCCGGCCGCGGACCACCCTTGTGGAAGGGAAGCACGAAGCGCATCGGCCAGATGACGTGCGGCGCCATCGCCCAGAGGACTTCGCGCTCCATCAGGGCTTCGCGCACCAGGCGGAATTCATAATGCTCGAGATAGCGCAAGCCGCCATGGATGAGCTTGGTCGAGCCGGAGGATGTTCCGGAGGCGAAATCGCTCATCTCCGCAAGCGCGACGGAATATCCGCGGCCAGCCGCATCACGCGCGATGCCGCATCCGTTGATGCCGCCGCCTATGACGAAGACGTCGAATATCGTCTGCTCTGACACTCTTGTTTTCCCCTCCACACTCCGCGACACAAAATTTGTGCAATCGCGAAAGTGAAAGCAGTTAAAGCGAAAATATTTCGAATGTCAAACGAATGTTCCGGCTTCGCGCTCGGGAATCGGGGACCGGATCACACCTCGGTCTCGACCAGCCTCACATCCTGGTCCGCACAGATTTTCCGAACGTTTTCAACGATGCAGCGGTCGGTGATGAATGTCTGTACCTGCGAAATATGGCCGATGCGCACCGGCGCGGTGCGTTCGAATTTCGTCGAATCCGAAACGAGGATGACATGGCGCGCATTGGCGATGATCGCCTGCGCGACTTTCACTTCGCGATAATCGAAATCGAGCAGGGCTCCGTCGGGGTCGATCGCCGAGGCGCCGATCACCGCGAAATCCACCTTGAACTGCTTGATGAAGTCGACGGCGGCCTCTCCGACGATGCCGCCGTCGGAGCCGCGGACAACCCCGCCGGCGATCACCACCTCGATCGAGGGGAAGACCCGCAACCGGTTGGCTACGTTGATGTTGTTGGTGATGATCATCAGTTCCCGGTGGTCGAGGAGCGCCTCTCCCACCGCTTCCGTCGTGGTGCCGATATTGATGAAGAGCGAAGAATTGTCGGGGATGAGCGCGGCCGCGGCACGGCCGATCGCCTGCTTTTCCGCCGCGGCGATCTGGCGGCGGGATTCGTATCTGACGTTTTCCTTGCCGCTCGGAAAAATGGCGCCGCCGTGAATGCGGTTCAAAACCCTGGCGTCGCAGAGATCGTTCAGGTCCTTGCGGATCGTCTGCGGCGTAACGGAAAAGCGCTGGGCGAGATCCTCGACCAGCACGCGGCCTTCCGTTTTCGCCAGTTCCAAAATCTCCGCCTGTCGTCCGGTCAGATACATCCGCCCCTCGCGTTTCGTTTTCTTTCATAATATGCAAAAACGAAAGCGGCGCAATTTCAGATTAGAAATATCCGGCGCGTTCGATTTTCGTTGCGGCTCGCGCCCGATCTGCGCTGTAATCGGTGGGGGCACGCCAGTCTGACGTTATCGGGAGGAAGAAAGCGCATGTATCATCCGGCCTTGTTCCAGGGCATAAACGTGGTGGTTACCGGCGGCGGGAGGGGCATCGGCCTCGAGGTCGTGCGGCAGTTCCTCGATTGCGGTGCGCGCGTGGTGGTGCATATGGGGCGGACGATCGCCGCCGACCGCCCCGAATATCTCGACCTTGCAGCGGCCGAGGGCAGGGCGTTCCTCGCGGCGGCGGATTTCGTTGCCGACGGAGGCGTCGAGAGCCTCGCCGATGTGGTGAGGAGCCGCTTCGACAGCGTCGATGTCCTCGTCAACAATGCCGGCACGATGGTTGGCCGCTTTCCGGCGTCCGATCTCACCGATGAGCAATACCGCACGGTCGTGCAGCTCAACCAGACCTCGGTCGTCGAGATGACCCGGACGATGCTGCCGCTCCTGCGCAAGGGCAGACATCCTGCGATCGTCAACACGGTTTCGATCTCGGCGCGCATGGGCGGCAGTCCCGGCTCCTCGATCTACTCTGCCACCAAAGCTTTCGTCGCAACCTATTCGAAGGCGCTGGCGCGTGAACTTGCGCCGGACGGCATCCGTGTCAACTGCGTCTCGCCCGGCACGATCACGACGGATTTCCACGAGCGCTATTCGACCCCGGAGAAGCTGGAGGCGACGCGCAAGACCATCCCGCTCGGCCGGCTTGGGACGGCGGAGGATTGCGCGCCGGCCTATCTCTTCCTCGCCGCGCACGCGCTTTCGGGCTATATCACCGGCCAGGTCCTGGAGGTGAATGGCGGGCAGCTCATCGCTTAAGCGCGCGTCCGCCCCTCATCCGCTTGCCGGCACCTTCTCCCCGCCTGCAGGGAGAGGGCCAGTCCTCGGGTCAAACTCGAGGGAGAGGCGCAAAAACGTGTGCACTGAGTGATCCGGATATGATCGACAAGCTGGAATTCTTTCTCGCACTGGCCCGCGAACGGCATTTCGGCCGGGCGGCGGAGGAGTGCGGGGTGACCCAGCCGACGCTTTCGGCAGCGATCCGGCAGCTCGAAGAACAGCTCGGCGTTATTCTGGTCAATCGCGGATCACGCTTCCAGGGACTGACGCCCGAAGGGCAGCGGGTGCTGGAATGGGCACGGCGGATCGTCAGTGACAGCCGTACGATGCGCGAGGAGATGCGTGCAGCGCGAAAAGGTCTTTCGGGGCATATGCGCCTCGCCGCGGTGCCGACGACGCTCTCCATGGTGCCGCTCATCACCGCGCCCTTCCAGGAGAAGCATCCGGACGTCACCTTCTCGGTGCTTTCGACCACCTCGCTGCAGATCCTCGCGCTTCTCGAAAACCTGGAGATCGATGCCGGTCTGACCTATCTGGAGAACGAGCCGCTCGGCCGGGTGACGAGCGTGCCCCTGCAGATCGAGCAATATCATCTGGTTACGGCCGCCGGTACGGCGCTTTCGGATCGCGAAAGCGTGACCTGGAAGGAAGTGAGCGACATTCGGCTTTGTCTATTGACGGCCGACATGCAGAACCGTCGCATCATCAATCAGCACTTTGCCGAGGCGGGCGCGGTCCCGAAGCCGACCCTCGAATCGAATTCGATGATCGTGCTCTTTTCCCACGTCCGGACCGGACGGTGGGCGAGCATCATGCCCTATAACGTTGCGAAATCATTCGGTTTTCACGAGGACATACGGATGATCCCGATCGTCGATCCGGACGTCCGCCATACGGTCGGCCTGGTCGCCACCTATCGTGAGCCGTTCACGCCGCTCGTCTCCGCGCTGTTGCACGAGGCGCGTATCCTCGGTGAGCGCAACCAGGTTCAATAGAAATTTTCTATCGATCGACGGAACAGCCATATTGACCCATGAAAGCATAAGCGCGAAGCTTGTTTCATGGGCAAAGAGCGTGAAATCTCCGACCTTTGCCAACTGGTTGAGACAGCGGCACGACGACGGTGGGAGATCCTAGCGGCGCGGCCGCGAGCCGGGAGGGCTCCTTCAGTGAATATCCATCTGCCGCGCGCAGACGTGACCGAACGGACGCTGGCGATCGTCGGCGAGCTCAAGGGGCTCGAAGGCCCGCTTCTTCCCATCTTGCACGAAATCCAGGACGAGTTCGGCTATGTGCCGGAGGAGAGCCTGCCGGTGATCGCGCGGGAACTCAATCTGTCGCGCGCCGAAGTCTATGGCGTGGTTACCTTCTATCACGATTTTCGCGAGCACCCGGCCGGGCGCCATGTGCTGAAGCTCTGTCGCGCCGAGGCCTGCCAATCGATGGGCGGCGACCGGCTTGCGGAGCGCGCCAAGGCGCTTCTCGGGATCGATTTCCATGAGACGACGCCGGACGGCGCCGTGACGCTTGAGCCGGTCTACTGTCTCGGGCTCTGTTCCTGCTCGCCGTCGGCGATGCTTGACGGCGAGGTTCATGCGCGCCTCGACGAAACAGAGCTCGAGGCGCTGGTTGCGGAGGCGCGCCGATGACCGTCAGGATCTATATTCCCCGGGATGCGGCGGCCATTGCGCTAGGCGCCGAAAAGGTGGTGGAGGCGATGGCCGGCGAGATCGCCGCACGCGGGCTCGACGCCACGATCGTGCGCAACGGCTCGCGCGGCATGCACTGGCTGGAGCCGCTGGTTGAAGTCGAAACGGCCGCAGGGCGCGTCGCCTACGGTCCGGTGAAGGCGCGCGACGTCGCCTCTCTTCTCGATGCCGGGCTGATTTCGGGTGGCGCGCATCCTCTCTGCCTCGGCAAGACCGAGGAAATTCCGTTTCTCAAGCGACAGACCCGGCTTACCTTTGCCCGTTGCGGCGTCATCGATCCTCTCTCGCTCGAAGACTATCGCGCCCATCGGGGCTTGCTCGGTCTCGAGCGGGCGATCGCAATGCAACCGGCGGAGATCGTTGCCGAGGTCACGGAAAGCGGCCTTCGCGGCCGCGGCGGCGCCGGCTTCCCGACCGGCATCAAATGGAAGACCGTCCTGGAAGCACGAGGGCCGCGGAAATACATCGTCTGCAATGCCGACGAGGGCGACAGCGGGACCTTTGCGGACCGGATGATCATGGAAGGCGATCCCTTCGTGCTGATCGAGGGTATGGCGATCGCCGGTATCGCGACCGGTGCGACCAAGGGCTACATCTATACCCGTTCGGAATATCCGCATGCGATCGCGGTGATGAGCGCGGCGATCGAGATCGCCCGTGCCGCCGGTGTGCTCGGTGCTTCGGTGCTCGGCTCGGCGCACGCCTTCGACATGGAAGTGCGCACCGGCGCCGGCGCCTATGTCTGCGGCGAGGAGACCTCGCTCCTGAACAGCCTCGAAGGCAAGCGCGGGCTCGTGCGCGCCAAGCCGCCGCTGCCGGCACACAAGGGCCTTTTCGACCGCCCGACCGTCATCAACAACGTCATCTCGCTCGCCTCCGTGCCGGTGATCCTCGACAGGGGCGCCGGTTACTATCGCGATTTCGGCATGGGCCGGTCGCGCGGAACGATCCCGCTGCAGATCGCCGGCAACGTCAAGCATGGCGGCCTCTTCGAGACCGCATTCGGCCTGACGCTCGGCGAGATCGTCGACGAGATCGGTGGCGGCACGGCGAGCGCCCGGCCGGTCAAGGCCGTCCAGGTTGGCGGCCCGCTCGGTGCCTATTTCCCGCGGGCGCTGTTCGATACGCCTTTCGACTACGAGGCATTTGCCGCCAGAGACGGGCTCATCGGTCATGCCGGCATCGTCGTCTTCGACGACACGGCCGACATGTTGAAACAGGCGCGTTTCGCCATGGAGTTCTGTGCGGTCGAAAGCTGCGGCAAGTGCACCCCTTGCCGCATCGGTTCGACGCGCGGCGTCGAGGTGGCCGACAGGATCGCCGCCGGCATCGAGCCGGAGAAGAACCGCGAACTGCTCGCCGATCTCTGCAACACGATGAAATTCGGCTCCCTCTGCGCCCTTGGCGGCTTCACGCCCTATCCGGTGATGAGCGCCATGACGCATTTTCCGGAAGATTTTTCACCGGTGCCGTTCGCGGAGGCTGCGGAATGATGGCTGCGATGGCACTTGAATTTTTGCCCCTCACCCTAACCCTCTCCCCGCAGGCGGGGAGAGGGGACCGGAAGGGCACGGCATACCCCTTCTCCCCGCGTGCGGGGAGAAGGTGGCGGCAGCCGGATGAGGGGCGGAAGCCGGTATCGGCGGCGGCGCGTACCCCCCTCTGGCCTGCCGGCCATCTCCCCCACATGGGGGGAGAATGGATGCGGCGCGCTCGGCGTATTGACCGGAGCGCCCCACGTGCAGAAGCGTTTGTTTTGGAGCGAGTGGCCGGCCACGAGTCGATCTCCCCGCTTGTGGGGGAGATGCCCGGCAGGGCAGAGGGGGGTGAAGCCGCCCCCTTGAACGCAATTTCTCAGGAGGCCCGCTAATGTCTCTCATTCACGAAATCGACTACGGCACCCCTGCCTCCAAGTCCGAGAAGACGGTGACGCTGACGATAGACGGGCGCGAGATCACGGTTCCGGAAGGCACGTCGATCATGCGTGCGGCAATGGAAGCGGGCATCGAGGTGCCGAAGCTTTGCGCTTCCGACATGATGGATGCCTTCGGCTCCTGCCGGCTCTGTCTCGTAGAGATCGAGGGACGCGCCGGCATGCCGGCTTCCTGCACGACGCCGGTGGCGGCAGGCATCAGCGTTTCGACGCAGACGCAGCGGCTGAAGGATGTCCGCCGCGGCGTCATGGAGCTCTATATTTCCGACCATCCGCTCGACTGCCTCACCTGCGCAGCCAATGGCGATTGCGAGCTGCAGGACATGGCCGGTGCCGTGGGCCTGCGCGACGTGCGCTACGGCTATGACGGCGAGAACCATGTGACGGCGCGCAACAATGGCGAGATCAACGCAAAATGGGCGCCGAAGGACGAGTCGAATCCGTATTTCACCTATGATCCGGCGAAGTGCATCGTCTGTTCGCGCTGCGTGCGGGCCTGCGAGGAAGTGCAGGGCACCTTCGCGCTGACGATCAGCGGCCGCGGCTTCGATTCGCGCGTCTCCGCCGGCATGAACGAGGATTTCGTTTCCTCCGAATGCGTCTCCTGCGGCGCCTGCGTGCAGGCTTGCCCCACGGCGACGCTGACGGAAAAATCGGTGATCGAGATCGGCCAGCCGGAGCACTCGGTCGTCACCACCTGCGCCTATTGCGGCGTGGGCTGCTCGTTCAAGGCGGAGATGCGCGGCGAGGAGCTGGTGCGCATGGTGCCCTGGAAGGACGGCCAGGCGAATCGCGGCCATTCCTGCGTCAAGGGCCGCTTCGCCTATGGTTATTCCAACCACAGGGACCGCATTCTCAATCCGATGGTCCGCGAGAAGGTCACCGATCCCTGGCGCGAGGTCACCTGGGAAGAGGCTTTCGCGCATATCGCCTCCGAGTTCCGCCGCATCCAGTATCAGTATGGCCGCGATTCGGTCGGCGGCATCACGTCTTCGCGCTGCACCAATGAGGAAACCTTTCTGGTGCAGAAGCTGGTGCGCGCCGGCTTCGGCAACAACAATGTCGACACCTGCGCCCGCGTCTGCCATTCGCCGACCGGTTACGGCCTCAACCAGACCTTCGGCACCTCCGCCGGTACGCAGGATTTCGACAGTGTCGAGCACACGGATGTTGCGGTCATCATCGGTGCCAACCCGACCGACGGCCACCCGGTCTTCGCCTCGCGGCTGAAGAAGCGACTGCGCCAGGGCGCCAAGCTGATCGTCATCGATCCGCGCCGGATCGATCTCGTCCGCTCCGCCCATGTCGAAGCGTCGTACCACCTGCCGCTGAAGCCCGGCACCAACGTTGCCATCCTGACGGCGATTGCGCATGTCATCGTCACGGAAGGCCTTGCCAACGAAGCCTTCATTCGCGAGCGCTGCGACTGGTCGGAATTCGAGGATTGGGCGGCCTTCGTGGCAGAGCCCCATCACAGCCCGGAAGCAACCGAAGCCTATACCGGCGTTTCACCGGAACTTGTGCGCAGGGCTGCGCGGCTTTACGCCACCGGCGGCAACGGCGCGATCTATTACGGCCTTGGCGTCACGGAGCACAGCCAGGGCTCGACGACGGTGATGGCGATCGCCAACCTCGCCATGCTCACCGGCAACATCGGCCGGCCGGGCGTCGGCGTCAATCCGCTGCGCGGCCAGAACAACGTCCAGGGCTCCTGCGACATGGGATCCTTCCCGCACGAGCTTCCCGGTTACCGACATATTTCGGACGATGCGACGCGCGAGATCTTCGAGAAGCTCTGGGGCGTGACGCTCAATCACGAGCCCGGCCTGCGCATCCCCAATATGCTCGACGCCGCCGTCGAGGGCACCTTCAAGGGCCTCTACGTGCAGGGCGAGGACATCCTGCAGTCGGATCCGGACACCAAGCACGTCGCCGCCGGCCTTGCGGCGATGGAATGCGTCGTGGTGCACGATCTCTTCCTCAACGAGACGGCCAACTACGCCCATGTCTTCCTGCCCGGATCGACCTTCCTCGAAAAGGACGGAACCTTCACCAATGCCGAGCGCCGCATCAACCGCGTCCGGCGCGTCATGCGGCCGAAGAACGGCTATGCCGATTGGGAGGTGACGCAGAAGATGGCGCAAGCCATGGGGCTTGCCTGGAACTATCGCCATCCGTCCGAGATCATGGACGAGATCGCGGCGACGACGCCGAGCTTTGCCATGGTCTCCTACGACTATCTGGACAAGATGGGCTCGGTGCAGTGGCCGTGCAATGAGAAGGCGCCGCTCGGCTCGCCCATCATGCATGTCGACGGTTTCGTGCGCGGCAAGGGCAAGTTCATCCGCACCGAATACGTGGCGACCGACGAAAGGACCGGTCCGCGCTTCCCGCTGCTTCTGACGACCGGCCGTATTCTCAGTCAGTACAATGTCGGCGCCCAGACGCGTCGCACGGAGAACGTCGTCTGGCATGCGGAAGACCGGCTGGAAATTCACCCGCACGACGCCGAGCAGCGCGGCATCCGCGACGGCGACTGGGTCAGGCTCGCCAGCCGCTCGGGCGATACGACGCTCCGCGCGTTGATCACCGACCGCGTCGCGCCGGGTGTCGTCTATACGACCTTCCATCACCCCTCGACTCAGGCGAACGTCATCACCACCGACTTTACCGATTGGGCGACCAACTGCCCGGAATACAAGGTGACCGCGGTGCAGGTCTCGCCGTCGAACGGTCCCTCCGACTGGCAGCGCGATTATGACGAGCAGGCTCGCCGGTCGCGTCGCATTTCCGGCAAGCTGGAGGCGGCGGAATAGGAGCGAGAATGGCGGGCAAGCGAGTTTCGTCCTCTCCATCCGGAACGACGGCGACGGTGCCGGAGGCTGCACGGCGCGGCGGCATCCTCGTCGCGCAGGCGCGCGTCGTGCCCGAGGAAACGCCGGTCGCCTTCACCTATGGCGGTTCGACGCATGCGGTGATGATGGCGACCCCTGCCGATCTCGAGGATTTCGCCATCGGCTTCAGCCTGACCGAAGGGATCATCACCCGTCCAGAACAGATCGACGACATAGACATCGTCGTCGAGGACAAGGGCATCGATCTGCAGATCAGGCTCGAGGAAGAACAGAACGACACTCTGCGCCTCAGACGTCGCCACATGGCCGGGCCCGTCGGTTGCGGTCTCTGCGGTATAGAGTCGATCGAGGAGGCCGTTCGCCCGACGCCTGATGTCTCCGCCTCGCTGCTTCGCCTTTCCGATCAGGACGTGGTGGACGCAGTTGCGCTTCTCAATGGACAACAGCCGCTGCATTTCGAGACACGGGCGGTGCACGGTGCCGCTTTCTATGTGCCCGGACGCGGACTGATCGCGGTCCGCGAGGATGTCGGGCGTCACAACGCGCTGGACAAGCTGACCGGAGCGGCCGCGCGCGCCGGGTTCAGGGGCGCTCAGGGCGCGGTTGTCGTCACGTCCCGCGTATCGGTCGAGATGGTGCAGAAAACCGCGATCGTCGGGAGCCCGGTGATCATTGCCATTTCTGCGCCGACGGCGCTCGCCATCCGCACGGCGGAAGGGGCGGGCATGACCCTCATCGCACTTGTCCGCGGCGACGAGTTTGAAATCTTCACCCATGCGGAGCGCATCATCCGGAATGACGAGGAGCCTGCGTCCTTGTCCGCCCGCGTGCCGCTATTCTGAATGCGGAGCAATCGTCCATGTCTGAAAACCACCCCAACGCCAAGCTCGTCTATATGGCGAACCAGATTGCCACCTTCTTCCTGACCCAGCCGGCGGAGGGGGCGGCCGAGGGCGTGGCCACGCATATCAACAAATATTGGGAGCCGCGCATGCGCCGCAAGCTCTTCGAGCATATCGCGCATGGCGGTGAAGGGTTGAACCCGCTGGTGCTCGAGGCGGCTGAGAAGATCCGCCGTCCGGAGGCGGTTTAAGGCCTGTTGGTCTGGCTGGATTCCTGTGACAAGCACAGGAATGAGGAAATCAAATAAGCGGCGGCGGGTAGCCCGAATCTCGACACGCCCTTAGAGCGCTTCCAGGAAGTTTGTCCTTCGATCCTCGTTCCTGTGCCTTCACAGGAATCGAGCCAGCCCAAGTCCTTGGGCTGGAAAAGACCCTTTCCGCCCCACAGGCGCGTCGCTGCCCTCATCCCGGTGACAGGTAGAGGAGGGAGAAGCTTGTGCTCTTCCCGACGGGAGCCGTTGCGTTCGAAGAAGAGCGCGGGCGGGAGTGCGGTCAGAAATTCTCCCAGTTGTCCGAGGCGGGAGCGAGGGCGAGATTGGACCTCGTGCCGCTACGCAGCGCCTTTGCAGTTGCGTGCAGACGCGTGGGCGAATGGGGCGCTTCCATCCTGTTGTCGCTTGCGGGCGAAGCGTTCCGTCCGATGCGGAACTGACGCAGCAGGGCGTGCAACGCGTCCGCCTCCTGCGACATCCGATGGCTCGCGGCCGTGCTTTCCTCCACCATGGCGGCGTTCTGCTGCGTCGTCTGATCCATCGCATTGACCGCCTGGTTGATTTCCTTGAGACCGGTCGACTGTTCGCGGGCGGCTTCCACGATCGCCGAGACGTTGTGATTTATCTCCTGCACCTGCGCCAGGATGGTTTCCAGGGCGGTGCCGGTCTGGCCGACCAGCGAGACGCCGTTCCTCACATGCTCGCCTGAAGCGGTGATCAGGGATTTGATGTCCTTTGCCGCGCTGGCCGATCGCTGCGCCAGTTCGCGGACCTCCTGGGCCACGACGGCGAAGCCCTTGCCGGCTTCTCCGGCACGAGCCGCCTCGACACCGGCATTGAGGGCCAGCAGGTTCGTCTGGAAGGCGATGTCGTCGATGACGCCGATGATGTTGCTGATTTCGCGCGAGGATTGCTCGATCTGGCCCATGGCGCCGATCGCGCTTTTGACGACAAGTCCGGAGCGCTCGGCGCCATCCTTCGTCTTTGCGACCAGATTACCCGCTTCCTCGGCACGGCGGCTGGAATCCGCGACGGTCGTGGTGATCTCGTCCAGCGCTGCGGCCGTTTCTTCGACGGAGGCCGCCTGCTGTTCTGTACGTTTCGACAGATCGTCGGCTGCAGACCGGATCTCGCGTGCGCCGCCGGCGATCGCGCTTGCATTTTCGCCGACCGTCTGCATGGCCCGACAGAGGCGGACAAGCGCTTCGTTGAAGTCCTTGCGAACCATTTCCATGCTGGGAACGAAGGGCGTGTCGAGCGATTGAGCCAGATCGCCGTCGGCAAGCGCTCGCAAGCCGGCTCCGAGCGCATTGATCGCGGCCATGCGTTCGGTCACGTCTGTCGCGAATTTGACCACCTTGTAAACCCGACCGTTCGGATCGCGAATGGGGTTGTAGGCGGCCTGGATCCAGACCTCCTTGCCGGCCTTGCCATAGCGCACGAATTCGTTGGAGATGAATTCGCCCTGGGCCAGGCGCTTCCAGAAATCGGCATATTCGGCCGTGCCGGTATAACCGGGCTCGCAGAACATGCTGTGGTGTCGGCCCTGGATTTCGGAGAGCTGATAGCCGAGCGTGTTGCAGAAGTTCTCGTTGGCTGTGAGCACCTCGCCGGCAGGCGTGAACTCGATCATCGCCTGCGAGCGGGAAATGGCGTCGAGCTTGCCCGCATCTTCCGTGGCCCGCATCTTGACGGCGGTGATGTCGGTTGCGAACTTCACCACCTTGTAGGGCTTGCCGTTTCGGGAGACCGGGTTGTAACTCGCCTGGATCCAGATCTCCCGTCCGCCCTTGGCGAGGCGCCGGTAGCTGTTGCTGTCGAATTCGCCGCGGCCGAGGCGTGCCCAGAACTCACGATACTCCTCAGTCGCCACGTATTCCGGCGCGCAGAAGATGCGATGGTGCTGTCCGACGATTTCCTGCAGACTATAGCCGAGAGCCTTGCAGAAGTTCTCGTTGGCGTCGAGGACGTTGCCGGCGAGGTCGAACTGAATGATGGCCTGCGATTTGGACAAGGCTTCGATGATCTGCCGTGCGTCACGGCTTCTGGTAAATGAAAACATGATCCCCTCTGAAATTTTCGCGTCGAAACGGCCGCGGAGCGGACGCTTGTGATCTGCTTCGCCGTCCTTCAGGAAAGGGCGGCTGGCGGTTGCTGGGGAGATTTCGAAATCACGAAGGGCTTCATGCCGCTGTGCGATAAATTAGTAAAGCGAGCTTAAAATCGCGTTAAAATAGAATTTTTGCTTACATACTCGCAATAAGATGTGGTCCTTTGCCGCGCAGAGCGACTTAACTGTTTCAAGGAAATAGTGAGTCGCTCCCGATATGCAGATGCGCAGGCTCAGGCCGCCAGTTCTTCGGTTTCCCGCTCCTTGAACATGCGGGCGAGATTGAGGAAGCAGATCATGCCCGATTCATTGGCGATGATGCCTTCCGCAAAGCTCTTGTCGAAGGATGCGGTGACTTCAGGCACAGGCTGTACCTGACTGCCCTGCACGGTCAGAATGTCGGAAACGCGGTCGACGACGAGACCGATGACCATGTTGTGGACCTCGGCGACGACGATCGCGCTGCGTTCGTTGGTGACGGTCGATTTCATGCCGAGCTTATGGGCGAGATCGATGATCGGGATCACCGTCCCGCGCAGGTTCATCACGCCGATCACTTCCGGCGGGGCATGCGGGATGGGCGTCGAGGGGGCCCAGCCGCGTATCTCGCGGATCGTCGTGGTCTTGACGCAAAATTCCTGATCGTGGAGGCGAAACGCTATGATTTCGAGCGTCTCGCCGTCAAATCCGGCTGCTCTCTGCGTGCTTGTCATCGAAGGTCCTTCCAGCTTTCCGATCGTGGTGGTCCGCCGATGACATCCGGCGAGGCGCAAGCCGCTTCATGCGCGGAAAATCCGCCTTGCGCGCTGTATGCCTATACTAGGCGCGGATTCGTTAAGCCTTTGCTGAACGTTCCCCCCTCGCAGGAGAGTAGGCGGAGCATGGCTTCAGGCCGCGCGTGTCGGCCGGTCGAGGATACGGCGTCCGAAGAGGCTTGCCGTCAGTTCGACCAGGATGCGTGCGCTCTTTCCCCGGTCGTCGAGGAACGGGTTGAGCTCGACCACATCGAGGGAAGAGACGAGGCCGCTGTCGCACAACACTTCCATGATGAGGTGAGCCTCGCGGAAGGTCGCGCCGCCCGGGACCGTCGTCCCTACGCCGGGGGCAAGTTCCGGATCCATGAAATCGACGTCGAGGCTCACATGCAGCAGACCGTTGGCCGCGCGAACCTCATCGACGATCTGGCGGATGATATGGGCCATGCCCATCTCGTCGATGGTCCGCATATCGAAGACATTGACGCCGTGCTCGGCAATTTCCTCGCGCTCACGTGCGTCGACCGAGCGGATTCCGACCTGATAGACCTTCTTCGGGTCCACCAGCGGCCGGTCCTTCGGGAGGATCGGAGCGAACTCCGCTTCGCCGCAGAAGAAGGCGACGGGCATGCCGTGCATGTTTCCCGAGGGCGAGGTCGCCGGCGAGTTGAAGTCGGCATGCGCGTCCAGCCATAGGACGAAGAGGGGCCGGCCGACGTCCTGGGCATGACGCGCCATGCCGGAGACGCTGCCCATCGAGAGCGCGTGGTCGCCGCCGAGAATGATGGGGAAATGTCCCTTGCGCGCGGTTTCATGCACGGCTTCGTCGAGCGCGCGCGCGAAAGCTGCGACGGATTGCAGATTGTTGGCGCCGGGATGATTGGCGAGATCGCGTGCCGGCAGCGGCCTCAGATCCCCCTCGTCATTGACCGTATGGCCGAGTTCGGCGAGGACCGTGTCTATGCCTGCGATTCTGAGCGCCGTCGGCCCCATGGCCGCGCCACGGCGGCCCGAGCCTTCCTCGATGGGTGCGCCGATCAATGTGATGGTTTTCATGTCCGCCTCGTCCCTTCGCCCGGTTGCCGGGAAGCTCGGTTCCCGTGAAGTTCGGCGGATTATCGTCAAAAAGCGTGGCGGCAAAAAGATGGAAAACTGTCGATTGGAAAGATAAGATGCGCAAAGTGTAAAGGCTCTTTTGACGAAGTGATAAGATGGATGATCTCGATCAGGCGCTCATCGGCGCTCTCCGGCAAAATTCCCGTATGCCCGTCTCCGCGCTTTCGGCGATGACCGGCGTCTCGCGTGCCACGGTCGCTGCGCGCATCGACCGGCTCGTCGCGAATGGGACCATTGCCGCTTTCACCATCCGCACGGGCGCGGAAATCCCCGCCTCCGGAGTCAGGGCCGTGGTGATGATCGAGGTTCACGGAAAGATGGCGGACCGCGTCGCCGAACAATTGCGCGGGCTGCCGCAGGTCCGGGCGCTGCACAGCACCAATGGAAGGTGGGATTTCATTGCCGAACTCGAGGACCGGGATCTCGCGAGCTTCGATGAGACCTTGCGGCGCATCCGTTTGATCGACGGCATCAACGTCACCGAAACGAACATTCTGCTGAAGACCAGCAAGTTGACCGGGTCTTCGTGAGGCGATCGCCGCGGCGCGAATTGGAGACGCGCGGCCGTTTTTGTTCTTGATTTGTTCTTATCTTCGGATAAGATGTTCCTCTCAGCAAACAAGAGAGGCATGAGCACCGGCGCGGTCTCCGCGGCATTCGGTCTCATTTTGAACGATGGCGTATTTGATCGCGGGTTCCACCCGCGAGACATCATTGCGATCCAGGGAGATTGCCATGGCTAGTTATTCCGGCGGCCCGTCGGTGCGGCAGATCTGCATAAAGCTCTTCGTCAGGCATGGTGACGAGGAGCGGGCGATTGCGTTCTACCGCGATGTCTTCGGCGCCGAGTTGCTGCAGCGGCACGAGTGGAGCGGCATTCTGACGAGTGCCGACCTCTGCATCGGCGACTCGGTCTTCCGGGTGGCCGGCGCCAATCCACGCCGGGACGCCGAACCGAGGCTCGGCGGGCCGCGATCGCCGCACGCGCTCGGAACAACCGCGGCGATCCTGGAACTGCACGTCGACGACGTGGACCGCGTGCTCGAAAGGGCGATGGGCTCCGGCGCCAGTCTGCGCAATGTCGCCGAAACGCTGCCGACCGGCGACCGGGTCGGCGCCCTCATCGATCCGTTCGGTCATATCTGGGCGCTGTTCACGGCAACGGACGAGAGCGAGGTACTGGATGCGTTCGGGGTCGATCGCAACGCGGCGTGAAGGGGCGCTCCTTCACGCCTGACCCGAGCTCGCCTGTTCGCGGACGGAAAACCGTTACACACTTTTCCTGGAAGTGCTTTGGAAGCGGGTGAATCCCGCAAGTGGTTTCATGATGTGTCCGCGGCCGTCGCCGAAGAATTGGGATAGGCCGGCTGCGACCTCGTTGCTCGGATTGCCGTAGACCTCGAACTTCTCGACGCTGCAATGCTTCGATACCGCTCGGATGTGGGGGTCCGATATTTCCCAATGGCGCAGAACGTCTTCGCTATTCCGGTAGAGCTGAAAGCTAACCGCACGCATCTCCTGCTCGTCGACAAATGTCTGGACCATGAGTTGAGGTCCGTTTCGCTCGACGAACTCGATCGCTTGCTTCACCGCTTCGCGAAAAGGTTCCAGGCTGCCTTCGGTGATCTTCATCACGTTCCGGAAGAGTATCTGCTCAGTCATATCGTACCTCCGTGTCCGTTACACGGAGTGATTTCTGCGACCTCAACCGTGCTTGAGGTCAAGACTCCGGTTCGAAAAATAATGGGACGACCCAGACGATGAACCCGTCCGCCGGATCGGCCGGCGGGCGGCATCGTCAGGCCTCAATACTCCCTTTCGAAGAAGATGCCTCCGGCGGCCGAGCCGTCGCCGGCCGCTTCTCCCTTCAGCTTCACGCCGCGGCCGATGTCGAGGTTGATGACCGCCTTGCTGGAAGCGGAGTCCGAGCCCTGCTGCAATTCGAGATAGGTGCGGTCGTTGAGATATTTGCCGGCGCGGACCTGGGCGCCGCCGCTCTCGTCGGTCGTGATGTCGAGATCGTCGACGCCGAGCTTGTTGCGCAGGCCGTCGAGCAGCGACGTCGATCCGCCGCCGGCAAGCTGGCCCACGGCCGAGGCGAGCTGCGCGATCTGGAAGGCGGAGAGATTGTTCAGCGACCGGTTGAAGATGAGCTGCGCCAGGATCTCGTCCTGCGGCAGGGCGGGCGACGAGGAGAAGGTCACCGTCGGGTTGTTGGCCGGGCCTGCAACGTTGACCGTGATCGTCGTCGATCCGGCGCTCGAGGTCGCGTCGAGATCGAGCGTCGGGATGAGGTCGCCGCCGAAGCCGATGTGACCGTCGGTGAAGGTCAGGCGCTTGCCGAGAATCTCCAGGCGCCCGCGACGCATGTCGAATCCACCGGAAACGATCGGCTGGACGGCGGTGCCGCGGATGGTCAGATCGCCGCCGAGTTCGGCATCGATGCCGCGACCGCGTACGAAGAACTGGCCCGGGGAACTGACGGCGAGATCGAAGGCGATCGCGCCGCTTGCCTCGGTGCCGGCGGACGTATCCCGGCGCAGATCTTTCGTCATCCGCTGTACGCGTGCCGGGGCGTTGCGGTGCTTGATGTCGATCTGCGAGAGCGAGGCCGGCAGCTTCTCCGGTATGGTGATCGCGGCCCTGCGGATCGTCAGCCTTCCGCCAAGTACGGGCGTCGAGACGAGCGGCCCGTTGAGCGTCAGGTCGCCTGCAAGGTTGGCGGTGAACAGCGTGCCGTCGACATAGGTCGCATCGTTGAGCCGGATTTTGAGGTCCGCCGGGAAACCTGAACCGGGAACGATGCCCACGGTGCCGCTCGCCTCGATCGATCCGCCGCTGGCCAGATTGGCCGAGAGCCGAGAGATGGTCGCCTGCCTGCCGTCCAGTGCGACATTGGCGGTGAGGTCGTTGAGGGCGAGATTGCGGCGAACGTCCACGAGCCGGGCGCCGGCGGTCGAGACCGTGCCGGCAATCTGCGGCGCCCTGGCCGGGCCGGAGAGCGAAAGGTCGACCTTGGCCGATCCGGTCAGGGTGAAACCCTGTTGCGCCATGATATTGGCGAGCAGCGCGAAAGGTACGTCGCCGGCGAATTTCATCGAGATCGGCATGTCGCCGCCAAGCTCGACATTGCCGCCGCCCCGGAAGGAAAGGTCTCCGGGCCCGGAGACCGTGGCATCGACGGTGACCCTGTTGTCGGCGAAGCGCCCGTTTGCAGCAATCGCCAGCGACGATACGCCGGCGCCGCGCGCCGCTGCGACCGAGGCGTTGCTCCATCTGAGGTCGTAGACGACCACCGGAGCCGCCGCAGTTCCGTCCACGTCCACCGTCCCGGCGATCGTGCCTTCCGCCCCGAGCGTCGGGGCGAAGGTGTTGATCAGTGCGGCAGGCAGCTCGTTGAGTCTTGCCGAAATATCGAGCGTCGGTCCGGCAGAGCCGGCGACGGTGATCGTTCCCTTCGAAGCCTCGATGGTCAGGGCATCGAGGAGCACCGTGCCGTTCTCGATCGCGACGACGGTCGGGCGTGCAAGCTTCAGCGGTATCCGCTTGGGCGTTGCCGCGAAAGAGGCGAGACGGACTTCGGTGCGGCCGCCGCTTGCGACCATGTCGCCTTTGGCCGAAAGAGGGCCGCCGTCATATCTGCCGTCGACGGTAAAGCCGGTTCTGCCGCCCTGCTGATCGAAGGTGAGATTGAAGCCGGTGACACGGTTTTGACCCTGAGCGACGTTTTCCGCCTTGACGCTTCCCCGGATCGCGAGTGCCGCCACATCGGCGACGCTGATATCGGCGACCGGCTTTGTGATCGTCAGATCGCCACGCTTGATTCCGCTGCCGTTCGCTTTCAGCGTAAGGGAGGTCACACCGCCCACCGTTTTGATCGCTGCCGAGCCGGAGAGGTCTCCCGAGACCTTCTCGCCGGCCATGGCGGCAAGAAGGCCGAGATCGGGCAGATTGAAGTCGATCGTGCCCTCGGGCTTGAAGTCTGCCGTCAGATCGATCGCACCCGTCAATCTGTTGTCGCCGACCTTCGCCTCCAGGGTCGGGATCGAAGTGCGGCCGTCCTTCGAGACCACCTCGGCCTTCACGTCGATCGCCTGGCCGTCCAGAGCTCCCGTCGCCGTCAGCTTCGCCTGCGGACTGCCGGCTTTCGCCGTCGCATCGGCTGTGATCACGAAATCCGAAAGCGTGCGTCCCGCGAGGACCGCGCCGCTGGAGGTCACTTCCGCCTTGACGCCGAGCGCGTCGAGCGGCCCGGACAGGTCGGCGGTGAAGGCGGCCTTGCCTTCGGCCTCGGCGAGCAGCTTGCCGAGATCCGGTAATGCGCCCTCTATCTTGGCGGTCAACGCGCCCTCGGCAAGGGCGGCCGAACCGGTGGCGTTGACCGTCCCGGATTTGACTTCGAGTGCGCTCAGTTCGACGGCGCCGCCGGCCCCTGTCTCGACCTTGCCGGAGACGGTGATCGGCGCATCGAATTTTGCGCCGATGCCGGGCGGCAGCGCGGCGGGTTCGGCAACGAACTGGAAATTCGCCTCGGCCGTGTTGCCGGCGCGGTCGAGGCTAGCCGTCACATCGCCGCGAAAGCCGGCGCGTTCGATGACCAAGGGGTCGAGGCGGATGGTGTCGTCAGCGACGGTCACGGTTCCCTTCGCCGACAGGTCTTCCGCCGTTATGCCGGCCGACCGCACGGAGGCTATCGAGGCGCCGCTCCAGGTGAGATCGTAGCGGACGACCGGTGCCGCGCCATTCCCGGCAATGTCCACCTTGCCCGCAATCGTGCCCTCGGCCCCGAGCGTCGGCGCGACGGTGTGGATCAAGGTGGCTGGCAGTTCGCTGATATCCGCCGAAATATCAAGGGTCTCGCCTGCCGTACCGGTAACGGCGACCGTACCCGTCGATGCCTGGATCGTCAGCCCATCGATATGCACGACGCCGTTCTCGATGGCGATGACGGTCGGCCGGGCAAGCTGCAAGGGGATGCGCTTGGCTGTCGCCGAGGCCGATGCAAGGCTTATTTCGGTCCGGCCGTCACGGCTCGCGAGATCGCCGGTCGCTGCGAGCGGAGAGCCCTCATATTCGGCACCGACCGAGAAGCCGGTTCTTTCCGCCTGTTGCTCGAAGGCGATATCGATGTCCGTCAGGCGGTTTTCGCCTTGGACGACGCTTTCGGCCCTGACACCGCCCTTGATCGCCAGGCTGGCAAGATCGGCGACGTCGACGTCGACCACGGGCTTGGCAATGGTCAATGCGTCCCGCCTGATGCTTTCGCCGCGGGCCGTCAGCGCGAGCGACGTGACGCCGTCGGCGGTCCGGATTGTCGCGGAGCCGGCAAGGTCGCCCGATGCCTGCTGCCCGGCCATGGCGGCAAGGAGGCCGAGATCGGGCAGGTTGAAGTCGATCGTCCCATTCGGCTTGAAGTCGGCTGTAAGCTCCATCGCACCGGTCAGCCGGTTTTCGCCGATCTTTGCCTCGAGGGCGGGGATCGAGGTGCGGCCATCCCGGGTGACGACGTCGGCGCGGACGTCGATCGCCTGGCCGTCGAGGGTACCGGTTGCCGTCAGCTTCGCTTCGGGGCTCCCCGGCGTCACGGTAGCGTCGGCATTGACGACGAGATCGTCCAGTGTGCGGCCAGCGAGCGTCGCTCCGCTTGAGGTTATCTCTGCTTCGATGCCGAGCTTGTTCAGAGGGCCTGAGGCGACCGCGTGGAAGGCGGCCGAGCCTTTCGCATCGGCGAGCAGCCGTCCGAGATCGGGCAGCGTCCCCTGGATGTCCGCAGTCAATGTGCTTCCGGCAAGCGCAACGGAGCCGGAGGCGTCGAGCGCACCGGACTTTATGTCGAGTTCGCTCAACCGGACGCTGCCGTCCTGTTCCACGACCGCATTGCCCGCAAGGGCGATGGTCCTGTCGAACTTGTCGGCGAGCCCCGGCGGCAAGACCTCTCTGACGGCAAAGGCCTTGAATGCCGCCTCGATCGTCGTTTCGACGCGATCGAAGCTGCCGGTGACCGTGCCGCCGATGCTCGCGCTTTCGATCTCCAGCGGGTCGAAACGGATGTCTTCCGGAGTAACGGCGATGGTGCCGTCGAGCTTCAGGGGCGCCTGCACCGCCCGATCGAGATCGGCATTTGCAAAGCGGCTCTCGGCGATTTCTACGGTCGTCTTCAGGGGACCGGACCGGGTCGCCAGATTGAAGGCGTCGCTCTGTGCCGACAGCCGGATGCCGCCCAATCGTCCCTGCGGCAGGTTCACGGACGGCACATTGGCGGCGATGTCGAGGATTGCCGACTGCCCGTCGCCGATCAGCGACAGGTTTGCGGTGTCGACGAGCGCCTGCAACTCGCCGTCTTTCAGCGGCCAGCGGAAATCGAATGGCCCGCTCGTACCGGCGAGCCTTGCCTGGAGGTTGTTCTCGCCGCGGCTGTCGACCGTGCCGGAGACATCGAGCGTCATGGCGCCGGTCGAAATCTTGCCCGCATCGATCCGGACCTTGCTCGTGCCGTCGAAGGCGGCCCTCAGGTCGATCCTGCTCTCCCCTTCGAAGAGCGGCCTGAAGGCCGGTGGCGTCAGCGTGGCGAAAGCGCCGCCGCCGGATACGGTAAGCATGTGCATTCCGTCGGCCGCGAGCACGTGCTGCCCGTCGAGCCGAAGGATCTCGCTTCCGTCGAGCGTAACCGTACCCGAGCCCGCCCAGTCGGAAAGCGGTCCCTGTCCGGTCACGGTCATGTTGACGGCAGGTTCTCCCGGCAGGCGGAGCAGCCTCGCCAGAAGGCCGCCCTTCGGCTCCGCGAGCTCGGCTTCAAGCTTCAGCTGGTTGCCGGCCGGGTTGAAGACGAGATCGGCGGTCGCGCGCGCATCAGGGCGGTCCCGTTCGGCGGCATCGAGCACGAGAGCGATGCTGGAATTCGTCGCGTAGAGCTTGCCCATGGCCGTCAGGAAATGATCTTCGCCGGCGATCTGTTTGCCGAGCACGATTTCCTTGAGGTCGAAGGCATCGATCTTCACGTCCACCGGAAGGGCAAATGTCGAGCGCACTTCCTGGGTCTCGGTCGAGGGGACGGGCAACCGTTCGACGCGGACCGTGCCGGCCGAAATCCTGCTGGCGTCGAAGCGAAGCGAGAATAGTTCTGCGGGCGACCAGTCCACCGAAAGGTCGCGGACCTCCGCATAAATGCCTTCGCCATCGAAGAGCGTAATGGTGCCGGCCGTGAAGTCGCCGGTCAGAAGCGCGCCCGGGTCTGCGATGCGTACGATCTGGTCGGGGGTTGCCGCATATTTCTCGATCGCCCAGGCGACGACGCGGGCGCCGGGCACCGTGAAGCCCAGAAAGCCGACGAGCAGGAGGAGCACGACCACGAGCGTGCCGAGGGCGGCGAAGAAGTACCGCAGCGCAGATCGAAGGAAAAAGGTGACCTGATTCATGTCCTATCCATAGTCCATGTTGCGCCGCTCTGGAATCGGTAGAGTGCCGGCACATCGCCCGGCAGGCGGGACTTCGCTCATCTTACCACGCTGTCGCGCGCATGCAGCAAATAGTCCGGGCATCAGAAGGACTGGCCGATACCGGCATAGATTCCGTAAGTGGTGCCCCCCGGATATTTGTTGAGCGGCACGGCGAAGTCGAGCCGGATCGGGCCGAAGGGCGTCGCATAGCGCAGACCGATGCCCGCGCCGGCCCGGATGTCGGAGAAATTGGGCGCCGTGTTTTCCGAAACGGTGCCGGCGTCGATGAACGGCACGATGCCGATCGTATCGGTGACGGCGATGCGGGCTTCGAGGGAGCCGCTCACATAGGAGCGTCCGCCGGTCAGTTCGTCATCGGCGTCGCGGGGGCTGATCTCCTGATAGGAATAGCCGCGCACCGACCCGCCACCGCCGAGGAAAAACCGCCGGGTCGCGGGAATATCGGAGAGTTCGTCGCCACCGATGAGCACGCCGGCGCCGAGCTTGCCGGCCAGCACGAAGCGCTTTTCCGTTCCAAACGCGTAATAGCCGGACGCGGAAGCTTCGAAGGAGCTGAAAAAGGTCTTTCCTTCGATTTCGTAGCTCGGTTTGGCATTGATCAGCGCCCGGTAACCCTCCGTCGGGTTCAGCTTGTCGTCGCGTGCGTCGCGGACATATTCGAACGGGAGGGCGGCGGTGATATAGGAATTCGAACCGAAAGCGTCGTCGACATCCGCCCAGCCCACTTCCGAGCCGACGGAGAACGTGTCTTCGGGCGAAAGCTCGAAAGCGGCGCCAGCCGCCGCGGTAACCGTTTTGGCACTATAGGCGTCCGGATCGACGATCGCGGCCTTGACGCTTGCGGTAAAGGTCGATGCCGGCCCGAAGGCGCCGGGTTTCGCAAAGAGAATGCCGGCCGAATAATCGAGTCCGGCGACATCCGTGGTCTCGCCGAGGCGGTCGACCGAGCCTTCGATCCGAAGCGATTCTGCGCGTCCGAAGAGATTGCGGTGTCCCCAATAGCCCTGAAGCCCAAGGCCGTCCGTGGTCGAGACCTGTCCGCCGAAACCGAAATAGCGGTGCTTGCCTTCGGACACCTGGATGTTCATCGGGATCGTGCCGTCGGGCGCGAGCCCGTCGGCTTCGTTGATGGTGACGCTGGAAAACACGTTCAACTGCCGCAGCCGCTCGGCGGCCTTGCGAATATTCTCCGGCGAATATGGGCGGCCGTGGTTCAGGCGGGAATAATCCTTGACGAAATCCGGGTCGACCGTTCTGGCGCCGCTGACGGTCAGGTCGCCGACGGGCGCGACCGGCCCGCCATCGGCGCGGATCGTTACATCGACCGTGGAAGTCGCGTGATCGGCAACGACGCTGCGCTCGGCGAGCTTGGCCAGCGGCCTGCTCTGTTCCTTGAGATCGTTCACGATCTGCTCGCCCGCCTTGATGATCAAGGTCGAGTCGGCGCGGGCGCCACGCTTGAGGTCGTAGGCGGCTGGGTCGAGCCGCGCGGCGTCTCCCTCGAGCCTGACCGAGCCCAGCGTGAATGCCGGCCCGGGAGCAACGCGAACCACGACCGGTACGGGCTGGCCGTCGGGGAAAGCCGGGTCCGGGGGGAGGCTATCGATGTCCTGGCCGTTGACCAGAATGCTGACGGTGCCGCCGTAACGCGCCTTTTCGTAGAGGACGGCGAGGAGTCGATCGCGGTCGTCGCGCGCCTTGATCGCCAGGCCAAGGTCGCCCGAGACCGGTTCTTCCTGATCCTGAACGAGCCGCGAGCCGTTTTCCAGCGCCTCCCGGAGCTCCTCGTCATCCGTTCCCGGCTCGAAAGTCAGCGTATAGCGAACCGGGTCTATGACCTGAACTTCTTCTTCCGCGCTTTCGAAAAACCGCATGCCGAAAATCTTGAACGCGTGGGCCTGCTCGACGGAAACCGGGCCGAGCACGGCCGATGCCACGATTGTGAGCGCGGTCGCTGTCTTCCAGTGCGCAATACTCGATCGTGGTGGAGACATTCCTCTCCGCATCCCGTTTCAGGCGACTCTGTACCAACTGCCTGCATACGCGGCGTCGGCCAAGCTAGCAGGACATAGTTTTCCATCTGTTAACGATGACCGCTCGCCGCATCCACCCCGAAGCGGCGATTCGAAGACGATTTTTTGGCAGAAAGGACTCCCCTGTGGTGCTTCAGGCACAACGGAATACTTTTAAGCGGTAAGCGGCTTCTGCCGCGAAGCAGGCCCGCACCGACGGTCAGCTTACGAAGCGACCGGTGGAAGCGGGGGCGTCATTTCGCCGAAGCGCGCGAAAGGAAATCTCGGCAGAGGGAGACGACCTCGGACAGGTTGGTCTCCAGCAACCAATGGCCGCCGTCGATGAGATGCAGTTCGGCATTGGGCAGGTCGCGGAGATAGGCTCGGGCGGAGGCCTCGGGCATGTAGCCGTCCTGCGGACCCCAGACGATCAGCGTCGGCGGTCGATGTTCGCGCAGGTAACTCTGATAGCGCTCGAACCAGGCGAGATTTTCCCGCAGCCCCGCGATCACGTCTATGGCGATCTCACGCCGCCTGGCCGTTGTCATGGACCAATGGAGCTTCCACAGGTCGGGAGAAATCCGCTCGGCAAGCTCGGGCCGGACGTCGTTGAGGTATTCGTCGCGGTATCCTTCCTCGCTTACGGCTTCGCCGAGTTTGGCCCGGCCCTCCGGCGTGGGATTGCGGAAATACTCCTGCAACGGTGCGTATTTAGGTCCGAGCTCATCCTCGTAGATGTCGCCATTTTGAATGATCAGTGCGGAAATGCGCTCCGGCCGGCGAATGGCCAGCCGAAGGCCGATCTGAGAGCCGAAGTCATGTAGATAAAGTGCGAAACGATCGAGGCCCAGGCGCCGGATGAAGGCTTCGAGAAAGTCTGCGAAGCCGTCGAAGCCGTAGGCGAAGTCGTCCGGCGTGTCGCTGTATCCGGATCCGGGGAAATCCGGAGCGACAAGCCTCCACCGGTCGGCCAGCAGCGGCATGAAATTGCGAAACTCGTAGGATGAGCACGGGTAGCCGTGGGGAAGGAGCACGATCGGCGCGTCCGGCGGTCCTGCCTCGCGGTAGAAGACCCGGATGCCGTCCAGATCGAGGAAGCGGTGTTTCACGGAGCCTGGCGAATTGATCATAGGAGCACCTCGCATGCGCTGACCAGTGCCGAACAATGAGCGCATGCGATGGTTCCATGCCTGTCGGCAGACGGCTCAGCAGCTTCTTTTCAAGTGGATGCTAATTTAGGTAGGCGATCACGTCGGGGTGCTATAGAATCGCCCTGGCCCGCTTGAACCCGGGAGTCCGGAAGAAGGTGCTCCCGCCAAACGTTTGTTGGCAACCGATGGAACAGAGACTAGCCGCAGTGCTGGCAGCCGATATGGCAGGCTATAGCCGCCTGATGGAGGCCGATGAAGCCGGTACCATCGCCCGCCTCAGGACTCATCGGATAGAACTGATCGATCCGGCCATTGCAAAGAACAAGGGCCACCTCATCAAGACCACGGGCGACGGCATGCTGGTCGAATTCCAGAGCGTGACTGACGCGGTAAAATGCGCCGTCGAGATCCAGAGCCGCATGAAGCGGCGCAATGCCGACGTGGCGCAGGACCGGCGGATCGAATTCAGGATCGGCATAAATCTCGGCGACATCATCTTCGAGGAGGACGACATCTTCGGCGACGGCGTGAACATCGCCGCCCGTATCGAGCAGCTGGCCGATGTGGGCGGCATCTGCGTGACGGCTGCGGTGGCGACGCAAGTCGCCGACCGGATCGATGTCCCCATCGAGGATCTGGGCGAGAAGATGCTGAAGAACATCAGCCGCCCGATTCATCTCTTCCGAGTCGGGATCGAGGGGCCTGTCCTGCCATCCTTCCCGGAGGCTACGGATGCGCCGCGCTCCGTTTCCAAACCTTCGATCGTGGTGCTGCCGTTCGACAATATGAGCGGCGATCCCGACCAGGAGTTTTTCGCAGACGGCCTGACGGAGGACATCATCACCGAGCTGTCCCGCCGGCACGAGCTGTTCGTCATCTCGCGCAACTCCAGCTTCGTCTACAAGAACCAGCCGGTAAACGTGCGCGAGGCGGCCGAGAAGCTCGGAGCGCAATATCTGGTGGAGGGCAGCGTCCGCAAGATCGGCGACCGGGTGCGCGTGACGGTCCAGCTCATCGACGCGGTCAACGACGCTCATATCTGGGCCGACAAATACGACCGGAGACTGGACGACATCTTCGCCATCCAGGACGAGGTGACGGCGGCGATAGCGGCAACGCTCCCGGGGCGCGTCGAGGCCGCGCAGCGGGACCTGCTCGCCCGCACGAAGCCGGCCAATATGGCCGCCTACGAATGTGCCCTTGCCGCCAAGGTGCTGCATCACCGGAGCACGGTCGCGGATAACGAGCAGGCCCGGGCCCTCATCGACAGGGCTGTCGCGCTCGATCCCGACTATGCGCATGCCCATGCCTGGCGGGCCTGCATCCTCGGGCAAGCCTGGGTCCACGGCTGGTGCGAAGACAAGGATGCGGTCTGGGCCGAGATCGTTGCGGAGCTGGACCGGGCGCTGGCGCTCGACGACAACGACGCCGACGTGCATCGCATCCTCGCGGCGGTAAACGTGAACAACAATGCGTTGACGACGGCGCGCTACCATCAGGAGCGTGCCCTTTCCCTCAATCCCAATTACGACCTGGTTGTGGTCCAGCAGGGCGAACTGCTGACCTGGCTGGGGCGACCGGAAGAGGGGGTCGAGTGGATCCGCAAGGCCATGCAGCTCAATCCTCATCATCCGGAACGCTTCTGGAGCCACCTCGGCAAGGCTCATTTCGCCGCCCGGCAGTATGGAGAGGCGGTCGAGGCCTTCATGCACCTCTCGGTGATGGACCACGTCCAGCATGCATTCGTCGCGGCCTGCTACGGCTGGCTCGGGGATGACATTGCGGCTCACGCCCATATGGAGAAGGTCCGGGCGCTCGCCCCGGATTTCGACCTCGACGCGTTTCTCGCCACACAGCATTACGTCCAGGAATCGGACCTGCAACACCTCAGCGAAGGGCTTGTCAAAGCGGGAGCGAAGGGCGGATCGGCGGCGGCGAACGGGATCGCAGCGCAATAGCGCACCTTCGGGAACATTCCGGCGGACATGAAAGGCCCCGGAACGTTCCGGGGCCGTCGATCCGGCCGTTGCGGCACTCAGCAGCGGTCGATGTAGCGGCGGCCGTAGCGGTCGCGGTAGTAGCACTGGCCCGGCTGGTCGGTGACGTGGCCGATCACGGCGCCGGATACGCCGCCGATCGCCGCGCCGACAGCCGCGCCGCGGACGTCACCGGTAACCGCGCCCCCGATGATTGCCCCCGATACGGCGCCGATACCGGCACCCTTTTCGGTTTGCGTGCAGCTCGCGACCGACAGGGCGACCAACACAAGCGCGATGGCTTTCTTCATGATGTCCTCTCCGATTTCGACGGATTCAGCGTCCGCCTCGTCCGTCCTATAGTGATGGGAGGGTGCGAACCGCGGCCCTCCACTTGAACTTGCATTCGGAACATAACCCGCCGCCGAGGAAAATGCACGGATACGGCGAGATCGTTCTTATGCCACATAATGCGATCTTTCCTGAACGGAACATGAAGGCGCTGTTGCCGGGGTTACATACGTGCTCGCATTTTTTTGCCCCCTGTGGCGCGAAACGGTTGCGGCGGCCCGAAAAAAAGACAAATGTTACAACGTCGCCACGCGGGCTCGGGAGGAGTGGACCGCTGGCGGAAGGGCAATCGATATCGGTCGGCGCGTACTTCGAGTCGCGTGAACGCATCTCACCCGATTTGAAGCCGCGCTCGACTCTGGACCGACCCGGAGGAGCGAAATGGCGAAAATAACGATGACGGTCAACGGCCGCCAGGTAAGTGGTACCTGCGACGACCGAACGCTGCTGGTGCACTTTATCCGCGAAAATCTCGGCCTGACCGGGACGCATGTCGGCTGCGACACGACGCAGTGCGGCGCTTGCGTCGTTCACATGGACGGGCAATCGGTGAAAAGCTGTTCCATCCTTGCCGCCCAGGCGGCCGGCTCGACGATCACGACGATCGAGGGCCTGGCGTCGAACGGCGAGCTTCACCCGGTCCAGGCGGCTTTCAAGACGTATCACGGACTGCAATGCGGCTTCTGCACGCCGGGCATGGTCATGACCGCCGTCGACATGATCCGTCGACATGGCGGCAATCTTGACGAGGCGACGGTACGCGCCGAGCTGGAAGGCAACATCTGTCGCTGCACCGGCTATCACAACATCGTCCAGGCGATCCTGGCCGCCGCGGCCGGGACGGGCGGCGTTCGCCAGGCGGCAGAATGAGGAAACCCAAAGGGAGCGCGATGCCAGACGAGCATCGCACGTGATTTTCGTCATTCCGCTGGAGCGGAAATTCGTTGCAGGACTTCGGGAGGAGATAGGCAATGGGCGTTGAAGGCATCGGCGCGCGGGTGGCGCGCAAGGAAGACAAGCGCTTCCTGACCGGCAAGGGGCGTTATACGGACGACATGGTCGTGCCCGGCATGAAATATGCGGTTTTCGTGCGGAGCCCGCATGCGCATGCGACCATCAGGAGCATCGACCCGACGTCGGCCAAGGCGATGCCGGGCGTGATCGACGTGCTCGACGGCAAGCAACTGCTGGCTGACGGGATCGGCAATCTCATCTGCGGTTGGATGATCCACTCGAAGGACGGCTCACCGATGCGCATGGGCGCATGGCGGCCGCTTGCCCACGAGACCGTGCGCTATGTCGGCGACGCGGTGGCGATCGTCGTCGCCGACAGTGTCGCGCAAGCCCGCGACGCGGCGGAAGCGGTGGTCGTGGATTACGAAACCCTGCCGGTCGTCACCGATACGCTCCAGGCACTGGGCGAGGGCGAGCCGCAGATCCATCCGGAAGCGCCGGGCAATCTGATCTTTGATTGGGAGCTTGGCGACGCGGGTGCGGCCGACCAGGCGATCGCTGCTGCGGCGCATGTCACGGAACTGAAGATCATCAACAACCGCCTGTCGCCGAATGCGATGGAGCCGCGCGCGACACTCGGTATCTATGATGCCGGCGACGACCATTTCACCTGCTATACCACCAGCCAGAACCCGCATCTTGCCCGGCTGGTGATGAGCGCCTTCTACAATGTCGCGCCCGAGAACAAGCTCCGGGTGATCGCTCCGGACGTCGGCGGTGGCTTCGGCTCCAAGATTTTCATCTATCCGGAAGAGATCGTCTGTCTGTGGGCCTCGAAGCGTACCGGCGTGCCGGTGAAATGGACCGCGGACCGCACCGAGGCCTTCCTGACGGACGCGCACGGCCGCGATCATGTGTCGACGGTGAAGATGGCATTCGACAGCAGCAATCGGATCACCGCGCTGAAGGTCGACACCATCGCCAATCTCGGCGCCTATATGTCTCTCTTCTCCTCCTGCGTGCCGACCTATCTCTATGCGACGCTCCTCTCCGGGCAGTATGCGATCCCGGCGATCCATGCCAATGTCCGCACCGTCTATACCAATACGGCGCCGGTCGACGCCTATCGCGGCGCCGGGCGGCCGGAGGCCACATACCTGCTGGAGCGCACGATCGAGACGGCCGCGCGCGAGCTCGGCGTTTCCCCTGCGGAACTCAGGCGCATCAACTTCATCCGCACCTTCCCCCATCAGACGCCGGTGATCATGAACTACGATGCGGGCGATTACGAAGCGTCGCTTAAGGGGGCGATGGAGGCGGCCGACTGGGACGGGTTCGCCGCGCGCAAGGCGGAAGCCGAGCGGCGGGGAATGAAGCGCGGCATCGGCATGAGCTGCTATATCGAAGCCTGCGGACTGGCGCCTTCCGCCGCCGTCGGCTCGCTCGGCGCCGGCGTCGGCCTGTGGGAATCGGCCGAAGTCAGGGTCAACGCGGTCGGCACGATCGAGGTGATGACCGGCTCGCACAGCCACGGCCAGGGACACGAAACGACCTTCGCCCAGGTGGTTGCGGAGCGTTTCGGCGTACCGATCGACAGCGTCAATATCGTCCATGGCGATACCGACAAGGTGCAGATGGGCATGGGAACCTATGGTTCCCGCTCCGGTGCCGTCGGAATGTCGGCCGTCTTCAAGGCGCTCGACAAGGTCGAGGCCAAGGCCAAAAGGATTGCGGCCCATCTGATGGAGGCGGACGAGAGCGACATCGTCATCGAGGACGGCGCGCTCAAGGTGGCCGGCACCGACAGGTCGGTCCCCTGGTCGCAGGTGGCGCTTGCTTCCTATACGGCCCATAACCTGCCGCCCGGCATGGAGCCGGGCCTCAAGGAGGGCGCCTTCTACGATCCCAGCAACTTCACCTTCCCGGCGGGTTGCTATATCTGCGAAGTGGAAGTGGATCCGGAAACGGGCCAGACGAAGATCGTGCAGTTCGTCGCGGCGGACGATTTCGGAAATATCATCAACCCGCTGATCGTCGAGGGCCAGGTGCATGGCGGGCTGGCGCAGGGCATAGGCCAGGCGCTGCTCGAAGGGGTGCATTACGACCAGAGCGGGCAGCTGCTGACGGCGAGCTACATGGACTACGCCATGCCGCGCGCCGACGACCTGCCTTCGTTCACGGTGACGACCTCGAACACGCCCTGCCCAAGCAACCCGCTCGGGGTCAAGGGCTGCGGCGAGGCGGGGGCGATCGGCTCGCCGCCGGCGCTGATCAACGCCATCACGGACGCGATCGGCACCAACGAGCTCACCATGCCGGCGACCTCGCAAAAGGTCTGGGCGGCGGTGCATAGCGCGCATTGATCGGGAGGACTTGAGATGTATGAGACCAACTATCATCGGGCCTCCTCGGTCGAAGAGGCAGCGAAGCTGATGGGGACCGCCGCGGAGGGAAAATATCTTTCCGGCGGCATGACGCTCATCCCGACGATGAAGCAGCGGCTCGCCGCCCCGAGCGACCTTGTCGATCTCAGGCACATTGCCGAGATGAAGGGGATCACCGTCGACGGCCGGTCGATCAGGATCGGCGCGGCGACGACGCATGAGGAGGTCGCGACCTCCGCCGCGCTTGCCGCGGTCTGTCCGGCCATTTGCGGGCTTGCCAGCCACATAGGTGATCCGCATGTCCGCCACATGGGTACGGTCGGCGGCTCCATCGCCAACAACGATCCGGCGGCGGACTATCCGGCCGCGATGCTGGCGCTCGATGCGGTGATCGTCACCGACAGGCGCGAGGTCAAGGCTGAAGACTTCTTCACCGGTCTCTTCGAAACGGCGCTCGAAGACGGTGAGATCGTGACGGCCGTCCGCTTCGAAGCGCCGGCGAAAGCGGCCTATCGGAAGTTCCCCAATCCGGCATCGCGCTATGCGATGACCGGCGTCTTCGTCGTCCGTCGTGACGATGGCGCAGTGCGCGTTGGCGTGACCGGAGCCGGGTCGGACGGCGTCTTCCGCCATCCGGACCTCGAGGCGGCGCTTGCCGCCAACTGGTCGCCGGGTGCCGTCGACAATGTGAAGGTGGACGATTCGAACCTGCTTTCCGATATTCATGCAAGCGCTGCCTATCGCGCCAATCTCGTCAAGGTGATGACGAAACGCGCCGTGGCGGCCGCCTGACGGACCAACTTTGGTATCGAAAAAGGGCGACAGCGGCCGTCCTTTTTCCGCAATTGCTTGACTTCGATCGATGTTCGGGAGAATGAAGTTTTGCTAGCCATTTTGGAATGGTTCAAAACTGGACTCTCGGACTCCATGTCGAGGTCGAGCCTGATTACCGCGGAAAGGTTTGAAAATGTGTCGTCATTTTCCATCGCCTTTCCCGCTTGCCAGGCACGACACGCGCCGCGCAGAATAACCGGGGTCTGGGGGCCGAGAGGCCTTTTGCCGCAGCCCGCGCGTCGGAGCCTGTCCGGGGTTGACCACTGATCGCTTTGTAGGAAGAAAGGCGACAGGGCACTGGAGATGATGATGGATTTCGAGAGTTTCTTCAAAAACGAGCTGGATGGGCTGCATCAGGAAGGCCGTTACCGGGTTTTCGCCGATCTCGCCCGCCATCGCGGCAGCTTCCCCAAGGCGACGCGCTACACGGCCGATGGCGCCCGGGAAGTGACCGTATGGTGCTCGAACGACTATCTCGGCATGGGCCAGTGTCCCATCGTCACCGAGGCGATGAAGAACGCGATCGATGAATGCGGCGCCGGCGCCGGCGGCACCCGCAACATCTCCGGCACCAACCATTACCATGTGCTGCTCGAGCGCGAGCTCGCCGACCTGCACGGCAAGGAATCGGCTCTTCTGTTCACCTCCGGTTACGTTTCGAACTGGGCCGCGCTCGGGACGCTCTGTTCCAAAATTCCCGGCGTTATCGTCTTTTCGGATGCCGGCAACCACGCTTCGATGATCGAGGGCATCCGCCACTCGAAATGCGAGCGGGTCATCTTCAAGCACAATTCGGTGGCGGACCTCGAGGCTAAGCTTGCAGCCGCCGACCCGCGCGCGCCTAAAATCATTGCCTTCGAATCCGTCTATTCGATGGATGGCGACATCGCGCCGATCGAGGCATTCTGCGATCTCGCCGACAAATACGGCGCGATGACCTATCTGGACGAAGTTCATGCGGTCGGCATGTACGGCCCGCGTGGCGGCGGCATTGCCGAGCGCGAGGGGCTGATGCACCGGCTGACGGTCATCGAAGGCACGCTCGGCAAGGCCTTCGGCGTCATGGGCGGCTACATCACCGGATCGGCGGCGCTTTGCGACTTCATCCGCTCCTTCGCTTCCGGTTTCATCTTCACCACGGCGCTGCCGCCGGCGCTCGCCGCCGGGGCGCTCGCCTCCATTCGCCACCTGAAGGAAAGCCAGGTCGAACGCTTCGCGCATCAGGAGCGCGTGCGCCGGCTTCGTTCGCTGCTCGACCAGCGCGGTATTCCGCATATGGTCAATCCGAGCCATATCGTGCCGGTCATCGTCGGCGATGCCGCCAAGTGCAAGTGGATCTCCGACCTGCTGCTCGACAATTTCGGCATCTACGTCCAGCCGATCAATTACCCGACCGTGCCGAAGAAGACCGAGCGCCTGCGCATCACGCCGACCCCCCTGCATTCTGACGCCGATATCGACCATCTGGTCGGTGCGCTGCATTCGCTCTGGTCGCGCTGTGCGCTGGCGAGGGCCGTGGCGTAAGCTCCGGCGAGCTCTGGCGGGGAGAGGGACCTCCTCGCCCGAACCTCTGTTTCGTAGCAGCGCTCGTGTGGTGCAAGGAGCTGCCACTTGTCCCCTTCGCCCCGCCTACGGGCCAGCAGGCTGGATGAGGGCGGATTCACCCGCAACAACTCTCTACCGGATCATCTCGGCAGCCGCCCGCCGCGCTTTTTCATCCGCGGCAAAGACGTCGTCCATGTTCGCCGCAGCCGGCAGGCCGGCAAGCGCGTCCATCACTCTCTCGACGATTTCCGCCATGGCCAGGAAGCCGACGTGGCCTTTGATGAACGCCTCGAGTGCGGTCTCCTTGGCGCCGTTCAGCACGGCACCCTGGACGCCGCCTTCCTCCATGGCGCGGCGCGCGAGCCTCAGCGCCGGGAAGCGGACTTCGTCCGGGGCTTCGAAATCGAGCCGGGCGAGCCTGGCGAAGTCCAGGCGCTCGACCGGCAGACGGCAGCGCTCGGGGTAGGAAAGCGCATAGCCGATGGCCGTGCGCATGTCGGGGCAGCCGAGCTGGGCGAGGACGGACCCGTCCGTATAGCCGACCATCGAGTGGATCACGGATTGCGGGTGGACGATCACCTCGATCTGGTCCGGCCTCAGGCGGAAGAGGTGGCGCGCCTCGATCATCTCGAGCGCCTTGTTGAACATGGAGGCGCTGTCGATCGAGATCTTGAGGCCCATGGACCAGTTCGGATGGGCGCGGGCCGTATCCGCCGTCACATGCCGCATTTCGTCGAGGGTGCTGGTGCGGAACGGACCGCCGGAGGCGGTAAGCACGATGCGCTCGACGGCATGGCGCTGGTCGTTCTCCAGCACCTGGAAGATCGCATTGTGCTCGCTGTCGACCGGCAGCAGCCGTCCGCCGCCCGCGCTGACGGCTTCGATGAAAAGGCTGCCGGCGGAAACGAGGCATTCCTTGTTGGCGAGTGCGATGTCGGCGCCGCGGCGGGCGGCGGCAAGTGTCGGGCCAAGACCGGCATTGCCGACGATCGCCGCCATAACCCAGCCTGCGTCCCGTTCGGCCGCCTCGATCAGGCCGCTGCGCCCGGCGGCGACGTCGATACCGCTGCCGCTCAGCGCCTCCCTGAGTTCGCCGTAGCGATGCTCGTCGGCGGTGACTGCGAGCTCCGCGCCGACGCGGCGGGCCTGCTCCGCAAGCAACGGGATGTTGCCGTTGCCGGTCAGCGCGGCGATGGCGAATCGATCGCACCCGCCGAGCCGTTCGACCACGTCGAGCGTATTGGTCCCGATCGATCCGGTGGAACCCAGTATCGTCAGACGGCGCTTGAAATCATCGCCGGATGCCATGCCAAAATCCCGTATTCTTCTCGTTCTAATGATTTTATTAGGCTCTACAGCCGAATACTGCCGGCAACAAGGGTGAAGTCATCGCCCTTCTCCAAGAGGCAGCGCTCGGGTAAGAATCGTTAACACCGTCGAACGATGATTTGTCTGAGGAGTTTTCGATGCTGCAAGCCCTGACCGCCGCATCTTGCGCCTGCGTGCTGATCGAGCTTGCCTCCATGCAGACGGTGGCTGCCGAAAAGGTGCCGGAGGCGCTCGTCGGCTCGTGGCTTGCCGAGGACATAGGCGGCCGGGGCGTGATCGATGATCTTCAGACGACGCTCGAGATTCGTGAGGACGGCACCTATGGCGGCATGGCCGGCTGCAATCATTTCACCGGAACGTTCGGCCTCTCCGGCGCGACGATCACCTTCGGGCCGGCTGCCGCCACCCGCAAGATGTGCGTACCGGCGGTCATGGACCAGGAGCGGAAGTTCTTCGAAGCGCTTAAGACGGAGCTTGTCTGGCGAATAGAGGGATCCAAGCTCTTTCTCGGCGGGCGAAACGAGGAGAGCGTGCTGCAGCTAACCTCGATGCAGTCGCGGAACGGCAACCGCGCAGAACTGACGATCGAAATTCCGGACGCCGGCGCAGTCGACCGGCGGACGGTTCGCTATGCCTGCGGCGACAAGACGATCGAGGCCGAATACATCGACGCCGGGTCCGCGTCGCTCGCGACCTTCACCATTGAAGGCACGTTCATCGTGGCATCGAACGTGATTTCCGGATCGGGCGCCAGATATGCCGGCGGCAGATATGTCTGGTGGACGAAGGGTGGCGAGGCGACGCTTTTCGATAGGATGAAGGGCGAGGAGGACCCGGGGATAGCATGCAAGGAAGTGGAATAGCGGTGCCGCCTCGACACAGGCCGGACGGGATTGTACGTCTGAACCATGCTGCATTGGCTCGACATCGATTACCGCACGCTATTTCGCTTGGGAGATGGAGGCCGGATGGAAGGGGAGAACGATCCGGAGGGATCGGGCAACGGCGAAGGCCTTCAGGGGGCAGGGCTTCGGAGCAGCCGCTACCGCCGGCTGGTCGCGCTTGCCTGAACTGCGCTCTCGTACCCTGTTCTACAGCACGGATCGAGAAAATCACGCATCGCAGCGCGTTGCCGCCCGCCTCGGCCTTCGGCTTCGAGGAGCAAGCTTGAGGGTAGGCTAGAGCCTTTCTCCGAATCGCGGAAACTCTCTAACCCCTTGTTTTCCGCAATGCCGGGGGGAAAACCGCTCAGCACGGGAACATGCGGAACTCACGCGCTGCTGTTTGTGTCGCTACCTTCGTCCAATTCATGGAATTGGATAAAGCCATATTGCTCCAGCCACTCGCGAAGGATGAGGCGGATTATTTCGTCCCGGGTCATCTGGAGTTCTTCGCAGGCCAGAGCGAGGGCCAACTCAACGTCATCCGCGAAGATCATCGCTTCACCTGCATAGTACAACCACGAGATAGAAGGGTCTCACAGCACAGGTTGCAGTCAAGGATTACGGAGCGTGCTCAATGGGATAAGCCAAAATGGGCTAAGACTATCGGCCATTTAATATCGGACTTAAGTCTCAAAGGAACGCACCGCGCGTGCGATACGCGCGGTGCTCGAACTTTCATCCGCTTCGATCAGGCGAAGAGAAAATCGGTGCTGCTGAAGTGGGAGGCGGCGAGGGTATTCGTCGGATCGTCGACATGGATCGACAGCGCATTGCCCGTCGAATCGTAGCCTTTCAACATCACGTCTCCGCTGGCGTCATCATACGCGAAAATCGTACCGGCCGTGCCGGAGCTCGAATATTGCTTGATTCCGAGGTTCTCCAGGACAAGCAGATCGGTGCCGTCCTGAAAGTCCATCACGGAGTCCCGTCCGACGAGCGAACCCGCGCCCTTGAAGACGAAGCGGTCGGCATCGGCGCCACCCCACAGGATGTCGCTTCCCGCGTCGCCAAGAAGGGTATCTCTGCCCGCGTCGCCGCGAAGCGTGTCGTTTCCGTCTCCGGCAATGACAAGGTCGTTGCCGAGGCCGCCAGCAAGCACGTCGTCGCCAGCTTCGCCCGTCAGGATATCGTCTCCGGCATCCCCGAATGCCCGATCGTTGCCGGCGCCTGCGGCAATCCGATCGTTACCGTTACCGCCGTGGGCTTCGTCGATGCCGCCCTCGGAGTCGAGCACGTCATTCCCATCACCGCCATCGAGGTAGTTGTTCCCGTCGCCGCCATCGACGATGTCGTCGCCGATGCCGCCATAGACCCGGTCGTTTCCGGATTGGCCCTTCAGGGCGTCGTTGCCCTCTTCGCCGTAGATCGTATCGTTGCCGGCACCACCACTGACCGCCTGCTGCGTCAGCTTGCCCGTCGCGGGATCAATGCGGTTGTTGAAGCCGTCGTTTCCAGAGCCGGCATAGATGATGTCGTCTCCCACTCCGCCGTCGATGTATTCCTCGCCGGCGCCCCCATAGATCCGGTCGTTGCCGGCGTCTCCGAGGATATGGTCATGGCCATCGCCGCCGTTGATGATGTCATTGCCGTCTTCGCCGGAAAAGATATCGTTGCCGAGCCCGCCGATCAGCGTGTCGGCGCCGGCGCCGCCGTCGAAGCTGTCATTGCCGTCGCCGCCTTCCGCGTAGTCATCGCCCGCTCCGGCCTTGAAAAAGTCGTTGCCAAGCCCACCATAGAGCAAGTCGTTGCCAAGCCCGCCGTCGAGATAGTCGTCACCGGCATTACCCCAAATGGAATCACTGCCATCATAGCCGCGGATCGTGTCCGCAAGATTCGTACCCATGAGCTTGTTGGCGACGTTGGTTCCATTGATGTTCATTCGTTTACTCCCTGCTGTTCTGACGGCGGGGGTGGTGAAGTTCGAATGAGGCGTAACGGTGACACGCCTTACGCCGGAATTGCGCGCGTGGAACAAGCTGTTGTTTACGCGAAAGGAAAAGGGCGGCAGTTGTGTGGATAACGTTTTTTCCCGCCTCTCGGAGAGCTTTCAGCTACCGGAAAGTTCGGGAGCAAGCGGAAGCCCTATCCCTTTGACGAATGCTGAAAGGCTTGGCCGATTGCGGATTAATGCTTCGCAAGCGTAACGGTCATAAGGCTCTTTCCAGCCCCGCCGTAACCTGACTTAAAGGCGGCAGAAGGCAACAGCAGCGGCAGGCCTATGACCAGACCGTCAGGTAAGAGTGCGGGAGAAGTAAGCTAGCCGGCCTTCTTCAACCCGGCGGCCTTGCGAAGGTCGTCATTCATTCGGCTCTGCCAGCCTTTGCCGGTCGCCTTGTAATGCTCGATAATGTCCGGATCCAAGCGGATGGATAGCTGCTGCCTGGGCTTCTCGATGGCTGGCCGGCCCCTGGCACGCTTGATACTCTCGGCGAGGTCGGGAAAAGCCTCGGCGAAGGGCTTGGCTTGCCCAAGCTGCTCGTCGGTAGCCTCGGGAGCATCCGGGTCGCTGGCTATCTTGCGCTGAATTTCTGCCTCCTCCTTGTCGGAGATATGGCGAATGCGGCGGGATGGGTTCGTCATAGTAAGCTCCTTTCCTTCCGGCTGGCGTCACGCATGGAGATAATCGAAATACCTTCCGAGCCAAGGCGACCGAAGACCACGGCAATCACGCCATTGCGCAGGACGCCGATTGCCATGAAGCGGCCTTCCTTGGCCGGGACCACTACGGACGAAGAGAAGAACTCCATGTCGAGCTCGGCGAAATCATAGGCGTGCTTGCCGATGTTGGTCTGGCGCTTGGTTTCGTCGTACGTGATCTTCATGTATTTTTTGTATCACGTTTAATTCCGAATGCAAAAAAGTGATACGGAAAATGTGATACCGAAAAGCGAGGCTTTTGGATGACCGACGAAACCCGAAATAACGGCTTCCATCCTGCCGAAGGACCGCAACGTCAACATCAATATGGAAAACTGAGGGATGACCGGCTTATCATGTCGCATGGAGTCGCCAGCAAGAGGTTGGTAATGCTTGGAAATCAAGGGAGATCGTTGCGAGGCCGTGCGACACGGCTTTAAGCGGACCTCTCTGCGGCCGCATCAGCTAAGTTCGTGAATTTATTGATACGAAGATGGTGATCCCGGCGCGATTCGAACGCGCGACCCCCAGATTAGGAATCTGGTGCTCTATCCTGCTGAGCTACGGGACCACTCGGAATAGACCCATACAAAAGCGAGGCTCTTTCGCCAAGTGTTTTTCGGCGATCGCAGCCGATTTGCAGGCGCTCCCGAAGATGGGGGCCAGATCCCGATGAATTGAGGCCGCGTCGACCCAAAATCATGAACGTGATCGATTCAAGTCGTTTGAGCGGGACGCGGGCGGCAAACCGCACACAGTTTTCCTCATCCCACTAGCGTCCCCGATACGGTGGATGCTAAGCAAGGCCCGCGGCGCCGGAGGAGAGGCTGCCGCGTTCCTCGCCAACGATCTTTATCCCAAAGACCAGATATATGTTTATCGGAATTGACTGGGGCGGCACGAAAATGGAGGTCATCGCGCTCGATCGCGACGGCGAGACGCGTGCCCGCCATCGTGTCCCGACACCCACCAGCGGCTATGAGGATTGTGTCCGTGCCGTCGTAGAGCTCGTCGCCTCGGCCGAAAGCACCGCCGGCGAGCGCGGCTCGATCGGCATCGGCATACCCGGCAGTCCCAATCCGCGCACCGGCATCGTGCGCAATTCCAATGCGGTGCTCATCAACGGCAAGCCGCTCGGGCGGGATCTTGCGGCTGCGCTCGGACGTGAGGTGCGCCTGGCCAACGACGCCAATTGCCTTGCGGTCTCCGAAGCCGTCGACGGGGCGGGCAAGGACGCGGGCGTCGTCTTCGGCGTGATCGTCGGTACGGGCCATGGCGGGGGTCTGGCGATCGGCAAGAAAGTTCACGCCGGCTACCAGGGCGTCGCGGCCGAGATCGGCCATTATCCGCTGCCCTGGATGACGAAGGACGAATATCCGGGGCACAGGTGCTGGTGCGGCAAGCTCGGTTGCCTCGACATGTATGCCTGCGGCACCGGGCTGGAACTCGACTACCGCATGACGACCGGGACGGACCGGCGCGGGCGGGACATCATCGAGGCGAAGCGCGCGGGCGATCCGGTGGCAATCGGTGTCTACGAGCGCTTCGTCGACCGGCTGGCCCGCAGCCTCGCGCTGTTGACCAACATCGTCGATCCCGACGTCTTCGTACTCGGCGGCGGCATGTCCAATGTCGACGAGATTTACGGCGAGTTGCCGGCATCGATCACCAGATATCTCTTCGGCGACAGTTTCGAGACGCCGATCCGCAAGGCGGTGCACGGCGACAGTTCCGGCGTGCGCGGCGCCGCCTGGCTCTGGAAGGATTAATTGCCAGGCGGGGAATTTTGCAGGATCGCGCATCGCACTCGTCCAGTTCGACCACTGACCAAGCGGAGGCATTATGAACATAGACAATGATCTGCGCCGGATTGCGCTGCAGGAGCAGCAATTGCAGTTCGAGCGCTTCGATCTCGAGACGGCCTGGAAGCTGGGCGCAACGCTTCGCCGGATGGCCGCGGAACGCAAGCTCGGCTGCGTCATCGACATCACGCTCTTTTCCATGCAGGTCTTCTATGCGGCCCTCGATGGGGCGACGCCGGACAATCCGAACTGGGTGCGCCGCAAGCGCAACACGGTGTTCCGCCTGTTCAAGAGCAGCTACGCCACCGGGCTCAGCCTCCTCAAGCAGCAAACGAATTTGCAGGCGAAGCTCGGCCTGCCGGATGCCGAGTTTGCCGCCCATGGCGGCAGCTTCCCGATCGTCGTCAAGGGAACGGGCTGCATCGGCGCCGTCACCGTTTCCGGCCTGCCGCAGCGGGAGGACCATAACCTCGTGGTCGAGGCGCTGGCAGAACTTCTCGGCGCGGATCACGACCCGCTGAAGCTGGAAAGCTGACGGAGAGCGGATGGGCATGGATATTCATCTCCAGGCAGGCGAACTCGCGGGCTGGCTGAACGATGCTGCCTTGCCGCTCTGGCGGCAGAAAGGCTTCGACGGGGAGGGTGGCGGCTTCGTCGAGACGATCGACATGAAAGGCGAACCGACGCGGGCCGACCGCCGCTCCCGCGTGCAGCCCCGGCAGGTCTACTGCTTCGCCGCGGCCGGCCGGCGTGGCTGGAATGGAGACTGGCGCACCGCCGCCGAAGGCGGCCTTCTTTATTTCGATCGCGTCTACGGACAGCCTGGCGGCTTTTACGGGGCGCTGGCGAATGCCGACGGCAAGCTCATCGACGCTTCCTTCGACCTCTACAACCAGGCTTTTGCCTTGCTTGCCTTCGCCCATCTGGCGGAAGTCCTGCCGGAGCGCGGAGCCGAGATGGTGGGGCGCAGCGACAAACTCAGGCGGCAGCTCGAAGCCCGTTGCAAGCATCCGCTCGCCGGCTTCGAGGAGGACGAGCCGCCGCGCCTGCCGCTCGGCTCCAATCCGCACATGCATCTCTTCGAAGCCTGCCTCGCAAGCGAGGAGGCGGAGGGATTCGACCGCGTCGCCTGGGCCAATCTCGCCGACGAGATTGCGCATCTGGCCATGGACCGGTTCATCGACGCCGAGAGCGGGGCGCTGCGTGAATTCTTCGACCACGACTGGGCGCCGTTCCCCGGTGAAAAGGGCCGTATCGTCGAGCCGGGGCACCATTTCGAATGGGCATGGCTGCTCCTGCGCTGGGCGGAACGGCGCGGCAATGCGCAGGCGATCGTCGAGGCGCGGCGGCTTTTCGATATCGGCGAGAAATATGGAACATGCCCCGAGCGGGACGTGATCGTCATGACGCTCCTCGACGATTTCTCCGTTGCCGATCGGACAGCGCGGCTTTGGCCGCAGACGGAGTGGCTGAAGGCGGCGATCCGATTTGCGGCGTTGACGGAAGGTGCGGAGAAAGAGCGTTATCTGGCTTCTGCTGGACGCGCCATGGGGGCGCTGCAGCGCTTTCTGGACGTGCCTGTCCGCGGCCTCTGGCGCGACAAGCAGAAGGCGGATGGCACCTTCGTCGAAGAACCGGCGCCAGCAAGCACCTTCTATCATATTCTTTGCGCGATCTATGAACTGGAAGATTGCCTCAAGCGGATGTGACCGGCGGAAGACCGCACACACTTCTCCTCATCCCGCTCTCTTATCGGCCCCCGCACCCGCGGCGGGCCGCTTTTTATTCACCCATCCGCAGTTGTGACCGTCACGTATGTTGACATAAAGATATGTTTATGTGAGTAAATCGATAATTCTTTGTCGTTTTCAGAACGGGAGATCTCCCATGTCCGCCGCCGACGCCCTCTTTGGAAACGTCTCGCCCAAGCCGGATGGTTCGGAAATTTTCCGGCAGCTCGCCCAGGCGGCGGCTGAACGCATCCTCATCATGGATGGCGCCATGGGAACGGAGATCCAGCAGCTCGGTTTCGTGGAGGATCACTTCCGCGGCGAACGCTTCGGTGGGTGCGCCTGCCATCAGCAGGGCAACAACGACCTCCTGACGCTCACTCAGCCGAAGGCGATCGAGGACATTCATTACCACTACGCCATCGCCGGCGCTGATATCCTCGAAACCAACACCTTCTCCTCGACGCGGATCGCCCAGGCCGATTACGGCATGGAGGACATGGTCTACGATCTCAATCGCGACGGCGCGCGGCTGGCGCGGCGGGCGGCGAAGCGGGCCGAGGCGGAGGATGGCCGGCGGCGCTTCGTGGCAGGCGCGCTCGGCCCCACCAACCGCACCGCGTCTATCTCGCCGGACGTCAATAATCCCGGCTATCGGGCCGTCAGCTTCGACGATCTGAGGCTCGCCTATGCCGAGCAGGTGCGGGGCCTCATCGACGGCGGTGCCGACATCATCCTAATCGAGACGATCTTCGATACGCTGAATGCCAAGGCGGCGATCTTCGCCACGCAGGAAGTCTTTGCCGAAAAGGGGGTCCGCCTGCCGGTGATGATCTCCGGAACGATCACCGATCTCTCCGGCCGTACCCTCTCAGGCCAGACGCCCACGGCCTTCTGGTATTCGGTGCGCCATGCGGAGCCGTTTACGATCGGGCTCAACTGCGCGCTCGGCGCCAATGCGATGCGGGCCCATATAGACGAGCTCTCGGCGGTCGCCGACACGCTCGTCTGCGCCTATCCGAATGCGGGCCTGCCGAACGAGTTCGGCCGCTATGATGAAAGCCCCGAGCAGATGGCGTCGCAGGTCGAGGGCTTCGCCCGCGATGGCCTCGTCAACATCGTCGGCGGCTGCTGCGGTTCCACGCCGGCCCATATCCGCGCCATCGCCGAAGCGGTTGCCAAATATCCACCGCGCCGGGTGCCCGAGATCGATCGCCGCATGCGGCTTTCCGGCCTCGAACCCTTCACGCTTACCGACGAGATCCCCTTCGTCAACGTCGGAGAACGCACCAACGTCACCGGCTCGGCGAAGTTTCGCAAGCTGATCACGGCCGCGGACTACGCCGCCGCACTCGATGTGGCGCGCGATCAGGTGGCGAACGGCGCCCAGATCATCGACGTCAACATGGACGAAGGCCTGATCGATTCGAAGGGCGCGATGGTCGAGTTCCTGAACCTCGTCGCCTCCGAGCCGGATATCGCCCGCGTACCGGTAATGATCGATTCGTCCAAATGGGAGGTGATCGAAGCCGGGCTCAAATGCGTTCAGGGCAAGGCGCTGGTGAATTCCATCTCGCTCAAGGAGGGCGAGGAGGCTTTCCTGCACCATGCGCGCCTCGTGCGCGCCTATGGCGCCGCCGTCGTGGTGATGGCCTTCGACGAGAAGGGCCAGGCCGATAGGAAGACCCGCAAGGTGGAAATCTGCCGGCGGGCCTATCGGCTGCTGACACAAGAGGTTGGCTTTCCCCCGGAGGACATCATCTTCGACCCGAATATCTTCGCGGTCGCGACCGGCATCGAGGAGCATAACAATTACGGCGTCGACTTCATCGAGGCGACGCAAGAGATCATCGCGACACTGCCGCATGTCCACGTCTCCGGCGGCGTGTCGAACCTCTCCTTCTCCTTCCGCGGCAACGAACCGGTGCGCGAGGCGATGCACGCCATCTTCCTTTATCACGCGATCCAGGCCGGCATGGACATGGGCATCGTCAATGCCGGACAGCTTGCCGTCTATGACGCGATCGACCCGGAGCTGCGCGAAGCCTGCGAGGACGTGGTGCTCAACCGCCGGGCCGATTCGACCGAGCGCCTCCTGGAGATCGCCGAGCGCTATCGCGGGAAGGGCGGGAGCCAGGGCAGGGAGAAGGACCTTTCCTGGCGCGAATGGCCGGTGGAGAAGCGGCTCGAACATGCGCTCGTCAACGGAATTACCGAATTCATCGAAGCCGATACGGAAGAAGCCAGGCTTGCCGCCGAGCGGCCGCTGCATGTCATCGAAGGGCCGCTGATGGCCGGGATGAACGTCGTGGGCGATCTCTTCGGTTCCGGCAAGATGTTCCTGCCGCAGGTGGTCAAGTCCGCCCGGGTGATGAAGCAGGCCGTTGCGGTGCTGCTCCCCCATATGGAGGAAGAGAAGCGCGCCAATGGCGGCGGCGAGGCGCGCGAGAGTGCCGGCAAGATCCTGATGGCGACCGTCAAGGGCGACGTGCACGACATTGGCAAGAACATCGTCGGCGTCGTGCTCGCCTGCAACAATTACGAGATCATCGACCTCGGCGTCATGGTGCCCTCGGCTAAGATCCTCGAAGTGGCGCGCGAACAGAAGGTCGACATCGTCGGTCTTTCCGGCCTCATCACGCCGTCGCTGGACGAGATGGCACATGTCGCTTCCGAGCTCGAACGGGAGGGCTTCGATGTCCCGCTGCTGATCGGCGGGGCGACGACCAGCCGCGTGCACACGGCGGTGAAAATCAATCCGCGTTACAGCCTCGGCCAGACGGTCTATGTCACCGACGCCAGCCGCGCGGTCGGCGTCGTGTCGAGCCTGCTCTCGCCGGAAGTCCGCGACTCCTACAAGAAGACGGTCCGCGCGGAGTATCTCAAGGTTGCCGACGCACATGCCCGCAACGAAGCCGAGAAGCGCCGTCTGCCGCTTTCGCAAGCGCGGGCGAATGCCCTTCGGATCGACTGGGACGCTCACCAGCCAAAGGTGCCGTCCTTCCTCGGCACGCGTATTTTCGAGGGCTGGGACCTCGCCGAACTGGCCCGCTATATCGACTGGACGCCGTTTTTCCAGACCTGGGAGTTGAAGGGGGTGTTCCCGAAGATTCTCGATGACGAGCGCCAGGGGGCTGCCGCTCGCCAGCTGTTCGAGGATGCGCAGGCGATGGTCGAAAAGATCGTGGCCGAAGCATGGTTCGCCCCGAAGGCCGTGATCGGCTTCTGGCCGGCCGCCGGCATGGGCGACGACGTCCGCCTCTTTACCGACGAGGTGCGCGAAGCCGAGCTTGCCACCTTCTTCACGCTTCGCCAGCAAATGGTGAAGCGTGACGGCCGGCCGAATGTCGCCCTTGCCGACTTCGTCGCACCGGCGGCGAGCGGCAAGCGGGACTATGTCGGCGGTTTCGTGGTGACGGCCGGCATCGAGGAGGTGGCGATCGCCGAACGCTTCGAGCGGGCGAACGACGACTATTCCTCGATCATGGTCAAGGCGCTTGCGGACCGCTTCGCAGAGGCCTTTGCCGAGCGCATGCATGAATATGTCCGCAAGGAGCTTTGGGGCTATGCTCCGGACGAAGCCTTCACGCCGCAGGAACTGATCGCCGAACCCTATGCGGGCATCCGCCCTGCGCCCGGCTACCCGGCGCAGCCCGACCACACGGAGAAGGAGACGCTTTTCCGGCTCCTGGATGCGGAAGCCGCTATCGGCGTCAGGCTCACCGAAAGTTTTGCGATGTGGCCGGGTTCTTCGGTATCGGGCCTCTATGTCGGCCACCCCGATTCCTATTACTTCGGTGTCGCAAAGATCGAGCGCGATCAGGTGGAGGACTATGCCGATCGCAAGCGCATGAGCGTCCGCGATGTCGAGCGCTGGTTGTCGCCGATCCTCAATTACGTGCCGATGCCGGAGACGGAAGCGGCGGAGTAGGCCGCAGAATTCATCCGTCCGGACGTGCGTCGTTTTCAGGTGTTGGCTAAAGCATTTCAAGGTTTCAAGGAAACGCTGAAATGCTCCAACCATTTGATTCAACGCACTTCCGGACGGAAAGCCGTTACACACTTTTCCTGGAAGTGCTCTAGCGGCCCACGGCCAGTATCATCTGAGCCGCCTTCTCGGCGATCATGATCGTCGGAGAATTGGTGTTGCCGGAGGTGATCGTCGGCATGATCGAGGCATCGGCGATGCGCAGGCCGGCAATGCCGCGCAGCCGCAACTCGGGATCCACGACGCTATCGGGGTCGCCACCCATGCGGCAGGTACCGACGGGATGGAAGATCGTCGTGCCGATGTCGCCTGCCGCGCGTTTCAGCTCCTCGTCCGTCTCGCAGTTCGACCCGGGCTTGAACTCGACGGGATTGTAGCGGGCGAAAGCGGGCTGCGCGACGATGCGGCGGGTGAGCCGGATCGACTTCACGGCCACCTCCCGGTCGGCCTCAGCCGTCAGGTAGCGCGGGCGGATGTCCGGCGCCGCGGCGAAATCCGGGCCTTTCAGATGGACGGAACCGCGGCTTTCCGGCCGCAGATTGCAGACGCTCGCGGTGATGGCGGGAAAGGGGTGTACCGGCTCGCCGAATTTTTCGAGCGTCACCGGTTGTACGTGATACTGCAGGTCCGGCGTTTCCTTCTCCGGGCCCGATCGCGTGAAGATACCGAGCTGGCTCGGCGCCATGGCCATCGGGCCGGAGCGGCGGACAAGGTATTCGAGGCCGATCGCGGCCTTGCCGAAAAGTGAAGTCGCCTTTTCATTGAGCGTCGGGACGCCGGTCACCTTGTAGGCGAGACGCAATTGCAGATGGTCCTGCAGGTTTTCGCCGACACCGGGCAGCTCGTGGCGGACCTCGATGCCGTTTTCGCGCAGCACGTCAGGCCGGCCGATTCCGGAGAGTTCGAGGATATGCGGCGAGCCGATCGCCCCGGCCGAAAGCACGGTTTCACGGCGTGCCCGGGCGCTTTTCGTGATTCCGTCATGCTGGAACTCGACGCCGGCGATGCGGCCGTCTTCGAGAATGAGCCGGCGGACATGGGCTTTCGTCAGGATCGTAAGGTTCCGCCGGTTCCTGGCAGGTTTCAGGAAGGCCTTGGCTGTATTCCAGCGGATGCCGGACCGCTGGTTGACGTCGAAATAACCGGAGCCCTCGTTGTTGCCGCGGTTGAAGTCGTCGGTCTCCGGAATGCCCGCTTCGGTCGCAGCCTTCTGGAAGGCGTCGAGCACCGCCCAACGGACGCGCGCTTTCTCGACCCGCCATTCGCCGCTTGCGCCGTGCATGTCGTCGGCGCCGCGATAATGGTCCTCGGATTTCCTGAAGAACGGCAGCACGTCGTTCCAACTCCAGCCGGGGCAGCCGAGCTGGCGCCAGAGGTCGTAATCTCGCGCCTGCCCGCGCATGTAGATCATGCCGTTGATCGAGGAGCAGCCGCCGAGCACCTTGCCGCGCGGGTAACCGAGAGACCGGCCGTTGAGGCCCTCCTCCGCCGCCGTGGTGAAGCACCAGTCGGTGCGCGGATTGTTGATGCAATAGAGATAGCCGACCGGAATGTGGATCCAGTGATAATTGTCGCTGCCGCCGGCCTCGAGCAACAGCACGCGGTGGTCCGGGTTTTCCGACAGGCGGTTGGCGAGCACGCAGCCGGCGCTGCCCGCTCCGACGATGATGAAGTCGAACGTGTCCATTGGTTTTCTCTATGTCGAGGCCCGACGTGGTTCGGACCGATGCATGGTCAATGCTTGTGTCGATGCTCGAAGCCGAGCCTGCGGCCGAGCCGGGAGTTGTAGAACTCGCCGACGATGCCGCGGCGGAACAGAAGCACGCAGACCATGAAGACGATGCCGGTTATGATCGTGACCGGAAATTCCGATGTCGCCAGATAGTTCTGCAGCGTCACGACGAGACCCGCGCCGAAGAGCGGCCCGATCAGCGTTCCGATGCCGCCGAGAAGCGTCATCAGGATGACCTCACCGGACATCTGCCAGCTGACGTCGGTCAGCGTCGCGAACTGGAAGACGAGTGCCTTCAGACCGCCGGCAAGCCCGGTAAGCGCCGCCGACATCACGAAGGCTGCGAGTTTGTAGTTCCTGACCGAGTAGCCGAGCGAGATCGCGCGCGTCTCGTTCTCGCGGATCGACTTCAGGATCATGCCGAAGGGCGAATTTATGATCCGCCAGATCATGGCGATGCCGATGACGAAGACGGCGAGCACGAAATAATACATGTTCGTCGGCTGCGAGAGATCGATGAAACCGAGGAGATGGCCGCGGGGCACCGACTGGATGCCGTCCTCGCCGCGGGTGAACCCGGCCTGGAGGCAGAAGAAATAGAACATCTGGGCCAGCGCCAGCGTGATCATGGCGAAGTAGATGCCCTGCCGGCGGATCGCGAAGAAACCGACGACCGCGCCGAGAAGTGCAGCGCCGACGACGCCGAAGAGGACGCCGAGTTCGGGCGGCACGCCCCATTCCTTGACGGCATGCGCGGTGAAGTAGGCCGCGCCGCCGAAGAAGGCGGCATGGCCGAAGGAGAGCAGCCCGGTATAGCCGAGCAGCAGATTGAAGGCGCAGGCAAAGAGCGCGAAGCACAGGATCTTCATGAGGAAGACGGGGTAGAAGAACAGAGGCGCAAGCAGCAGGCAGGCAAGGCCGACGCCGAGAAACACCGTCTGAACGATGGCCGGCGAGCGTTCCTTCTGCTTCGCGAGTTCGAGTGTCAGCGTCATATCAAGCATCCCGACCGAAGAGACCCGCGGGCCTCAGCAGGAGAACGATGGCCATGATCACGAAGATCACGATATTGGAGGCCTCCGGATAGAAGACCTTGGTCAGTCCTTCGGCGATACCCAGCAGATAACCGGTGACGATCGCGCCCATGATCGAGCCCATGCCGCCGACGACGACCACTGCGAAGACGACGATGATGATGTTCGATCCCATCAGCGGCGAGACCTGGTAGATCGGTGCCGCGAGAACTCCGGCAATTGCGGCGAGCGCCGCGCCGAGCCCGTAGGTCAGCGTCAGAAGAAAGGGCACGTTGATGCCGAAGGATTGCACCAGGACCGGATTTTCCGTAGCGGCGCGCAGATAGGAGCCGAGCTTGGTCTTCTCGATCATGAGCCAGGTGCCGAGGCAGATCACCAGCGAAAAGACGATGACCCAGCCGCGATAGATGGGCAGGAACATGAAGCCGAGATTGGCTCCGCCCGTCAGCAGCGCCGGCGTCGCATAGGGCTGGCCGGACGCGCCGTAGAGATAGCGGAAGGTGCCTTCGATGGTTAGCGCCAGGCCGAAGGTGAAGAGGAGGCCGTAGAGCGGATCGAGCGTATAGAGCCGTCTCAGCATCGTGCGCTCGATAACGGCGCCGATGAGGCCGACGAGAAGGGGCGCGAGAATGAGCGCCGGCCAATAGCCGATGCCGAAATAGGATAGCAGCAGCCAGGCCATGAAGGCGCCGAGCATATACTGCGCGCCGTGGGCGAAGTTGATGACGCGCAGGAGCCCGAAGATGATGGCGAGGCCGAGGCTCAGGAGCGCATAGAAGGAGCCGTTGATGAGCCCGATCAGCAGCTGCCCGAGGAAGGCCTGGAGTGGAATTCCGAAAATCATCGTCATGGTCTACACCCCGAGCACATCATGCAGCATGTCCATGCGCGCGGAAAGCTCCGAAACCGGAAACTCGCCGGCCACACGCCCATGGTCCATCAGGTAGAAGCGGTCCGCGACCTTGCTCGCGAAACGGAAGTTCTGTTCCACCAGGAGAACGGTGATGCCGCGTTCCTTCAGCTTCTTCAGGACCTCGCCGATGCGCTGCACGATCACCGGGGCAAGCCCCTCGGTCGGCTCGTCGAGCAGCATCATCCGGACGCCGGTCCGCAGGATGCGGGCGATCGCCAGCATCTGCTGCTCGCCGCCGGAAAGCTTGGTCCCGGCGCTGTTGCGGCGCTCGTGCAGATTGGGAAAAAGCTCGAAAATCTCGTCGATCGTCATGCCGCCTTTCGCGACCGCCGGTGGCAGCAGGAGATTTTCGTAGACGGTAAGCGTCGAGAAGATGCCGCGCTCCTCGGGGACGAATCCCAGGCCGCGATGGGCGACGCGGTGGAGGGGCACGTGGATGAGGTCCTCGCCGGCGAAGCTGATTTCACCTCTGCGTTCGCGCACGATCCCCATGATCGCGCGCAGGGTCGTCGTCTTGCCGACGCCGTTGCGGCCGAGCAGCGTGACCATTTCGCCTTCGCCGACGGTCATGTCGACGCCATGCAGGACGTGGCTTTCGCCGTACCACGCGTTAAGGCCGGCCACCTTGAGAAGCGGTTTCATCTGGAGGCCTCCTCCGTGCCCATATAGGCTGTGCGGACGCGCGGATCCTCCGAGACCGTCGCATAGTCGCCTTCCGCGAGGATCTCGCCGCGCTGCAGGACGGTGACGTGGTGGCAGAGCGTCGCGACGACCGAGAGGTTGTGCTCGACCATCAGCACTGCGCGCTCGCGCGCCACTTCGCGGATGATCTCGGCGACCATGCCGACGTCCTCGTGCCCCATGCCGGCCATGGGCTCGTCGAGGAGCAGAACCTTCGGCTCGAGCGCCAGCGTCGTGGCGATTTCGAGTACGCGCTTGCGACCGTAGGAAAGGTCCGCGGCGAGGGCGTTCGCCTCCTTGTCGAGACCGACGGAACGGATCAGCTGCTCGGCCTTGCCGTTGAGAGTGTCGAGCGACGACAAGGATTTCCAGAACTGCGTCGCAAGGCGGTTCGGCCGTTGCAGCGCGACGCGGACATTGTCGAGCACGGTCAGGTGCGGGAACACCGCCGAGATCTGGAACGAGCGTACCAGACCCATGCGGGCGACCTTGTCGGGCGCGGTCCTGGTGATGTCCTCGCCGAGCAGGGTGATCGTGCCATGGGTCGGCTGCAGGAACTTCGTCAGGAGATTGAAGACGGTGGTCTTGCCGGCCCCGTTCGGGCCGATCAGCGCATGCACGCGGGCATGATGGATATCGAGGTCGACGTCCTTGACGGCGGTGAAGCCGCCGAAGTCGCGGCGGAGCCCGCGGGCGGACAGTACCACCCGCGGCGCTCCATTCTCCAAAGGCATGGCGACGGTCATCGTCTTGCCGGTCAGGACTTCACGAGCTCGCAGCCGCTCTGGGCCGGGTCGATGAAGGCTTCCTTGCCGGGAATGGTCGCGAGAACCTTGAAGTAGTCCCAGGGCTCCTTGCTCTCGTCCGGCTTCTTGACCTCGAGAAGATACATGTCGTGGATCATCCGCCCGTTCGGCGCGACCGTTCCGTTCTTTGCAAAGACGTCGTCGACCGGAAGAGCGTGCAGCTCTTTGGCGACAGCTTCCGTCTCGTCGGTTCCGGCCTTCTCGATCGCTTTCAGATATTGCAGGACGGCCGAGTAGGTGCCGGCATGAACCATATTAGGCATTTTGCCGGTGCGCTCCATGAAGCGCTTGCCGAACTTGGCGCTCTCCTCGTCGCGGTTCCAGTAGAAGCCTTCGGTGAGCGTCAGCCCCTGCGCCGCATCGAGGCCGAGACCGTGGACCTCGGCCAGCGTGAAGAGCAGGGCCGCCAGGCGTTGCCCGCCCTGGACGATGCCGAACTCGGCCGCCTGCTTGATGGCGTTCGAGGTGTCGAGACCGGCATTGGCAAGACCGATCACCTTGGCTCCCGAGGACTGGGCCTGCAGCAGGAAGGAGGAAAAATCGGTGGTTGCAAGCGGATGGCGGACGGCTCCGACGACGGTGCCGCCGTTCTCCTTGACATAGTTGCCGGTGTTTTCTTCCAGCGAATAGCCGAAGGCATAGTCGGCGGTCAGGAAGAACCAGCTGTCGCCGCCCTGCTTGACCAGCGCGCCGCCGGTGCCGACCGCGAGCGAGTGGGTGTCATAGGCCCAATGGAAGCCGTAGGGGCTGCACTGCTTGCCGGTGAGCTCCGTCGTTGCGGCCCCGGTGACGATGTCGATCTTCTTCTTTTCTTTCGAGATCGCCTGCACGGCAAGCGCAACGGAGGAGGTGGTCAGCTCCATGATGCTGTCGACCTGCTCGGTGTCGTACCATTGCCGCGCAATGTTGGAGGCGATATCGGGCTTGTTCTGATGGTCGGCGGTCACCACCTCGACCGGGACGCCGAGCACTTTGCCGCCGAAGTCTTCGACGGCCATCAGCGCCGCCTCGTAGGAGGATTTGCCGCCGAAATCGGCATAGACGCCGGATTGGTCGTTGAGAATGCCGATCTTGACCTTGCCGTCGGATGCGTCGGCAAGGGCGGCGGTGCTGCCGGCGAGCACCATTGCGAGCGTGGCGATCAGTTTCTTGTGCATTTGTCCTCCTCCCAAAGGTTCTATGTTCTAAAGGGCGATGCGAAGCCGCCGTGCGGATACACATAGGGCTCAGCCGTGTCCTTTCGAGACCTCGGCCGCCTCCCCACATCGCTCTGTTCAAATTTGACCAGACATGCTCCTCAAATGTCGGCCGCGATGTTTACCATCCAGAAAATTCTGCTTGGAAGCAAGCCGGTCGACCCGTAAATTGCAAACAGCATCTGTTCATTTTTGAACAGAAGGGGAGGGACATGAATCCGAATTTTACCTGGGACGATCTGCAGTTCTTCCTCGCGGTCGCGCGAACGGGCCAGCTCTCGACGGCAGCGCGACGCCTGCGGACGAGCCACGCGACCGTCTCGCGCCGCATCGACCGGCTGGAATTCGCACTCAAGGTCAAGCTCTTCGAGCGCAACCCCCGCGGCTACGTGCTGACGACCATGGGCCAACGCTTCGTCGAAACGGCCGAGCGCATGGAGCGGGAGACGGAGCAACTGCAGCTCGACATCAGCGACGGCATGACGGCGCAACGCGGTGTCGTACGGCTGAGTACGCTCGAGGGTTTCGGCAACTTCTTCCTCGCGGACCGGCTTGGGGAGTTCGCCGAGCGCTATCCGAACATCTCGCTCGAGCTCGTGGCGATCCAACAGATCATGTCGTTGTCGCGCAAGGAGGCCGATATCGCGGTGGCGCTCGCCGCACCGAAAGCCGGAGCTTACCATGCCGAAGTGCTGACGCCCTATACGCTGCATGTCTATGGGGCACGCAGCTATCTCGCCGGTCAGCCGCCGATCCGCACACGCAGCGATCTCGGCTCCCACCGCTTCGTCGGTTATATCGACGACATGATCTTCACGCCGGGGCTCGATTATCTGGGCGAGATACAGCCGGGGCTGCGCGCCCATTTCCAAAGCTCGAGCATCCTCACCCAGTTGAAGGCGGTGCGCCAGGGATTAGGTCTTTGCGTGCTCCCGCACTTCATGGCGCAGGACGAACCCAACCTCGAGATTGTGTTGCCGGATGAAATCGAGCTGAAACGGACCTATTGGCTGATTTGCCACCGCGATCTGATCGCGATACCCCGGGTGAGGGCCGTACGGGATTTCCTGGTGGATGCCGCGGCCGAAAACCGAGGCTGCTTCCTGCGTGAGACGGCGCTCGCATTGACCGGTCCACGACGGGTTCTTGAACGTCAATAGCTCGTTAACCATATAGGCGAGGCAAACGCAGGGCCTTTCCGGATGCGAGGGTCCCAAATGGATGCCCAGCCTGCCGGTTTCCGGCCCGGTTCGCGGACGCAGGAATAAACACCCTTTAAAAACAGTGACTTACGATTTTCTGCTGATTTTTTGAAAATCGTTGTTGACGTGTCGGAGGGTGGGGGTCTATAAGCCCGATCACTGACGAGGGCGGCG
>NZ_JCACWC010000004.1:345000-411137 GCF_059070375.1 Sinorhizobium sp.
GAGCGGTCGAAAGATCGTTTCGAGACGTCCGAGCCCAGTCCCGAAGAAGCCATGGATGGTCTAGCCGACCGGACGTGGAAGAGGGTCTGGAGGTAGGAAGGAAGTCTTGTCGTCAGGGCATGATCGTTGTTGGGGTGTTCTTCGGAGCGCGCCTCTGACGGTCGTGTCGGATTGGTGTTGCCTGACCGCGCATCACCGGACAGATCTCGAGAAGCTGGTCTTAAGATATGGCCTCGAAGTCGCTCGGCGTGACTTTTGTGAGGACCATATCGAACACGTCGATGGCATCATGAGATGGTCCGATTGTAAAAGGTAATCGGATCTCTGGGCGGCATTTGCGGCACATTCAGTTGTGCCCGGATGGCCAGGTTTGGCTGCCCTGCAAGGCGACAAGCCGAGTGGGTAAGCTTAGCCAAACCCAGATAGTGATGAGCATTGGCAATGAGAACGATCAAGTGAAAGAAGGGCATTTGGTGGATGCCTTGGCATGCACAGGCGATGAAGGACGTGATACGCTGCGAAAAGCCGTGGGGAGCTGCGAATGAGCTTTGATCCATGGATCTCCGAATGGGGCAACCCACCTTAGATGCTTGGAAAATCATTTTGGTTGGCCGCTGGTATCGAAGCCTTGAGGCTTCGCAAGGCCAGAGGCCGTCGCCGGTTATCCGGCGTCAAGAAACCAAAGTGGTTTCCAAGCATTGTTGAAAGGTATCTTATCCTGAATTCAATAGGGATAAGAAGCGAACGCAGGGAACTGAAACATCTAAGTACCTGCAGGAAAGGACATCAACCGAGACTCCGCAAGTAGTGGCGAGCGAACGCGGACCAGGCCAGTGGCAATGAGGAATGAAGTGGAAGGATCTGGAAAGGTCTGCCGCAGTGGGTGACAGCCCCGTACACGTATAACACTCATTGTCCTTGAGTAAGGCGGGACACGTGAAATCCTGTCTGAACATGGGGAGACCACTCTCCAAGCCTAAGTACTCGTGCATGACCGATAGCGAACAAGTACCGTGAGGGAAAGGTGAAAAGCACCCCGACAAGGGGAGTGAAATAGAACCTGAAACCGGATGCCTACAAACAGTCGGAGCCCGCAAGGGTGACGGCGTACCTTTTGTATAATGGGTCAACGACTTAGTGTGACATGCAAGCTTAAGCCGGTAGGTGTAGGCGTAGCGAAAGCGAGTCTGAATAGGGCGTTTAGTATGTCGCATTAGACCCGAAACCGAGTGATCTAGCCATGAGCAGGTTGAAGGTTGGGTAACACCAACTGGAGGACCGAACCCGCATCTGTTGCAATAGATTGGGATGACTTGTGGCTAGGGGTGAAAGGCCAATCAAACTCGGAAATAGCTGGTTCTCCGCGAAAACTATTTAGGTAGTGCGTCGACCGAATACCCTCGGGGGTAGAGCACTGGATGGGCTATGGGGACTCACCGTCTTACTGATCCTAACCAAACTCCGAATACCGAGGAGTACTAGTCGGCAGACACACGGCGGGTGCTAACGTCCGTCGTGAAAAGGGCAACAACCCTGACCTCCAGCTAAGGTCCCCAAGTCATGGCTAAGTGGGAAAGGATGTGAGGATCCCAAAACAACCAGGATGTTGGCTTAGAAGCAGCCATCATTTAAAGAAAGCGTAACAGCTCACTGGTCTAAATAAGGGTCTTTGCGCCGAAAATGTAACGGGGCTGAAGCCATGCACCGAAGCTGAGGCTTATACACTTAGGTGTATAGGGGTAGCGGAGCGTTCCGTAAGCCAGTGAAGGGATACCCGTGAGGGGTCCTGGAGGTATCGGAAGTGCGAATGTTGACATGAGTAACGATAAAGAGGGTGAGAGACCCTCTCGCCGAAAGACCAAGGGTTCCTGCTTAAAGTTAATCTGAGCAGGGTTAGCCGGCCCCTAAGACGAGGCGGACACGCGTAGTCGATGGGAACCACGTTAATATTCGTGGGCCTGGTGGTAGTGACGGATTGCTCAACTTGTCCGGACTTATTGGATTGTCCGGGCGGGGACGCGGTTCCAGGAAATAGCTCCACCGTATAGACCGTACCCGAAACCGACACAGGTGGTCAGGTAGAGTATACCAAGGCGCTTGAGAGAACTATGTTGAAGGAACTCGGCAAATTGCACGCGTAACTTCGGAAGAAGCGTGACCCTTTTCTACGCAAGTAGGATGGGGTGGCACAGACCAGGGGGTAGCGACTGTTTATCAAAAACACAGGGCTCTGCGAAGTCGCAAGACGACGTATAGGGTCTGACGCCTGCCCGGTGCTGGAAGGTTAAGAGGAGGGGTGCAAGCTCTGAATCGAAGCCCCAGTAAACGGCGGCCGTAACTATAACGGTCCTAAGGTAGCGAAATTCCTTGTCGGGTAAGTTCCGACCTGCACGAATGGCGTAACGACTTCCCCGCTGTCTCCAACATAGACTCAGTGAAATTGAATTCCCCGTGAAGATGCGGGGTTCCTGCGGTCAGACGGAAAGACCCCGTGCACCTTTACTATAGCTTTACACTGGCATTCGTGTCGGCATGTGTAGGATAGGTGGTAGGCTTTGAAGCGGGGACGCCAGTTCTCGTGGAGCCATCCTTGAAATACCACCCTTATCGTCATGGATGTCTAACCGCGGTCCGTCATCCGGATCCGGGACAGTGTATGGTGGGTAGTTTGACTGGGGCGGTCGCCTCCGAAAGAGTAACGGAGGCGCGCGATGGTGGGCTCAGAGCGGTCGGAAATCGCTCGTCGAGTGCAATGGCATAAGCCCGCCTGACTGCGAGACTGACAAGTCGAGCAGAGACGAAAGTCGGTCATAGTGATCCGGTGGTCCCGCGTGGAAGGGCCATCGCTCAACGGATAAAAGGTACGCCGGGGATAACAGGCTGATGACCCCCAAGAGTCCATATCGACGGGGTTGTTTGGCACCTCGATGTCGGCTCATCGCATCCTGGGGCTGGAGCAGGTCCCAAGGGTTTGGCTGTTCGCCAATTAAAGCGGTACGTGAGCTGGGTTCAGAACGTCGTGAGACAGTTCGGTCCCTATCTGCCGTGGGTGTAGGAATATTGACAGGATCTGTCCCTAGTACGAGAGGACCGGGATGGACATATCTCTGGTGGACCTGTTGTCCTGCCAAGGGCATAGCAGGGTAGCTATATATGGAAGGGATAACCGCTGAAGGCATCTAAGCGGGAAACCCACCTGAAAACGAGTATTCCCTTGAGAACCGTGGAAGACGACCACGTTGATAGGCCGGGTGTGGAAGTGCGGCAACGCATGAAGCTTACCGGTACTAATCGTTCGATCGGCTTGATCGTTCCCATTGCTTATGCTCATCAAAGATGAGCATCATTCTTCTGTCCTCACGCTGACGCGATCGCAAGATCGCTGCGCTGCGGACGGCGCGCCGGACAACCGGCGGCTCGGCTCTGCCGGCTGCTGGAATGATCCGGACAAGACATCAAAAAAGACGTGTTCAAAAGAAGTCGAGGCGTTAAACCGCCCGCTTCACCAGCTTCTCAATTCGGTTTGCGCCCTTAAGGCGCAAATCTTGCGCTTTGCCGACCTGGTGGTTCTGGCGGGGTGGCTGCACCCGTTCCCATTCCGAACACGGCCGTGAAACGCCCCAGCGCCGATGGTACTTCGTCTTAAGACGCGGGAGAGTAGGTCGCTGCCAGGTCTGCAAATCGCAAGAGAAACAAACCGATCATCTTCTCTCATAAGGCCGAAACAAACCGGCCAACAAACCGACCTTTTTACTGCGCAAAACTCGGACGAATAACGAGATTTTTGCCGCGCAAAACTCGGATAACGCGGGGTGGAGCAGCCCGGTAGCTCGTCAGGCTCATAACCTGAAGGCCGCAGGTTCAAATCCTGCCCCCGCAACCAAACATTACAAGCACTTAGCGGAAAAACGCTGAGACGGGGCAATCGTCCATCCGCGCTCGGGCGACGAATCGGGCGACAAACCGGGCAGCGCGGCGGCTGCCACAGCTTTGCGTCCGCACTGCGGACTGGCGCGCCCGCGTCGGACACGAGGCTTGGAGACCCGGCTACGATCCGTCTCCTCCGCGCGGGGTAGTCGGTCTTGTCGACCATCCGCTCCATCGAGCTTGCCCTCTCTCGTTATCCGGGGAATCGGTTGCGCATCCACAGATGCACGTCCACTCTCCACCAGACGCGTTTGCCTCCGGGCAGACGGCCGGACTCTGGAAAGATGCGCTTTTTCAAGTACCTGTAGATCGTCCTGCGTGAAAGCGTCGTCAGCAGGCATACCTCACGGAACGTGTAGAAGCCGATCGTATTCTCCAGCATCATTGTCGTCACCTCCAGGCAAACGCAAACACTTTTCCGATCGGCTCCGCGTGAATTTGCGGGTCCGCCCAATTGCTCTGTCTCGATTCGTGAAGGGAATATTGCATGAAAATCCCGGATTGTCGAGTCCGGCGACATGTTCATTCCAAGATGGTCTTGCTTTATCCGCAAATAGTTGACAATTGTGGTGACGGCATAGAAAAAAATTCCTTCCAGCTCGAATCTCGTTGATGTTTCTTCGACGCCGGAGTCGCAGATCAGGCGCATACGCCGACGCGCCATCCATCATATAGGTTGACAAGGCCGCAATATCGCGTAATGCTCATATAGTGAGCGTAGTGGCCATGTGTACGCTTATAATGTAGTGATTGAACACAAACACATCGGTTCCACTACGCCGAGGGATGCCGCTGGTCGGCCCCGTTAAGAGTCAATCGAGTCCTTTGCGGCTCCTACTAAGTCCAGATCCGGCGGTGCGTCCCATGGGACGCGATCAAGGATTCAAGCGTGCTTGCGTCTGACCTCGATCCACCAGGAATCCTTGGGCGACGACGCATGTCGCTCCCCAGGCGTAATGTTGGCAATTATGATAGGGCACCTCCGGACCTCGAGGCGGTTTCGCCTGCAAAACTGCCAAGCAGGATTCGATCCATGCGGGCATGGGATCGAGGAGAAGATTCGGCTGCGCTGGATCACGGCGGCGCCCGAGGCTGTTCGATCCTGCTGGCTGCAACAAGCATCTAAGCGCCCTAATCCGGATTCAAGAGGCAACAGCCGAGGTTCTATTCGGCTTCGCAGCGGTCACAGCCGTCGCCGGCAACCTTCTAATGACGTCCGATGGATCTCCGAAATTCGGTAGCAACTGCCACCAGCATCTCCGGTCCAAAATGTGACCCGGCCGAGTCGGGAATGAAGGCATAGTCGAGGTCGTGGCCCTCCGGTGCGGAGTATATACTCGAATGCGTATCGATTTGGCCATCTTCAAGTCCGAGTTAAAATGCTTCTCATTTGAACCCGTACACAATGCGAGTCCTTTCCGGTGTGCGGCGCTACCGGGAAATCAGGGACGCTATCGACGAGCGGCAGCAATGGGTGGAAGAACGCCGTTCGTCTTGCTCATCTGACGAGCAAGTTGCGCCACAAGCGGAAGTACGCCCAGCCGAGCCATGCGATATAACCTGTTACGTAGCAAGTATCAGGAATTGTGCGACATGCTATGCGTCATTAGTCATTCGCCAGTAGCGAACTCGACCACTTCTGAAACTAGCTTTGCGTCTAGGCCACCGAACCATGATAGCCCAAGGAAGCACATCCCCCCGTTCCTTTGTGCCTCCGTCCATCCAGACAACCCTGCGCACGCGATCCCCGGCCCAAGCCTGGAACGGAGCCACGCCTGCTGGACTTGTAACGCGACAGCCATCTTTCCGGTGATGGATGACCAATGTTGGGGCCAAGAGCGCAGGATCATGAAGAATATCCGCGACGCCATCCAGCGGCCCTGAGTGTGAGTTCAGCTCGCCGGACGCGAGAACCACTTTGTCAGGTTTCCGCCCTGGGCCAGCGCTTTTGCCGTTCGCCGAGTTGCATTACCTCGAGCAACAATCGTGACCGGGCGGTTCAGACGACCCATGTATTCCACGGCCTCGCGGAGACTGGTTTCCTTATCGACAAGCAGGATATCGAACCCGCTCGCCGCAAAAGCGTCCCTGTTTCTGATAATCGCGCTTAGTGCCTGATCTCTGAAGGTGCCATCCGCGTCAACATTCAGACGCTGACTGCCTCCAGCCAGGAGAAGCAGGCTTCCTTTTGGGTTTCCTACCTGCACTAAAATATTCGCAACGCCACCAACGTACACAGTCTTCCCGTTCGAGACCGAGTGTCGCGGCTCTTCCTCGGCGCGCAATCGATCTGCGGCGGACCATGACAAGGTGATCGCCAAGGGCAGGTAGAAAATACGTGACCTGAAGATTTTCATGAACCGCACCTCTATTCGTTGGCAGAATCCCCACACCCGCGACAAGATATTGGAGTAACACGTTATAGGAAATGTGCGACACGTCCGCCGCTTTGCGCCAAAAGCGGTCATCCGGGTTCGCTTTCTAATGTGGGGCACTCGACCCACTCAAGACGACCTGCGGCGATTCCGATATTCCCAGAGCGTTCAGAAGCTTGTCGTCTAGTGCGGTCAGGGGAGGTGGTGTGAAAACCCCACGCTATTTGCGGGAGCGAGCGACGTCCCACCTCCCCAGAGTCAAAGTAGATGCCCGGACGCCTCAGGTCTCGAGATCGAGGATCGCTATGTCCTCCGGCTTTCGGAACTCCAGGATGGCGTAGGCGACCTCCAGATGGGCCTCGTGCGTCGAGAACACTTCCAGAGCCTTGCGATCCTCAAGTTCGGCAACGAGACCGAAGTCGAAGTTACCCTCGATCCCGAGGTCGAGGCCCGCCTTCAGCGATACCAGGCCGGGTATCGTGCCCACGAGCGCTTCGAGGCGCTGGCTAGCATCCACGAGCTTGTCTTTAGGTGTGCCTTCCGTAACGCGGAACATCACGATGTGTTGGATCATGGTATTGTCTTTCTTGGGTGTTGAGGATTCAGACAGGTGCGATCACTGTGCGGTGAAGCCACCGTCGATGACAATGTCGGCGCCCGTAACGAAGCGAGCCTCGTCGGAGGCGAGGAACAGCACGCCGTAGCCGATATCCACTGGCTCGGCGGCAAAGCCCATCGGCACCTTAGCCAGCACGGCTTCGGTCACTTCTTTTGAGAAGCTCTCCATGATGGGCGTGCGAATGAGGCCCGGCCATACCGTGTTCACCCTGATACCGTCCTTGGCGACGCCGATCGCGATTTCCTTGGTGAGCCCGCGCAGAGCGGACTTGGTCGAGGAGTACGCCACAGAGCCACCGCTGATGCCGCCCACGAGACCGGCCGCCGACGAGATATTGACGATGGATCCACGGCCATTCTTCTTCATCTCCGGCATAACAGCCTTGATGCCCAGCAGCGTGCCCGTGAGATTGACCGCAAGGATCCGGTTCGTTTCTTCAACGTCGATGTCCCAGACGTTCCCGCGGGTCTTGCCAGGCATTGCGGCATTGTTGATGAGGATGTCCACGTGGCCGAACTCTTCAATGGCCTTGGCGACGACGGCAACCCAGTCGCTCTCGCTCGCGATGTCATGCTTGACGCCAACGACGGCCTCGAACCCGATCTCATCGTTGATCTCCTTGACGGTCGCAGTCAGCATCGCGTCATTCAGATCGGTCGCGATGACCTTAGCCCCCTCCTGCGCGAACAGCTTGGCCTCAGCCTTGCCTTGCCCGCCAGCAGCGCCCGTGATGATCGCGACTTTGTCGTTTAAACGTCCCATGATTTTTTCCTTTATGTTGAGGTTGATTGGTTTCTAGCCGTTGCGGCAGGCCGCAGCGGATCGTTCGCAAGCGCGGATGACGGCGCGTGCGTTCGTTTCGTGACGAACCGTATTGGTGGACCGTGACTGCGCTACATGTTGATCGCGCGGGCGACGCGGACGCCCCATTCCTCGTCGGGGTCGGTGGTGCTGTCGCCCAGACGCTCCTGCATTACGGCCACCGCGAGGTCGCGGCGCTTGGGCAGACGGGACCTGTCGGCGGCCGCCAGGGCCGGACCCATCTCCGCGCGTGTCAGGTCTGTACAGTACCCTGGCGCACCAGCCTGCTGACGCCACGAGTCCGCCAGCGAGCCGGCGTCGAAGGCGTCGAACCCAGTATCCTCGACTAGCGCCATGGCGACCCGCCGGTCCCGGATCTTGTCTGCCGCGACGGGGATAGCAATACGGCCCTCCGCCCCCGCCGGCTGGCCCTTCTTGGCGAAGGACGCGGATCCGACCGCGTTCCAGGCCTTGACTATCGGGCGACCCAAATGCCTGGCGACCCAGATGCTTTCGACTTCGCCCTGCTCGATCGCATCGATCCTACCGTCCCGCTCCGGGTAGTAATTGGATGTGTCGATGACCACCGTCTCGGCGGGGAGGCCTGCGACTCGAGAAGCGATCTCAGGCAGTCGGTTCAGAGGGATGGAGAGGATGACGGCCTCCACGTCATCGAGCGCCTCCTGCTGCGTGACCGCACGAGCGCCGGATGCCAGGAGGTCGGCGACGACCGTTCCCGGTCCGCGGGAATTGGCGACCTTCACGTCGTAGGCTGCCGCACTGAGCGTCCGGACTAATGTCGCACCGATATTTCCGGTCCCAAGGATACCAATTTTCATGATCTATCTTCCGCTAACTGTTGTGTTGCTGTCGAAAGTATGAGTAGGTGTTTACGTTGGCAAGAACCGACTAAAAAGTTATATACACACCAAAAGGTAAGTATGATGGTTGATCGCGACTGGCGATGTGAAGATCCGAAGCAGCAACTCGTCTGGGCGGCAGCGACAAGCGAAGCAATGCGCGTCCTGGAGGGCAAATGGAAGTTTGTCATCATCTTCCAGCTCTTTGCAGTAAAGAAACCCCTGCGATTTTCGGAGCTTCAACGCCGTGTCGAGGGCGTGAACCAGAAGATGCTGATCCAGCAGCTCAAGGAGTTGGAGAAGGACGGAATTGTGACCCGGACAATTTATCCGCAAGTGCCGCCCAAGGTGGAATATGCACTCAGCGAAATGGGGTTCGCTCTCGGCCCCACAATTGAGGCCCTGATCGACTGGACCTTCCTGCGACGCGCCGCGTCTGGGCAGTCTGAGCAAGTGCCCTAGCATCACCTCCGGCGCTGCGCAGCGTCGGACACCCTGGCTTGGGGCCGGCGGCCCGCTATCCCAAGGCACGGCAACCCGTACAGTTACCTTTTGGTGTGTATATTACCAATGGGTGTGTTCTTGCTAGCTCCTCCACCTACCCCTACTTTCGTGAGTGATGTTGCAACTAGCGAAAGGCAGGACCATGAAGATCGGCGTTATCGGCATAGGAAATATCGGCGGCACGCTCGCTCGTAAGCTCAGTGCAGCGGGACACGACGTCCGCGTTGCAAACTCCAAGGGACCCGATGCGGTGCGTCCCTTTGCGGATGAGATCGGCGCCACGGCGACCGACGCCCGCGGTGCGGTCGACGGCGTTGACCTGGTCATCCTCTCGATCCCGTTTCCCGCCGTCGCGAACTTGCCGAAGGATCTCTTCGACAGCCTTCCTGGCTCGGTTCCGGTGGTCGACACGGGCAACTACTATCCTGGCATGCGCGATCCGCAGATTGCGGAGATCGACGCAGGGAAGACCGAGAGTGTCTGGGTCGCAGAACAGATCGGCCGTCCCATCATCAAGGCGTTCAATAGCATCCTGGCCTACTCCCTGGCCGAGCTCGGCCGTCCGGAGGGCGCACCGAACCGCCTGGCCATCCCCGTTGCAGGCGACGATCCCGCGGCGAAGACGCTGGTGATGGGCATCGTCAACGAGGTCGGCTTCGATGCTGTCGACGGCGGCACACTTCAAGAGTCGTGGCGTCAGCAGCCGGCAACTCCCGGCTACTGCTGCGACTTCGATGCCGCGACCACGAAGAAGGCGCTGGCTGCGGCGGTCCCAGGCGAAGCCCCTGCCATTCGTGACCGGCTTCTTGAGAACATGAGCGTGTCCGGGCCAAGACTGACCCATGACGATATGGTCGCCATGAATCGCGCGGCAAATCCCCTGAACTGAGCATCGCCGCAAGGGACCTTGCGGGCAGATCGGTCGCCGCTTGGCAGCCGATCGAGCGGGGCGACTTCGCCCCGCATGCCAACTTGTATTAAGGACTATCATGACAAAGCCGAAGATGATCATCGGCATGCATCTGGGTAACGGCTACGGCTCGCAGCCCAGTGCGTGGCGCATGCCGTGGGTGGATCCCATGAGCTACACAAGTTTCGACGCCAAGGTTCGCCATGCGCAGGCGGCAGAACGCGGCAAGCTCCAGTTCCTGTTTCTGCCGGACGGGCCGACCCACCTCGCCGCCGTTGACAACGAGGCCCCCCATTACAATCTCGACGTGATGCTCACCCTCGCGGCGATCGCCCGCGAAACCAAACGCATCGGGCTGGTCGCGACCGGCTCCACGACGTTCAACGAGCCCTTCAACCTGGCGCGCCAGTTTAAGGCGCTAGATGTCATGAGCCACGGCCGCGCCGGGTGGAACGCGGTCACGTCCAGCGGCGAGGACGTAGCGGCGAACTTTGGCAGGCGTGTCCCGCCACGCCAGGAGCGGTATGCCCGCGCCCATGAGTGCATCCAGGTCGTGCAGGCCCTGTGGGGTAGCTGGGGCCGCGACGCATGGGTTCATGACCAGGCCTCAGGGCAGTTTGCCAATGGCGACGAGGTCGTGCCAATCTATCTTGGCGGCCAGTTCGTCGCCTCCCGCGGGCCGCTCTACATCCCGCCCTCGGAACAGGGCCAGCCGGTCATCTTCCAGGCGGGCGGCGGATGTAACGGCCTGGAACTGGCGGGCCGCTACGCCAGCGGGGTCGTCGGCGCGACCTTCAGCATCGAGGATGCGCGCAACCAGCGTCTCGCCATCCGTAACGCCGCCGAGCGCGCCGGACGCGATCCCGAAGAGGTCAAGTTCTTCGCCGGACTGATGACGACCATCTCCCCTGACAAGCGCGCCGGCCTCGACCGCCGCATCAAGCTGACCGGGCGCACGTTCGCGCAGCGGGCCGCTTATCTCAGCCAGATGCTCTCACTCCGTCTCGACGCTGCCCGGATGGACGAGCCGTTGACGGAGGAGCAGTTGGCGGCGGCACGTCCTGCGCCCTCGGATCCTCGTTCCGTGCTGGCACTGAAGGTCGCGCGCGAGGGCTGGAGCCTTCGCGACATCCTTGCCCACGGCGTGATCGACTACCATCCCGTGATCGCAGGGCCTCCGGTCGAGGCGGCCGACCACATGCAAAAATGGTTCGAGGCAGGGGCCGTCGACGGGTTCTGGATATCTCCGGATGTCTACGACGACGGTATCGACGCCTTCGTGGACGGCGTGGTTCCGATCCTCCAGGAGCGCGGCCTGTTCCATCTCGACTACGAGGGCGCCACTCTTCGCGACCATCTCGGTGTTCCCGCGCAATACGGGATCGATCCCCGCATCGCCGGCTGAAACACCGCACACCCAACCCAATCAGGAGACCACAATCATGAAAATCGGCATCGTAGGCGCAGGCGACGGCAGCTACGGCAGTAATCAGCCGAGAAATGCGCGAACCTTCTCCATCGTTGTCGGACATTCTACGGCAGTCTTTTTGTGACCGCTTTGGGCCGAAAACCGCCTTCTGGTAAACCGCGGCATTCGCAGCCGGACCCAATGTCCTTCTTGCGCATCACGGGTTGTAAGCATATCGAGTTTGAATGATCGAAACAGAACGCCTCACTCTCCGGCCCCCCATTCATACCGACTTCGAAGCTACGGTGGACATGTTCGCCGAGGAAGCTGTCATGCGTCACATCGGCAATGGTCCCTTGGATCGCAGCGAGGCTTGGGCGCGATTTCTACGTGATGTCGGGCACTGGGAAGTCATGGGGTTCGGTCTATTCTCGGTAACAGAGCGAAGCACCGCGCAATATGTCGGCAAGCTCGGCTACGCGACATTTGAGCGTGATCTTGGCTGCCATGCCGGGACCAGCGTAGAGATGTCGTGGACACTGCGCTCGCAGTACCATGGATGCGGCTATGCCACTGAAGCTGCAAGGGCGGCGCAGCATTGGTTTGAGAGAAATCATAGGCAACGTACGGCATGTTTGATCGCTGCGGGAAACGCCCCCTCCATGAAACTCGCCACGCGTCTGGGGTATAATGAGGTAGATCGCCTGTCACGTGACAGAGGCGAAGCGGTTGTTATGGTTCGGTAACCTATCCACCAACAGCGATGCAGGTGAAGCGCCATATCAGGCTGCATCGGGCACTTCGGTGGGCGCTGATGCGCCAACTCCGGACATTGCAGTGGTCGCAAAATTCCGTAATCTTTTGCGCTGTCTGCGGCGTCAAATGAGCTGTTTAGGATGATGTGATAAACCTAAACCAAGTCACTGTGACGATGCCCAACCTCGACGAGGGCTGGGCATTTTACTGCGCTCTCGGCTTGGTGCCGGTGGTGGATGCTCGGCCCGACTATGTGCGCTTTGTCTGCCCTGACGGCGGCAGCACGTTCTCCTTGCACAAGGGCAACGACGTCAGCGCGGGCACTACCGTCTACTTCGAATGCGACGACTTAGATGACAAATATCATAGCCTAGTGGCTGCAGGAATTTCGTTCTCGACCCCGCCCCAGGACCAGAGCTGGCTATGGCGGGAAGCTGAGCTTTTTGACCCCGGCGGAAATCGTATCCTGCTGTATCTCGCTGGGAATAATCGCATTGATCCGCCGTGGCGGATCAAATCCATTGAGACATAGACCGCGCGGCTGGTCCGCTTTGGGCCGACAGGAGACGGAAAACCTCGACCGGAAAGCGCCATGAGCGGTCATCTCGAACATGGTTCGCGATGACCAAAATGGGGCCGCTTCCGGACAGTCTACTTTTGGTGCTCTTGTTGCCCAAGCCGACGCTCTACGCTTGTCACACTAGCCCGTCGGGCAGACGCCTCTCACTTCAGGATTCTCGAAGCCTGCTGACGGAGCCGCGTTCGAACATGCTGTGCAAGGCCAGTATATCGCGCTGTGTTTTCGGCAAGAATCAACTTATCAGTGAGTCTCGGAAGTCGCCATAGCCTTTGCCGGGGAACCTATGCCAAGTGAGATAGTGCACAATCCTGACCAATACATGACCGCCTTGCGTACTATCATAGCCGGAGGCAGGAAACGAATCGGACTACTGCTCGGTGCCGGCGCTTCAGCAGGAATGAAGAAAGAAGACGGGACCTACCCTCTGATCCCAGCGGTTGCCGGTTTGACCAAAATTGTCCTCGATGAACTCGAGGGTGAATATGGAACCCAGATCGCCGAGCTGAAGAAGGAGCTTGCGCCCAAAGACGACATCGAGACACTCTTGTCCAGGATCAGGTCACTGGCGAAAGTGATAGGACCGGCCAAGATCCATGACTTGGATGGTCCGGGATATGCGCAGTTCGGCGAGCGCGTTTGTGAGGAAATCGGGAAGGTAGTGACGGTGACACTGCCTGCGACCGGCTCGGCCTATGGCGACATTGTGACCTGGATAACGGGCGCCGGTCGTGATCATCCGATTGAGATCTTCACCACGAACTATGATTTACTGCTCGAGGAAGCGCTGGAGCGCGTGCGCGCGCCATACTTCGACGGCTTCACGGGTGGTCGTGAGCCTTTCTTCGACCCAGTTACGGTCTCCAACAACGACCTGCCTGCACGATGGACCCGTCTTTGGAAACTGCACGGGTCTCTGGGATGGTGCTCTAACAGCAAGGATGAGGTGATCCGCACGGGAAAGGACAACGCTCGGCACCTCGTCTTCCCTGAGCACCTCAAGTACGAGCAGACGCAAAAGGCACCCTACGCGGCGCTCCTCGATAGGTTGCGAGCCTTTCTCGCCACTCCGGACACGCTGCTCATCTCGATCGGGTTCTCGTTCGCAGACGCTCATATCTCGGCGCGTATTGACGAAGGACTTGCCGCGAACCCATCCGCTAGCGTCTTTGCGTTCCAGTTCCAGAAGCTCGCTAACGAAACATGGGCCAGAGAGCTCGGTCGTCGGCTGCCCAACTTCAGCGTCTACGCACGAGATGCGGCGCTAGTGAATGGTTCGGAGGGGCCGTGGCGTGTGCCATCGGAGCTTCCCTCAAAGGACTGGGGGCCAATTCGGTCCTCGTACTGGTCGGAACCTCCTGGAGGGGGCCCGCACGAGTTCACGCTCGGAGCAATCGAACCGTTCGCTCGGTTCTTCTCTGCTTCGCGTTCCACGCAGGTGTTTCTGACGCCAGCCGAACCTGCCGCGGCGGCCGTACCGACCGCACCTGCCTCTACGGTGGCCTGATGAGCGCACCAACCCTCCTTGGTCACGTTGGAGCTGTGGCCGGCGCAACCATCAACGTGCGGCAGTTCGAAGGAACCGCCTCAGGTATAGCTATCATAGGCGGACGCAGCTACCGCATCGGGCAGGTCGGCAGTTTCGTCCGCATCCCGCAGGGCTATCACGACCTTTACGGCATCATCTCCGACGTGGGTGCTACGGCCACGCCTGAGACACTGGTTGACAGCGGAGCCAGAGGTGACCGCTGGATCAAGGTGCAGCTTGTTGGCGAGGTCCTAGAAGCAACCTTTGAGCGAGGGATTAGCCAGTATCCGGCGATCAACGATCAGGTGCACCTCGTCGTAGAGGAAGATCTCGCGCGCATCTACGGGACCGCTGACACGGGGCAGGTGACTATCGGTAGACTGTCGGGAGCCGAGAGCATCCCCGTCCGCGTCGATCTGGACAAGCTCGTGACTCGCCACTCCGCCGTCTTAGGATCGACGGGCGCTGGCAAGTCGACCACGGTCACGAGCCTGCTTCGCTCCCTTTCCGTCGGGCAGGGTGACCACTCCAGCTTTCCAAGCGCACGGGTGCTCCTGATGGATATCCACGGCGAGTACGGTCGCGCGCTTAGAGAGGCCGCCAAAGTTTTCCGGGTGAATCCGCTCGAGAGTGAGGAACGCCTCTACGTTCCCTATTGGGCACTTGATCTGGATGATCTGTTGACCTTCCTGCTCGGCAAGACCGAGGAGAAGGCGCTAACCGCTATACAGGACCGTATTCTCAAAGCGAAAACTTCAGTCTTAGCCCAAGCGAACTATCCGGGTGTCGATGTCAACTCCGTTGCCGCCGGTAGTCCTCTGCCCTTCAGCCTGAAATCGCTTTGGTTCCAGTTGATCGATCCAGAAATAAAAACGTGGATTGAGAACACTCAGCAGACGTCGGCTCAAACCGTTCCAGGCGACCCTGAAACACTTACGGCGCCTACCTATCCGCTGCCGGGTCAAGGCGGCTCTTCGCCGTTCGCAAACAAAACGAACGTCCTGTCTATCCGGCGCCAGCTCGAACAGCTTAGGACAAGGCTCCTGGATCGTCAGTATGACTTCATGCTCCACCCTGGACCTTGGGAACCGAACCTAAGCGGGGTTCCGCAGAACGACCTGCCGCAACTGCTCGAGAGCTGGCTCGGGCACGATCGTCCGATCACCGTGCTGGATTTGTCTGGCGTGCCGAGCTCAATCCTGATGCGCCTAATCGGAGGCATCCTCAACATTATTTACGAGAGCCTCTTTTGGAGCCGCGAGATGCCGGAGGGTGGACGGGCGCGGCCTTTGCTGGTGGTTATGGAGGAGGCACATCGCTACCTGGGCCGGGACGACTCCAACCTTGCGCGGGATGCCGTCCAGCGCATTGTTAAGGAAGGCCGAAAGTTCGGTCTCGGCGCTATGATTGTGAGCCAGCGCCCATCCGAGATCGACGAGACCATTCTCTCACAGTGCGGCACGTTCTTCTCGCTGCGCCTCTCCAACTCGTCAGACCGCAACAAGGTTCAGGCCGCTCTACCTGACAGTCTTAGTGGCATTGTAGACAGTCTACCTGTGCTTCGTACAGGCGAGGCGGTGATCACCGGCGAAGCTGCCAAGCTGCCTGTGCGATGCAGGATTACCCTCCCCGAGGAAGGCAAGAGGCCCGCCAGCGAAGATCCGCGCGTTGCTCACAATTGGAGTAAGGAACGCGACAATGAAAACTACGTGAACGTCACTGCTGCGTGGAGGTCACAAAACCCACGATGGACGGAGGATTGAATGGAACGATACCCAGTTAGCTCGTCAAGTTTGACTTCAGTCGGCTACGACGCGAACTCAGAGACACTTCAAGTGGAGTTCGCCGCCACGGGAAAGGTCTATGAATACTACAATGTGCCCCAATTTATGTACGATCGGCTGCTTGAGGCCGCCTCTATCGGACAGTTCTTCAACGCTGAAATTAGAAACGCCTATTCCTGCAATCCGGTCTGATTAGATAATTCTAATGGACGTCAGCAACCAAGCGAATCGCCGATGCCTGCAATCGGACGGCGGTAACAGAGTTCGAACGACCAACATCGAGAGCGTGTGGAATGCGTGCGGCCGAATCCGGTGTCGTTCACTCGGGAGCAGGCTTGTAGCCTCACCTCTTCTCGCAACGCGAGCTGAAAATTGGGAGAACGTTCTCGGTTTCGTCACTCGCGACATGTGGTTGCAAGCTGCACGATCAAAAGCGCTCGCTCGCGTCGAATGGCCATCAGGCGTAGCAAACATCGATTACTCGTCTGAGGACAAGCATAGATGAGCGAAGATTCAGATTCAGGTTCCAAGAACGATCAGAAGACTCTTCGCGATCCGAGGCTATAGCTGGGTTCGGAATTGGGCAGCTCGCCGCTTCCCTGCGCTGATCGACTCCGAGAACATCAAAATTAGCCGCGACTACTTCCGGAATAAAGACATAGAGGAAATACCGGCCAGCATACCGTTGGTCACCCAGCACACTGCATTGAAGAGAGTGTATGCGGCCGAATTCTACACTCCTGCACATGCTGAGCAACTGTTCGTTGCTTTGAAAAACTTGGGGTGGAACTCCGCGGAAACGCCGTTCCGCACCAATGCCGCAGAATGGGTGGCAAGATCACGCAAGAGCTCGGGCGGAATCTGGCTCAACCTCGGTACCATCGTGCCACCCGGTAGCAAACAGGTCTACAGGGATGCCACCGCTGGCGAGCTTCCCGATGGGTTCGACGCCGCCCAAGCTGAGTTCTTGTCCATAAGCCCCTCACTGAGTTGTATCGTCGTCACCTTCGACGCGAAGACAGATGCCGAAGGGGTCTACGAAAGGATCGCTCGCTCCTCTCTTGGCACGAGGTTGATTCGTACCAAGCGGGGGCATTCAATTACCCATCCTCGTGGTATCAAACGGCAAAGCATCGCGGAGGCCCGCAAGGGCTTTCGGAGTAGCATTCTCGGTTGGTTCAAGACCAACCTGCCTGGCGCTTTTTCGACCAGTGGGAACTTGGAATTGTTTCCGACATGTGAACTGCTGTTCGTGGATGGCATCCGTACCAGTGATGGTGAGGCGACCCGCAATCTATGGAATGAATATCTCGGCTTGGACTACGGCGGGGCACGTTGGGACAGTTCCGATCTGCCAGGACTGACGTTCGCTCATCCGGTTTCGCACGTGGAGAGCGAGAAAGGGCATTCCGTCCTTTACGTGGAGCGGAGCGACCTGAAGGCAATCGACAATGCGATTTGTGGAGGTGACAGCGACGACGCCTACCTCAATAGGCTGTCGATGGAGCTTCCAGGCTTCATCGGCCACTGGGGCATCAGTGCGCTCCTACGGCTCTACCAGGAAGAACTGAGCGTCGTGCGTGACGGTACGCCGTCCTCGAGGCGCTCAGGAGACGCGGCCAGAGCGATAAGGCGACTTCAGAGGGTTACCTCTAGCAGCATCGACGTATCATTACTCGCCGCCGAATTGCCGAACGCCTTTCAGAACGTGCTGTGGAATAATGGTGACTTCTTACTTCAGGAGGATGGGCGGGCGCCGCTCAGCCTAATAGCTGCCTCGACGCAGAGGTCGATGGACTTATTGGAGCGGCTAAGTACATCAGATCGAGCAATCCGGGACCTTCTGGTGCAACAAGGAAATCTGATCAATGCTCTGGAAGCAATCGCATCGCAACGAACCATGTCCAGGCTGACGGTCCTCATGACCGTGCTGACCGTTGCTATTCTCGTGCTGACAGCCGTGATGGCTGTCCCCGTGCTGTTCCCGGAGGCGCCCGCAGCGGACATGGCAACGAAAGCCAAATAGAGCGCCTCCATCGGGAACCCAAGATATGCAGGAGACGGCCTTTGAAGAAGCCGAAGCTCTCTGCATGTCCGTTGTTGGCGAGGATGATTTTGCCGGTACTGATCGAGCCCTGAGGAGTCTTGACGAGCCATCCTTGCCCAGTGCTCTCAAACGACACTGCAGGTGTTCGCTCGTATACCGTGATGGGCTGCCGAAGGCAGTCCGCGACACCTCGAATGTATGCAGCGGGCTGCACGATTACGGAACCCGGAGTGTACAGAGCGGACGTATAGGATCGAGTGCCTGTTACCTCGGCAATCTCTCGCGCATCGAGGAGCCGATGGTCTTCGCCGAGCTGTTTCAGTTGTGCGGCATAGCCGACGAGGTGATCATCACCCTCTTTGCTGATCGCCACGCTGTATCGGCCACACGGATCGAAGATCTCCCGGCTCCATCCCTCTTTCTCAGCTATGACCTTGGCCAAGGCAATCGCGCTGCGACTGATGAGAATCTGCTGCTTGCTTTTGCTTGCGGAGTCGCCACCATAGTCGTCGGACGAGACTTCATGCGGCAGATCGATGATAAACCCGGAGTTACGTCCGGCAGCGCCTTCGCCGACAGCGTCGGCCTCTAGTACCGCGACCCTGGTTGTTGGGTCGAGTTCAGAGATGCGATGGGCTGCAGAGAGTCCGGCAAAGCCCGCGCCGATGATGACGACGTCCGCGGTAGAACACCCCTCAAGTCGGGGCCTTCCGACGCGGGGCGGAGGCATCGCGACCCGAGCCGAAACACCCGTGTGTTTCGGGAGCTTCGAGGCAACGAATACCTTCTTCGAATTCGTTCTCACGATTCCGCCTCCCGCTCGGCAAGGTCTCCGAGGGCCGCCCGCAAAGCTTCAATCCGATCGCCGTTCAATCGCCTCAGCGGCTTGCGCGGGCTGCCCGCGCCGTAACCGGTGAGTTCCGCTGCCGCGTACACGGATTGCACATAGTCGCCTTCCCAGATCAGCGACATGACAGGCTCGAGGGCTGTCCAGATTTCACGCGCTTCCTCCCACTTTCGCGCCGATGCGGCCGACACCTGGGCAAGGCAGGTGCGCGGCGCAAAGTTCGCGCCACCCCAGATGAGCCCGCTGCAGCCGGCATAAAGTGCATAGGGTACGAGCTGGTCAGCGCCGTTCATGACGGGAAGACCCGTGCGTATGAGCGACGTCTGTTTGCCGAGATCGCCGCTGCTGTCCTTCACGGCGCAGAAGCCGGGGATGGCGCAAAGCTCTTTCAGCAGCGACGGGGTGACGGCGACGCCCACGGCCTGCGGCACGTTGTAGCCGATGAAGGGCAGACCCGCTTTCGCGACTTCCGCATAGAAATCAATGATGCCCTGATCGTCGGTCGGCCCCTCGAAGAACGGCGGCAGGACCATGACGCCATCCGCGCCGCAATCGGCGGCGTGCCGCGTACGCTCTACGACCTCGTCCGTGAGAAGGGCTGAAGTCTGCACTATGACCTTCGCGCGCCCGTTGATGATCTTCGCGCCACGCTGCACGAGCTCTTTGGATTCTTCCTTTGACAGGTAGACGTGCATGCCGGTCCCGGAACTCAGCACAAAGCCAGGGACACCGATCGCCAGGTACCGTTCGATGTTTGCTTCCAACCGGGCGAAATCAATGCGACCTTCCCCGTCGAACGGTGTGGTGATCGCGAGGTTGAGGGCAGGGAAAGGAAAGTTCGTCATCTTGGAGTTCCGGCATCGAAAAGTTTCAGCCATGTACTGATCGTGCGTCTACTTCTGAGAGCAGGCGGGCCGATCTTTCCGCTCAAGGCCTGGACACGGTTCGGGCCAGCCAAGTTTGTGAAGAAAGTGCTGGCAATGACGGGGTCACTGCCAGCGAAGCACTTGCCGGGAACAGGAGGTGACCCAACAAGTCGGGGAACGCCAACTCAAAACTCATCCGCTGACCGCATTTAGGAGATCATGTCGTGAAATCACGCCGACCGGTCGTTTGCCATCGGAGACCGTGATAACTCCATCGTGTTCTTTCGCGACCTGCAGGAGTTTCGACAGTTTGTCTGACGCGAGCACCGAGGGGCCGGAGGGGGCCGGGGTCTGTCCGGCGGCAAGGGCCTGCATCACCTTCCCGGCGGAAACCAGCTCCAGTCGGGAAATTCCCTTCACGAAATCAGCGACGTAATCGTCGACGGGCTCCGTCACGATTTGCTCGGCGGTACCCACCTGCACGAACCGGCCGTCCTTCATGATGGCGATGTGCGTTCCCAATCGGATCGCTTCGTCAAGGTCATGGGTGATGAAGACGGTCGTCTTCTTGAGTACTTTCGAGAGATCCAGAAATTGCTCCTGAAGTTGCCGCCTGATAAGAGGATCGAGTGCCGAGAATGGTTCATCCATAAGGAGTATTTCGGGATCAGCAGCCATCGCAATTTGACTATCTGATTGGCAGATTTCGTAAAGGCTTGAATCCTTATGACGGGCCTTCATTGGACGTTCGCCCCTGGAGTTTTCATGAGCATTCTTACAAGAGGCGCTTTCCTTGCCATCGCATTCGCGCTCTGACGGTTGCCGCCGGCCAACCTGCTCAACGTTTCGACATTGACGACCATCCTCGACGACAATCGAAAGCGGCTGGACGCTGCCTTCTCAGCGTTCGGGGAGTGAAGCGATGGGCGCGACGAAACAATCCATCATGCACTACCTCCTACGACAGGGATGGACGCAGCAGACGAGCAGGGACGGGGCGCTCACCCGGTTCGTCCGCGCCGACGGCGACGGGAGTCCTCCCGTGAACATCTTCTTCTCGACAGAGAGTGGCGGCGCCGATGCAGATCACGCCGAACTGGCGGCTGCACTGGAGACCATTCGGCAGGTCTACGGTCTTTCGGTATCAGCTCTTCTAGCGATGCTGGCGTCGCTGAGCTACGACAAGATACTCGCTACGGTTCCGGACGACTATCTGAGGCATAATCCATCGAGCTGCGGGCTGCCAGATCGTACCTGAACGGGATGAAGGGGATGATCGCCGCGTCGGCGACGACGGTGGTAACCGGCGAACGCTCCTTCCGGCGCACGGTGAAGGAAGCCAAAGAGTTCGCAGATGGGTGCCGTTTCGCGCACACCTTCAAAGGAACCTTCGGTCTCGCGATCGAGTCTCCCGTAGGATTGAACAACCAGACCCTGATGCCCTTCGTCGAACCGGAATTGCCGCTCGGCAGGAAGACACTCCGACGCATTGCAGTGGGCCTTGAATCCTTAAAGGAAGCCTATGCTCAGGATGACCTGGGGCCGATCCTTTCTGCGCCCGAGGGCCTGAATGCCACCATGTGCAACGAACTCGTCGGCATCATTAAAGGAACTGGAATCCCTCGGATCGAGCTTTCCTTCGTCCTTCCCCGGAGTGGGAGCCCGAAGCACCATTGCCGGCGCCGTTCAAAATCGAGAGCCGCCACCGTGACATTCTGAAGGATGCCTCTGCTCGCCTCCCGGCGACGAGAGGACGTCTCCGAGCCCAGTTAAGCGACGGCCGAAGTGTGCCTCCGCGGAGGGGATTGCAGGAATCCAAAATTGTGGGTGCTCAGTCCAAGAGCCCGTGACCGCAGTCCGAAATTATATGGCGACGTTCAGTTTGGTCTGCGAAAGTTCTCGTTCTGTGGGTTTTACGTCGCATAATGTATCGACCGGAACTCTGCGCTCGGGCCGCCGCATGAAGATTCCTTCTCCGAAGTGGTTGGCGTTTTCCTCTTCGAGGGCCTTCAAGTACTTCGCCTCGAAGGGTCACTTGACCTCAAGAGCAAACGACATGTCGCTTCGTCTCCCGTGCCTCGATGAAAGTTGCTCAGGGCACCTAATTGTCAAGGCTTTTGGCGACGCGTCACATAAGCGGTAACCGCGTCCGCAATCATCTGCTTGTGGCGGTTATAGAGACCCGGTTCTGACAGATCGCAATGAAAGATGGTGCCGAAGGTGTATCGGTTGGACACGCGGAAGAAGCAGAACGCGCTTATGAGCATATGCAGATCGACGGCGTCGATGTCGCTGTGGAAGACGCCTTCCCTGCGGCCTCGATCCAGGATTTCGTCGATGGTCCTAACGATGGACAGGTTGAGGTGACCGATTTCCGATGACCGCTTCATATGGGCCGCATGATGGATGTTCTCGATGCTGACCAGCCGGACGAAGTCCGGGTTCTTCTCGTCGTGATCGAAAGTACTGGCGATCAGTGTCCGTAGCGCTTCGATCGGGGGCAGGTCAGCGAGCTCAAGATCGGCTTCGAGCGAGCGGATCTTGCGATAGGCCTTTTCAAGAACCGCAAGATAAAGACCTTCTTTGCTGCCGAAATAGTAATAGATCATCCGCTTGGAGGTGCGTGTTTTCTCGGCGATCGAGTCCACTCGGCCGCCCGAAAGGCCAAAGGCGGAGAACTCCTCGGTAGCGACCTTCAGAATATCCTCCTTGGTTTTCTCCGGGTCGTTCTTCCGGCTTTCTCGTTCAACTAGCTTGGCCATCTTCCCCATCCACCTCGGGCGGCGGCACGCTCGCCCATCTGCAACCACTTCATATTGAGCTTGGCCTCGGCTTTCAATCGAGCTTCGATTGACACGGACTGGTTAGTACATTATCAATTTCGCCCATAATGTGTTGGAGGAGCGCCGCTGGCGGACATGTTCGACATCGTCCAGAGCCGGTGTTCAGCGTGGTATGAAAACAGTCGGCATTGCATCTTTTCAGGCGGGATTGATCGGAAAGGGCATCCAAGCGTCCTTGACGCCAGCCTTGCATATGGCAGAGGGGCGGGCGCAAGGTTTCGAGTATTTTTACGAGTTATTTGACCTGGACGGGGTCGACGGCGGCGAGCCTCTGGCCGATCTTCTCGCGGAGGTGGAGCGGCGGGGACTCGGTGGTCTGAACATCACGCATCCCTTCAAACAACAGGTAATCGAGTTCCTCGATACGCTGTCAGACGAGGCGGTGGCTCTTGGCGCTGTCAACACTATTGTCCTGCGCGACGGACGAAGGCATGGGCATAACACCGACTGGTGGGGGTTTGCCGAAGCCTTCCGCCGTGGCCTGCCTCATGCCGATCTGACCTCGGTAGTGCAGCTTGGAGCCGGTGGCGCAGGTGCTGCCACCGCCTTTGCAATTCTGCGCTCCGGAGCAGCCGCACTGACGATATTCGACGAGGACGAAAATCGCGCGCTGGCAGTGGCAGAGAATATGCGGCGGCATTTTCCCGGTGCGTCCATCAAGGCCGGGGCCGACCTGCCGGAGGCGATGGCGGCTGCCTCGGGGCTGATCCATGCGACGCCGACGGGGATGGCGAAGTATCCAGGCTTGCCCTTGCCCGCGGATCTTCTGCGCTTTTCCTTGTGGGTGGCCGAGATCGTCTACTTCCCGCTGAGCACCGAACTGCTGATCGAGGCCGCGCGCCGCGGGTGCCGGATCCTGAATGGCGGGGGTATGGCGGTCTTTCAGGCCGTGAAAGCTTTTCAGCTCTTTACCGGCGTCGAACCTGATGCCGAACGTATGCTGAGGCATTTTGAAGAGATGACGCGCATTCGCGGTCAATCCGCACGCGCGGCAGGGGGTGGTCGATGAGAACCTCGATCGCGACAGTCTCCATAAGTGGCGAACTTCCCGTGAAGCTGGAGGCGATCGCCAAGGCGGGTTTCGATGGTGTCGAAATCTTCGAAAACGACTTCCTCGCCTTCGATGGAAGCCCTCGTGACGTTGGTCGGATGGTGCGTGACTTCGGTTTGGAAATCACGCTGTTTCAACCGTTTCGGGATTTCGAGGGCATGCCGGAGCCACACCGTACTCGAACGTTCGAGCGTGCCGAGCGGAAGTTCGACGTCATGCAGGAACTCGGGACCGATCTCCTTCTTGTCTGCTCCAATGTATCGCCGGTTTCCCTGGGAGGCATCGATCGCGCCGCTCAGGATTTCTACGAACTCGGTGAGCGGGCTGCAAAGCGGGGCCTGCGGGTTGGTTACGAAGCCCTGGCGTGGGGGCGCCATATCTTCGATCATCGCGATGCCTGGGAGATCGTCCGCCGCGCCGATCATCCGAACGTTGGACTGATCCTGGATAGTTTTCACTCTCTGGCCCGCAAGATCGACATCGGCTCGATCCGATCGGTGCCGAAGGACAAGATTTTCATCGTCCAGTTGGCGGATGCGCCGCTCATAGATATGGATCTGCTCTACTGGAGTAGGCACTTCCGCAACATGCCGGGGGAAGGCGATCTTCCGGTCGCGGACTTCGTGGCTGCGATCGCAGACACCGGCTACGACAGCTATTTCTCCCTCGAAATCTTCAACGACCAGTTCCGGGGCGGCTCGGCCACGGCGATCGCGGCTGATGGCTATCGCTCGCTGATCTATCTGGGTGACCAGGTGCGGCGCAGGGAGGCTGCGACCCTTTCCGTCCCGCCAATGCCTGATCGTGCGGCAGTGAAGGGGGTAGCGTTTATCGAGTTTTCGGTGGGTGAGGGCGATGCCGAGCAGTTGATCGCCATGCTGCGCACGCTCGGGTTCCATAAGACCCGAGCGCACAGAACGAAGGAGGTCAGCGTCTATCAACAGGGCGAAATCCGCATCCTCGTGAACACTGAAACGATCGGGTTCGCCAGTGCCGCCTATGCCGTACACGGAGCCTCGGCCTATGCCATGGCACTGGAGGTGGAAGACGCGAAAGCTGCACTCACACGAGCCGTAGCGCTGGGCGCAGAACCGTTTAGTCAGCCGGTCATTCCTGGGGAGCTTGAGGTGCCGGCGATCCGCGGCGTAGGCGGCGGGTTGGTGTATTTGATCGATGCAGCATCCGAACTCGGCCGGATCTGGGAGGTGGACTTCGTACCTGTGTCCGACGAAGAGCAGACGACGACAGCGCACCTGATCGCGGTCGACCATGTGGCGCAAACTGTGGCCTATGACGAAATGCTCACTTGGCTTCTCTTCTACACCTCGATCTTCGAGGCCGAGAAGTCCGCAATGGTCGACATCATCGATCCCGCCGGGGTGGTTCGCAGCCAAGTCATCGAGAACGGCGAGGGGACCTTACGCATCACCCTGAATGGCGCAGAAAACCGACGCACTCTGGCTGGACACTTCATAGCTGAAAAGTTCGGCTCGGGTATCCAGCATATTGCGTTCAAAACCACCGATATCTTCGCGACCGCCGAGGCGCTGCGGGCCAACGGATTCCAACCGCTGCGGATCTCGCTGAACTACTACGACGACGTCGAAGCACGCTTCGGCCTCGATCCGGAGCTGACGGAGCGATTGAAGGCGGAGAACATCCTCTATGACCGGGACGAGCAGGGGGAGTACTTCCAGCTTTACAGTGGGACCTTTGCCGAGGGTTTCTTCTTAGAGATCGTCCAACGAAACGGATATCGCGGCTATGGGGCCGCCAATGCGATTTTCCGAATAGCGGCTTTGAAAAAGCAGATTAGGCCGGAGGGAATGCCGGTCGTATGACAAGGATCATTCCAAAATCGCGTGTTGAGTGCCTGGTACGGTCTCGCGATCGACTTGGCGAGACGCCCCTATGGTGTGAGCGCACGAAGAAGCTCTGGTGGCTGGATATCGAGAACCCAAAGCTGCAGAGCTACGATCCCTCGGCAAGCTTCCACGAGATCTTCCCGATACGCGGAACGACATTTGTGGGCAGTCATGCCCTGACTTCGACCGGCATTCACCTTCTGGCACACGATTTGGACCTCGTCCTGCAGACTCCTAATGGGGGAGTCTCGGAAACTGTCGTTGAAGTTGAAAGGGATCTCGACAACCGCCTCAACGATGGGCGAGTTGACCGATGGGGCCAGTTCTGGGTGGGGACTATGGACAACCAGCTTCAACGACCCACCGGGGCACTTTACCGGGTGAGCCCATCCGGGGGTGTAACCAAAGTTTTTGGTGATGTGATTGTCAGCAACGGGATTGCGTTCTCGCCGGATGGCCGACGGTTCCATTTCACAGACACGCGGCGCTACCAGAGCTGGGTCTTCGACATGGATCCGGAGGATGGGGCAATCTCCAACCGACGATTATTTGCCGACTACTCAGCAACTGGCGAGAGGCCCGACGGTGCATGTTTCGATGCAGACGGCGGCCTTTGGACGGCCTTTTTCGCCGGTGGCCGCGTCGTGCGCTACAATCCGTTAGGTCAGATAGACACCATCATAGAATTGCCGGTGAGCAACGCAACCTGCGTCTGCTTCGGAGGAGAAGACTTCCGAACTTTGATGATTACGACGGCAACAAAATTTCTATCGGAGGAGAAGCTGGCGTCGGAGCCAGTCGCGGGGGCAGTGTTCGCCGTGCATGGGGTCGCCCAGGGGACGCCGGAAAACAGGTTCGGCGTGTGAGGACACGACGTATATACGAGGGGAGGAGAAATGTTGAAAATCTCAAGACGGCAGTTTTCAGTCTGCTCCGCAGCGGTGGTCGGAGCGGCCTGCATGCCGTTTGCCGCCTACGCAAAGACAACGCTTAGGTTCGCAGATGTGACGACGGCGGATGCGCCGCGTTCGCAAGCGCTGGTGAACATCTTTGCGCAGCAGCTAGGACCAGAATACGACTTCAGGCCTTACTTTGGGTCGACACTGTTGAAGCAGGGCACCGAACTGGTCGCTGTCCAACGCGGCAACCTTGAAATGGCAATGCTGCCGCCGTCCGATTTTGCGAAACAGGCCCCCGAGTTCGACATCCTTGGTGCAGCTTATGTAGTTCGTGACGCCGCTCACCTTCAGTCGATTTTTCAAAGTGAGGTGGGTGAAGAGTTCCGGAAGATTGCGCGAGCGAGACTGGGCGTCGAAATCTTGGCGCCGGCCTATTACGGCGCGCGCCACGTCAATCTGAAGGGGGACAAGAAGGTCATGAAGCCGGAGGATCTTTCCGGCGTAAAGATGCGCATGCCCGGTGGTGAAAGCTGGCAATTCCTGGGCAAGGCTATTGGCGCCAACCCAGTCGCCATGGATTACGCAGAAGTCTACACCGGTCTGCAAACTGGTGCGATCGACGCGCAGGACAATCCGTTACCTAACGACAAGCTGATGAAGTTCTACGAGGTGACCGATCAGATAGTTCTTACTGGTCATAACATCGGATTTGGTCTCCTGCTAATCGGCTCATCAGTGTTCGAAGTGCTTCCGGAAGCGGAACAGAGGGGCATGCGTGAGGCCGCCAAGAAGGCTTTCGCCTGGAGTACCGAGGAGTACCTGAGGCAGGAGAAGGAATTGGTGGAGTTCTTCAAAGAGCAGGGGCTGGATGTCTACGAGCCCGACCTAGAGGCATTCCGAAGCTATGCAAAGAAGCAGTACATGGACTCGCCCCTGTCCTCCTCTTGGCCGGACGGGATGCTAGAGCGGATTGACGCACTTTAAAGGACGAGAGCGTCCGCATTCAAGGAATGCGGCCGCTCTTCAGGACATGATCTGCCCCGCTTTGAACATGCTTCGTGAGCATTGCGCGTGCGCCCGCGAGGTCTCGGTTCATGGCAAGCTCGAACAACCTCTTGTGGTCATCAACCACCGGCTGGCCTCGGAAGCTCTGGGCGAGAAGGTGATAGCGTAAGAAGCGGTCGAAGACGGACGACAGGGTGGCCATCAGGGTCGCTGAATTGCAAGCCGATACCATTGCCTGATGAAACTCCCAGTCGTACCGCACCCACTCCAAGGTTCGAGAAGCATCGCCGCCTAGAAGGCTTCGCTCCACGGCCGACAGTTTGTGGTGCGCGGAGACGAGGCGCGCTTCCCAATCAAGATCGCCAGCAGCGAAGGAGAGGCCGATGGCGTGGCACTCCAATAAGATTCGCATATCAGCTAGTTCCAGAAGTTCTCGCTGAGACGCCGGGCTTACCTCAAATCCACGTTGGCCTTCAGCGACTACCAGGTTCTCCGTGGTCAGGCGACTGAGGATCTCTCTGAGGGTTGAGACGCTTACAGAGTAGCGATCCCGTGCCTGCTCCAACTTGATCTTTGAACCTGGGGGCAGGGCCCCCGAGATCAGATCCCCCCGGATCCGACGTAAGGCGAGTTCACCTGCTGTTTCGTTTGTCATTCTCTTGGCATTGTCTTGGGCGTGTATCATGCGAAAGCTTATATATCCGATATTATGGGAAATATAGGATAAAAGTTGTTGACTCATTTTCTCGATGCGTCATTCTGTCATGCACTACATTGATTAAACGGACTATTCCGTACATTATTGCACCCATAGTGGTCAGGAGGATCGGCCATTGATGAGGAGGCCGCTGTCCATCGGATGGCAGAGAATCAACTGGGAGGAGACACTATGACTTTCAACATGACCCGCCGCTATCTTGTCGGCGCGACCATGCTGGTCGCAGCGGCATTCGCCGCACCCGTCCTGGCGCAGGACAAGCCAGTTTTGAAGTTTTCGGCTGTTTTCTCGGAGCAGGATATCCGCGCCGAGATGACCAAGATGCTGGCAGAGGATATCAAAAACGATTTCACGCTCGAGCCCTATTACGGCGGAAATCTCTTCAAGCAGGGCACGGAGCTCGTTGCGATCCAGCGTGGCAACCTCCAGATGGGCAATATCGCACCTCAGGATATTTCCAAGCAGATTCCTGAGTGGTCCGTGCTGACATCCGCATATCTGTTCCGCGACGCGGCACATCTCAGCGCCTTCTTCAACAGCGATGTCGGCGCCGAGTTCAAGAAGATGGCCGAAGACCGACTCGGCATCCACATTCTTGGACCAACCTATTTTGGCGCGCGTCAGGTCGGTTTGAAGCCGGAAAAGAAGATCACGACGCCGCAGGACATGGCCGGCATCAAGCTGCGCATGCCGGGCGGCGACGCATGGCAGTTCCTCGGGGAGGCTCTCGGCGCCAATCCAGTGCCGGTGGCCTATGCCGAGGTCTACACAGCACTTCAGACCGGTGCCATCGACGGCCAGGACAACCCTTTGCCGAACGTAAAGAACATGAAGTTCTACGAAGTGATGTCGCAGATCGTCATGACATCCCACCTGATCGGCTATGACTTGCTGGTGATCTCGAACGATGTCTGGAACGCGATGGCGCCGGAACAACAGCAGGCGTTTCAGGCCGCGGCTGACAAGGCAATGAAGTTCAGCGAAGAGAAGCATATCGCACAGGAGAAAGCGCTGCTCGAAGAGTTCAAGGCTGCGGGCCTACAGATCTACGAGCCTGACATCGAGGCTTTCCGGAAGTTCGCTCAGGAGAAGTATCTGAACTCCGACCTGGCCAAGTCATGGCCGGAAGGTATCCTGGAGAAGGTAGCCGGCCTTTGAGGCGCGGCTAACTCGCTATTGGAACATAAGGGGCGGCGGAGGCGGGATCCGAACCTCGCCCTGTCGTTTCTGGAGAAATCGACATGCCACCCAAACTGCTGGCCATCGGCGGATGGTTGAGACGGCGTGCGGAGAATCTTCTCTGCCTGATGCTTCTGGCGATGTTCATCATCTTTACGCTGCAGATCGTGTTCCGCTATGTGCTCAATCTGTCCATCGGTTGGACGCACGAAGTCAGCGTTGCTCTTTGGATATGGATCGTCCTGTTCGGATCGGCCTTCGTGGTGCGCGAGGTAGACGAGATCCGCTTTGACCTCATATGGGCGGGCGCGAGCGACCGGTCGCGGCGTGTGATGCAGATAATCTGCGCGGCAGCGTTGATCTTCCTGTTCGGCATCTCGCTGCCGGCGGTCATCGATTATGTGACTTTCATGAAGGTGGAGAGCACTGCCTACCTCAAGATCCGCTTCGATTATCTCTACTCCATCTACGTGATCTTCGCGATCGCTATGATCCTTCGATATATCTGGCTGGCTGTACAGGCTTTCCGTGGCAGGGCGCCCGACGCTTTTGATCCCACTAAAGCAGGCTCCGGCGTATGAATTTGGCAAGCCCGTTCTCCATCACCCTGGTAGTAATCACCGTGCTCGCGTTCATGGGGCTGCCGATCGGCCTGTCAATGATCAGCGGCTCGATCCTCTACCTCTGGCTTGCCGGAGCAGACATGGGAATTGCAGCCGAGCAGTTCCTCAACGGTATGTATTCGAACTACGTCATCCTGGCGGTGCCGCTGTTCATCCTGGCGGCGGAATTCATGAACGTGGGCTCCATGACGGAGCGCCTGCTCAAATTCTGCAACGTCCTCGTCGGGCGTTTCCGCGGCGGTCTCGCCCAGGTTAACATTGTCCAAAGCATCATCTTTGCCGGCATGTCCGGCTCGGCGATTGCCGATGCCGCAGGCAGCGGCAAGATGATGCAGAGTATGATGACGCGCGAAGGCCGCTACACACCGAGCTTTGCGGCCGCCCTAACCGCCGTGACCGCTGTCGTTGGCCCGATCATCCCGCCATCGATCCCGATGATCATCTATTCCCTCGTTTCTGATGCTTCCATAGGGTACCTTTTTCTAGCCGGCATGGTACCGGGGCTCTTGATGGCCGGTCTGCAAATGGTTCAGGTAGTGATCATTGCCCGGCGTAAGAATTTCCCAGTTGAAGAACCGGTGCCGCTTCGCGAGATACCGGGAATCACCATCCGGGCCTTTCCGGCGCTGATGATGCCTGTTGTGTTGCTTGGCTGCATCTATTCCGGCGTGACCACACCGACCGAGGCAGCGGCCATCGCTGCTGCTTATGCTCTCATCATATCGGTTGTTCTCTACCGCAGCATCAGCCTCAGAGACTTCTACGGCTCACTTGCGGTAAGCGCCAAATCGACGGCCTCGATCGGCATGCTGATCGCCGGCGCATTGGTCTTCAACTATGTAGTCACGATCGAAAACATTCCCCACTCAATCCGGGTTCTGCTGACCGGTTGGGACTTGAGTCCGACTGGCTTCCTGATCCTCGTGAACGTCATCCTGCTCGTTCTCGGTTGCCTGCTCGAGGGTACCGCAATCCTTCTGATCATCGTGCCGGTGTTCATACCGACAGCGCAAGCCCTTGGGATTGACCTTGTCCACTTTGGCGTTGTCGTGGTCGTCAACATTATGCTGGGCCTAGTAACGCCGCCATATGGTTTGCTGCTGTTCATCGTGGCGAAAATATCTGGAGCGCCGATCAAGAGCATCATCGTAGATGCCGCACCCTTCCTTTTCTGGATGGTGGTGTGTCTGGTCTTCATAACATTTGTGCCTGACAGCGTGCTCTGGCTGCCAAGGCTGCTTGGTTACCAGGGCTGATGGGAGTGATCATGAAGCCGATCTACATTCTGAACGGGCCTAACCTCAACCGCCTTGGCAAGCGAGAGCCTGAAATCTACGGGACGACGACACTGGCCGAAGTCGAGGCCTGGTGCCGGGAGGCGGCGGGAGATCGGCCGGTAGAGTTTCGTCAGACCAATAGCGAAGAACAGTTGATCGACTGGGTTCATGAAGCAATCGACGAGGGCGAGGGGATCATTATCAATCCTGCCGCCTTCACGTTCACCTCGGTCGCACTCCTAGACGCCCTCAAGATGTTCAAGGGGCCGATTATAGAATTTCACATCAGCAACGTTCATCGCCGCGAGCCAATTTATCACCGCTCCTATGTCTCGATGACGGCGACCACCGTCATGGCGGGGCTGGGGGCGGAGGGATACCCGCTGGCTGTGAAGGCGCTGGAGATGCTGATCCTGAAACAGATGTGATAGCGCACCACGACTCAATTTAACCATCTCGTGATGGCAGCAGAGCGCCTTCGCCACTCAGCGCCCCATTCTTCATCGCGGGTAGCGCGTCTAGTCTAAAGGAGCTGGCCCCTGCGCGGCGCGAACCAGCCGGATGTGCGCTAGAAAGATGGTGTAACGGGCGGACCCGGCCCGCCAGGCCCAGCAGGTATGCCTTTTCGGTCCAGGAGGAGCCTGTGAGCAAGCGGAGCGGTACTATGGGAACGCAGGACCGGTTGCCAGGCCTCTCCCGATGAGGTTGAGGCTTAAAGCCGCGATGGCGCTCAAACAGTACAACAAGGCGCAATGCCACGCCGACCGGCTTCGCCAGCGAAGGAGCGAACTCGAAGGACGGGCCCTCCTGCAGGAATCGGTTGAACGTCAGGCACAGAACGCGCCGGCCGCAGAGCTGGACGCACTTCTACCCAAATCTCGCATAATAGCCGAGCAGCGCTGCATGCTCATGCAACAATTGATCGAGGCTGAACGCGCCCTCATAGCAGCCTTCGAGCGTGTCTCGAGGCAATCATCGACTTCAGTTCCGAAAGACTGCTTGGTGGTGCACCTTCATTCGGGCCTCGCATTCGCTACTGTTCTGAGCGGCAACTACGGACGTCCATGTGAAATTGGGCCCACCGTCGTTCGACCTTCAAATTGCCTGCGGCTTAAAGTCACTCGGCGCGACGGGCATCACCCCCTTGAGCAGGGCGACGGATTTCTCTAACCCCTCGAGGCTATTGAGCAGCACGTCCTCGTGCTCGATCGACAGCCAGCCGTCATAGCCTGCCATCTTCAGGCGGTAGCAAAACTGTCGCCACCACTCCTCGCCGTGGCCGAAACCGAGGGTGATGTAGGACCAGCTTCGCGCCGGAATGTCCATCAGCGAACCATTTTCGAGGAGCGAAGTTGTCGCTTGAACAGGCGCGTTGAGCATCGTGTCTTTGGCATGGACGTGATAGACGGCCTCGCCAAGTGCTTCGGCGGCGACGAGGGGATCCGCCCCCATCCAGAACAGATGCGATGGATCGAGATTGGCGCCGACAATCGGGCCGACAGCCGCCCGGAGCTTCAGAAGAGAGGGAATGTTGTAGACGCACTGGTTGCCGTGAAGCTCGAGTGCGATGCGTTCGACACCGCAGTCTTCCGCGAGAACGACGATCTCCCTCCAGAAGGGTAGGAGCTCGTCCTCCCACTGGTACCGCAGGATCTCCTGCGTTTCCGGCGGCCAGGAAGAGACGACCCAGTTCGGCATCAGATCGCCGTTACGGCCTGCCGGCAGTCCGGACATGGTGCAGACGGTCTTGACGCCCATTTCGCCGGCGATGCGGATCGTGTCCTTGAGGCACTGACCCTGCTCAGGTTGGGTTGGATGCAAGGGATTGCCGTTGGCGTTCAACGCAGTGATCTCAAGCCCGCGGGTTTCGAAGGCGCGAGTGAAGGCGCGGCGAGCATCGGCGCTTGCCTTCATCGTTTTCAGGTCGAAGTGCGGAGCGGTCGACCAGCCGCCTGTGTTGACCTCCACGCCCGAGACACCGAGGCGCGCGGCGTTGTCGAGAAGCCCGTCGAAGGTCACTCCACCGAGGCTGTCGGAAACGAAGCCGAGTTTCATCTCTTTAATCCCTTAATGTTTGTAGAAAGACGGCTCTTCCGCGCTTGCAAGGGTGACACGCGCGCCCTTCACGAGGGCTTCGACGCCGGCTTCCGCGACTCGCGCTGCGCAGTAACCGTCCCAAGCGTCCGCCGCGATGGGAGAGAATTCCCCGGTCCGGACGAAATTGAGAAAGGCCTTGTTCTGAAGCCGATAGGCTTCTGCAAATCGCGGCCTCCAATCCGGCGCATAGCGCTCGTACGCCATGAGCTGGCCGTTCTGTCGCGTATGGATCGGCGCGTTGAGAAAAACTGACCCCTTTTCGCCGATGAGCTCACCGCGGACGTCATAGCCGTAGGCGGCGTTGTTGTTGATCTCGATATTGACCAACTGGCCCTTCTCGGTCTCGAGGACCATGAAGACCGGCGCTCCCGTCCTGGAAGCGTCTATCCCGGTCGGCTGGAAGACGGAGATCGCCTTGTAATCGGCGCCGAGGACGAACCGGGCAGCATCGAACTCGTGCGGGGCCGAGTTGGTGATAGCCATCTGGCCCGTGAAGTTTGCAGGCGCTTCCACGTTCCGGTGGAAATTGTGCATCATGATTGCGGCCCCGAGCGAACCGTCGTCCAAGGCCGCTTTCATTTCTCGATAGGACGGATCGAAGCGGCGCATGAAGCCGAGTTGGACGAACTGCCGGCCGCGGGACACTTCCGCCTCGATGACGTCCTGGCACTCCTTTGAGCTTTGCGAGAGTGGCTTCTCGCAAAGCACGGGCTTTCCAGCCTCAATGGCCGCAAGCGCAAGCGGCGCGTGGGTTTCGTCGGGGCTGGCAATCACAATGGCATCAACGTCATCGCGCCTTATGGTGGCAAGCGGATCGTCCGAGGCGTCACCTGTCCCGTATTCGTCGGCCGCCTTGCGCGCCCGCTCCTGCGACGCGTCGCACACAACCTGCAGCGAGGCTCCCGGAAGGTCTTCGGCGATAATGCGGGCGTGGTCGGCCCCCATGATACCCGCGCCTATGATCGCTATTCTGACAGACATTTTGAACCCTTTACTTGCGAAGCGCCCAGTGCCGCAGCGATCGGTCGCCGTAGGCAGCGAGCACCACGATGAGACCAAGGACGAGGATGAACCATTGCGGACGGACGCCCGTAACCACGAGATAGGATTGGATGGAGGACAGAACGAAGGCCCCCATCAGCGCACCTGGCAGCGAGATCCTACCCCCGGCGAGCAGGCAGCCGCCAAGCACGCAGGAAGCAATCGCCTGCAGTTCCATCAGGCGTCCCATCGAGCCGTCTGCGAAGCCAAGCTTGCCGGCCTCGAGCGTGCCAGCGAAACCCGCCAACATGCCGCACAGCACAAAAGCAGACAGTTTGATTCGATCAACGCGAACGCCACGCGAATGCGCGCTTTCGGCCGACCCGCCAACGGCGAGTAGGCGGTTGCCGAAAGGCGTTGCTTTCAACGCGACCAGGAGAATGGCGGTCAAGGTCACGAGCCAGTAGAGCGCGGTGTTGAAGCCCAGGAAGTCACCACCGCCGAGGACGAAGTAGGTCCAGCCCCTGCGTGCTGCATAGGGAATAGAGAATGAAAATCCCTCGGTCAGAGCGATGGCGATGCCGCGGAAGATCATCAGCGTCCCAAGCGTAATGATGAGGGATGGCGTGCCGGTTCGGGTAACCAGCAAGCCGTTGAACAGTCCGATCGCGGCGCCGGCCAACACTGCAGCAACTGCGGCGATCGACGGGTCAACCTGAGCCGTAAGCCAGAGATAGGCCAGCGCGCCTATGCCGAAGGTCGAACCGACGGAGATGTCGATCTCGCCCGTCCCGATCACCAGAGCGACGCCGAGACTCATCAAACCCAGCGTTGCCGTTACCTGCAGGATGGTGCCGATATTGTAGAGATTGGCCCATCGGCCGTCCGACGTTAAGGCGAAGATGACGATCAGAACGGCGCCGATCAGGAAGATCCCGATCTCCGAATGACGTCGAATGAGAGGCTTGGCGGAGGAGAGAGCCATCAGACCGCCTCCCGCTTTTCCACAACGCGCCCGCCCTGGCGGATAACCTCTTCTAGTTCTTCCGCCGTCATGGAATCGGTTGTTGCGTCTGCGACCTTTTCGCCATTCTCCATAATCACAATTCGGTCGGCGAGCCTATGTACCTGGAAGATGTCGTGGGTGATGTAGATGACGAGCAGGCCCTGCTCCTTGAGCTGGACGGCGAGCTCGTTGACGTGCTCGCGTTCGCGTACCGACAGATGGTTGGTCGGCTCGTCCATGATGACGACCCTGTTCTTGAATTCGACCGCGCGACCGATCTTCACGGACTGACGTTCTCCGCCTGACAGGCGTTCCACCTCGTCATCCGCGGAGACATTTGCACGCAAGCCGAATTGCCGGATCACGCGTGTAGACTTCTCTCGCATCTTGCTCATATCGAGGAAGGGGATGCCGAGAACACGCTTTACCGGCTCGCGTCCAAGATAGAAATTGCGCGCGATCGACAGGTTGTCGCAGAGGCCGACAGACTGCTGGATCGTCTCGATCCCCTGGTCGATCGCAAGCTTCGGGTGGAATTTCTCCACCTTATTGCCATCGAAAAAGACTTCGCCCGAGGTCGGGGCGTAAATGCCGCAAAGGACGCGGATCAGCGTCGTCTTGCCGGCGCCGTTGTCGCCGACCAGGCCAATCAGTTCGCCGGCGTGAAAGTCCACCGAGACATTCTTGAGAGCGTGGAAAGCGCCGAAGTGGAGATCAAGGTTCTTCACCTGAATGAGGGGTTTGCTGTTCGCCATTTTGATGTCCTCCCGCGTCAAACGCTGTGTCCGAGGAAACGGGCCAGTTTCTGATTGAAGATGACCGCCACGATGAGCACGAGACCGACGAAGGTGATGTACCAGGACGAGGGCGCGCCAAGAGCGATGAGTTCGTAGCGGAAGCTGACGACGATCAGAGCTCCGAGTACGGCTCCAATGATCGAGCCGCGTCCGCCAGTCAGCAGGCAGCCGCCGATGACCGCGGCAGAGATGGCCTCGAGCTCCATATTTTCGCCGAGCGTAACATGGGTTTGCGGCTGGTTGCATAGGGTCAGGATGCCGGCGAATCCGGCGAGCAGCGAGCAAAGGACGAAGGCCCAGATCTTCACTCGGTCGGTGCGAACGCCGCGCGATTCCGCGCTTTCACGGTTTCCCCCGGTGGCCAGAAGGCGATTTCCGAAGGGTGTGGCCCAGAATACGATACCGAGAACGGCTGCGACCACGACAAGCCAGAATATGGCCGCTTCGACACCGAACAGTTCGCCGCCGAACAGATGGGTCACCGGATGGATGCGTGCATCGGCTGAGAAATTGTGGACCGAGCCACCCGTCCAGACATAGATGATCCCGCGGACCGCAAAGAGGCCGCCGAGCGTCACGATCATCGACGGCAAGTGCCCCTTCACCACGGCAAACGCCTGAAGGAGGCCAACGAAGGCAGCCATGACCAGCGCTATGACGAGCGAGCCGGGTACGCCGAAACTCGGCTCCAGCGTGATGAAGGCAACGCCAGCCAGCCCGTAAACGGAGCCGACAGACAGGTCAATTTCCTTCGTCATAATGACAAGGGCCTGACCCATGGCGACAAAGGACAAGATGGCTGTGAACTGCGTGACGTTGGTGATGGTCTGGGCGGTCCACCAGCCGGAAAAGTCGATCAGGGAAAACACGACAAGCATGACGACGACGCCGATGATCGCGCCGAAGCCTTGGCTTCGCACAAGCTGTTTCATGACACTCTGCTCGCTGGTTTCAATGTGCGATATCAGGCGCAAAAATGGGTCGGGGCAGCCGGCGCTCCTCGACGCAGCCGGCCGCCCCTCCGGGAGGAACCCTTACCAGGTGTTCTGCTCGTCGTAGGCCTTGTCGCCAAAGACGCCGCGGACCAGTTCGGCCCACCTGTCTGCGTTATCCTTATTGATGATCACGGGACCGGTCAGGATATTCGACTGCGGCGCGTAACCGAACTCCTTGTTCCAGTAGAGCCATTCCATCGGCGCGTAACCCTGCAGCCAGAAGCCCTGGCTGTTCGTCGCCAGCACATGTCCGGCGCGCACCCCCTCGATCGAAACCGGACCCTCGTCAACTGTCAGGACGGTCACGCCTTTATCGTCGACATCCGGGTCGAGCTTCATCTCATTGGCGACACCCCATGCCCAAGGTGAAGACCAGCCAGCAACCGTGAAGATGTAGTTGGTGTCCGGGTTGGCTTGCAGGAAGGACTGCAAGGTATTGCGTGCCGTCGCCGGTTCGGCGCCGATAAACAGTTCATCAACCTTCGCGCCGGCCTTCTCCATTGCGTCCTTCATCCCGGCGCAACGAGCCTTAAGACCCTGGTGGGCGGAGTCATGGCTTGCGCAGACGACACGGGTCGGGTTCGGAATTTCGCCTGCTTCGGCCTTTTCAAGAGCGTATTCGCCGAGCTTCTTGCCGGTTAGATATTCGTCGCCGCCAACATAGGTCAGGTAGGGAATGCGCTCGCCCTCAGGCCGGCCGTCCGGAATATTGAAGGCGACTACCGGGATGCCGGCTTCGATGGCCTTGCGCAGTGGTCCTTCGAAGGCATCGGAACTGACGATCGGGACGGCGATGCCATCGGGCTGGGTCGAGATAGCCTGCTCGAGAAGGCGAACGTGTTCCTGGACCGAATAGTTGTTGGTGGAGATGTATTCGGTTTTGACGTTCGGATATTTCTTCTCGAACTCCTCCATCGACTTCGTCAGCCAACCCATGTTCGGATCGTTCGATCCGATGTGAGAGACCATGACGAAGCGATATTGCTTTTCGCCGTCCTGCGCATTGGCTATGCCTCCGAGTACGGTGGCGGCCGTTAAGGCAGAAAGCAGAACTGAATTTCGGATTTTCATGGGGTTCCTCCTCCGTTAGCGATGTGATTATCTGGAGTGGAATTACATCAGACAAGAAAAACGAAGGGCAATTTCTGATGTTAAACACATCAGCATCTCCACACAGACAAAAATGGTGACAAGCCGTTCAAAAGTTTGGCGTTGCAATGAACGGTGACTTCCGAGATGATGGTTTTACCATCAGTTTTAGGCGGAAACTGGAGAAAGCTGTGGTCGATCACCTGCAAAATCGGAAATGGAAAGGCCCCAAGATCCAAGAAATTGCCCAGCTCGCAGGGGTCGGTCCTGCGACAGTCGACAGGGTCCTCAACAATCGCAGCGGTGTCCGAGAACGAACTAGATCCCGCGTCCTGGGCGCACTCGAAAAGCTGAAGAACGAAAGCGTGGACCGCGACATCCCTTTGCATATTCGTCTATTTTGTGACTCTGGCGAAACCTTTAATGCAGCAATGGCGGCCGCTGTGGCCGAGATCAACCGAACCCTTGCCGGTATCGAGATCGAGGGAGATTACGTAACCACGAGCGAAGTCGAGCCTTCATCGTTTGCGCGCCGGATTGAGCAGCAGGGCAGCGCTGCGGATGGCGTCGTGGTCATCGCCCGCGAGCACCCGGCGATCAATCGAGCGATACGAAAGCTTCGGACTATCGAAATACCCGTCGTCTGCCTGACGACCGATCTGCCGAGTTCCCGTCGCAGCGTCTACATAGGGAACGATCAGTATTCTGCCGGCAGCGTGGCGGCGCTTCTGATCGGCAATGCTCTCCCAAAGGAGCGTAACAATATTCTGATCGTCATGAGCGTGGCATTCCGATGTCAGCAGGAGCGCGAGATGGGATTTCGGAGGGTGCTCCGTTCCGATTTTCCATATTTGAAGATCGAGGAACGCGTGATTTCGGACGACAGACCGGAAAGCACTTGTGAGCAGTTAACCCGCTATTTCGAGGCACATGGCCACCCGGCCGCGATCTACAATGTCGCCGGCGCCAACCGGGGCGTGGCAAAGGCACTGGAACATGCCGGAAGGGCCCGCGACACAGTCTTCGTCGGCCACGAATTGACCAACCACTCACGAAACCTGCTGGAGTCCGGCGTCATGGACTATGTCATTTCGCACGACTTCAGCGGCGAGTTGACGGCCGCAGCCAAATGGATCCATGAGAACGTCGGCGGCGTGACGGTTGAGCCGTCCTATTCGCAGATCCTGGTGCACACCCGATACAATTGCGGTCTGTAAAGCCGGCGAGCCGCGCTTCGCGCTGGAGTCGGCGGCTGTCCAGCTTGCCCTCAAGGATCCGGATTCCGGCCTGCCGGAGGAGCTGGACCGGACCGTTGCGGAGTTCGTCGAGGCTGGCGAGATCCGGAAACTTCGCGAACGGATTGAAAGAACAATCCCCAGCCCCCAGCGATCGCATATTGCCGGCATCAGACCGGCAAGCCGACCTGTTTGCGCAAGCTCTTGTCGAACGCGGACTCGGGGACGAAGCGGCGCAACAAGCGAACTTGGCCGGCCAGTTTGCCCGCGGTGTAACGCCTTCTCGGTGCCTTATCCATTGCCGCTTTGACAACGGCCTCTGCCACGACCTCGGGGTCTTCGCCTCTTTCGATGCTCTTCCGCATCTGCACTTCCATGTCAGCGCGCACCGCGTCATAAACACCTAGGGAGCGGTCGGGCTTGGTCAGGTTTTCCTGGAAGGCGGTGCGGGTATAGCCAGGCTCGACCAGCGCGACCCGAATTCCGAATGTCCGCAGTTCGTGGTCGAGCGACTCGGAATAGCCCTCAACGGCATGCTTGGTCGACGCATAGAGAGCATTGTAGGGCGACGGGATCAGGCCCAGAATGGAACTTATGTTGATGATCCTGCCCTTGCCCTGACTCCGCATGGTCGGCAACACCGCGTTGGTGACACGGAGAACGCCGAAGACGTTCACGTCGAAAAGCGCCTGTGCCTGAGCGCTTGACGACTCCTCTGCGCCGCCGAGCAGGCCAATGCCGGCATTGTTGACGAGCAGATCTATGCGATTGGCCTCGGCGAGCATCTCCTCGACCAGTTTCGTCACGGATGCGTCATCGGTTACGTCGCAAGTCAGCATAGTAATGCCGTCGGATCTTTCGGGAATGGCGCGACGGCTGGTTCCGAAGACGCGAAAGCCCGCCTTCTGCAAGGCTTTGGCCGTTGCTTGTCCGATGCCTGTCGATGCCCCAGTTACGAGGGCGACGCCAAGGTTGGCTTTGTTCATGAAAATCACTTCCTTCTTTGTGCTGGATTACGTTTCGAGGGAAAACGGGAGGGGTCAGAGCCAAGCCTTCAATCGCGAGACTCTCCGGCGCCGGCCGCCGTATCCGTCCAGCGTCGGAACACCGCGCTGGCATTGACTCCTCCAAAGCCGAAGCCATTGGAAATCGCGTAGTCCATCTCCGTCGGCCGAGCCTGGTTCGCAACGAAGTCAATCCCGTCGGCGGCCGCATCTGGAGTGTTCAAGTTGAGAGTCGGTGGGGCCATCTGGTCCCTAAGCGCCAGGATCGTGAAAATGGCTTCAAGCCCGCCGGCAGCTCCGAGTAGATGCCCGGTCGCCGACTTCGTTCCGCTGACAGCGACGCTAAAGTCAGCACCGAAAACCCGCTTGATCGCCACAATTTCACCGAGGTCGCCGACCGGCGTCGAGGTCGCGTGCGCATTGAGGTGGCGGATCTCGCGCGGCGAAATTCCGGCCTGGGCAATGGCGATCTCCATGGCGCTCCGCGCACCATCGCCGTCTTCCGGACCGGAAGTGACATGGTAAGCGTCCGCTGTCGTGCCGTAGCCGACGAGCTCTGCGAGCGGTTTCGCGCCGCGTGCAAGCGCGTGGCTCAATGCCTCTATGACAAGGATGCCGGCGCCTTCGCCCATGACGAAGCCGTCACGCAACGTGTCGAAGGGGCGCGAGGCCTCTGTCGGCCTGTCATTGAAGCTGGTGGAAAGGGAGCGTGCGGCGGCAAAACCACCGAGACTGACGATATTCATGCAGGCTTCCGTTCCCCCGCATATGGCGATGTCGGCTTCATTTGCGCGGATGAGACGGGCCGCATCACCGATCGCCTGAATGCCGGCCGCACAAGCCGTCACCGGTGCCCCGATCGGCCCTTTGAAGCCGTGGCGGATGGAAATCTGTCCCGCTGCGAGATTCACCAGGAAAGACGGTACGGTGAACGGTGAAAGACGTCGGACGCCGCGCTGATCGACCGTTCGCACCGCCTCTGTTATGGCCGGAAACCCGCCGATGCCCGAAGCAATGATCGTAGCTGTGCGCCGGCGGCTCGCTTCGGTATCGGGTCGCCAGTTCGCCTGATCGAGTGCCTCTTGTGCTGCCGCCAGTGCAAAGAGAATGAAGCGGTCGACCTTTCGCTGATCCTTTGGGGCAAAGACGATATTCGGATCGAATCCCGCCTCGGAGTCGTCTTCCAGCGAGGGAACGGTTCCACCGACCTTCGCCGGCAGGTCTCCCACCACTTCGTCCGGAAGCCGCCGGATTCCCGATTTACCCGATAAGAGTCGGGACCAGGAAGTTGTCACATTTGATCCGAGGGGGCTGACTGCTCCCATGCCTGTAATAACGATCCGTCGCATCTATCCTCCTGTTGATTCCGGTACGCCGTTAGAACCGTTCGGCTGCGCTCGGGGTTGGCGCAGTGCGACCGGCAGAAAGACCAGAAGGGCAAGTGCCGAACCCGTGGTCAGGACGACCGCAAGGGAAACAGCCGACGGAAACGGCAAGGCGCTGGCGAAGGACGCGCCGATAGCGGCGCAGCCCATCTGCATGAAACCGAGCAGCGCGGATGCCAGCCCAGCTTGTCGTCCAAAGGGGCTGAGCGCAATCGCAGTACCGAGCGGATTGATCAAACCCATCCCGAATAGATACAACGCGATGGCCATGGTGAAGGTCAGAACGGTCGGCACGGCCGCAAATGCGAACATGGCGACGCCACCAGCGAGCGCGACCAGGAGGCCCACCATGCTGATGGTACGCTGGCTCCAGCGATGCGCCAGGCGAGGGGCGAGAAATCCCGCCAGAAACACGATCAGGACCGTCGCTGCGAATGACAAGCCGAGCTGGAAGGCGGTCAGGCCGAGCTCGTTCATCAGCACGCTGGGTGCGGCCGCGAAGAAACTGTAGAGACCGCCGACGACGAGGCTCACCGCAAGCGCGGGCAACAAAAAGCGGGGATCGCCCGCCAGCCGGCCATAGGCGGCCACCACGGCCGCAGGTGCCAAAGGCGTTCTGCGACCAGCGGGATGGGTTTCGCCGACCCGGCCGAGGTAATGCAAAGCCAGCGCCGCGCCAAAGCCGGCAACGACAAGAAAAGTGACGCGCCAGCCGAACAGTTCGGCAAGGACGCTGCCGAGCAGAGGCGAAAAGCCCGGTGCCGCCGCTCCGGCAATCATGGTGAGCGCCAGAGCCCGGCCAAGCGCCTCGCCGTCGAACACGTCACGCGCGATGGCGCGCGACAGCACAGAGGCTGTGCAACCCCCCAGCGCCTGAATAACTCGGCCAAGGACCAGCAGGGACAAGCTGTCGGCGAAGGCGCAAACGATGCTGCCGGTGGCAAAGACCGCAAGGCCCCCCAGCACCAGCGATCTGCGGCCGAAGCGATCGGCGAGGGGGCCAACTGCAACCTGCCCGACGGCGAACGCAACGAAGAAACTGCTGAGCAGAAGACCGAGCTCGTGTGGGGATAACGCCAGGTCGGCGCCCATCCGTGGAAAGGCGGGAAGGATGATGTTGGTGGCGAGCGCCCCGAGTGCCGCCAGGCTGGCAAGCAGGAACAGGGTTCCGCCCGTCAGGCGGCGTTCGGAAGGCGTGGGGTTTACGATTGAAACCGTAGACATTACGGCTTCCTGCCCACGACAAGGCAGGTCGACGTGCCATGCGCGTAGATCCGACCTTGAGCGTCCTCGATGCTGCCTTCCAGCGTGATGACGGTCCGGCCGCGGGACACCACGTGGCCGGTCACACGCATTTCGCCGGAATCGGCGAAGATCGGGCGGACAAACTTGGCGGTGGTTTCGTGTGACGGACAGGTTTCGCCGACCGAGAGCGTCGTCTGGGCGGCAAGCGCCATGACGGTGTCGAGCATCATCATGATCCAGCCGCCGTGAACCGTATTCGTCAGGTTGGAAAAGCGCGGCTCGGGTCTGGCCAGCAGCCCGACCTTTCCTTCTTCCGGAGGGAGCAAGGTGAACGGGAGTATTTCCGCCATCGGTGGTCGGCGGATGCTCCCGTCCGCCAGTTTCGCAACGAGCTCCAGCCCCGAGCAGAGCTCCTGGTCGGCAGTTGCGCCGTGCGCTTCGGCCTGACGCATCGTCATTGGCGAGCTCCCGGTTCTGCATCCCCCGCAGACGACATCAGCACGCTCTCGGCGGCCGCCTCCAGGAACCGCTTCGACATCTGCTCGTCGTTGACAGCGCGCGAGAGGAGCACCGCACCGACCATCGTCGACAGAATGGCCATCGCTTTGCCGTCCGCCTCCTCGCTGTCGGTCGCGCCAATCCAATTACCGAGCATTTCAAGGTATTCCCTGATCCCGGCTTCGAATGACGCTTTCACGTCGACGCCTTGCCTGGCAGCATCCGAGCCGAGTGCAACGACAGGGCAGCCGTCCATCTTCTCTTCTCGATGTGCCATGCTGAGATAGAATGCGACCACCGCGCCAAAGGGATCCTGCGGATTGGCCGCGGCAGCAGCGGACCATCGACGAAAGGCGCTCTCCAGCGCCCGCCTGGACGCCTGCGCCGCCAGATCGTCCTTGGATTCGAACTGCTTGTAGAAGCCACCTTGGGTCAGGCCGGCTCCCTTCATCAGATCCTTGAGCCCGATGCCATCAAAACCGTGCTTTCGGAAAAGCCGGCTCGCCACATCGATGACCGCTTCGCGATTTGCCTCCGCCTGGGCGCGACTAACTCTCATGTTCGACCTCGAAATTAGATTTCACTTGACATCTATACCACGTTTAGATTTAGATCGCAATCCAAATAGAGGCGGCACCCGCCAACAAGGGTCATCGGACATGAACCGCAAATTTCTTCTCACATCGATCGGCCTTGTGGCTGCCGCCGGGGGCGCGGCGTTCGCCTTCGTTTTCGAAACGCCAGCACGGGATGCGGAGGCCGCCGATCCCCGCCTCGCGTCACCGCTTGTAAGAATGGCTGAAGCCACCAGACCGGTAAGCGCCGAGCGGGCCTTTACAGGTACGATCGCCGCCCGAGTGCAGAGCAATCTTGGCTTTCGCGTATCTGGCAAAATCGTTGAGCGAATGATCGACGTCGGTCAGCAGGTCAAGGCGGGTCAAGCTCTGATGCGCATCGACGAAACCGATTTGCGTCTTGCGCTGACTGCCAAGCGCAATGCGGTCGCGGCGGCCCGCGCGGTCCTCGTTCAGGCAAGCGCGGACGAGAGGCGCTATGCCGCTCTTGTCAAAGGCGGAGTCGCTGCTACTCCCCAGCGTTACGAGCAGGCCAAGGCGGCGCGCGACACCGCCGCGGCGCAACTCGCCGTCGCGGAAGCGGAAGCCAAAGTCGCAGAGAATGAAGCGACCTACTCGGTCCTTGTGGCGGATGCGGACGGAACGGTGGTCGCGACGCTCGGCGAACCCGGACAGGTCATCGCGGCGGGACAGACGGTAGTCCAACTCGCGCATGCAGGCCCGCGCGAGGCCCTGGTCGCGCTACCCGAAACCGTCCGTCCCGCGATCGGTTCAGACGCCGAAGCAAGTGTCTATGGAAGTGATGGGCGGCGCGGAAGAGCGCGTCTGCGGCAGATCTCCGATGCCGCTGATCCTCAGACCCGCACATACGAAGCGCGTTACGTGCTCGATGGCGACGCCGCCTCGGCGCCGCTTGGTGCGACGGTTACGATCAGCATCCTAAACGGAGAGGGGCAGTCCGAGGTCGCGGTGCCGGTCGCCGCGGTGTTGAATGACGGCAGCCGGACCGGGGTTTGGGTTGTCGATCAAGCCGCTGCCACCGTTCACTTCGCTCCCGTCGAGGTCAAACGGCTTGGTGAAGAAACAGCATTTGTCACCGGGATCGAGTCTGGGGAGCAGGTCGTCGCCCTCGGGGCGCATCTCCTCAATGATGGCGCGTCCGTCAGGACCGAGCTCAAGGCGGAGGTGTCCAACCGATGAGCTTCAATCTTTCCGCGCTCGCGGTTCGCGAGCGAGCCGTCACCTTGTTCTTCATTGTTCTGCTGGCCGCTGCCGGCGTCTACGCGTTCATCAATCTTGGGCGCGCGGAAGATCCCTCTTTCACCATCAAGACCCTGACGGTCACTACCGTATGGCCAGGCGCTACGGCGCGGGAAATGCAGGATCTTGTCGCGGAGCCGCTCGAAAAGCGCATCCAGGAACTGACCTGGTACGATCGCGTTGAGACGACGACAAGGCCGGGCTACGCCTACCTGACCGTGACGCTGAAAGACAGCACGCCGGCCACGGCTGTCGAAGAGGAGTTCTATCAGGCGCGCAAGAAGTTGGGGGACGAAGCCCGCAACCTGCCTTCTGGCGTCTTCGGCCCCTTCGTAAACGATGAATATTCGGACGTGAGCTTCGCGCTTTATGCGCTAAAGGCCAAGGGCATGCCCATGCGCGAGCTTGTGCGGCAGGCAGAGGTGATCCGTCAGGATCTTCTGCACGTTCCGGGCGTCAAAAAGATCAACATTTTGGGGGAGCGACCGGAACAGATCTTTGTCGAGTTCTCGTATGCCAAGCTCGCGACCCTTGGCATTTCAGCACAGGACATCGCTGCGGCTTTGCAAAGGCAAAACACCGTGACGCCGGCAGGCTCGATTGATACACGCGGGCCGCAGGTCTTTATCCGGTTCGATGGCGCCTACAATAGTGTGCAGGCAATTGCCGACACGCCGATCGTCGCTGCCGGACGCACGTTGAAACTCTCTGATTTCGCGGAGGTGCGGCGCGGCTATCAAGACCCCGCGACCTACATTATCCGCCATGAAGGCGAGCCCGCCATCATGTTGGGCGCGGTGATGCAGCAGGGCTGGAACGGTCTGGAACTCGGAAAGGCGCTCGAAGAAAGATCTGCCGCGATCGCTCAGACGCTGCCGCTCGGTATGACCCTCGCCAAAGTCAGCGACCAGGCCGTCAATATCGACGCTGCGGTCGGCGAGTTCATGCTGAAGTTTGCCATGGCGCTCGGGGTTGTGTTGCTCGTGAGCCTGCTCAGCCTAGGTTGGCGTGTCGGGATCGTCGTGGCACTGGCCGTTCCGCTGACGCTTGCCGTCGTCTTCCTCATCATGCTGGAAACCGGCCGGTTCTTCGATCGCATCACACTCGGCGCTCTTATCCTTGCGCTCGGCCTTCTCGTCGACGACGCCATCATCGCCATTGAGGTGATGGTGGTGAAGATGGAAGAGGGCATGGACCGCATCAAGGCGGCCGCCTATGCCTGGAGCCATACGGCAGCACCGATGCTCTCCGGTACACTCGTGACCATCATCGGACTAATGCCCGTTGGTTTCGCCAGATCAACCGCCGGCGAGTACGCCGGCAACATCTTCTGGGTCGTGGGTTTCGCTCTCATCGTTTCCTGGATCGTCGCGGTGATCTTCACGCCTTACCTCGGCGTCAAGATGCTGCCGGCGATCAAACCAGTCGAGGGCGGCCACCACGCTATCTACGACACGCCGAATTACCGGCGCCTGCGGGGGGTCATCAGGTTTGCCGTGCGCCACAAGTTCATCACGTGCGCGGTCGTCGGCGTCGTCATGGCTCTTTCGGTTGTTGGAATGGGAGGGGTGAAACAGCAGTTCTTCCCGACGTCAGATCGTCCCGAGGTGCTGGTCGAAGTCCGCATGCCCGAAGGTACGAGCATCGAGACGACGACAGCCGCGGTCGAGAAGGTCGAAAGCTGGCTGCAAAACCAGCCCGAGGCAAAGATCGTCACTAGCTATGTCGGGCAGGGCGCTCCCCGCTTCTTCTTTGCGATGGCACCGGAATTGCCGGACCCCGCTTTCGCCAAGATCGTTGTGCTCACCCCTGACTCTCACGCGCGCGAGGCTTTGAAGCTGCGCCTTCGGGCTGCCGTTTCAGACGGACTGGTTCCCGAAGCCTACGTCCGTGTCACCCAGCTTGTGTTTGGTCCGTATACGCCGTTTCCGGTCGAGTTCCGCATCATGGGGCCGGATCCTGCGCAATTGTACCAGATCTCCGAGAAAGCCCTTGAATTCATGAAAGGTGTACCGGACGTCCGTCAGGCAAACCGCGACTGGGGCAATCGTACGCCCGTGCTTCGCTTTGTCCCCGACCAGGACCGGCTCAATCTGATTGGCCTTTCGCCGGCTGAGGCAGCCCAGCAGATGCAGTTGCTGCTGAGTGGCATTCCGGTGACGCAGGTTCGCGAGAACATCCGCAACGTGCCCGTCGTCGCACGCAGTGCTGGCCAGAGCCGTCTCGATCCGGCGAGGCTCGCCGACTTCTCGCTGATGAGCAGGGACGGCCGTCAGGTTCCGCTCGATCAGATCGGCCATTCCGAAATCCGGTTTGAGGAACCGATCATGAAGCGTCGCGATCGAACGCCGGTGATCACGATCCGATCGGACATTAACGAGGCGACGCAGCCCCCGGAAGTCTCACAGCAGATCATGAAAGCACTTCAGCCGTTGATCGCCTCGCTCCCCGTCGGATATCGCATCGAGATGGGTGGAAACATCGAGGAATCGCTCAAGGCCAATGTCGCGCTGGTCAAAATCTTCCCGGCCATGATTGCCGCCATGCTGATCGTCATCATTCTCCAGGTTCGCAGCCTCTCAACGATGACCATGGTCATGTTGACGGCACCGCTCGGTCTTGCCGGGGTGGTTCCGGTGTTGCTCCTCTTCAATCAGCCTTTCGGCTTCAATGCCATTCTGGGATTGATAGGACTGGCGGGAATCCTGATGCGCAACACCTTGATTCTGACCGAACAGATCAAAGAGAACCAAATGGCGGGCCTCGACGACTATCACGCCGTTATCGAGGCGACGGTACAGCGGACACGCCCGGTTATCCTGACCGCACTTGCCGCCGTCCTTGCCTTCATTCCGCTTACCCATTCGGTGTTTTGGGGATCGATGGCCTATACGCTGATCGGCGGCACGGCGGTCGGCACGGTGATGATCCTGCTCTTCCTTCCGGCACTGTACGCGGCGTGGTTCAGGATCAGGCCGACTGCAGATGACATCCATGAGGAGCCGACTGGGGAGCCGGAATTGCGAATAGCAATGGCTGCCGAGTAGCGTCTGTCGCGGGCTCGATGGCCTTGCCCGAACGCGAGCTGGGCCAGCCTCGCGACTCTACCGCTCGCAGAGGCGACACGGCCGGACCGTTTCGTTCATCCAATCTGGGGACATCTATGGATTATCCGAACCGACCGGGGGCAGATACCGAGCGCATGCGTGCGCGCATCCTGGAGGTGGCGGAGGAGCACTTCCGCCGCATAGGTCATCATAAGACTTCGGTAGCCGACATTGCCTCCGAACTCGCCATGAGCCGGGCGAATGTCTACCGCTTCTTTCCTTCGAGGGATGCAATCCAGGAATCCATCTGCAGGCAAATCTTGAACGGTACCGCCGAGGTCGCCCTTACCATCGCATGCAGGAGCGCGCCGCCCTCGGAGAAACTCGAGGAACTCCTGACCGCCGTTCACCACCACAACATGACGAAACTGCTCAACGACAAGCGCATGCACGACCTGATTGTAGCGGCCATGCAGGAGAACCGGCCGGTCACCAAGGCGCATGCTGAGCAGATGGTGACAATCTTCGAGACAATCATCCGCGAGGGCATCGAAACGGGTGAGTTCGAGATCGAAGATCCCGCCGCAGCGGCGCGCGCAGTAAACTCCGCATTCATGCCGTTCTTCCATCCGGTTCTGATCGAGCACCGCCTTCGACAAGGAGAAGATACCGAAGCTGGCCCGCGTGAGCAAATTCGGTTCATCCTAAAGGCCCTCGGAAGGTCCGACCATGCCCGCCGGATGCGGACCTAGCCGCCTCAGGATTTGGCAGTGGGCTTGGGGTCGAGAACTCCCCTTCATCAGCGTCGCGGGTGGGTCGGTCTTTCCGGTTCCCATCCGTCGCGAGAGGGTGGAGGGCGGAAGTTCACTACGCGATGGGCGAACGGGAAGCCGTCATCGCGCCGCCGCGTCGAACATGCGCAGATGCATTCAACCAGCAAAGACGCGCCGGGGGCGAAGGCGCGAGCGATGGCAGGGCGCGGCGGAGCGAGCGCAGGATCCTGCTCGGCTTCGACCACCAGCCGCGATAGCCATTTTCTCGGACAAAGCGGCCAATCGGGCCGAAATCAACAATACAGTCGCCAGGCACAGCGAACATCGCGTTGCGCACGCCGGCATTGATGCTGAGGTCGCTCGCTTGGATATCGCGGATTACTCGGACCGCGAACGTCCTTCAGATGAATGTGAACGACCCGATCACCGAAGCGCTCGATCACCAGGACATAGTCAAATCCGGCCGCGATGGCATATCCGGGTGTCGAGAAGCAGGCCAGTTTACGGCCCTGTCGTGCCAAAATATCTGAAATTCCGTCGAAGGCTCTGCGATCACCATCAGGTTTTTGGTGATAGGCAAGTTTGAGATCGTACTCTCCCGCCAGACGCTTGGCGAACTCAGTCAGCCACGCGGCATATGCGACCATGTCCGTCTTCGGCATGGTCATGCGGTGCGGCATCGGCGCATCGAGCGGCGATCCCCGCGTCATCATTGTGACCTCGCCGTAGACCATCACCTTGCAATCCATCTCGCGCAGAAGTTCGGCATCGCGGGCAACGGCTTTCATTTCTTCGCCGCCGCCGCGTTCGGCCTGTTCTCCCGAATGCCAGCCGGACGCCAAGGCGAGGCCATAGCTTGCAAGAAGCGGTCGCTAGGTTGCGGGATCTCGCGGGAATTCTTGTCCGAGTTCGGCGCCTTGGGGACCGATCTCGGCTGCGTCGCTCAGGATGTCTCGAGCGAGATGTCGGCACCAAGGTTCTCACGCACGTCATTGGTCCAGGACAGCGGACTGACGGCAAGACGCACGCCGGCGGGCAAGGCGATGGCTTTTCGTGGGATCATATTGTTCTCGCATGGCTGGATTCTTTGAGCGGTGGGGCGCTTCCCGAACTCGAGAAATGTCGGTCTCGCCAATGACTCCGGCTTATGTGGAATTGCGCACGACAAGGGCGCCCGGCATTGTCACGGTCTCGGGCTCCCGCCGTCCCGTGATCATCCCGACGATCACCTCAACCATTTGGTCGCGGGGCTGCTCGTAGGTAGTGAGGCTGTAGGCGGACGATCCACAGAGCTCGTAGTTGTCAAAGCCGACGACGGCCATGTCTGCCGGGACGCGCAACCCAAAACGGCCGCGGATCTCATCCATCGCTCCGAGCGCCAAGATGTCGTTTTCGCACATCAGGACGTCGACTCGGTCCGCGGGTTCGGTCTGCTTGAGGTAGCCGCGGACGGCCTCGGCCCCGGCTTCGGCGCTGTATTTCTCAGCCGAGAACACCGCGACGTCGTCCACGCCCTTCTCCCCCCAGAAATCGACGAAATGCTGTCGGCGTCTCAACGCCGTCGACAAGACTGTCGCGCCCGTCATGAAGCCGGGACGCCGGTATCCTCTTTCAAAGAGATGATCGACGATCTCGCGCAGCCCCAGTTCGGCATCGCAAGTTACTGCCGGGACGCCATCGATCTGGCTGTCTCTAGCCAGCACGAACATGGGGGGCGTTCCACGGCCCATTTGCAGATCGCTCAGCGTCTCGCTGCGAAACGCCGTTCCGAACAGGATGACGGCGTCGACCTGGCGCTGATCGGCGTGAAGCAATGCATGCACATGGTCGAAGTGGGTGTTGATATTGATAAGCACGGCGACCAGCCCCTCCGCCTGCAGCCGTTCGGTCAAAGTCTCCAGGAACGGCAGCTTCTGAGGATTGGCAAAATCGTCGACGAACACTGCCACCTGACGGGTGGAATTTGTCGCGAGACTGCGGGCAAGCAGGTTCGGCGTGTAGTTGAGCGCCGCCGCCGCCTCGAGAACCTTGCGCTTGCTTTCCTCCGCAATCGAGGCGCCTGGGGTGAAAGCCCGTATGACCGTCCACTTCGAGACACCCGCGGCATCCGCCACTTCCCTCGCTGTCGCCCGCTTTCGCATAGAGCCTCCTGAAAATGGAACTGATATTCCATTCATTGATTAAAATGAAATGAATGCTTGCTTTTAGTCAATCCGCAGATAATATGCACCTGTTTGCACCCGGTAGCAAATGAGAATGCACCCGGTAGCATTCGTTTTTCTCGCCATCCTGTGGAGTGGACGGCGAAAGGAGGAGGAGCCAATGAAATCTCTCTTGAAGAAACTGGCATTCGCCGCTGTCGTACTCGGCGTCGCTACATCGGCGGCCGTGAGCGCGAAAGCGCAGGAGCCTACCATCATCGCCGTGACGCACGGGCAAGCGTCCGATCCGTTTTGGTCGATCGTAAAGAATGGCATCATGCAAGCCGGCAAGGACAGCAATGTCCACGTCGACTATCGCGCGCCGGAGACCTTCGACATGGTGGCGATGGCTCAGCTCATCGAAGCCGCTGTGAACCAGAACCCCGCGGGCATCGTCATTTCGAACCCGGATCCGGACGCGCTCGGCCCTGCGATCGAGAAGGCCGTCGCCGCTGGCATTCCGGTGATATCCATGAACTCCGGCATCTCCGCCGCCGAAAAGCTCGGCATCAAGCTGCACGTCGGCCAAGATGAGACGCCGGCTGGTATCAAGGTGGGCGAGAAGTTGAAGTCGCTTGGCCTCAAGCACGTTCTCTGCGTCAACCAGGAGGTTGGTAACGCCGCGCTTGATCAGCGTTGTGCTGGCACAGAACAGGGCTTCGAGGGTGGCAAGGTCACCGTACTGCCGACGTCCTCCGATCCCGCGGAAATCGAGTCGAAGATTCAGGCGGCGCTCACGTCCGACCCGTCGATCGATGTCGTCCTCGGCCTTTCGGCTCCGCTCGTCGGGGAGCGGGCGGTGGCGGTTGTTGAGAAGATGGGTGTCGGCGACAAGGTGAAGGTCGCCTCCTATGACCTTTCGGCGAGCTTCCTTCAGTCCGTCGCTGACGGTAAGGCGCTGTTCGCGGTGGATCAACAGCCCTATCTGCAAGGGTATCTGCCGGTGACCTTCCTGGCGCTCAATGCGCGCTACGGCACGATCCCGGCCGGCAACGTGGCTTCTGGTCCGAGCTTCGTCGAGAAGGACAGCGCCGCTCAGGTCATCGAGAAATCCTCCCAGGGCATCCGCTAAGGCGGAGCCTGGCAGTCCCCGTCCCAGACGGGGGCTGCCCCTGCCGCGCATTCTGCCACTTCGGTTCGTAGGCCGTCGTCGCGCGCACGGATAACGACCGAGATCTAAGGAACGAACCATGACGCTAGCCAACGAACAGAACGCGTCTGCTACCAGACCCGATGAGCGGCTGAAGAAGGTTTCGACATTGACCGCAATTCTGCGGCGTCCGGAACTCGGCGCTGTAGCCGGTCTGGTGCTCGTGACCGTCTTCTTCCTGCTCACCGCCAATCCCGCCATGTTCACGTTGGCGGGTGTGATGAACTTCATGGCCCCGGCTGCCCAGCTCGGCATTCTCGCGATCGGCGCGGCCCTCTTGATGATCGGCGGCGAGTTCGACCTTTCGATCGGCTCCATGGTTGCCTTTGCCGGTCTCGTCTTCGGCACGGCGCTGGTCGTCTGGCAGATGCCACTCAGTGTCGCCATCCTCGTCGCGATCGCATTCGCCATTTTCATCGGCATCACCAATGCGCAGCTCACGATGCGCACCGGCCTTCCCTCCTTTATCGTCACGCTTGCCTTCCTCTTCATCCTGCGTGGCCTGACGCTGGTCGGCCTGAAATGGGCGAGCGGTGGCGCGACCCAGCTTCGCGGCATGAAGGAAGCAGTAGCTGGGAGTCCGCTCTCCCCTCTGTTCTCCGGAGACGCCTTCCCCGGACTGTTCACCTGGCTCGCTGAAAGCGGCATCATCGACACCTTTCCTAACGGGGCGCCGAGGGTGCCCGGCATTCCGGTCGAGATCCTGTGGTTCATTGCCATCGCGCTCCTTGCCACCTGGGTCCTGTTGAGAACGCGCTTCGGCAACTGGATCTTCGCTTCCGGTGGGGATCCGCGTGCAGCGCGCAAGTCGGGTGTGCCGGTGGCGAGGGTCAAGACCATGCTCTTCGTTCTCACCGCCCTTTGCGCCACGCTGGTGGCAATCCTTACGGTGCTCGACGCCGGCTCAACGGACGCCCGCCGCGGCTTTCAGAAGGAATTCGAGGCGATCATCGCGGCGGTCATCGGCGGCTGCCTGCTGACCGGTGGCTACGGCTCCGCCATCGGCGCATTTTTCGGATCAATCGTCTTCGGCATGGTGTTGATCGGCCTGACCTACACCTCGATCGACCAGGATTGGTACCTTGTTTTCCTCGGTGGCATGCTGCTGACCGCCGTCGTCTTCAACAATGTAATCCGCAAACGCCTCACGGGAGAACGCTCATGAGCACGTCTCAGACGCCCCTCGTCGAGGTCAGGAACCTCGTCAAGCATTTCGGCTCCGTCATCGCCCTCAATGGCGTGTCGATGAACGTGTATCGCAACGAGGTTCTATGCCTCCTCGGCGATAACGGTGCGGGCAAATCGACCCTGATCAACACGCTTGCAGGTGTACACAAGCCTACCTCGGGTGATTTCCTGATCGACGGTCAGCCCCGGTTGTTCTCCGGCCCACGCGACGCCCTCGATGCGGGTATTGCCACGGTCTATCAGGATCTTGCGATGATCCCGCTGATGTCGGTCACTCGCAACTTCTTCATGGGGCGGGAACCCCGTATCGGCTTCGGTCCCTTCAAGCGCATGGACATGGAACAGGCCGACAACGTGACGCGCGACGAGATGCACAAGATTGGCATCGATGTCCGAGACCCGCAGCAGGCGGTTGGTACGTTGTCAGGCGGCGAGCGGCAATGTGTGGCGATCGCGCGCGCAGTTTACTTCGGCGCGAAGGTGCTGATCCTCGACGAACCGACGTCGGCGCTGGGCGTCGCCCAGACGTCGATGGTGCTGAAATATATCAGCCAGGTCCGAGCCAAAGGCCTCGGAGTGATCTTCATCACTCATAACGTTCGTCACGCCTATGCCGTTGGCAATCGCTTCACGGTGCTCAATCGCGGCAAGACGCTTGGAATCTATGCCAAGAGCGAGATCGGTATCGACGAATTGCAGAACCTGATGGCGGGTGGCAAGGAGCTACAGTCTTTGTCGGAAGAGCTCGGCGGAACAATCTGATCAACTCTGCTTGCATGCATGTCGGTGCGGGGCTTTTGCGCCGCGCCATCCGTCCCCATACGCAAAAATAGCGGAACACTATCCAATGAGTGCACCCAAGACTTCTCCCTTCCAACTCGCAGCCTGCGCGGAAATGCTCTGGCGCGACAAGCCGATCGAGTGGCGCGCCGCGCGCCTCAAGGAAATGGGTTTCGGCGTTGGCCTCTGGAACTGGCCGGAGCACGATATCACAAAGCTGCAAGCCACCGGCGCGACCTTCACGATCATGAACGGCTATCTGATCGGTCGTCTGACGGACGACGACGGTGCAGCAGAACTCCTCAGGACGGCACGCGAAACCGCACAGGTTGGAAAGCGCCTTGGCGTTGAGCGGCTCAACCTGCACGGCACGGGTCTGGGGGACAGGGGTCTGCCTGTCCAGCCTGTCGAAGTCGTCACGGGCGCGATGTGGCTGAAGGCACGCGACACTCTCTGCCGCGTTGTGGACATGGCCGAAGAAGAAGGCGTCACCTTCACGCTCGAAAACCTCAACCTCCCGGTCGACCACCCCGGCGTGCCCTTCGGCCGCGCCGAGGATACGCTAGCGCTGGTCTCGAGCGTCAATCATCCGCGGCTCCGCCTCAATCTCGATCTCTACCATGCCCAGATTGGCGAGGGGAACCTGATCGAACTCTGCCGCAGGTGCCTGCCTTGGATCGGCGAGATCCAGGTGGCGGACGTACCCGGCCGCTGCGAGCCCGGTACCGGCGAGGTCAATTGGAACGGCATCTCCCAGGCGCTGAATGCAATGGGCTATTCCGGCCCGATCGGCATGGAAGCCTGGGCCGCCGGCGACCCCGAAGCGGCGCTCGAGGCGTTCCGCACTGCATTCACCATCTGACATTTTTCAACGACAGGATCAAAAACCAATGCCCAAGAACAAATCCGTCAATGTCGGTCTCATCGGTGCAGGCCGCATAGGTTCCTTCCACGGTGAGACCGTCGCACGCCGCCTCGTCGACGCCGAGCTCGTCGCCATTGCTGATTCGGCGCCAGGGGCTGCGGCCGGTCTTGCCGCCACGCTCGACGTTGACAGCTCTTACACCGATGTCGCGGATCTCCTCGCGCGGGAAGATATCGATGCCGTCATCATCGCCACGCCGGCGCTGTTTCATACGAACATTCTGGTGCAGGCCGCCGAAGCCGGTAAGGCGATCTTTTGCGAGAAGCCCATGGCTTTGACCTTGGAGGATGCCGATCGGGGAATCGCGGCGGCACGCTCTGCCGGCGTTCCGCTTCAGGTCGGTTTCAATCGTCGCTGGGATCAGGCCTTCTCGGAAGGACGTGCTGCGATCGATGACGGAAAGATCGGTGCTCCGCAGTTGCTCCGGTCGCTCACCCGCGACCCCGGCCCGTTTGGTGCCGACCCCGCCAGGATTCCGCGGTGGACGATCTTCTACGAAACGCTGATCCACGATTTCGACACGCTGCTTTGGCTGAACCCGAATGCCAAGCCGATCGAGGTTACAGCCGTTGCCGACGCGCTGGTTCGTCCGGATTTCGCGGACAAGGGCTTCCACGACACGGCGGTGGTCACGATTCGATTTGGCAATGGATCGATGGCTGTCGCCGAAGCGAACTTCTGCGCGATGTACGGCTACGACATCCGCGGCGAGGTCTTCGGCTCCGGCGGCATGGTGACCATGGGTGACGTTCGTCGTTCAAGCATGACGCGGTTCGACAAGAACGGCGTGTCGAGCGAAACCTGGCGTCGCGACACCGACCATTTTGTCCACGCTTACACGGCGCAGCTCGCGTCCTTCGTAACGGCCGTTCGTCGAGGCGAGATAACCGAAGGACCGACCGGCATCGATGCGCGTAATGCGCTGAGCATTGCGCTTGCCTGCATTGAATCCGTCTCAAGCAAGGCAGCCGTGTCGCTGAAATGAATGGGCGAGAAAGTCATGAAGATGAGCGAGGCGACAAAACCTCCGAACAACGTCACGGAGCTTAAGGGCATGTTCGCTTCGAGGGCTCTTAGACTTCCGAAACAGCTCGAGCAGGCCGCTCGTCTGGCGCTCGCAAAGCCAGATGTTGTTGCCTTCGGCAGCGCCCGTTCGATCGCTGCAGCTTGCTCCGTCTCCCCCACCACGGTCACACGCCTTGCTATCGCCCTTGGCTTCGACAGTTTTCGGGAGTTCAAATTGTTCTTTCAAGAGCATTTAAGGAGGACTGCGAACTCCTAGACGCGCGTGTGTCTTTGATAAGCTTCGGTCGGCCGCGGCCTCTGCGGCGGCCACCGTTCTCGTCGTCACGAGTGATGGTCAGCGACCGCTCTGGGGTCAGCACCGGAAATTGCAGGCTCTATCGGCGAATGACATGGTTGAGTCGGAAGCTGAAGATTGTTTTCGATTGGCCAAGTTAGCATCAGCTCTGTTGCGGGCCTGGGGAACATATCGGGCCGGCTGCAATTCGCCCTTTTGGGCTTCTGGGCCGCCGCCATCTCCACTTCATTGTTCGGCCATCATCCCTGTCAGTCAGCGCCGAGCGCCTCTTTCGCTTGCCTGCCTTCAAGGCGCCCTATCAACCGCTGCAGTAGCTGGTGCTCTGTAACGCCGCTGAGCCGAAGTAGAGATTGCGCGACCGCGATCTGGTGTCGGATCAAGAGCACGAGGTCGCCTAACCGTCGCGCGCCCGGCGACCGGATCCGCAGCGCGGGCAGGCAGCGCCAGCGTCACCGCGGCGAGCAGAAAAATGGGACTTCATTCGGCGGGCCCGATCGGATCGAGAATGTGGGCAGTGTCGTTCCTCGGCTACCCGTCTCCGTCACGAAGCGCCCAGGATGGCTGGTTGGGATGTGGCGCTAGTCCATGGTGTATCTGGAGGATAAGGCCGACTTCCGCATCGACGATTGAGCGGTGGCTTCGAAATCGCGGTCCGAGAAATGGATTGATCGATCCAAAATTCGGACCGTTGCTAATGGTGCGCCGTCCCTTATGCGATCGGATAACGTCCAACTGCTGGAAGAACGCCTTGGCGCGCTTCCAAAGGGGGCCTTTCAGCATCGCATTTGACTCCTACTTCACTGGCTCGACGTCAACCAAGATTGGCCTTATCAAGTCGCGTTGAGCCATTCGCGCTTCCAGCAACCTCAACCGTTGGCCGTCGTCGCCAAGCTCTCGAACGTTCGGGGCGCACTCTGCGTCTCGCAGTTCAAGCACCTCCCATTCCCCATCTTCCTCCTGCAAGAGCATACCCTCGAGGCTATGGACGCGAACCGAGACAGCCGACGAGTAAGCGGAACGATGAAGGGCGCGATCCTGTCGGGGCGGAGAGCTGGCAATGAGGTCGCGGCGCGACTCGCTGAGTCGAAGGCCTGAGAGACGATGCAGGGCTACTGCATTCCCGACGACTGTTACGGTCCCAGCAAAGCGTGCTGACGCTTCGACTGCTATGAGGCGCAAGACATCATGGCACCGAAACTGCGGACATCAGACAGGCAAGGCGATGCTGGACCGCCTGGTAGAAGAGGGGTTACTTATCCGTCCTCAAGGGCTTCGTCGCCTTTTTGGACGCGTACCTCCTCTATCAGTAGATCTTGGAACGCTGAAAAGGCAGGGACGCGGAGCATGCTCTGACGATGAATGAGGCCCGCCCAGTAGCTCCCAACGGGGAACGTCAGACGGAGCGGTTTAATGCCTAGCTCATTCGCCTCTCTGAGGAACGTATCGGGAAGTAGCATCAGGTAGTCGTTCTCGAGCATCAGATCCAACGCCGACTGTATGGAGGTGGTCATGAACGAGATGCGGGGAGCGCCAAGACCGTGCTCACGGAAGTAGTCGTCGACTACCTTCCTCAAGAACACCGTTTCGTGAAACAGGAGCCAGGAAAACTGGGACAGTTCCGAGGGCTGAACATTCTCCTGAGAATGTAGCGGATGCAGGTTTCGCGCAAAAACTAACCTCTCCAGGCGCGCCACGGGCCGATAAATAAATCCCGCGTCCCTTTCTTCGGAACTTGGAAGTTCCGCAACTAGGACGTCGAGAAGTCCATTTGGGAGCATGGTATAGAACTCCTCAAGACGGGTCACGATGTCGATCCTCACCCGCGGAAAATCACGCCGAAGCTTTACGATTACATCGGGAACAATGGAGAAGGACCACGCAGGGCCCGCGCCGATCCGCAGGTTCACAACTTTCTCTTTTGCGTCTCCTCCGAGATCGGCTGCTCCGAAACGCCAAGCATGTTGTATCTGCCGCGCCCGACCCAAGAACGATGCGCCAAACCGGTTCAGCTCAATGCCATTTGCAGTCCTGTGGAATAATTCCACGCCAAGCTCGTCTTCCAAGGAGCTGACGTGGCGTGAAACAGCGGGTTGGCTGAGACCAAGTTGCTTAGCCGCTCGGTGGAAGGAGCCAGTCTCCACAATGGTCAGAAAGGTCGTGAGGTGCGTCAGTGGCGAAGGTACGATGATGCTTGCTCCTTATCACATAATGCCAAGGTAGCATTTTTCGGCTCCATGCCAACAGCTTAGCTGTAGATGGAAAAGGAGATGCAGTTGTCGAAGTCTATCTACGTCCTCAATGGACCAAACCTGGGCCGGATTGGCAGCCGGGGTATGGAGGCCAGGGGTGCCTCCACGCTCGCTGATATCGAGCGCTTGTGCGTACATGCAGCAAAGGATCGGCAGTGCGTCTTCCGTCAGACGGACCGTGAAGACGAGCTTGTGGCTTGGGTTCATGAAGCTTGTGACACGGCGTTCGGAATAGTGATCAACGCTGCCGCGCATGCCTTCACTTCGCAAGCTCTTGCCGCATCACTGAAGATGTTTTCGGGGCCGGTGGTCGAGGTACACCTTGGGGCGATACATAGTGGATCACGTCCAAAATCTCTCCTAGAGCCCGTGGCGACCGCTACCGTTTCGGGGCTCGGAGTTTATGGGTACGAACTGGCCGTCGACGCGATTTGCTGTGGCAATCTGGGCAGTGATCGCTAAGACTATTTCCGGTGCGCGAAATGCTTCGAGACGTATTCTAGGAGCAGTTCACGGAAAGCTGCCGGGGGACCCAGTCGCAGCACCCATTTTGGATACATCAGACCGGCGTTGTAGCCCCTGATTCTGCCTTGTATCGCGAGAGGCCGGACCCCCAGGCTCTCCAGTTGGCCAACGAGGGTGCCTGGCAGCAGCATCAGATAGTCCGAGTTGCGCAATATTCTTACTCCTGCATGCACCGAGGTCGTCGAGACTGTCGGTTCAGGCGGAGCTAGTCCGTTCGCATCGAAATACTCCCCGACGACGGCGGGTCCGTAGATCGAATCCTTGAACGCCACCCATGGGAATTCCAGCAGGTTTTCTGCATGGACAGGACTCTCGTCAGCAAGTGGATGATTGGCAGATGCGAAGATGAAGCGCTCGATCGAGAGTAGCGGTTCATAGACCAGACTATGGTCACGCTTACCTTGCGGAATCTCAGCGAGGAGCATGTCCAATTCGCCCTCAGCAAGCAGCCGATAGTAATCATTGATGCGCGACACCAGGTCGACACTCACTGCAGGGTACCGCCGGCAAAGCTCGGCTAATATGGACGGGACAATCTTGTGCGTCCAAGCAGGTCCAGTTCCCAGGTTGAAATTCCCCCGATCACCTCGGACAACTTCGGTTATCTCTGCCGCAGCATCTCGGGCAGTTGCGACCATCTCTTCAGCATAGGTATGAAACTGCCGGCCGTCATCGGTAAGCGTGACCCCATGCACAGTGCGATGGAAGAGTTTCACCCCAAGTTCGCGCTCGAGTCCCTGGATCTGGCGCGTGACTGCGGGCTGGGTCATGTTCAGAGCGCGTGCGGCGCCGTGCACGCTTTGTTCTTGTGCAACCGCAAGAAACGTCACCAAGGTATTTCGAGTAGTCAGCAAGGTAGTCCTACGTCGTGTCCTGAGTTGATGCTGGCGATAAATATCTCTGATCGCACAATCGCGTTCTAGCATTTTAAACATCATCGGAGCGCTGATAAAGAAGTTTCAGCCCATGCAGAGGACATGAGGCTCTCGGGAGGAAGAAATGAGAACCTTGCAGACCGGCCTGATGGCTGCAGCTTCGCTCGTCGCACTCGTGGCGTCCGCCAGCGCACAGGACTATCCAACAAAACCGTTGAACGTCGTGGTTCCCTTCAGCGCCGGAGGCAGTACCGACGCAGTCGGACGACTTCTTGCGCAAGAGATGGCGAACGTCCTGGGCCAGAACGCAGTCGTTCGTAATGAGACTGGTGCCGGCGGAGCGGTGGGAACAGCATCGGTCGCGGCCAGCGACGCAGACGGGTACACGCTTCTGTATACGGCGCTCGGCCCCATTTCCCTGCAACCATGGCTGCAGAACGTGCCTTATACCACAGACTCCTTTGACTTCATTTGCCGTGTAAGCAACGACACCAACGTGCTGATGGCGAAGAAAGGTGGAGCATTCAAGACAGTCGGCGACGTAGTGGCAGCCGCGAAGGAAAAGCCCGGCGAGCTCGTCTTTGTCGCAGTTCCGGGGGGCATCCCCCAAATCTCTATGCTCGCCATGAACGATGTTCTCGGGCTTGAGATGACACAGATAAACGGCGACTCAGCGACCGCAGCCAGGTACATTGCTGGCGAGACCGCCCATTTTCATTCTGCGCCCGCGAACAACGCCGCCCAGTTTGAGCTCGACGTCGTCGCAGTGTTCGGTGATGAACGCCTCCCGAGCTTGCCAGACGCCCCGACATTCAAGGAGCTCGGTTATGACGGACTGTCGTTCTCATCCTGGTTCGGTCTTCTTGCCCCTGCCGGACTACCGAAGGATGTCTTGGCGCAGCTCAGGGATGCGTGCGGGAAGGCCACCAAGACCGAGAATTTCCAGAAGAGTTTGGCCGCTCTCAACACGCGGCTGGACTACCAGGACGGGGCGGAATTCGAGAAGTTCGTTCGTGACGGCTATGAGCAGTTTGGCCAACTGATCGAACGCTTCAGTCTGAAAGCGCAGTAAGCGCACGGCATCATGATGTCCCTCCCTGGCGGAGCAGATTTGGATATTCGGCCATGGCAAGAATCGCGCGCTATCTTCCGCATGTGTTCACGCTAGTCCTGGTGGGAACGGTGTATTACGCAAGCTTGGACGCGTCCCAGACCACGCTGGGCCGCGACCGCTTCGGATCTGCTGGAGTTCCTCAGCTTCTGTTGGTCCTTATCGGCGCCGTCACGATAGCGAACGCATTTCTCGAACTCAGGCATGGGTGCGGCTCGCCCAAGGACGAACTGCCGGACAACCGTGGGTGGAAAATAGCGGGCGCCGTTTTGCTCGTGCTCATACTTGCCACAGCGCTCCTCAAAACCGCAGGCTTCGCCGCCGCGTCCTTGTTGGTTGTCGCGTTGACCGCCTGGTTGCTGGGCTTCAAGCGCGCGTTGCCGCTAGTGGCGCTCTCGGCTGTATCCGCGCTGATTATCTGGGCCGCGTTCACTTTCGTAATCGACCTTAGCCTCCCAACTCCTGCTTTCTTCTCGAGGATTTGACAAATGGAAGCTGCGACAGAGGCTTTCTGGCTGCTCCTCTCCTTCGACGTGATGATAGCAATCATCGTAGGCGTTGCCGTGGGAGTGGTAATTGGTGCTCTGCCTGGACTCGGGCCGACTTTAGGCGTCACGCTCGCATTGCCCTTCACGTTTTCCATGGAGCCTACCGCCGCCATTGCGCTGATGTTGGCGATCTACTGCAGCTCGACCTTCGGTGGCGCGATATCCGCGATCCTTATAAATACGCCGGGAACGGCGGCTTCCGCGGCCACTGCCTATGAAGGCTTCCCGATGGTGAAGCAGGGGCGAGCGGACGTCGCCTTGGGTTGGGCGACCATCGCCTCTGTCATAGGGGGACTGCTTTCTGTTATTGTGCTTATGGTGGCGGCCCCTCCACTTGCAGCGTTTTCGCTTCGTTTTGGCCCCGCAGAGACGACCGCGCTGATCCTGATGGCATTGAGCTGCATTGCTACCGTGTCGGCAGACAGCACATCAAAGGGTCTCATCTGCGGAATGGCTGGAATGGTCGCGGCGATGGTCGGAACCGACCCCATCTCCGGCAGCTCCCGAATGACTTTCGGCTTTTTCCAACTCAGTGCCGGGTTCAGCCTCATTGCCGTCGTCGTTGGGATGTTTGCGTTGGCTGAAGTGCTCGTGAGGGCGACGGGACGAGCAGTGGCCGTTGATAGCGGCTCTATCGTCGTAGGATTTCGTTTCCCGTCACTGTCGCAACTAGGGCACCGGAGCGGGAACCTGCTGCGATCGTCGCTTATAGGTACATTCGTGGGCTCACTTCCTGGCACGGGTTCAGCAATCGCATCCTTCATGGCGTACGGCTGGGCCGCCCGCTCGTCCCGTCACAAGCAAAACTTCGGCAAGGGCGAACCGGACGGACTTATCGCATCCGAAAGCGCCAACAACGCCGTTACTGGAGGGGCACTCATACCGACCCTGGCGCTCGGAATACCCGGTGACTCCGTCACCGCGGTGATGATGTCTACCTTTCTGATCCATGGGGTTCAGACGGGAACTCGTCTCTTCTCCGAAGCCAGGTCGCGCTCTACGGCATGTATGAATCCCTGATCGTCATCAATCTACTGCTATTGGTTGGCGGCTTTTTGGGAGCTCACCTCTTCTCCCGGATGCTACGCATTCCAGAGCCTCTTCTGATGGGCGTGGTGATGGTGCTGAGCATCGTCGGCGCCTACTCCATCCGTTCAAACATGTTCGACGTGTGGGTGATGATCGGTTTCGGCGTACTCGGCTTCTTCATGCGCATCTACCGCTACCCAGTTGCCCCCTTCGTGATCGGGTTCGTGCTTGGCCTGCCATTCGAAGAGAATCTGCGAACGGCGCTCATACTGAGCAACTACAGCGTCCCCCGGCTGCTCTCCGGCAGCATCACGCAAGTCATTTCGGTCCTGACACTCGGCTTTCTGTTGTTGCCGCTGCTGCCACGGATCATGAACCGCAGGTCGCAAAAGGAGCAGACATGAGAGCCGTTTTTGTCCTCTTCGACACACTGAACCGACGGGCACTATCTGCCTACGGTGGTAAAGGTGTCAGGACGCCAAACTTCGATCGGTTGGCGCGCCGCGCTATCACATTCGACAATCACTACGTTGGCAGCCTTCCTTGCATGCCTGCCCGGCGAGAACTCCAAACGGGCCGTCACAACTTCCTGCATAGGTCGTGGGGACCGATGGAACCCTTCGACAACTCATTTACGGAAATCCTTGGCGCCAACAAAGGCGTCTACTGTCACCTTGCGACCGATCACGCTCATTACTGGGAAGATGGTGGCGCTACGTACCACACCAGGTTCGACAGCGCCGAGCTCATTCGGGGCCAGGAGGCCGACCAATGGAAGGGTATCGTAGAGCCTGACGTAGCAAAGTGGGAGGCGACGTATCATCCCAAGCAAGTCGGAGTGTCGAGAAGGAACAAGCATCGGGTCGATCTAACCAACCGCGAATTCCGGAAGAGCTACGCCGACTACCCAGCAGTCAAAACCTTCGATGCCGGCCTCGAGTTCTTACGAGTCAACCAAAAGGCCGACAACTGGTTCTTGCAAGTTGAGAGCTTCGATCCCCACGAGCCCTTCACAATTACCGAAGAGTTCCGAAAGAATTACGTCACTGCGTATGAAGGGCGGATCTACGATCATGCTCCTTACGGACGTGTTGACGACACCCCGGAAGAGATAGCTGAGATTCAAGCAAACTACGCGGCAACGCTGGAGCATTGCGACCGGCAACTCGGACGCCTGCTCGACTATTTCGATGAACATGATCTCTGGGATAATACGGCACTCGTGCTCTCCACCGATCACGGCCTTCTTCTTGGAGAGCATGATCTTTGGGGCAAGCTCGTTCTACCGTTTTACAACGAAATCGCCCATATACCCTTGTTCATCTGGCACCCTGGCTGCGCCTCGAACGCGGGCAAACGTTGCGGTGCCCTCACGCAGACGATCGATCTGATGCCGACGTTCCTCGAACTATTCGGCGAGGCCGTTCCCCAGGAAGTCGAAGGGCATTCTTTGGTACGTCTGCTGATGGATCCGGAAGGGGCCGACATACATGAGTTGCGCGAGGTGGCGCTGTTCGGGCAGCACGGCTCATCGATCAACGCCACTGATGGGCGGTATGTCTATCTGCGGTACCCTCCGGACATCCTTGCGAAGAACCTCTACCAATACACACTGATGCCTACGCACATAAAAAGCCTGTTTTCGGTAGATGAGCTGCGAGATGCCGAACTGGTGTCGCCCTTCTCCTTCACAAAGGGGGTTTCAGTGCTCCGCACCCGTGCAACGGAAAAGTCACCGGTCTACAATCGACAGGGACCGGGCGTGCAGATCGATTGCAGGACCCGGTTGTTCGATCTCAGCGCGGATCCAGAGCAACTGACACCGTTACTGGATCCTGAAGCAGAAACTCGGATGGCCAAGCTGATGGTGGCACGGATGCTAGAGAATGATGCGCCGCGCGAGCTCTTCGCACGCTTCGAGTTAGAAGCTTTCCTTGAAGTGCAACCTGTCCGATGAGCAGCGCCGTGAACTGTTGCCGCCCGCCCAGTAAAAAAGCGAGGGCCTCAAGTGCTATCGACGCTGTAGAGATACCTGCAACCTCGAAAGACGATCAAAAGATCGTCTGGTTCGCCGGCGGCAAGAGCCTTGTGGGTACAGCCAGACCCGAGATACCTGAAGATGGTGAAGGCCCTCAGCGATCGGTTAACCTCGCCGCGTTCGGGCTAGACACCTGCGCTGTGACAAATGCGCGCTTTGCCCGGTTCGTCAGTGAGACAAGCTATAAGACGGAAGCGGAAGAATACGGTTGGAGCTACGTCTTCGCTGGCCTGCTCTCTGACTTTGGCCGAGCGGCCGAAAGAAGCAGGCAAGTTCCTTGGTGGGTTAAGATTGATAATGCGGCTTGGTGTAGGCCCGAGGGAGCCGGGAGCAACCTGAGCGGTCGCGAGGACCATCCGGTGGTACACGTGTCGCAGCGGGATGCTCGGGTTTTTGCGCTGTGGGCTCATGCGAGGCTGCCAACGGAAGCGGAATGGGAGCACGCGGCGCGCAGCGGGGGACCAGAGGCTCGCTTTCCCTGGGGTGAGGATGAGCCTAGCGACGAGATACACGGCGAAGAAGAGGCGCTTTGCAACATCTGGCAGGGAAGCTTTCCCAGCAAGAACACATGCGGCGACGGTCACTACGGAACAGCACCGGTGACGTGGGGAAGACCAAATGCTGCCGGCCTATACAACTTGGCGGGGAACGTCTGGGAGTGGACGTCGGATCCTTGGCGGATTCGCTCTGTTCGGCGCTCGGCGAAGCAACGCAACGAACTCGCCGTCTCGCACGGAGAGCAGGTTCTGAAGGGCGGATCGTTTCTCTGCCACCGCAGTTACTGCTATCGCTACAGGATCGCCGCTCGATCGGCGTTACCCTCTGATACTACCTGTTCGAACGCGGGTTTTCGGCTCGCGTTCGACAGTGGCCTGGCAAAAGGGAAGGCCTGTCAGTGAGGAAGCCCATCTATGTCATCAATGGTCCAAACCTTGATCGCC
>NZ_JCACWC010000005.1:0-65194 GCF_059070375.1 Sinorhizobium sp.
GGACTGGCGCTGGCGCGGGGAGGACGCGGTGCCTTCACCGAAGACCTCCTTCGCGATCGCGCCTATGCCGCCGAGCGAGCCGATGAGCGACGAGGCTTCCATCGGCATCAGGACGATCTTCTGGTTGCTCGCCGTTCCGATCGCGGCAAGGGCCTCGGTATATTTCTGCGCCACGAAATAGTTGATCGCCTGCACGTCGCCGGCTGCGATCGCCTCAGAGACCATCCGGGTCGCCTTGGCCTCCGCCTCGGCCAGTCGCTCGCGCGCCTCCGCCTCGCGGTAGGCGGCCTCGCGCTGTCCTTCGGCCTGGAGGATCGCCGATTGCTTCGCGCCTTCGGCACGCAGGATCTGCGCATTTCTGGAGCCCTCCGCTTCGAGCACCTGTGCGCGCTTCTCGCGTTCCGCCTTCATCTGCCGGGCCATGGCGTCGACCAGGTCTTTCGGCGGCGCGATGTCCTTGATCTCGATGCGGGTGATCTTGATGCCCCAGGGATTGGCGGCCTCGTCCACGACGTGGAGCAATCGATCGTTGATCGTGTCGCGGTTCGACAGGAGTTCGTCCAGATCCATCGAGCCCATGACGGAGCGGATGTTGGTCATCGTCAGGTTGAGGAGCGCGTTTTCCAGATTGGCGACCTGATAGGCCGCCTGTGCGGCGTTCAGGACCTGATAGAAGGCGACCGCATCCGCCGACACGCTCGCATTGTCCTTGGTGATGACCTCCTGCGTCGGAACGTCGAGCACCTGCTCCATCACGCTCAGCTTGGAACCGATGCGATCGATGAAGGGGACGATGAGATTAAGCCCCGGTTCCATCGTCCTCGTGTAACGGCCGAAACGCTCGACCGTATAGCGGTAGCCCTGCGGCACCGTCTTGATCCCGGCAAAGAGCACGAGGATCACGACAACGACGAATGCGACGACTGCGATATCCATACCGCCCATGACAGCCCCTTCCTTCTGCAACTCCAGCGTTTGGAGTCGCGCCCGAGTGATCAGGTGGCGATTCGCAGGGATAATTCAAGCGTGTCGGAAAGGTCCGCGCGTTTCTGCGATGCCTCACGACCAACTGTCGTCAACACAAAATGGGTCAGGCGCCGTTATCGGCATGGTCGAGGTGGCGGATCGCGTGGTAGAGGTTTGCCTGCCGGCGGGACAGTGCCGCCCATGCTTCGGCGGTGGCTGGGCGCGGTTCGACCTGTTCGGCGAGGCGCGACATGGCGTCGGCGGCCTCGCTGAAATGCCCGTACCAGCCGGCGCCGACGGCAGCGGACATCCCGGCGCCGAGTGCGGAGGCCTCGTCGGAAAGGCTGCGAATGACAGGCAGTCCGCTGGCATCCGCGATCATCTGCCGCCAAAGCGGGCTGCCGGCGCCGCCGCCGATGACGAAGATCCGGTCGGCCAATACGCCCATCGATCTCATCTCGCGCAGGGACCGGACGAATTCCAGGGTAATGGCTTCCATCGAGGCACGGTAGAGATGGCCCATGCCCGTCTCAGGACCCATGCCGGTGAAGGCTGCGCGGGCATCCGCGTCCCAGTGCGGGTCCATGCAGCCCATGAGGTAGGAGCAGACGGTGACGCCACCGGAGCCGACACTCAGGCTGGCCGCGTCCGCTTCGAGCCTCTCAAAAATTGAGGGATCCGATCGTCCTCCGGCGAAGGTGTCCAGCAGCCAGTTGACGAAATAGGCGCCTGCGCGCTGGCAGCTTTCGAGCAGATAGCCTTCGCCGCTCGGCGAAACCAGGGTGCGCCAGTACCGGCTGAGCTTGCGCGTCGGGGTCCAGCAACCGCCGACGACGGCCGTGCCGAGATTGAGATAGACGACGCCCGGTTTGATCACATTGACTCCCAGGCCGGCGCAATGGCCGTCGCCGCCGCCGGCATAGACCGGCACCCCCGCGGCGAGGCCCGTCGCCGCCGCGGCATCCGCGGTTACCTCGCCGATCAGCGTACCGGGCCGGTAAAGCGGCGGCAGCTTGGCGAGCGGAATGCCGAGGTGGTCGAGAATCGCGCGGGACCATTGCTTCGTCTCGATATCGAGGAGCCCGAAGGGATCGCCGCTGGTCCAGCTTGCAGCGGCCTCGCCAGTCAGCTTCTGAGTCAGGTAATCATGTACGCTCAGGATCTGCGCCGCGCGGTCCAGCATTTCCGGCTCATACTGCCGATAATAGAAAAGGCGATACACGCAGGGAATGGTGTCGACCGGCTTGCCCGAGGTCGCATGCAGCCGCTCGGCGCCGAATTCGTCCGCGAGCAGCTGAACCACGTCCTGCGCGCGGCGGTCGAGCCAGAGGGTTGCCGGGCTGAGCGGCTTTCGGTCCCGGCCGAGCAGGACCATCGTTTCGCGCTGGTTCGAAATCGCGATACCGTCGACCCGGGCCGGATCGATCTGGCGCATGAGTGATGACAGCGCCTGGCAGGCGGCCGACCACCAGTCCTCGGCATCTTGCTCCGCCTTGAGCGGATGCGGCGTCGAGATGCGGTGCGGCGCGCGGCCCTCGGCACGGGGTGTGCCGTCCGCTGTCCAGGCGATGGCCTTGACGGACTGGGTCGATGAATCCAAGCCGATGACATAGCGTTCGTCCAGCTGCATGCGCACCTCCTCCACGGCTCAACACCATGCGGTCCTCCTTAGACCGCACCACACGCATTGGCCCTTCCTCCCGGCCGAGATCAGCCGCACCGGACGACCGGGGTCGCCCTGATCACTTCGCCAGCAACGCCTCTCCCGTGGCGATGTCGGTTACGAAATGGGTGGCGTAGCCGGCTTCGAGCGTGGCGGTGATCGCGGCGATCTTGACCGCGCCTCCGGCCACGCAAATGCGGCTCGCCACCTGCTTCAGCTCGTCGAGCGAAATGCCGACCATCCTTTCATCGTGGTCTCCGCCGATCGCGGCACCATGCGCATCGATGAAGCGACCGATAATCACGGCCGTGGCACCGCGCGCGACATAGTCGTCTATCTCCTCCCGGCTTGCGATGCCAGAGGCCCGCACCGTGCTCTTCGGGCCGATGTCGCCGACGCCGAAGAGAATGCGGTTGGTCGAATGCACCAGATCCATCTGCTTCCTCAGCACCGGCTCGTTGAGCAACGCCGCCTTCAGCTCGCGCGTCGACAGAACGGCAGGCGCCAAAAGGTTGACGCAGCGGGCGTGGATGCGGTTCGAAAGCAGGGAGGTGCAGAGTTCGGGCGAGAAGTTGGGCTCGCCGGTCGAACTGCCGGAGACCTGCACCACGGTAAGATTTCCGACAGGGCGCGTCAGGGAAATGCGGTCTGCGACGGCGAGTACGGTGCGCCCCCAGGCGACGCCGATCGTATCGCCGTCCTCGATCTGGTCGGCCAACACGCGCGCGCCGGCTTCGCCGAGCCGCTGCGACAGGCTCTCCTCGTCACCGTTCGGGATGACGAAGGCGCCTTGAAGGCCGAACTTCTCCATCAGCGCGCGGGCGACGCTGGTGCGGCCGCCGGCCTTGGGGTTGATGTTCACGGAGACGATGCCGCGCTCGCGTGCCTCCTGCAGGTAATTGACGATGGTGGCTCGCGATACGTTGAGCTGCTTGGCGATCTCGCTCTGCGTCATCTGGTCGGCATAGTAGAGCCAGGCGGCCCACATCACCGCATCATCGAACTCGGTGGGTATCCCCGCCGTGGTTTCCTCGCCGGTCCTGCCGGAAGTCTTTTCCCTTGCCATGGCGCTATCTGGCAGAGCCTGGTGGCATTTGTCAATCATCTCTGGCATGTGTATTGACATATGCCAATTCATGTTGTCACATGCTACGAGATTGAGAGCGCGGAACGAAGGTATGGAAACGGCAAGCCAGCAGAACACCGCCGCATGTGCGCCCGAAGGAGGCTGGGCGGTCCTCATCGACGACATTCTTGCCGGGAATTGGATCAACCCCGAAACGGGTAGGCCGGCTAGCGTTCCCTACGAGAAGATCGCCATTGCGGAATCGCTGGACGGAGCCGAGGCCGATCTCGTCGCCAGCCTCGGCTTGGGCGAACGCTATGCGGTGGTATCCGACGCAGCCACCTGGGATGCGATGGGCGGGCGCGTCGCATCCGCGCTGAAGAGCCTCGGTCCGGTCGATGCGGTCATTCTTGACCATCCGCATGCGGATATGGGTGCCGTGAGCGCGTTGACCGAAAGGCTTTCAGGGGCGGATGCCGTAATCGCGGTGGGTTCCGGCACGATCAACGACCTCTGCAAATTCGTCACCGGGCGCACCAATCGCCGATACGCCGTGTTCGCGACGGCCGCCTCGATGAACGGCTATACTTCCACGACTGCCTCCATCACCTTGGAAAACGGCCTGAAGGTCTCGCTTCCCTCGCATGCGCCGGCCGGCTTTTTCGTCGATCTCGCGGTCACTGCCGCGGCGCCTCGCTATCTCTCGGCGGCCGGTTTCGCCGATTGCCTCGTGCGCTCTGTCGCGCAAATCGACTGGTGGATGTCCCACCGGCTGACGGGCAGTCTCTATTCCAGCGTACCCTATATCCTCCAGGGTGCCGACGAGCGGGCGTTGAACGCGCGTGCGGCGGGCATTGCCGAAGGTCGCATCGAGGCCAACGGCTACCTTCATCGCGTCCTGACGCTTTGCGGCTTTGGGGTCTCCTTCACCGGAATGTCGAACCACGGCTCGATGGGCGAGCATCAGATATCTCACTATATCGACTGCTTTGCCGGCGAAAATCATCCGGGCACGCTGCACGGCCAGCAGGTGGGGGTAGCAACGCTGACCATGGCGCGGCTGCAGCGCATCTTCCTCGACAGCGACAAGCCGCCGGTCGTCCGCCCCACGAAGATCGACCCTTCCGAGATGGCCCGGCGTATGGGCGACGACATCGCCGCCCAGTGCTACGCCGAAATCCAGCCGAAGATTTTCGATGCAGCTTCCGCCGGCGAGATCAACGAAAAGCTCTCCGAACTCTGGCCGACGCTGCGCCGGGAGCTGGAGGCTTTCGCTCTGCCGGTGGCCGAGATGGAGAGACTTCTACGGGATGCCGGCGGCCCGATGACGGCGGCCGACCTCGGGCTGCCGGCCGATACCTACCGGGAGGCCGTGCTGCACTGCCGAGAGATGCGCAACCGTTACACCTTCCTCGATATCGCCGCCGACGCGGGCATCCTCGATGATTTCGCCGCCGGGGAGGCGTGAGGCGATGCGCGCGGTTGCCGAGATGCCTATCGATGTCGCCGCCCGGATCAAGGTGCTCTTTGCCGACATCGACGACACACTGACCAACGAAGGCCGGCTGCCGGCCGCCGCTTACGACGCCGTCGAGCGCCTGGCCGAGGCGGGCGTTGCCGTTGCCCCGATTACAGGGCGACCGGCCGGCTGGTGCGACATGATCGCCCGCATGTGGCCGGTCGCGGGAGTTGTCGGCGAAAATGGCGCCTTCTATTTCGCCTACGACCAGACGGAGCATCGCATGCACCGCCGCTTCGCTATCGCCGAAGCCCAGCGTGCCGCCGACCGCGAGAAGCTCAGCCAGGTGAGCGCCCGTATCCTCGCGGAAGTGCGCGGCGCAGCGGTCTCTGCCGATCAGCTCTACCGAGAGGCCGATCTCGCCATCGATTTTTGCGAGGACGTGCCGGCGCTCCCGGCATCGGAGGTGGACCGGATCAAGCGCATCTTCGAGGAGGAGGGTGCCGTCGCCAAGATCTCTTCCATCCATGTCAACGGCTGGTATGGCGCCTATGACAAGCTGACCACGACGCGTCGCTTCGCCGCCGACATTCTGGGCGTCGACATCGACAGCGAGCGCGAGACGATCGTTTTCGTCGGCGACAGCCCGAACGATGCGCCTATGTTCGGCTTCTTCCCCAATGCCTGTGGCGTTGCGAACGTGCTCTCCTTCAAAGGTCGCATCGAGGCGGAGCCGGCCTATGTGGCGGCCCGCGAGGGAGGTCACGGCTTCGTCGAGGTTGCGAACCACATCCTCGACGCCCGGTCGGGGAGGGACGCGGCATGAAGGGAGCGGCCTTCGACATTGCCATTATCGGCGGCGGCATCAACGGAGCAGGCGTCGCCCGCGATGCGGCTGGCCGCGGTCTGAGGGTCCTGCTCACCGAACAATCCGATCTCGGTTCGGCCACATCCTCGGCCTCCACCAAACTCATTCATGGTGGCCTGCGCTACCTGGAGCACTACGAGTTTCGACTGGTCCGCCATGCTCTGGAAGAGCGCGAGCGGCTCTGGGGAATCGCGCCGCATATCATCTGGCCGCTGCGTTTCGTGTTGCCGCACCGCAAGGGATTGCGTCCCGCCTGGCTGCTGCGGCTCGGCCTGTTCCTCTACGATCATCTGGGCGGGCGCAAGCTCTTGCCGGCAACGCAGACCGTGCGGCTGAGGAACCACCCTGCAGGGGAGCCGCTGCGCGACGTCTCGTCAGTTGGGTTCGAATATTCCGACTGCTGGGTGCAGGATAACCAACTCGTCGTACTCAATGCGCGCGATGCGGCGATGAGAGGCGCCGACATCAGGGTGCGTACACGCTGCGTCGCCGCTCGCCGCGAAGGCGGTCTCTGGAGGCTGACTTTCGAAGATGCCGAGACCGGCCTGAAGAGCGAAGCGACGGCTCGCGCCCTCGTCAACGCCGCGGGCCCTTGGGCCGACAGGATCGTGTCCGAGGTCGCGGGCGTCGGTGCGGCGGGCCGCGTACGCCTGGTTCAGGGCAGTCACATCGTCGTCAGGAAGCTCTACGAGCACGACCGTTGCTATATCTTTCAGAATCCGGACGGCCGCATCTTCTTCGCTATTCCCTATGAGGAGGATTTCACCCTCATCGGCACGACCGATCGGGATTACAGGCACGCTCCCGAAGAGGTCACCGCGTCGGCGGAGGAGATAGATTACCTGCTGACCGCAGCATCGTCCTATTTCCGTGCCGATCTTTCCGCAGCCGACGTCGTCTGGACCTATTCCGGCGTGCGCGCTCTGTTCGATGACGGCGCGGCCGACGCGCAGGAGACGACGCGCGATTACGTGCTGGAGCTCGATCGGCCGGAAGCGCAGGCGCCGTTACTCTCCATCTTCGGCGGCAAGATCACCACCTATCGCTGCCTGGCCGAGGATGTCCTGGAACAGCTCGCGACGGTCTTTCCCGAGTGGAACAGGCAGCGGGGCTGGACGGCGGCGCAGCCGCTTCCGGGTGGCGCCTTTCCGGTTGGAACGGCCGACGATCTCGCAAGATCCATTCTCTCAGAGCATCCCTATCTCACCTGGCGGGAGGCGCGCCGACTGGTGCGTCATTACGGACTGGAGGCACGCGGCATTCTCGGCAAGGCACGGGAGCGCGCCCATCTCGGCCGCGACTTCGGCGGCTCCATGACCGAGGCGGAAATCATCTTCCTGATGGAGCGCGAGTTTGCACTGACGGCTGCCGACGCAGTCTGGCGGCGCACGAAGTCGGGACTGCGGATGACGAGCGAGGAGATAGAGGCGCTCGACAGATACATGCAGGAACGGCGCCGCAGCGGCGAGGCGGCGCGCGCGGCAGGCTAGGACCGCTTCCGGGGAAAGCGGGCGCACGAGGGGACGACGGTGTTCCGCACCGTCGAATTGTCGGAGGGGACGGACCAGGGCGGGTTACCGCCGCGACTGGCGTCCGTGGGAGGAGAAGGCAATGTCGATTGCACAGGTAAAACGCATCGCGATCTCGGATTCGCCGTGGCCGTGGCTCCTGCCGCTTGTCGCGCTGCTCGCCGTCTTCACTATCTATCCGTTCATCTACAATGTCTGGCTGAGCTTCCACGAATTCGTGCCGAAGAGCCGAGGACTCAAGTTCGTCGGCGTCGACAACTGGATTCAACTTTGGAACGACAGTCGCTTCTGGGGTGCACTTGGTGTCACGTTCCTCTATTTCGCCGTGGCCCTGACGATCGAAATCGTCCTCGGCATGGCGATCGCGCTTCTCCTCGACGCCGAACTGCCGGGTTTCGGGATGCTGCGCGCGGTGCTTTCTATGACGCTGGTCATCCCCCCCGCCATTGCCGGCATGATGTTTCTCCTGATGGAGGATTCGCAGTTCGGGGCGCTCTCCTATCTGCTGGGCCTCGTCGGCCTGCTCGACAAGGCGACGCCGATGCTTGCCACGTCCTCGCTCGCGCTGATCGGGGTTCTGATCGCGGAAGTCTGGCAATGGACGCCGTTCATGGTGCTGATCTTCCTGGCCGGGCTTCGCTCGCTGCCGGCGGAGCCTTACGAGGCGGCGATGATCGACGGCGCATCGTCCTGGCAGATGTTCCGCCGGCTGACGCTGCCGATGATGTCGCGCGTCATCGCTGTCGCGGTGCTGCTGCGCGGCATCGACCTCTTCCGCGTGTTCGACTACGTCTTCGTCATGACCTCGGGCGGGCCAGGCACCGCCACCTATACGGTCAGCCTCTATGCCTGGCAGCAGACCTTCTCGTTCCTGAAGTGGGGCTACGGCGCCACGCTGAGTCTGACGAGCCTGGTCATCGTCATGGTCATTGCCAACACATTCATCCGCGTTGCAAAGGTGAGGTGGTAACATGCATCAGAGCGCTTTCGCCCGCACGCTGCGCACCATTGCCGGTTGGCTCGTCGTCGGAGCCTTCTTCTTCCCGATCTATTTCTGGACATCGGTCGCCTTCCGCGACGCAAAGGACATCTTCAACTGGCCACCGATTTTCTTCGGCTTCCAGCCGACCGTGAGGAATTTCGAGCAAGTCTTCGGCATATCGCTGGGTTTCGGCTTCGGCAGCCAGGAAGCCGTAACGCCGGGTGGCGGCAACTTCTACATGGGGCCGCGCCTTTGGGATTCGATCGTCGTCGCATCCTGCTCGACTGTGCTGGCGATCGTGGTCGCGACACTTGCCTCCTATGCACTGTCGCGCATGCATTTCCGCGGCCGCCATGAATTCGTCAACTGGGTGCTGTCGACCCGCATGATGCCGCCGGTAGCGGTGGCGATCCCGATGTTCTTCATATTCAAGCAGTTCAACCTGCTCGATACCTATACGGGTGTCATCCTCGTGCACGGTCTCATGAACCTGCCGCTGGCGGTACTGCTTCTGAAGAGCTTCTTCGACGACATACCGGCGGAGATCGACGAGAGCGCGCTGCTCGACGGCGCGTCGCGCTGGACGATCTTCCGACGCATCGTGCTGCCGATGGCCAAGGGCGGCATCGCCGCTACCGCCGTACTTTGCTTCATCTTCTCGTGGACGGAGTTTCTCTTCGTCCTGACCCTGACGCAGACCGGGCTGAAGACCGTGCCGGTCGTGTCGTCGACCTTCGTGACATCGATCGGAACGGCCTGGGGCAACATGGCCGCCCTCGGGGCAGCGGCGATCGTGCCCGCCTTCGTCGTGATCCTGCTCGTTCAACGCCACCTCGTCCGTGGCCTGACGATGGGTTCGCTGAAGCAGTGAGAATGCGGCGCTCGCGCCGACAACAGGAGAGATCGGGGCCATTTCCGGCGCCGATAGAGGAGGAAGACATGAAAGAGAAAGACAGAAAGTTTTATCTCGCGTCTGTGACCGACCGCTTCGTCCGCGGCCAGATCGACCGCCGCAGCTTCCTGCGCGCCGCCGGCACGCTCGGCCTCGGCGCAACCGCGCTCGGAATGGGTTTCGGCAACCGCCCCTTCGGCCTAAGCAGGGCGCTCGCCCAGGAACAGCTTCAGCCGTCGGCCGAGGTGATCTCCTGGCTCAAGGACGTCGCCAAGCCCTTTGCGGGAACGACGTTGAAGCTTGCCACGGAATCCACTCCGCCGTCGAACGCCATCAACTCGCAGCTGAAGAAATATTTCGAGGAAGCGACCGGTATCAGGGTCGAGATCGAAGTCCTGCCGCTCGAACAGGTTCTGCAGAAGCTGACGCTCGACGTGGCCTCTTCGCTCGGAACCTACGATCTCTATTACATCGACCAGAGCTGGTCGGCATCCTTCAGCCAGGACGTATTCGATCCGCGCGAGCAGCTTCAGGACAAGCCAGACCTCGCCATGCCGAACTACAACATCGACGATTTCATGCCGGCGCTCGTCGACGGCATCGCCAAGTATGAGGATCGCTGGGTTGGCGTTCCCTACGACATTCCCATCTTCATCATGATCTACCGAAAGGACATCTACGAAAAGCTCGGTCTCAAGGCGCCGACGACGTTCGAGGACCTGCTGAACAATTCCGCCGCCATCACGAAGGAAATGGGGCCGAACCTCTACGGCTATGCAGGGCAGATGAAGTCGGGCCACTATGCGCTGGAGTGTGAGTGGACCTCCATGCTCTGGGGAAATGGCGGCTCGATCTTCAATGCCGACAAGAAGTTCGTCGGCAACGACGAACGGGGCATCGCCGCGCTCGACTATTACACCAGGCTCAAGGAAACCATGCCGCCGGGTGTCGACCAGTGGACCTGGGACGGCCAGGGCCAGGCGATCGCTCAGGGGGTTGCCGCCTCCATGCTCTCCTGGGGCGAGTTCTTTCCCTATTTCGACGATGCCAGCCAGACCAAAGTTTCCGGCCTCTGCGAGGCGGTCGTCCCGCCGCAGCCGGCCGCGCTCAGGAAGCCCGAAGAATGCGGCTACGGCGAAATCCCCGGTACCGGCCACCAGGGCGGCTCGTCGCTGGCGGTGTCCAGATATTCGAAAAGCCCGGATGCGGCTTGGATCTTCATGCAATGGGCCACCTGCGCCGACACGCAGGCCCTCATCACTACGCTCGGCGGCGGCACCGGCCCCACCCGCGCCTCGGTCTATGACGACCCGCGCGTCAAGGCCAATGCCCGCGTCGGCGCCGGCACGACCCGTCACTTGTCGGTCGTCCGCGAGACGATCGACAAATACATGGGCTCGGAACCGGACTTGCCGGAATGGGCGCAATTGTCGAGCGATACGATTCCCGTCGGCCTCGGCAAGTATTTCGCCGGCAGCTACGGCTCCTCCAAGGAGGCGATGGACGACATCGCCTCGCAGGTCGAAACCGTTCTGAAAGGCTGACTCACATCCGGATGGGGCGCCGCTGCATGTCGAAATGCGGCGGCGACATTGCGCCTCGGCAAGCGCGCGCCGTCTTAGCGGTGCCCCTTCCGGTCGGACAAACGCAAAAACAGGGGATCACCATGCCCGAAAAACCGCTGATAGCGATCACTGGCGCCAGCTCCGGCATTGGAGAGGCCGTTGCGCGCGCCTTCTCCAAGGCCGGCCATCCGTTGCTGCTCATAGCCCGCAGGCTCGACCGGCTCGAGTCGCTGGACTTGCCCAATGCCGTTCTGAAGAAGGCGGACGTGCGCGATCGCGCCGCACTTGCCGATGCGGTCGGCGAAGCCGAGGCGAAGTTCGGGCCGGTCGACATGATGTTTGCCAATGCCGGCATCGCACGGCTCGGCGACATCGCCCGTCAGGCACCGGAAGAATGGGACGAGATGATCGACATCAACACCAAGGGTGTGATGAACAGCGTGCATGCGGTGCTATCCGGTATGATCGGGCGGAAGCAGGGAACGCTGGTGATGATGAGCTCGATCGCCGGACGCAAGGTCTACCCGGACCATACGGTCTATTGCGGCACAAAGTTCTTCGTCCACGCGGTGTCCGAAAGTCTGCGCGAATATCTGGCGCCGCACGACGTGCGCGTCATCGTCGTCTCCCCCGGCATCATCGAAACGGAGGTGCTGGACCACGTGAAGGACGAGACCACTCTTGCCAATTACAAGGCGAACAAGGCGGCGATCGGCGGCGGTATTTCAGCGGAAATCGTCGCGGACCTCATCCTCGACGCCTATCGGCTGCCGCAACGCGCGATCGTCCAGGAAATCGTCATCACGCCGACGCGGCAGAAGTATTGAGACAGAGCTGCCGCGACGGCCGGCCGAAACGAACAAGGGAGTAACGACCGATGGCGACCGTGGAATATCAGAATATCGGCAAGTCCTTCGGTGCCGTCACGATCATGCGCGACATCTCCTTCCGAATCGAGGACCACGAATTCGTGGTCCTGCTCGGACCGTCGGGCTGCGGCAAGACGACCTTGCTCAGAATGACGGCCGGCCTCGAGGCCGTCAGCGAAGGCGATCTCATGATCGGCGGAAAGCGTGTGAACGACGTGCATCCGCGTGACCGTTCGATCGCCATGGTCTTCCAGAACTACGCGCTCTATCCGACGATGAAGGTCTACGACAACATCGCCTTCAGCCTGGAAGTGGCGAAGGTTCCTTCCGCGGAGATCAAGGAGCGGGTGGAATGGGCGGCCGCAACCCTCAACCTCACCCCCTATCTCGATCGTTATCCTAAGGAGCTTTCCGGCGGCCAGCGCCAGCGCGTCGCCATGGGTCGCGCCATGGTGCGCGAGGCGGAGGTGTTCCTGTTCGACGAGCCGCTGTCGAATCTCGATGCCAAGCTGCGCGCTCATATGCGCACGGAGATCCGCCAGCTGCACAACCGGCTGAAGACCACCACTATCTACGTCACCCATGACCAGATCGAAGCCATGACCATGGCCGACAAGATCGTCGTCATGCGCGCGGGCAAGATCGAGCAGATCGGCTCGCCGGACGATGTCTACGACCGGCCCGCCAGCAAATATGTTGCAGACTTCATCGGCTCTTCGTCCATCAACTTCCTCCCCGGAACCGTGGTGGCGGACAATGGCGCTCCCGCCGTCGATACGGCGGCCGGGCGGCTGGCCGTGGAGGCGTCCCCGGCTTTGAAGCCGGGCAGGAAGGTCGTCCTCGGCCTGCGCCCGACCGACGTGGTGGTCGATGCCGCAGGTCCGCTTGCAGCCAAAGCGATCCTCACCGAGCGGCTTGGCCATGACGCGCAGCTTTTCTGCCAGGGCCCGGAGGGAAGCTTCGTCGCGGTCGTCGACAAGGCGGAGCGGTTTTCGGAGGGCGCCGAGGTTCGCTTTGCGATCCCACCCTCCAAGGTGCACGTGTTCGATGCCGAGACCGAGGTCCGCATCTGACCGCTGCGGACCGGACATTACACGATTGATCGACTGGGAGCCGGCCGCTCGAACGCGGTGCCGGCCAGGAAAGGAACTGTCATGAAGTCGCGCTGGTTGGACTCCGAATTCACTTCGACCGTAGAGGGCTATGCCGCCAAAGGCGTCAATCGCGATCTTGCGGTCCGCACCTATACGACCCGGCTGCTGGGCTCCGATCCGGAATTGGTATTGCACGGCGGCGGAAACACATCGGTCAAGACCACGTTCAAAGAGATGGACGGCACCGAGGTGGAGGTACTCTGCGTCAAGGGCAGCGGATGGGACATGGGTACGATCGAGCCGCAGGGACTGCCGGCCGTGCGCTTGCAGCCGCTGCAGGCGATGATCGGCTTCGAGACGCTCTCCGACGACGACATGGTGATGCTCCAACGCCGCCTGCTTATCGATCCAGCTTCGCCCAACCCGTCGGTCGAAGCCATCCTGCATGCGATCCTTCCCTTCAAGCACATCGATCACACCCATGCGAATGCGATCGTTTCGCTCACCAATCAGCCGCATGGCGAAGAGTTGATCCGGGAACTCTTTCCCGAGTCGATCATCGTTCCCTATGTGATGCCGGGCTTCGATCTGGCCAAGGCCTGCGATGCCGCCTTCAAGGCAAACCCGAAGGGCGGCGGCATGATCCTGCTGAAGCACGGCATCTTCACCTGGTCGGACGAGCCGCGAGAGGCCTATGAGGACATGATCGCCAAAATAGACAAGGCCGAGCGGCGTCTCTCCCAGGGCAGGGCGAAGCCGTTCGCGGGCATCGTCCTCCCCGACAACCTGGCCTCCGCCGCGGAGATTGCGCCGATCCTGCGCGGGGCTTTGGCGATCGAGACGGGCCTCGAAGGTGCGCCGAAGCGGTTCGTTCTGGAGCACCGTGCAGGCGAGAAGATTCTCGAATTCTGCAACGCCGAAAACGTCGATAGCCTGACGCGCCGCGGCAATGCGACACCGGAGCACGTGATCCACATCAAACGCTTCGGAGTGGCACTGCCGGCGCCGCAAAAGGACAGGCTCGGCGAATGGGCAGAGCAGGCGCGGGCGGCGGTTGCCGCCTTCGAGGCCGACTACAGGGACTATTTCGAGCGCAACAATGCCCGTGTCGGAGGTGGCAAGCGCATGCTCGACCCGAAGCCTCGGGTGTTTTATGTCGCCGGCATCGGCCTCTTCGCCGCCGGCGCGGCGCGAAAGAATGCGATCGTCGGTGCGGACGTGGCGGAAGCAACCATCGACGTCATCACCAAAGCGGAGGGCATCGAGGCGTTCGAGGCGCTCTCTGAGGCCGATCTCTTCGACATCGAATACTGGTCGCTTGAGCAGGTGAAGCTGGCAAAGGTGCAGGAAAAGCCTTTAACCCGACAGGTGGCGATCGTTACCGGCGCAGCAAGCGGGCTGGGCCTCGCGGTGGCAGAGGCACTGAAGGCGGAGGGTGCCGAACTCGCGCTCTTCGACATTTCCGAGGACGCGCTGAAGGCGGCTGCGAAAAAGCTCGGCGCGCTGCCGGTGCTGTGCGACGTGACCAATCCGGAGGCGGTAGACGCAGCCGTCGCCAAGGCCGTGGCGCATTATGGCGGTGTCGACATTCTGATCTCGAATGCCGGAGCCGCCTTCCAGGGCAAGCTGCTTGGCGTCGACGAGGCGACCTTCCGCAGAGCCTTCGACCTCAATTTCTGGAGCCATCACTATGTCGCGCGTGCGGTAGTGCGCGTCATGGAGCAGCAGAAAACGGGCGGCGCGCTGGTGTTCAACGTCTCCAAGCAAGCGGTGAATCCCGGCGCCGATTTCGGCCCCTACGGGACTTCAAAGGCGGCGCTGATGGCGCTGATGCGCCAATATGCGATCGAGCACGGCGGCTCCGGTATCACCTCGAACGCCGTCAATGCAGACCGTATCCGTACCGGCCTCATGACCGACAAGATGGTGGAGGAACGCTCGAAGGCGCGGGGCGTGACGCCGGAGGACTATATGCGAGGCAATATGCTTCGGCGCGAGGTGACAGGCGCCGACGTGGCGGCGGCCTTCGTGCATCTGGCCAAGGCACGGACCTCCACCGGCGCGGTCGTCACCGTCGACGGCGGCAATGTCGCCGCGATGATGCGCTGAACAGCGGCGGGGGGCGTATATGGCAACGATCCTCGTTTTAGGGGCAGGCGTCATGGGTACTGCCTTGGCCGTGCCTGCCAGCGACAACGGCCACAGGGTACTGCTGGCCGGCACGCCGCTCGACACGCTGCCTGTCAGCAGGATGAAGGCGGGTGAGATCCACCCGAAGCTCGACGCGACGCTTGCCGAAACGGTGACGATCCTCGCGGACGAGGAACTCCGGCCGGAACATGCCGAGACGGCGGATCTCATCGTCGTCGGCGTCAGCAGCCCGGGTGTCGCCTGGGCGGCCGACCGGCTGAGCGGCCTGCTGCGCTCGAAAAAGCCGGTGGCCTTCGTGACGAAGGGTCTCGACCGCGAGGGTGAACGGATCGTCACCTATGCCGAGACGCTGCCGCCGCGGATCGCCAATATGGAGAGCTTCATCGGCATCGGCGGGCCATGTATCGCGCGCGAGCTTGCCAACCGCTATCCGACGTCCAGCATCTATGCCAGCCGTGACAGGGCGGCCGCGGACTTCGCCGCGGGCTTGATGCGGACACCTTATTACCGGCTCGCGGTGGGCGAGGATGTGACCGGCGTCGAGGCCTGCGCGGCGCTCAAGAATTTCTTCGCAATCGGTGTCAGCGCCATGCAGACCCGCTATCCGGACGGGCTGCGCGCCGACGGCCAGTCAAAAAACCCGACTGCGGCGGCCTTCAATCAGGCGGCTCAGGAAATGGCTTTGCTCTGCGAACGGATCGGCGGCAACCGTGCTTCCGCTTTCGACCGCGCCGGCATCGGCGATCTGCACGTGACGGTGGGCGGCGGACGCAACAGCCGGCTCGGTCACGGCCTCGGGCTTGGCCGAACCGTTGCGGACGTGATGTCGGGCGAGCTCGGCGGCGAAACGGTCGAAGGCATCGACACCGCACGGATGGTCGGCTCGTTGCTGCGGCAAATCGACGATGCCGCCACCCTTCTGCCTCTCGCAACCGCCATTACGAACGCCATAGTCGAGGACGGCGTATTCGCCTTCGACTTCGGGAGGATTTAGGTCGCGGCGATTCCCGGTCGGGAATGGCGCTGTTCTACAACCAACCTTCCAGCTCGCGGCGCACGACGTGGTTGAGCACCGCCATGCCCTCGGGGCTGTCGTTCAGGCAGGGGATATGGGCGAATTTTTCGCCGCCATTGTGGTGGAAGCTCTCGGCCGCCTGCCCGGCGATCTCTTCGAGCGTCTCCAGACAGTCGGAAACAAAGCCCGGATTGATGACGGCGATCTTCTTCACACCCTCCTTGGCCAGCCGTTCCACGGTGGCGTCCGTATAGGGTTGCAGCCACTCCTCGGGGCCGAATCGCGACTGGAAGGTCACCTGCAGCTTTTCTTTCGGCCAGCCAAGTTTTTCGCGCAGAAGGCGTGCGGTCTTCTGACACTGGCAATAATAGGGATCTCCCTTTTCGAAATAGCTTTTCGGGATCCCGTGGAACGAGGCGAGCACCAGCTCCGGCTCCCAGTCGAGCGTCGCGAGATGCTTGGTGATCGAGGTGGCCAGGGCGTCGATGTAGACCGGGTCGTCGTGATAGGGCGGCACCGTTCTGAGCGCCGGCTGCCAGCGCATCTTGAGCAAGGCCTCGAAGGCCTTGTCGTTGACGGTGGCGGTGGTGGCGGCGGCATATTGCGGATAGAGCGGGAAGACGAGAATCCGCTCGCATCCGGCTTTCTGCAGCGCCTCTATGCGCGACGCGATCGAGGGCTGGCCATAGCGCATCGCCCAGTCGACGACGACCTGCGGCTGGCCGCCGAAGGCATCCGCCATCAGTGCCGCCTGATTGCGCGTATAGGTTCTGAGCCAGCTTTCGTTCAGTTCCTTGTTCCAGATGAGCTCGTAGGCCTTGCCGACCTTGCGCGGACGTGTGTTGAGCACGATGCCGTAGAGGATCGGGTACCAGAAGAGACGCGACCATTCGATCACGCGACGGTCGCTCAGAAACTCCCGCAGATAGCGGCGCATCGAAGCGACGTCGGTGCCGTCCGGCGTGCCCAGATTGACGAGGAGCACGCCGACCTTTCCGTAGCTGACGGCGGGGTGATTGGTGTTCGGCTCGGCATCCATGGCGGTCATTTCGGTCCTCGTGAGGCGCGCACCTTTGCAAGGTGGTGGTCGCGCCGGCAGTTTCAAAGCCTTCTAAGAAGAAAAACCGGCGCGGGAAAGCCCGCGCCGGTCCCAAATGTCGAGGCAAATCGTCTTACTCGGCCGGGATGTCCAGCTCGCGGCCGATTTCAAGCGCCCGCGGCGCCGGATCCCCGTTGGCGGCCGATATTTTTCTCCATTCGGTGCCGCTGCCGTAAAAGGATTCCGCGAGGTCCCACAGCGTATCGCCGCGCGCTATGACGTGCTTGCGTGGGCCTTCGGCAGCGGCTGCCGCCGGGGGCGAAGCCTCGGGGGCAGTGGTGGCCGCTTCGCTTTCCGCCGGCTTTGCGGCGGCCTCCGGCTCCGGTGTGGCGGCCTCCGACTCCGGCGCAGCGCTAGGCGCGGCCTCCGGGGCTGCGGCAGCCACTTCCGTGATGCGGCCGTCGGTGTAGGGCTTGAAGGGCTGGTGGGCGGCGAGGTAGTCGGCGAGCACGGTTTCGAGGCCCGGACCGTAGTCATAGGCATTCTCGCCCTTGTCCTTGAAGACGGCGTAACCGTCGCCGCCGCCGCGCATGAAGTTGTTGCTGACCAGCGAATAGGTCTTTTCCGGATCGAGTGCCGCGAAGGCGTCACCCTCCTTGACCTCGACGCTGACGAGGCGGCTGCCGGCGGGCTTCGAACGATCGAAGGAATATTTGAGGCCCGCGACCTGGGGGAAGCGCCCGCCGCCTTCTTCGACCTGGCTGAGGCCGTTTTCAAGGGCTGCGCGGATGTCGGAGCCCTTCAGCTGGAAGGTGGAAAGCGTGTTCTGGAAGGGCAGGACGGTGATGACTTCGCCCATCGTCACGTCGCCGCCGTCGATCGAAGCGCGCAAGCCTCCGCCGTTGGTGATGGCGACCGTCACGCCCTGGCCCTTGACGCGATCAAGCATCGCGTCGGCCACGAGACTGCCCATCTCGCACTCCTTGGCGCGGCAGGTCTCGCGCGATCCGTCGATCGGCGCCTCGGTTTTGGCAATCACTTTCGATCGCAACTCTTCGATGGGCTTTGCGAGTTCCTTGATCCGTGCGGCCACGGCCTCGTCCGGCTTCACGGAGGAATCGACGAGGATCGGGTCGCCCTTGGCGGCCTTGACGACGCCGTTGTCGTCGAACGTCACCACGAGGTCGCCGAGATATTTGCTGTAGGAGCCGGCCTGTACCACCGGCACCTGGTAGCCGCCGGGGTTGTCGACCATGGTGGGATATGGCCCCTCGGCCTTCTCGTCGGTGTTGGACAGCAGACTGTGGGAATGGCCGCCGACCACCACGTCGACGTCCGGGATCTTGGCGATCGCCGCGAGGTCGCGCGGATAGCCGACATGGGTGAGCGCGATGATCTTGTCGACGCCCTGCTTCTTGATCTCTTCGATCGCGCTGGTGATCGTCGCCACGTCCTCGCCGATCAGAATATCCGGCCCGACCGAGGAGAGCTCAGGCGTGTCATTTGCGACCGCGCCGACGATGCCGATCTTTTCGCCGCCGACATCCAGAACGATCGACGGCTTGATCCGATCGCCGATCTTCGATTTGTGACTCGGCAGGACATTGGCGGTGACGACGGGGAAGGTGACCTTGTCGAGGAAGCTCGCAAGGCCATCTTCGGCTTCGTCGAATTCGTGGTTGCCGACGGTCATCGCGTCGAACTTCATCAGGTTGAGGAACTCCGCTTCCGCGGTGCCCTTGTAGGTGGTGAAGAAGAGCGAGCCCTGGAAATTGTCGCCGGCGTTGAGCAGGAGCACGTTCTTGCCCGTCAGTTCCTGGCGCTTCTGGTCTATCAGCGTCTTGAGGCGGGCGACGCCTCCGAAGCACTCGTTCTTGCCCTCTTCCTCGGCCGAACAGGTCGAATCGAATTTGTTGATCGATTCGATGCGCGAATGAAGGTCGTTGATGTGCAGGATGTTCAGTTCATAATCGGCAAAAGCTGCGCCCGAAGAGAGCGCGAGAAGGGAAGCGGCAACGAGGCCGGTCCGCATGTGTCTGATCATGGTGTGCTCCTGTGTGCTGCCGGCCGAGTCGCAGGTAAGACCCGCCGCGCTGCAGCGGATGTTTTCACCAGTCGGGATCGACTTCAAGCCGCAAACGCATGCCGATGCCGCCGGATTTCAGACAAGGTTAAGCCGTCCCGGCAAGAAAAAGGGCCCGTCCAGGGCCCTCGTTCATCATCTGGCGCCGTGTCAGCCGCGGCGCGCCAGCGAGAACTGTGCGCCGGAGTCCGTCGTGCAGTTCAGCTGCGCCGGCGTTGCCAGCGCACAGTTGACCTTGGACTGGGTGTTGCGCACCAGCGAGGTCATGTTGATTTCCACCAGCGTCGGGCTGACGTTCACATAGTTGCCGGAGGCGAGAAGCTGGTTGGTGTCGGTCGTGCGCGTCGAGAAGGTGCCGCCTGCGAAAGTGGAGACGATGCCGTTCGGATCGACCCAGGAACCCTCGACACCCGTCGCCTGCGGCGCCGACGACATTGGCCGCAGTTCCCGAGGCTGAGACTGACAGGATGCCAGCGCGGCGGCAGTTGCCAGGAGGGTGAGGATGGCGAATGGCTTCATCGGCGTTTCTCCCGCGTCACGAGTTGAGCGGGATGCGAACGCAAAACCGCTTCATACTTTCCTGTCCCGCTCTACCGCATAATTCCGTGAATCGAAACCGATCGACGCACAATTGTGCGGCGTCTCACAGCACCGCAACGACCGTTGTGCGTCTTTTGAGACACGCGTGCGCGAAACATGCCGCGATCATGGGTTGAAAGCAAGAGCGGGCATGCGCGCGGCGTTCGAAAAGAAAAGGCCCGGAACAGGACTGCTCCGGGCCGACAGGGCGTGCTTCGTCGCGTGATCCTCAGCGGACGAGAATGTTCCTGAACTGCCAGGGGTCCTTCGTGTCGATGTCTTCCGGGAAAAGGCCCGGGCGGCCGTCGAGCGGCGTCCATTCGGTGTAATGTCCTTCGACAGGGCCGAGATAAGGCATCTGCACTTCCAGGCAGCGCTTGTAGTCCATCTCGTCGGCTTCGACGATGCCGGCCTTCGGGTTCTCCAAAGCCCAGACCATGCCGGCAAGAACGGCGCTCGTGACCTGCAGGCCGGTGGCGTTCTGATAGGGCGCGATGCGGCGTGTCTCTTCCAGCGAAAGGCGGGAGCCGTACCAGTAGGCGTTCCTGGCATGGCCGTAGAGCAGCACGCCGAGCTCGTCGACGCCGTCTACGAGCTCGTGCTCGTCGAGGACGTGCAGCTCCGGCTGCGCCGTGCCGCCATTGCCGAACATCTCGTGCAGCGAAAGAACGGCGTCATTGGCCGGGTGATAGGCGTAATGGCAGGTCGGGCGGTAGGAAACGTCGCCGTCCTTGTCGCGGACGGTGAAGAAGTCGGCGATCGAGATCGCTTCGTTGTGCGTGACCAGGAAGCCGTATTGCGGGCCGGGCGTCGGGCACCAGCTGCGCACGCGGGTGTTTGCACCCGGCTGCTCCAGGTAGATCGCCGCCTTGCAGCCCTTCTTGTGCTTCTTGGCGTTTTTCGGCATCCAGTTCTCGTGGGTGCCCCAGCCGAGCTCGGCCGGCTGCAGGCCTTCCGAAATGAAGCCTTCTACCGACCAGGTGTTCCAGAACACGTTGAGCGGTTTCGGGTGCTTGGCGCGCTGGGTGTCGCGCTCGGCGATGTGAATGCCCTTGACGCCCGCTTTCTTCATCAGCTTCGCCCAGCCTTCCCGGTCGTCCTGATGCGGCTCTTCGTATTTCAGGCCGAGATCGTCGGCGAGATTGAGAAGGGCCTTCTTGACGAACCAGGAGACCATGCCGGGATTGGCGCCGCAGGTCGAAACCGCCGTGGTGCCGCCCGGGTTCTTTTCCTTCTCCCGGCGTACGGTTTCGCGCAGGGCGTAATTCGTGCGCTCGGAATTGTCCATTTCGGCATCGAAGTAGAAGCCGAGCCACGGTTCGACGACCGTGTCGACATAGAGGACGTCGAGCTTGCGGCAAAGCTTCGTGAGGTCGAGCGACGAGGTGTCGACAGAGAGATTGACGCAGAAGCCCTGGCCACCGCCTTCCGTCAGGAGCGGCTTCAGCAGTTCCTTGTAGTTGTCCTTGGTAACGGCCGCCCGCACGTGCCGCACGCCATGGCGCGCGAATATTTCCGCGTCCTTGGCATCCTCACGGGGCTCCACCACGATCAACCGGTTCTTGTCGTATTTGAAGTGGCGCTCGATCAGCGGCAAGGTGCCGTGGCCGATCGACCCGAAGCCGATCATCACGATCGGGCCGGCGATCTCGCCATAAACCGGATAGGTGGTGTCTGCCATTTTTGTCTTTCTCCTGAGAAAACATCCCTGTGCGATGCTTGGATGGGCGCAAGAAGCGAGCCTCGAATTCCTGGTGAGGACTGCATGTCGGGCAGAACCACTCAGGCAAACTATAGAGTGCAGCGGACTTTCGTGCGTCTGGATAGATGCGCGGCGCTGTAGAGCACAGTTTCCTGTCACAATAAAGAGCGGTCCCGTCAAGGCGGCACCTGCGACTTTGCTTAACCGGCTATCTTCCAGGGGCAGCGATGCCGCGGCCGCACCGGCACGATTTCGGGTCGATTCCGGAATCATCGCGATGCGGGCAGCTTGCCGCAAGCGCATCGTGCTATAGCTTCAACAGAGCCCATTGCCTCGCATCGCGACCGAAGTTCCTGGAGCAGACCAACGTGACTGGTGATCACCTCAAGGCCCTGATGGGCTTGCAAGCCGCAACGCCGGTGCTCATCGCGCTCTATGATCCGCAGGATCGGCTGCGCTACGCCAATGAAGCCTTTCGATCGGCCTACCACGTCGGCGAGGGCGAAGCACCGACCTGGGCGGAGATCATGCGCCGCAATCATGCCGCGGGCAGAGGCACCGTTCTCAAGACTGACGACCTCGAAGGCTGGATCGCCGCCACGGTCCACCGGCGCGGGAAGGTACCTTTCCGCACGGTCGAGACCGACCTTCACGACGGCCGCTGGCTTTGGATGACGGAGACCGTGGACCAGAAAGGCTGGATGCTGTGCATCGCCGTCGACATTACGGAGGTGCGGGCGGGGGAGCGCAAGCTTCGCCAGGACCGGGATTTCGCGCTCAGGGCCTCACAGGTGGACGAACTCACCAGCGTGCCCAACCGGCGCTACACGATGGAAAGGCTCAACGAGTTCATCCGGAACTGCGCCGAGAACCCGCACATGTGGGGATGCGTGGCAATCATAGACATCGACTATTTCAAGGCGATCAACGATCGCTATGGCCATCATCGGGGTGATGAGGTGTTGCTCGACTTCGCCCGGCAGATGCAGGAATTCGTCCGGCGCTCCGATTGCTTCGGGCGGATCGGCGGCGAAGAGTTCATGCTGATCCTGCCGGACACCACCGTCAGCGAAGCGAACCTCATCCTCGATCGGCTGCTGGACAGGGTCCGCAACGCCAGACCGCTTTCGAACATACCGGAGTTCTTCTACACCTGTTCGGTCGGACTTGCGGAGTATCGGGAGGGCGACAGCGTCAGGGACATTTATTCACGCGCGGACGATGCCCTTTACATCGCCAAGCGTGAAGGGCGCGATCGCGTCAAGCGTCATACGCTACCCGGATCAGACCGTGAGTTCAGCCCGGATCAGTCCCCTTAGGGAATTGCCGATGTAAAGACGGCCGCTTGCGAGGTCGGCGGGAGCCAACCGCTCGACCCGTGCCCGCCGCTGGCAGATGAGCTCCGTGCGCAGAACGCCGGCGAGAAGGCCGCAGGCGATCGGCGGCGTCTTCAAGTACCCGCTGCCGTCATCGAGAAAGACCGACGTTATCGTCCCCTCACAGACTTCCCCCTTTTCATTGAGCAGGATGACCTCGTCGGCCTCGGCCGTGGAAAACTCGCTGCGTGCCGCCTCGTAGCGGCTCCGGCGCGTGGTCTTCATCCGGACGAGGCGGTCGCTGGAATCAAGCCGCGTCGAGGCGATCCGCACTCGCCACGCCGCGCCGTCGCCAAGCGGCACGAAGGGCGCCGTCGTCACGTCGATGCTGCCGTCGCGGTCGAGCGTGAGGCGCACGCGCAGCGGCGCTCGCGCGCCCGAAACGGCTCGCCCCAGCGTCGCCTCGGCTGCGGCCGCACCTGAAAAGCCGAGGCGCCTGGCGGAGCGCGTCAGTCGCGCCAGATGCAGCCGCAGCCTCGTAAAGCCATTCTCCGGTTCGTAGCGCAGCGTCTCGATCAGGGAAAAACCGGTCATCGGGCGATCTCGGCATCGCCGACGGCGAAGCGGGCCTTCAACAGGCATTCCTCGTACTCTGCCTCGGCCTTGGAATCGAAGACGATGCCGCCGCCGACATTGAAGACAGCCCGGCCCCCGGCAAAGAGCGATATGGTGCGGATCGCGACATTGAAGCGCATGGTGCGGTTCGGGGCGATGTAGCCGATCGCGCCGCAATAGGCGTCACGCGGCCCGGACTCCAGATCGTGGAGAATTTCCATCGCCCGCATCTTCGGGGCGCCGGTCACGGAGCCGCAGGGAAAGAGCGCGGCGAAAATGTCGGCGATGCCGATATCAGGCAGAAGCTTCGCCCTGACGTGGCTCACCATCTGGTGGACCGTCGGATAGGTCTCGATGTCGAAGAGCTTCGGCACGTCGAGCGTGCCGACTTCGGTCACGCGGGAGATGTCGTTGCGCAGAAGGTCGACGATCATGCGGTTCTCGGCTTGCGTCTTCTCGTCGGCGCGCATCGCCGCGATGATCGCGTCGTCCTCATCAGGGCTCGCGCCGCGCCGCGCCGTGCCCTTCATCGGATGCGTCTCGATCCAGCCGTCGGCGTCGACCCGGAAGAAAAGTTCCGGCGAGCGCGAGATCAGGACCGGGCCGTCGAGGGCGACGAGCGCGCCGTATTTCACCGGCTGACGCTCGATCAGCGACCAGAATGCGGCAAGCGGATCGCCGGACCAGCGCGCATGGATCGGCATGGTCAGGTTGGCCTGGTAGCAATCGCCCTGGCGCAGGTGCCGGTGCAGCTTTTCGAAACGCTGGCGATAAGCAGGAAAATCCCAGCCTGCGCGGGGCTCCGCGAGGAAGGGCTCGTTTTCGATGCGCCGCTGCGGCACCGCAAGCGGATGGTCCTTTGCCGGCGCGTCGAAGACGCCGAAGGACATCAGCGGCGTTTCCCGGTTCTCCGGCGCGAAGGGGGCCAGTTTCTTCTCGAAAAGATGGCCCGCTTCGTAGGCCATGAAGCCAGCGATCCATTTGCCGGCACGATGGGCCGCCTCGATTTCGCCAAGGCCGCGGTGGAACTCAGCCCTCGTCCGCGCCGTGATGACGCGCAAAGGTTCGGCGAAAACCGTCGTGCGGTTCTCGCTGTCGTCCCGGAAGAGGACATAGGGCGCGTGTTCGATCATCGAGGTCGGTCGCTGTCAATTCGGTCCGACGGGGCCGATAAGGCCCGACCGGGTCACGCCTTATCAAGCGCCTCCAGTTCGTCGATGAGCCCTTCAATCATCGACAGGCCCTGTGCCCAGAACGACGGATCGGTGGCGTCGAGCCCGAAGGGCGCGAGAAGTTCGGAATGATGCTTCGTTCCGCCCGCCTTCAGCATCTCGAAATATTTCTCCTGGAAGCCGCGCTCGGCGTTCTGATAGACGGCATAGAGGGAGTTCACCAGGCAATCGCCGAAGGCATAGGCATAGACGTAGAAGGGCGAATGGATGAAGTGGGGGATATAGGCCCAGTAGGTCTCGTAGCTCTCAGAAAGCCGGATCGCCGGGCCGAGGCTTTCGCTCTGCACCGACAGCCATATCCGGCCCAGGTCCTCGGCCGTCAGTTCGCCTTCCTTGCGGGCCGTATGCACCTTGCGCTCGAAATCATAGAAGGCGATCTGCCGGACGACCGTGTTGATCATGTCCTCGACCTTCTGCGCAAGCATCGCCTTGCGTTCGCGCTTGTCCTTGGTCCGGTCGAGGAGCGCGCGGAAGGTCAGCATCTCGCCGAACACGGATGCGGTTTCCGCAAGCGTCAGCGGCGTCGAGGCCATCAGCGCGCCCTGGGCGCCGGCAAGGACCTGATGGACGCCATGCCCGAGCTCGTGAGCGAGCGTCATCACGTCGCGCGGCTTGCCCATGTAGTTGACCAGAACATAGGGGTGCACGGAAGGGACGGTCGGATGCGCGAAAGCGCCCGGCGCCTTGCCCGGTCGGACCGGCGCGTCGATCCAGCTATCGTCGAAGAAGCGCCGCGCGATCGCCGCCATTTCCGGGGCGAAGGCGTGATAGGCGGAAAGGACCGTATCCCTTGCTTCGTTCCAGGGAATAAGCGCGTTCGGCGTTTCCGGCAGAGGGGCGTTCCGGTCCCAGAAATCCATCTGCTCCATGCCGAGCCACTTGGCCTTCATCGCATAATAGCGGTGCGAGAGCCGGGGGTAGGCGGCCTTCACCGATGCGGCCAGAGCGTCCACGACCTCACGCTCCACCCGGTTGGCGAGATGGCGGCTGTCGGCGATATCCTCGAAACCGCGCCAGCGGTCGGAGATTTCCTTGTCCTTCGCAAGCGTGTTGGTGACGAGGGTGAAGGTGCGGATATTCGCTTTGAAGGTTTCCGCGAGCGCAAGCGCGGCCTTCTTGCGCACTTCGACTGAAGGATCCTGCAGAAGGTTGAGCGTCACTTCCAGCGGCTGCTCCTTGCCGTCCACCGAAAAGGTCAGCGATGCGATCGTCTCGTCGAAGAGCCGGTTGAAGGCGTTCGCGCCGGTCATGGACTTTTCGAGGAAAAGCTGCTCCAGCCTGTCGTCGAGCTGGAAGGGCTTGTCCTTGCGCAGGTCGAGGATCCAGGGCCGATAGTGGGCGGCAAGGCTGTCGGTCGCGAGGGCGGCGTCGATCACCTTGTCGTCGATGCGGTTGAGTTCCAGCGAGAAGAACAGGAGATGCGCCGATATGTCGGTAAGCTTCGACTGGACGTCGCCGTAGAGCTTTCCGTTCGCCGGATTGGACGTATCGGAGAAATAGGTAAGCCCCGCAAAGGAGGCGATGCGGCCCATGAGGTCGTCCAGCGCCTCGAATTCCTTCACGGCCGCGCCGATGCCCTGATCACCGGTTCGGCCGGCAGCCTCCTTGAGCTTGCCCTTCCACTTCGCCTCGAAGGCGATCGCGTCGGTTTCCGCCTTCGCGAGGTCCGAGCGGAATTCCTCGGAAGAGGGCGAGAGGTAGAGGTCCGTGAGCCGCCAGGACGGCAGCTCGCCGAGCTCGTCCGGCGCTGCTGAAGCCTGTCCGGCCCCGGAATTCACCAGCGAGGCGCGCATGAGGGATTGCCCGGAGGCGGCGAGTCGTGGCGAGGCAAAATTCATCGTCGGTTCTCTCGTTTTGAACAGGCCTTAACCCTGAAGCGAGGCAACGGCATGGCGCCCATTGCTACCGCCCGCGATGGATAAAATGCAAGCATTTCTCAAAACAGGATGTTCAGCCGTTTGTGGGACGAATGGCCGGTATGATTGGCACATGATGCTGGCCAAAGGTACCCCGCGTGTCCCAAGCAGGAGGCTTTCGTGACATCTCATATTCTTGTCATCGACGACGATCCGGTGCAGCGGCGGCTGTTGACGAACATGATCGAGCGGCTGGGCCATGTCGCGCATCTCGCCGATAATGGGCGCAGCGGGCTCGAACTCCTGCAACGCAAGGGGGGGATCATCAACGTCATCCTGCTCGATCTTCTGATGCCGGAAATGAACGGGCACGGCCTTCTCGAGGCGCTCGCCGAGCGTGGCATCGACATCCCGGTCATCGTTCAGACAGGGCAGGGCGGCATCGAAACGGTGGTCCAGGCGATGCAGGCCGGCGCCTTCGATTTTCTCGTAAAGCCGGTTTCGCCGGAGCGGCTGTCGATCGCCTTGGGCAACGCGCTGAAGATGGCGAGCCGCGACGGCAAGGTCAAAACCGCACGGCGTCCGCGCGGCGGGGCAGTCGGTTTCGACGATATCGTCTCGGCAAGCCCGGCGATGATCCGCGTCATCGATCTCGCGCGCCGCGCTGCCCAGTCGAACATTCCGATCGTGCTCGAGGGCGAGTCGGGCGTCGGCAAGGAAATGGTGGCCCGCGCCATCCAGGCGGCGAGCGACCGGGCGGCGAAGCCTTTCGTCACCGTCAATTGCGGCGCCATTCCCCACAACCTCGTCGAGAGCATTCTCTTCGGTCATGAGAAGGGAGCGTTTACGGGCGCAAGCGAAAAGCACAGCGGCAAGTTCGTCGATGCCGATGGCGGCACCCTCTTTCTCGACGAGATCGGCGATCTTCCGCTAGAGGTCCAAGTCAAACTGTTGCGCGCCGTCCAGCAGGGCGAGATCGAGACGATCGGGGCGCGTCAGCCGCAGAAGGTGAACGTCCGCCTCATCTCGGCCACCAACAAGGACCTCATCACCGAGGTTCGCGAGGGCCGGTTCCGCGAAGATCTCTACTATCGGCTGAACGTCTTCCCGATCACCATTCCGGCGCTACGCCGGCGCAAGGAGGATATCCCCGTTCTCGTACGCGCCTTCGTCGAGCGCTTCGCCGCCGAGCAGAGGCTGGATCAGAGGCTGACGGTATCGAGCGGCGCGATGGCGCTGCTGACGTCCTACGACTGGCCGGGCAATATCCGCCAGCTTGAAAACGCGATCTTCCGCGCGGTCGTCCTCGCCGAAGGTCACGAACTCACGGTCAGGGACTTTCCGCAGGTCGCCACCCAGATACCGGGATACATCGTTGCCGACCGCAGCGGTCTCTCCTGGGGCGAAGCCGGCCCGGAACGTCGTCCCGCTGCCGCTCAGCTCGCCGCTGCCCAGGCGGATGCTGGCGCGCGGGAACAACCGGCGCATGCCGAGACGACTCCGGACGCCCGCCTGGAGAACGCCATCGCCAGCCTCAGCGAGGGCGGCGAGGTCAGGAAGCTCGCCGAGGTCGAGGAGGAACTGATTCGCTTTGCCCTGAAATTCTACCGCGGCCAGATGAGCCAGGTGGCGCGCAAACTGGGAATCGGCCGCTCGACTCTCTATCGCAAACTCAAGGATTACGGCATCGATCCCGACAATCCCCTGCGTGAGGCGGCATAAAATCGACGCATTCACACCTCATTTGCCGTGCAAATCGTCCACCGCCGTTTAGACCTTGTTAGCAAACTGTTCACTATATTATAAGGGGCGGTGAACACTGTGGCATAATTGCCATGCTGTCACCTTATTTGACAGTCATCTGAGACAGCAAAGCACGGTTGTCCGTCGGACGGGGATTGAATGCCAAATTTGTTCGGTTTGGAGGAACCAGTCGGTTCCTTTGCGCGCAGACTCTGCTCGGCGGTCGCTCGAAAGGCGCCCCAGGTCCTGGCGTCCATCGCGCTGGTTTGCTCCCTCGTCACACCCGGGATGGCGCCTCCGGTCGAGGCCGCCGGCCAGACACGCACCCTCAAGCTCTATTTCATCCACACCAAGGAAAAGGCGCAGATCACCTTCAAGCGCAACGGTCGCTACGATCAGAAGGGTTTGCAGCAGATCAATCGTTTCCTGCGCGACTGGCGGCGGAACGAGCCGACCAAAATGGATCCGCGCCTGCTCGATCTCGTCTGGGAAGTCTACCAGAAGAGCGGTTCGCGCGACTATATCCACGTCGTTTCCGCCTATCGCTCGCCGGCCACGAACGGCATGCTGAGGTCGCGGTCGAAGGGCGTGGCGAAGAAGAGCCAGCACATGCTCGGCAAGGCGATGGACTTCTATATACCGGACGTGAAGCTCAAGGCGCTGCGCGAGATCGGCATGAAGTTCCAGGTCGGCGGCGTCGGCTATTACCCGACTTCCGGTTCGCCCTTCGTCCATATGGACGTCGGCGGGGTACGCGCATGGCCGCGCATGACGCGCAACGAGCTCGCGCGGCTCTTCCCGGACGGCAAGACCATGCATATTCCCTCCGACGGAAGGCCGCTGCCGGGCTATGAGCAGGCTGTGGCCGATTACAAGCGCCGCGTCGGCGCATCGGCGATCCAGGTCGCAGGCGGCGGCGCCAAGGGGCCGGGCGATACCGGCAAGCGCCGCAACCTCTTCGCCGCGCTCTTCGGCGGAGGCGGCGACGAGGATGAAGAACCCGCGGCAATCGCTGCCGGCGGCGCCGAAGAGGAAGCTCCGGCCAAGGTTCAGACCGCATCGGCGCCGGCGGCCCAGGATGCTCTTCCCGGTGTTGCAGGTTCCACTGCGGCGCCTGCCGGGCAGCAGGATATCAACGCACCGGTGCCGGCCGTGCGACCGGCATTCAAGGAAACTCCGGCTGATGGCGGCGTAGCGGTTGCGCTCGTCGCGCCGGAAAAGAACAGTGCCCAGGAGGCGCTGGCAGCTGCCATGCCGCAGACAGCGGCCGTGCCTTCGGAATTCGCGGATCTGAGCACTCTCAAGGTTCCGGTTCCGCAAATGCTCGACCGTCGCGACATGAACGCCTTGATCGCCAACGAGACGCTCGTCGCCTCCGCCGACGGCCAGGCTCAGGAGTTCGGCTTCGTGCCGGTGCCGGGAATGCGTCCGGCCGGCGAAGAGGCGCTCGCGGCCGTGGCTCACGCGGAGGTCACCATTCCCGCTTCTGCGGATGGGCCTGCGCTCGCTTCTGCGGCGCAGCCGCCGAGTGCCGCCGGTACGCGCGTTGCCCTCGCAGCGCCGACCAGCGAGGATCGGGCGCCTGCATTTTCTCCGGCGATCGAGGTCGCCGCCTATGCGCCGCAGTCGGGTTCCGCTTCACGTGAGGCGATCTTCGACAGCGTCTTCGACACCGAGGCCGATGCTCCCTCGAAGGGCGCCCGTCCCAAGAGGCAGGATGCCCAGGCGAAGAGCCGGTCTTCCGTGCGCACGGAACCGAAACTGACGCAGAAGATCATTTCCGAGTGGGCACTCTCGGCGGGCCGTGTGGCTACCCTGTCGAAGCCGGTCAAGGCCCCGCGCTTCGTCAGCAAGTCGCTCCGCGTCGCGCCGACGACCGTTTATGCGGCCGGCTTCACCAGCAATAGCGGAGCGGTCGATACGGCGCGCTTCAGCGGCAGCGCGGTCAACTTCATGGAAGTGAAGAAGTTCAGCACAAACTGAGCCTTCGATTGCCGCTCAAATATAAAAAGCCCGCCAGGTCAGTCCGCCGGCGGGCTTTTTGCTGAGTTCAGGCCGCGTCCTCGGATTCGGCGGCAGGGATCATGCCCAGCGCCTGGAGGTAGGTGTCGAGGATCGCTTCCTGTTCCATGCGCTCGTCGGCGTCCTGCTTGCGGATCGAAATCACCTTGCGCAGGATCTTGGCATCGAAGCCCATCGATTTTGCCTCGCCATAGACATCCTTGATGTCGTCGGCGATGGTCTTCTTCTCTTCTTCCAGCCGTTCGATCCGTTCGATGAAAGCGCGAAGCTGGTCGCGGGCAATGCCGTGAGCATCCGACATGGTCGTCTCCTTGTGGGGATGAATTTTCCGGGTGCTGTGAACTGCCGTGAACGGCCGCCGAGGTCAAGGGCGATTGCGCAACAACACAGGCATTTCCCGCGCAGGTCTTACTCCTTCGGGCGATTGCGTTCGAACGCGGCTTTCTGCTCGGACGAGGCCTCAGCCTGGTTCTGCGCCCGCCATTCCTCATAGGGCATGCCGTAGACGATCTCCCGGGACTCCTCCTTGCTCATCGGCACGCCGGAGGCCTCCGCCGCCTCGCGATACCAATTCGACAGGCAATTGCGGCAGAAGCCGGCGAGGTTCATCAAGTCGATGTTCTGGACGTCGCTGCGTTCGCGCAGATGCTCGAGCAGCCGGCGGAAGGCCGCGGCCTCGAAAGCGGTGCGCTGTTCCGGGTTGATTTCGCTCATCGGGGTGGCCTCCTCTTCTTCAGTCGCTGTAAGCGCCCGTGCGGGACGGGTGGCGCTGGTAGGCATGAAGCTCCGGCAGGGCGTTGAGCGCCGCAAGGATGGGCGCCAGACGTTCCGCCCAGGCGGCGACGCCCGCGGCATCGGCGATCAGGTCCTGGCGGACCTCTATCAGCGCATGCGCGATCCCGGGAGCCATGCAGTGCCGGTACATGGTATCGCCACGCAGCGCGCCGTCATAGGGCTCGTTGTTGCCGACGACGATGTCGCCGGCGGCCTCCAGCCGTTCGATCAGCGGAAACACGGCGCGCGGGTCGTTGTCCCAGAGAACCGAGGCATGCCAGGGGCGTGCCACGCCCTTCCAGAAGGGCGTGAAGGAATGCAGGGAAATGACGAGAGGCGCTCTTGCGCCGGCCGCGGCGGACCGGGCGATGGTTTCGGATACGGCCTCGTGGTAGGGGCGGTGAAAGCGCCTTATGCGGTTCTGCCACTCCTCGTCCGAGATCGGGTGGTTGCCCGGAACGATCGCGCCATCGGAAATCTTCATGATCAGGGTGGGGTCGTCTTCGCCGCGATTCGGATCAATCAGGAGGCGCGAGAAACAGCCGAGCACGGCCGGTGCGCCGAGTGCGTCCGACAATTGCCGCGTCAGCGGTTCGATGCCGATATCGTAGGCGATGTGACGCTCGAAGGCGCTTTCGGGCAGGCCGAGCCGGCCATATTCCGGCGGCAGCCGGTTCATTGCATGGTCGGCAACCAGCACGAGACCCTTTGCCGGATCGCCCCCGGTGATCTCGTAAGGAGAGTAATGGTGCATTCGGCTCCTGCCAGGCTAAAGGTACCCACCTGATTGCACGCAAAGCTGCCATTCGCAAGAAAAACGCGAAGCTCTTATGCCGTTCCGTCACAGGAATGACGATTATAATCGATTAGAGTTGCGTTGACTTTCAGGGCTGGGCGTCGCAAGAAAGTGCCACGCAAATCAAAACGGAGTTCCGTAGGAAGCCGTGTCTAGATATCCTTTTTCCAGAGTGAAGCCGGGGTCGATGACGTTTGGATCCATCCTCCTGTTTTTCTTAGCAATTTCCGCTTCATTTCTCTCTGCCGGCGATGCCCGCGCTGATTTTCGAGTCTGCAACGGGACGCAGACTCTGGTCGGCGTGGCGATCGGTTATCGGGCCAAGGAAGGCTGGGTGACCGAAGGCTGGTGGCAGGTTCCAGCGACCACCTGCGCCACGCTGATCGAAGGCGAACTTCAGTCCCGATATTATTATCTCTATGCGGAAGATGCGGCCAAGGGCGGCCGTTGGACCGGCGACGTCAACATGTGCGTGGCCGAAAACGAGTTCAAGATCGTCGGCGTGCAGGACTGCTTCGCCCGCGGCTTCCAGCGCATGGGATTCAAGGAATACGACACGGGGCGGCAGGGAAGCTGGATGGTTCAGCTTTCCGACACGCCCGGCACGCAGGAAAGCCAGAATTGATGAGACGGAACAGGAAAGTCAAAATCCTCGCGACACTCGGGCCGGCATCGGCCGACGAGCAGATGATTCAGAAGCTGCACGAGGCGGGGGCCGATCTGTTCCGAATCAACATGAGCCATGCAAGCCATGAGGTCATGCGCACGCTGATAGAACGGATCCGTTTGGTCGAGGCGCGCTGCGGCCGTCCGATCGGCATCCTCGCCGATCTGCAGGGGCCGAAGCTGCGCGTCGGAAAGTTCGCCGAAGGCAAGGTCGAACTCAAGATCGGCCAGACCTTCACGCTCGACAACCGCGATGTGCCCGGCGACAGCCGCCGCGTTTATCTTCCGCATCCGGAGATCCTCGAAGCGGTGAAGCCCGGCCATCGCTTGCTCATCGACGATGGCAAGCTACACCTGCGCGCCGAAAACACCGATGGCAAGAGCATCGTCACCACGGTCGTTTCCGGCACGCGGATCTCGGATCGCAAGGGCGTCAGCCTGCCCGATACGCTGCTTGGCGTCGGCGCGCTGACCGACAAGGACCGCATCGACCTCGACGCCGTGCTGGCGACAGGAGAGGTCGATTGGGTGGCGCTTTCCTTCATCCAGCGCCCTGAGGATCTTGCCGAGGTTCGCAAGATCGCCCGCGGCCGCGTTGGACTGATGTCGAAGATCGAGAAGCCGCAGGCGATCGAGCGGATCGACGAGATCATCGAGCTTTCGGACGCGCTTATGGTGGCACGCGGAGACCTCGGCGTCGAAATGCCGCTCGAATCCGTACCCGGACTTCAGAAACAACTGACGCGTGCCTGCCGGCGCGCGGGCAAGCCGGTCGTCGTCGCCACGCAGATGCTCGAATCGATGATCTCCTCGCCTGTGCCGACGCGCGCAGAAGTGTCGGACGTGGCGACCGCCGTGTTCGAGGGTGCCGATGCAGTGATGCTTTCGGCCGAATCCGCCTCCGGCGAGTACCCTGTCGAGGCGGTTTCGACCATGGCGTCGATCGCCAGCAACGTCGAGCGCGATCCGCATTATCCGGGGATCATCTACGCTCAGCGCACGCCGCCGGAAGCAACGGGCGCGGACGCCATCTCGCTTGCCGCTCACCAGATCGCCGAGACGCTCAAGCTTGCCGCGATCGTGACCTACACCTCCTCTGGCACCACCGGGCTGCGCGCTGCGCGCGAGCGCCCCCAGGTGCCTGTCATCGCACTTTCGCCGATCGTCCAGACGGCTCGCCGGCTTTCCGTGGTGTGGGGGCTGCACTGCGTCGTCACAGGGGATGCGACCGATCTCGACGATATGGTCAACCGCGCCTGTCGAATCGTCTCGACGGAAGGCTTCGGCAAGCCGGGAGACCGAATCATCGTTACCGCGGGCGTGCCGCTCGGTACCCCCGGCGCCACCAACATGCTGCGCATCGCCTATATCGGCTCAGACGGCCAATCGGGCATCTGAGCGGCGCCTGCTCGATCGAGCGCATTTCGACGCAGCCCCTCATCCGCCTGCCGGCACCTTCTCCCCGCAAGCGGGGCGAAGGGGCTCTCGGCGCCGGCTTCGTCCGCTCTCCACGTTCACAGCGCGTCTTAGAGCATTTCAACGTTTCATAGAAACACTGAAATGCTCTAACCATTTAATCCAACGCACTTCCGGACGGCCGGTGGCGACGCCTTGCGCCTGCCTGCCGGACGAGGGGCATTCTCGCGTCCTCAGGTGCCGGTCACGTGCGGCTGCCGGCAAGCTTTTCCGCGAGTTCGCCGAGTTGCTCCTGCGCCTTCCGGTCGGAGGGGTAGATGTCGAGGAATTGCTGCCATGCGCGCATGGCAAGTTCATCCTTCCCGGCGGCCTCGAGCATGGTGGCCATGCCGGCGAGCGCGCCGAAATGGCGAGGCTCCAGGGCAAGGACATGATTTATGTCGGACATCGACTTGCGGAAGTTGCCCATCTGGTAGTGCAGCGTGGCGCGGCGGTTCCAGCCTTCGACATAGTCGGGGGCGAGGGCAAGCGCCTGGTCCAGAAGATCGAGCGCCGCCGACTGCTTCTCATCGGCAATCGCCTTGTTGGCCCATTGCATCAGGAGATTCACGGTCGCGCTACCGGAATCCTGCCATTCGAGACGGATGCGATCGGCCACCTGCCGGGCCTTGTCCTCATCGCCTTCCTTCTTGAGATCGGCGAAGAGGGCATCGACACGCTCTTTCGGAGTGGTGAGCGCAGCGAGCTCGGCCTGAGGCGAGGGTTCTGCCGCGCTAAGCGGCGCGGCGGCCATTATCGCGGCGGCGGTCATGGCAAGAGATGCCAGTATCAGCTTCATAAAAACACGCATGGCGGACATCGTAGCCCGCCATGAAACAAGATCAAATCAATTTTGGGAAATCGGCGAGCAAGCCGCCGTGTTCCGGATCTTTCTTGAATCGCCGCCGATTCAGGAAACGTGCAGCAAGCCAAGTGCTACGACCTTTGCGCATCCGCGAAGACGCGCGGCGCTGCAGGCACGGCCTGCAGCAAGCATCAGCCCTGGCGTGCCTTGAAGCGCGGGTTCAGCTTGTTGATGATGTAGACGCGGCCCTTGCGACGAACCAGACGGTTTTCGCGGTGACGGGTCTTCAGGGACTTGAGCGAATTCTTGATCTTCATTTTTCCTGATCCGCAGGGTTTCGGGGAACGAAAATTCGCCCGGTAATTCCAACAATCAAAAGCGCGCCGTTCAGCGCGCTGTTCAAGTAGGCAGGCACATACCGTGTCGCCCCAATTGTGTCAACCGCATGACGGGGATTTTGGCGCCTGTCCCCGCCTTCCATGACGTCCCGGTCAGAGCAGGCGGGTGAAGTGCCCCATCTTGCGGCCGGACCGCGCCTCGGCCTTGCCGTAGAGATGAAGGAGCACATTGCGTTCGGCAAGCAGGTCCGGAACACGGGCGATGTCGTCGCCGACGAGGTTCTGCATCACGCAATCCGAATGGCGCGACGGGTCGCCGAGGGGCAGGCCTGCAATCGCGCGGATATGCTGCTCGAACTGCGAAACGACGCAAGCGGCCTCCGTCCAGTGGCCGGAATTGTGTACGCGCGGCGCGATCTCGTTCGCGACGACGCCGCCGTCGGCCAGAACGAAGAACTCGACACCGATGACGCCGACATAGCCGAGCGCGTCGAGAATGGCGGTTGCCGCCTTGCGGGCGGCCTCCGTGGTCGACCCGCCGACGGATGCGGGCACGGTCGATGTGTGGAGAATGCCGTTGCGATGCACATTTTCGGCAGGATCGAAACAGGCGGTGGTGCCGTCGGGCGCGCGTGCGGCGATGACCGAGATCTCCCGGTCGAACGGCACGAAGCTTTCGAGGATCAGCGGGACCTGTCCGAGCGCCACATAGGCGCCGGCCGGATCGTCGGCAGCAGAACGGAAGACGCGCTGGCCCTTGCCGTCGTAGCCGAGCCGGCGGGTCTTGAGCACGCCGGCCCCGCCGAAGTCCGCAAGGGCGGCCTCCAGATCGGCCTGGCTGTCGACGGGATGGAATCCGGCGGTGGCGATGCCGCAGCCGTTAATGAAGCGTTTCTCGACGAGACGGTCCTGCGCCACTTCCAGCGCCTTCGGCGGCGGGAAGACCGGCCGCGAACGGGCGAGTTGCTCGGCAGCCGAGACCGGGACGTTCTCGAATTCGTAAGTGATGAGATCCGCCACCCGCGCAAGCTCGTCCAACGCGCGCGGATCATCATAGGCGGCAATGATCTGGTCGTTCGCCACCTGCGCCGCCGGACAGTCCGGCTGCGGCTCGAGCACCACGGTGCGGAAGTTCAGGCGGGCAGCGGCCATGGCCAGCATGCGGCCAAGCTGGCCGCCACCGATGATGCCGATGGTCTTCATGCCTCGTCTACCGGATATTCCGCGACCGATACGGTCTGCTGTTCGCGCCAGTCGTCGAGACGGTCGGCAAGATCCTCGTCACCGAGCGCGAGCACGGCGGCGGCCAGAAGTGCCGCATTGATGGCGCCCGCCTTGCCGATCGCAAGCGTGCCGACCGGAATGCCGGCCGGCATCTGCACGATCGACAGCAGGCTATCCTGGCCGGAAAGCGCTCTCGACTGGACCGGGACGCCGAAGACCGGAAGCGGCGTCATGGCCGCGCACATGCCGGGAAGATGCGCCGCACCGCCGGCGCCGGCGATGATCACCTGGAACCCCTCGTCGCGAGCGCCCTTGGCGAAGCGGACCAGGCGGTCGGGCGTGCGATGGGCGGAAACGATCCGGGCTTCGTAAGCGATGTCGAGCGCCTCGAGCGTGTCGGCCGCGTTCTTCATCGTCTCCCAGTCCGACTGGCTTCCCATGATGATGGCGACGGGCGGGGGCGTAGTGTCGGTCACGTCTCGATCCATTTCAGGCGATGATGTCGGGAATGATCTGGTCTTCGATCTTGGTGATCTTGTCCTTGATGGCCAGCTTCTTCTTTTTCATGCGCTGGACGCGCAAGGCGTCGCAACCCGTCTGGATCATCGCGTTGATTGCCGCGTCGTAGTCTTCGTGTTCCTGCCTCAGGCGCGCGATAGTCAGTCTGAGTTCGGCCTGGTCCTGGTCCGGCATGCAAAGCGATCCCCATAAGCCCGGCTTCGCCGATCCGCGATCCGGAAATTCCTGCGTCGCTCTACCACATCTTGGTTGGCGACGGGAAGTTACCCGGCGTCATCATTTCGCCTTCGACAAATGAAAAATGGCATGGCACATTAAAAAGGTTTCAACCATGGAACATCCGGCATTTGCGTGCCGGATGCAAGCTAAAGGGAAGGGACTGCCAATGACCATTGAGGCTCATCTTGCAACGCTTGAGAAAAAACATGGCGTCCTTGAAGAGGAGCTACACGAGGCTCTGAACTCTCCGTCCTGCGAGGACGAACTGATCAGCGAACTCAAGCGACGGAAGCTGCGCATCAAGGACGAAATCGAAAGACTCCGTTCCTCGACGCACTGAGCGTGAACGGTACTCCCGATTGCATCGGGACGCATCGCCACGCGGAACTGCAGAGGCGATGCAACGATAGGGTCAAAACAATCCCGAAAAGATAGATTGCATTGCTTGACCGGACCAAGGTCCGGTCGGCTTTGCGCGGCCGAACGGAATGCATCAGGACCAGAATTGGTCCAGCCACAGGTTGAGCCGGTCGAAGCCCGGCTTGTTGATCGCGTATATCCGCCGTGTGCCGCTGGTCGAAACTGATACCAGACTGCAGTCCAGCAGGGCTTTCAGATGCTGGGAGACGGCGGGCCGGCTGATCGGCAGACCTTCGGCGAGCTCGTTGACGGTTCTTGGCGCGCGCCTGAGTTCCTCCAGCAGATGGCGCCGGTTCGGATCCGCAATGGCATCGAATGGGTCCGCGATCGTCATGCGCGGACGTTAGGCGAATTCCCCCGGAGCGGCAAGAAAATTGTGCGGTGCGGAATGTGCTTCGCACAGCAGCGCCCGCTACACTCCTCCCGATACGATGCTCCGGAGCCCATCCCATACGAGCTTCGAGCCGGCGAGGAAGGCCATCGTGTACATGAAGGGATAAAAGACCTGCGGCTTCATCCGCCGGACGGTCCAGGCGCCGCAGGCGGTCGCGACCATGGCCAGCGGGAAGAGGGTTGCCGAGGTCTTGAGATTGCTGAGATCGAGTTGGCCAAGGGCGAAATAGGGGATGAGCTTCACCGCATTGAGGGTCGCGAAGAAGCGCACGATGGTGCCGGTATATTCGCGCGGCGCGAGTTTCAGCGGCAGTGCGTATATCTGGAAGGGCGGACCGCCGGCATGGGCGACGAAGCTGCCGTAGCCGGCGAAGGAGCCCCAGAGTGCTGCTGGACCGGCGCGCTGCGGTTTCGGCTGGATGGGCGGACCATTGCGGCTGCGCCACAGGGTGTAGACATAGCGCAGTACGAAGACGACGGTGATGAGCCCGATGATCAGCCTCAGCGCGTCGCGGGGCACATAGGCGGACGTGGCCCAGCCGACCGCGATGCCGGCGAGGGCGCCCGGGAGGAGCATCATAAGGGTTTGCCGATCCCCGTGCTTGCGCCAGATCAAAAGGGAAACGATGTCCATGGCGATGAGGATCGGCAGGAGCAGCGCCGCGGCCTGTACGGGCGAAACGACCATGGACAGGATCGGGACGCCCATCAGCGACAGGGCCTCGCCCATGCCCCCCTTGGACAGGCCAACGAGCACGACGGCCGGAACGGCAACGAGATAGAAGTCGATGTCGGGAAGCATTGGCGGCGGTTGATCCTTTTGTCATCTCCGTCTATCGGTTTTCCGCAATGAAATCGAGTGCCGGCTTCCGGCCCGAAAGCGAGATCGCCAGGATTGACCCATGAGCAACATTGAAGACCGCTGCCGCCTCGTGCTGGTCGTTCCGGATATCGCAGATAGCGCGGAACGCGCGAAACTCGTCGGCGAGGCGCTGAGGGGCGGCGACGTAGCATCGGTGATCGTGCCGCAGTACGCGCTCGGCGATGCGGATTTCCAGAAGCATGCGGAAGCGCTCGTACCGGTGATCCAGAAGGCCGGCGCCGCGGCCTTGATCGAGGGCGACACGCGGGTCGCCGGACGGGCGAAGGCGGACGGTCTCCACATCGCCGGCGGTCCGGATGCGCTTGCCGATGCGATCGAGCGGCACGCGCCGAAGTTGATCGTCGGCGGCGGCAACGCCACCGACCGTCACCATGCGCTCGAGATCGGCGAGCTGCGGCCCGATTACGTTTTCTTTGGCCGCACGGATGGCGACATAAAGCCGGAGGCGCATCCGAAGAACCTGGCACTCGCCGAATGGTGGGCGTCGATGATCGAAATTCCCTGCATCGTCATGGGCGGCACGGATCCGCAATCCGCGCTTGCGGCCGCCGAAACCGGTGCCGAGTTCGTGGCGCTCCGCCTTGCCGTCTTCGGCGAGGCCGGTCAGGCGCCGTCGGTGGTTGCGGCCGTCAACGCATTGCTTGACGAAAAAGCGCCACGGTTTGAAGGTTAAGACCTGCCGATGGTAATCCGCTCTCTCCTGAAATCCAGCCGGCCCGCAGCCCTTGCCGCCGCGATGCTTCTTGCAGTCGCGCCCGCCGTGGCTCAGCAACCGGTCGCGCCTGCGCCGGCTGACGAGGGCAGCGCGTCGAAGCGCGGGCGGATCACGCCTTTCAACGGCGCGGTACTGCCGGAGGATGCGGAGCGCAAACCGGCAACGGCCGCTCCGGAAAAGCCGAAGCCCGGCGACGGCAGTGCGCCTTCGAAGGGCGTCACCGTTTTCGATCGCATGGGAGCCGAATTGCCGGCTCTTCCCGAGGAAAAGCCCTTCACCGGCAAGATCGACGAAGCCTACGGCGCCTTCCAGCGAGGTTACTACCTGACGGCGATCGACCTTGCCTTGCCGCGGGCCCAGCTCGGCGACCCCGCCGCCCAGACGCTTGTCGCCGCGATCCTGGAACAGGGTCTCGGCGTTGCACGCGACGCCAAGGCGGCGGCGTTCTGGTACGGCCAGGCGGCGAACAATGGCGACCCGGCGGCCATGTTCAAATATGCCCTGATCCTGATGGAGGGCCGCTACGTCAAGCGCGACCGGAAGAAGGCCGACGAACTGATGAAGAAGGCTGCCGATCTCGGCAACGCCTCGGCCCAGTTCAACTACGGGCAAACGCTCGTGGCCGACATGCCGGGCGAGCGGGGGCTGAAGGCGGCGATGCCCTATTACGAGAAATCCGCCGAGCAGGGCATTGCGGATGCGCAGTATGCGCTCTCGCAGATCTATCTCAATGTCGACGGCATAGAGGAGAGCAAGCGGGCCCGTGCGCGCGAGTGGCTGCTCAGGGCGGCGCGGGCGGGCTATGATACCGCCCAGCTCGACATTGCCATCTGGCTGATCGAGGGAATTGCCGGCGACCGCAATCTCGACGAGGGGTTTGCCTGGATGAAACGCGCCGCCGAAAGCGGCAACGTCGTCGCCCAGAACCGGCTTTCCCATCTCTACGTCAATGCCATTGGAACCCGTCCGAACCCGGTGGAGGCGGCAAAGTGGTACGTGCTCTCGCGCCGGGCCGGCCTCAAGGACGATGCGCTCGAGGATTTCTATCTCGGCCTCAACGAAACGCAGCAGAAATCGGCGCTGGCGGCGGCAAACAAATATCGCTCGACCTGACACGCGCCGGCGGACCCGATCTATTTCGCTTGAACTTCGGGGGTTTTTGTGGTCTTGAAGCCCCGGTTTTGTCCGCGGCCTCCCACCCCTGTGCCGCCGCGGACGGAGTGACATCTCACTCGGTTTTTTGACGACGGTTCTCCTGCCCGCGCTTCGAGCTGCGGCCTGCATGCGGACTGTCAGACAGGTTCAATGTCCGGTCGAGCGGTCTCGGCCGGCCTTCGCTAGAGGAATTGCCGTATGGCCCGCTCCGCCCTTCTCAATGTCATGGTCCAGGCCGTCTTCAAGGCCGGCAAGTCGCTGGCACGCGATTTCGGCGAAGTACAGAACCTGCAGGTTTCCTTGAAAGGACCGGCCGACTACGTTTCGCAGGCGGACCGCAAGGCCGAGCGGATCATCCGTGAGGAGCTCATGAAGGCTCGCCCGACCTACGGCTTCCTCGGCGAGGAGGGCGAGGAGATCAAGGGAACGGACGGCGCCCATCGCTGGATCGTCGATCCGCTCGACGGCACCACCAATTTCCTGCACGGCATTCCGCATTTCGCCATCTCCGTCGCGCTCGAGCGCCAGGGCGAGATCGTCGGCGCGGTCGTCTTCAATCCGGCGACGGACGAGCTCTACACCGCCGAGCGAGGCGGCGGCGCCTTCCTGAACGACCGCCGCCTGCGCGTCGGCGCGCGCAAGGCCCTCTCCGATGCCGTGATCGGGACCGGCACGCCCCATCTCGGCCGCGGCAATCACGGCAAGTATCTGGTCGAGCTGCGCCACGTCATGGGCGAGGTCGCCGGCATTCGCCGCATGGGCTCCGCCTCGCTCGATCTCGCCTATGTTGCGGCCGGCCGCTTCGACGGCTTCTGGGAACGGGACCTTGCCGCCTGGGACATGGCTGCCGGCCTCTTGCTCATCCGCGAGGCCGGCGGGTGGTCCACCGATGCCGAAGGCGGCAGCAAACCGCTGGAAGCAGGTTCGATCGTCTGCGGCAACGAGCATATCGCAAAGGCGCTTCGCGAGGTGATCCAGCGCCCGATTCCGTCCAAGTAACGGCAATATAGTTCGCCCGGAACGGTGCAACGTTTCCGGGATGGCAACATGCATAAAACAGCAAGCTGAAGCGTGCCGTATGAATTCGATTTGAATGCGACGCGCTTTAGTGCCGTACCCTTTGTTTTCCCTTCAATTCGGCGCAAACTTCCACTAGTCTCCGGGCCAATACGGATGGCCTAAGGCCATCGGCAGCACTGCTCTTCGATCGTTTCGATTTGGGAATGGTGTAGCAATTCAGAGTGATGCGGCCGCCCTCTTGTTCGTCGGACAGGCGCGGAAACTGCCGCAAAACCGGGAGACTGGCGAACTTATGGCGAAACTGAATCTGTCCGGGTGGCGCGATCGCGAAGACGTGGAGGAGGACTACGGTCCGCACAAGCTTTCGAGCCCGATGCCCTATTTCTGGACGATGGTCCTTTTCCTGATCATCGTCGGTTTCGTCGCTGCAATCCTCTTCCGCCAGGCAAGCGAGGCCTTCGCCGGCAATCCCGGCCTCAACGGGCTGATCCTGGGCGTGCTCGTGATCGGTATCCTGCTGGCGTTCAACCATGTCCTCAGTCTGAGACCCGAGGTTCGCTGGTTCAACTCCTTCCGTGCCGCCGGCAGCGCCGATAAAGTCGGGCGCGATCCGGTGCTGCTTGCGCCAATGCGTGCTCTCATCGGGGGACGCCAAACGACGGCAATCTCGACGGCCGCGCTCCGGTCCATCCTGGATTCAATCGCTGCGCGCCTCGACGAGTCGCGCGACATCACCCGCTATCTCGCCGGACTTCTCGTTTTCCTCGGCCTGCTCGGCACGTTCTGGGGCCTGCTCGGCACCATCGGTTCCATCAACACCGTGATCCAGTCGCTGGATGCGGGAAGCGGCAGCACCGACGATCTCCTGAGCTCCCTCAAGAGCGGCCTTTCGGCGCCTCTCACCGGCATGGGAACGGCGTTCTCCGCCTCGCTCTTCGGTCTTTCCGGTTCGCTCATCGTGGGCTTTCTCGATCTGCAGGCGGGACGCGCGCAGAATCGCTTCTATACGGAGCTCGAGAATTGGCTTTCGTCGGTAACCGACGTCAGCTCCGGTTTTTCCTCGCCGGGCGACATGACCGACGGCGCTCCGGTGGAAGAGCTGCGGCGGCTCACCGACCAGCTTACGCGCCTGACGCATGACGGCGGCGTGAACCAGCGCACCACCGCGGCCATGGCGAGCCTCGCCGAAGGCATTCAGGGCCTCGTCAAGAACATGCGCGGCGAGCAGCAGATGCTGCGCGACTGGATCGAGGCGCAGCAGGAGGAAGCCAAGGCGATGCGCAAGACGCTCGACCGGCTGACGGCGCGCATCGGCCAGGCCGACCGGATCACCGTGCAAAGCGAGAAGGCCGCAGGACAGGCGAAGCTCAGCCGCATCGAAGACGGCGGAGGGGATTGACCATGGCGCTTTCCCGACGCCGCGATCCGCGGGCGATCAACTACTGGCCGGGCTTCGTCGACGCACTCTCGACGCTGCTCATGGCGATCATGTTCCTGCTCAGCGTTTTCGTCACCGCGCAGTTCCTGCTCGGCCGGGAGATCAGCGGCAAGGACGAGGTGCTCAACCGGCTGAACAGCCAGATCAACGAACTCACCCAGCTCCTGGCGCTCGAGAAAAGCGGCAAGCAGGATCTCGAGGATTCGCTAGCCAACCTGCAGGCGTCGCTTTCACAGTCGGAAGGCGAGCGGTCCCGCCTGCAGGCCCTGCTCGACCGTGGCGCCGGCAGTGCCGAAGTCGCCGACGAAAAGATCGGCCGGCTTGGCTCCGAGCTCGAAAACGAGCGGCAGGTCAGCGCCCGGGCCATGAGTCAGATCGAACTCTTGAACCAGCAGATCGCAGCGCTTCGCAGCCAGATCGCCGCCATCGAAGGCGCACTCCAGGTATCGGAGGCGAAGGACGACGCCTCGCAGGCCAAGATAGCCGATCTCGGCCGCAGGCTGAACGTCGCCTTGGCGCAGCGTGTCCAGGAGCTCAACCGCTACCGTTCGGACTTCTTCGGCCGGCTGAGGGAAATCCTGTCGGATCGGGAAAATATCCGCATCGTCGGCGATCGTTTCGTCTTCCAGTCGGAAGTGCTCTTTCCATCGGGCGGCAGCGACCTGAACCCGGAAGGGCAGGCCGAGATGGCGAAACTTGCGACAGCCCTTCTCGACCTTGCCAAGGAGATCCCGGCTGAGATCAACTGGGTCCTGCGCGTGGACGGCCACACGGACGACGTTCAGCTGTCGGGGATAGGGCGCTTCCGGGACAATTGGGAACTGTCGTCCGCCCGCGCGACGTCCGTCGTCAAGTTCCTGATCTCGAAAGGCGTTCCGGCGGACCGGCTGGTGGCGGCCGGCTTCGGGGAGTATCAACCCATCGCACCGGGCGGAAGCCAGGAAGCACGCGCGCAGAACCGCCGCATCGAGCTCAAGCTCACGGAGAAATAGGCGCGGGCGAGCCGACGAACAGTGCTTCTGCGCCGTGATCGAACTGGAGCCGCGCGAGCTTCGCATAAAGCCCGCCCTGGCGGATCAGCGACTCGTGGGTTCCTTCCTCGACGATACGGCCGTGCTCCATTACCAGAATGCGATCCGCCTTCAGCACGGTGGCGAGCCGATGGGCGATGACGAGCGTCGTGCGCTCCTGCATCAGGTTCTCAAGCGCCTTCTGCACCAGCGTTTCGCTCTCCGCATCGAGCGCCGAGGTCGCCTCGTCGAGAAGAAGGATCGGAGCATTTTTCAGGATGGCGCGGGCGATTGCGATGCGCTGGCGTTGACCGCCCGAAAGGGTCACCCCGCGCTCGCCGACCAGCGTGTCGTAGCCCTGGTCCAGCCTGCCGATGAACTCTTCGGCCTGCGCTGCGACGGCGGCGGCGCGCACCGCTTCACGGCTTGCGTCCGGCACGCCGAAGGCGATGTTGTCGTGCACCGAAGTGGCGAAGATGGTCACGTCCTGCGGCACGATCGCAAGTCTCTCCCGCAGATCCTCGGGATGGACGGCGCGTACGTCCGTACCGTCGACGCGGATGGTGCCTTTCGCCGGGTCGTAATAACGCAGGAGCATCGAGAAGACCGTGCTCTTGCCGGCGCCGGACGGGCCGACGATGGCCACCGTCTCGCCCGGTCTTACCGCAAAGCTCAAGCCCCGGAGGCTCTTATAGTCCGGCCGGGCGGGATAGGCGAAGTGGACACCGTCGAACTCCACCGCACCCGCGGCAGGGACGGGCATTGCGACCGGATGCTCGGGCGCCCCGATCTCCGGCACTTCGCTCAGAAGCTCGTTCAGACGCTCGGCGGCCCCCGCCGCCTGCGAGAGCTCTCCCCACACTTCCGAGAGTGCGCCGAGGCTGCCTGCCGCAAAAACGGAATAGAGCAGGAACTGACCGAGCGTCCCCGCGGAAAGCGAGCCCGCCAGGACGTCCCGCGCACCGAACCAGAGCACGGCGACGACGCTTCCGAAGACCATGGTGATGGCAAAGGCGGTCAGCACCGAGCGCGCTTTGGTCGCAGCGCGCGCGGCGCGATAGGCAGCCTCCACAGCGCTGCCGTAGCGCGAGCGCGCGCTCTCCTCACCGTTGAAGGCCTGCACGGTGCGGGTGGCGGCGATCGCTTCCCCGGCATAGGCGGAGGCGGCCGCGAGCATGTCCTGCGCTTCGCGGGAACGCCGGCGTACCGAGCGTCCGAAGCCGACGAGGGGGAAGACGATGAGGGGGATCGCCGCAAGCACGAGGCTCGAAAGCTTCGGGCTCGTATAGACCATCATGCCCATTGCGCCGAGACAGAGGATAAGGTTGCGCAGCGCCACCGATGCCGTCGCACCCACTGCCGACTTGATCTGAGTCGCGTCGGCCGTCAGCCGCGAGACGATTTCGCCGGACTGATTGACGTCGAAGAATGAGGCCGAGAGCTGCATGACGCGTGCGAAGACGTCGCGTCTGAGATCGGCGACGATGCGCTCGCCGAGCGAGATCACGAAGTAATAGCGGGCGGCACTGGCAAGGGCGAGGACCACTGCAAGCACCATCAGCATGGAGAAATAGGTGTTGATGAAGCCGGAATCGGAGCTGGAGAAGCCGTGATCGATCATCCGTCGAACGGCCAGCGGCAGGGTCAGCGTGGTGGCCGCTGCGACGGTCAGAGAGACGGCGGCGCCGATCGCGAGGCCGCGGTAACGCGAGAGATAAGGCAGCACGGTTGCGAGCGGGCGGATGGACCTGCGCGCCGGCGGTTGTTTTTCTTGTCTTGGCACATAGCCCCCCGTTCGCCTGTCACGGGGCCACAGGCCTGTGCGCCGCCGAGGCGCCAGAGCTGTGCGACTGCGATCTGCTGGCGCCCCGGACCGTGCCGATCCGACGAACCATGCAGAGATCACAAGTCTTCCGCGCGGCACTTGTTATCCCGCAGACCTTCATGTATAGGCACGGCATCGAATTGGGAAGCCGCGGCCCAAGAGCGGTCTGCGGCTTCATTTACGTGTTCGGTCCCAAAGTCGCAATGCCTTGCGACAATTGGACCCTGGAACTCTAGGAAGATTGTTATGAAGGCAGACATCCATCCCGACTACCACACGATCAAGGTTGTCATGACCGACGGCACCGAATACGAAACCCGCTCGACCTGGGGTACGGAAGGTGCGACCATGAACCTGGAAATCGACCCCAAGTCGCATCCGGCCTGGACCGGCGGCAACCAGCAGCTCGTCGACCGCGGCGGCCGCGTCTCCAAGTTCAAGAAGCGCTTCGAAGGCCTCGGCCTCTGATTCAGCCGCTCGACAGCGTGTCTCGAAGCCCGGCATTGCCGGGCTTTTTTGTTGGCTGCCGCTCTTTCCTGCCCGGCTTCGGGCAGGTGCTTTCTCGCTCAAGTCGTCCGTGCATGGATCCTCGGGCTTGACCCTGGCTTGACGCGAGGATCCAACCGCAATCACGCCCGCGCCAACAAAAAACCCGGCACATGGCCGGGCTTTGGCTTACAGCGGCAGGGTTCTGCCTCGCTCAACTCGCTCCGAAGGCCGTCTGCAGCAGCTTGATCTGCGCCTTGACGCCGTTCTGGTTGTCCGGAACGAAGCTCGTTGCTTCCTGCGGCCGATAAATCTCGCGGTCGAGCAATGCGACCCGGTTCTGCAGCCGGAGCGACCGCTCGATGAGCTCGCGGAAGCTCTCTGGCAGATCGTGCCAGCCCGGCGCGCTGCGGTCGACGTTGAAGCTGTCAAGTCGCACCTTGCTCTTTTCCGACAGCACCTGCTCGCGGCTCATCTCGCCATTGTTGACGGCGCGCTGCAGCAGGAGCCATGACGCCATCTGCATCAGCCGGGTGGTGAGGCGCATCGACTCGGCAGCATAGAGAACGGATGCCATGCGCGGCAGCACCTTGGCGGCGGTGCGTCCAGGGCCATCGAGATAGCTTGCCGTTTCCTCGACCAGGCCCATCCCTTCAGCGTAGAGCGCCTTGAACTGCGCCGAAGACGCAGCGTGACCGGCGAAACTGACGGTATTCAATCCTCTTTCGGACATGCCTGTATTCCCTGGTTCCAACGCATCACAACTGTCAGGAAACGGGCGGCTCTGGGAAAAGTTTCCTGAGGCCCCTCCATGCTCGAAGAATGATCCCATACCGCATTCCGCGCAAGAGCATTCTTAAGAAAGGGTTAATCTCCACACTTCTTTGGAGGCCGCTCTGTCGCAAAGCAAAAAAAGAGCCGCGTGAAGCGGCTCTCAAGGTAAAACAGGGAGAAAAATCAGACCCATTCGCCAGTCGGTGAAATTGTCTAAGTCCGGAAGGACCGGATGCTCGGACAATCGCAGAAAATGCTTAATTTGCGGTTAAAGCCCAAGCATTCTTCTGGATTAAAAGTCCGCAATCATTCCAGCCCGCGCTCACCGGAAAAGGCTTTCGGCGGCCGAACGGCTCGCCGACTTGCGCTGTCTTTCCGCTTCGAGCCTTGCAATTTCCTCCGTCAGAAGCGCGATGCGCGCGGTCAGTTCGTCCACGGAGAGCAGCGAAAGATCGCTGCCGATCTCGTGTTCGGTCTTCTTTTTCGGTTGGTCATCGTCAAACAGGCTCATTCGATCTCTCCTCTTCCTGGGGATCGTCGGCGCCTTCGTCCGGCAGTTCCTCCAGCGGAGCCGCACGCGGCGAGAGCTGCAGGCTCTCCGGCGTCGTCGCCGTGCCGGCATTGACCGGCGAGAAGTTCTCGCGCTCGGCCGCGGGCACCGGTGCGCGCCGGCGGCTGCGGACGATCGCATAGGCAGTGATGAGCATATGCGCACAGGCCGTGATCATGAAGAGGCCATAAGGCCCGCTGGCGGTCATTATCGGCCCGCCGATCGTCGGGCCGATAATCGTGCCGATGCCGTAGAGCAGCAGGAGCCCGCCCGAAACCTTCACGAAATCCTCGGGGGTCGCGAAGTCGTTGGCGTGGGAAACCGCGATCGGGTAGAGCGCATTGGCGGCTGCGCCGTAGATCGCGATCAACGTCAGAACGATCCAGACCTGACCGGGCTCGACGAGGAAGATCAGGAGGCCGGCGAAAGCGCCGACGCCTGCGAGCGCGGCAAGCACATAGCGGCGGTCGATGCGGTCGGAGATGCGGCCGGCCGGCAGTTGCATGACGGCGCCCGAGAAGATCGCGACGCTCATCATCGCCGCGACGGTGCTGTCCGACAGCCCGGCCTGGCGGCCGAAGACGGCGCCGAGCGTGCCGAAGGCACCGTTGGCGATGCCGATGAGCAGGATGCCGAGGAAGGAAACCGGCGAATTGCGGTAGAGGCCGCGCAGGTCGAGGCGGACCTGTTTCAGCGGCTGCGGCGAAGCGGCCCTGGACAACAGCGTCGGCAGCATCGCTACGCAATAGAGAATGCCGCAGATCATGAAGAAGAAGGTCGTGGACGTCTCGCCGAAGGGAATCATCATCTGGCCGCCGACGACGCCGAAAAGGGTGATGGCGATATAGAGCGAGAAGATCACGCCGCGGCTCTCATTGGTGGCGCGCTCGTTCAGCCAGCTTTCGATGATCATCGACGTTCCGGCAGTGGAGAAACCCGTGACCGCGCGCAGCGCCAGCCACCAGACCGGGTCGATCAGAATGCCCGTCAGCAGGGAAACGATGGCGATCAGGGCCGTGAACACGCTGAAGGCGCGCACATGCCCGATGCGCTTGACGACATTCGGAGCGAAGAAGCAGCCAAGCACGAAACCGGTGGCCCAGAGCGTGCCGAACAGACCGAGGATGGTCGTCGGATAGCCCTCCGCGGTGCCGCGCACCGGCAGGAGCAGGCCCTGCAGACCGTTTCCGAGGAAGAGAAACAGGGTGCCAAGCAGCAGCGCGGCAACGGGAAGCAGGTTATTTCTCATCGTCCACCCGGAATTCGTTCGCCCTTCGGCGTGTCGTGACGAGGACCGCCGCTCTGCCGATGGAAATCAATACCACCGGTCATTGCAAATCGACGGCGAAAACAATAGCCCTCTATGCGACGAAAAGTGACGTCCGTATGACGTCGCTCCCATTGCAGCGGATCTTCCCGGAAATGAGCGAATGTCAAAGGCACTGACGGTTCTCCTGCTGCTGGCCATGTGCGTCCAGCTCATCAAGCCGCTCGGCTATCCGGGACTGCGGCAGCGCCGCGATTTCTGGAAGATTGCCGTCTTCGCCATCGTCGTGATGATGGTCACGGTGCTCGTGCGTCCCTGAGCCTCCTGCGTGCCGCACGAGATTTAGAAGTCCGGCGACTTCGGCGTTCCTTGAGAAACAGCAACTTGGGAAAGGGCCGCGCTATTGTGGCGCTCAAGTTGCTCTATCTCCGCACGACATGACGACAGGAAAAGGTTAAATTACCGTGCTCGGCCACAAGATGAAGATCGAGGCTCTGTTGGAACGTCGTCTCACCGCCATTCTCGCAGCCGATGTCGTGGGCTACAGCCGCCTCATGGGAGCGGATGAGGCCGGGACGCTCGCGGCGCTGAAGCGCCATCGCCGCGAGCTGCTGGAACCAAAGATCGCCGAACATAAAGGCCGAATCGTCAAACTGGCGGGAGACAGCATGCTCGTCGAGTTTTCGAGCGTGGTGAACGCTGTTGCCTGTGCCGCTGCGATTCAGCGCGGTATGCTCGCCTGCAACGAAGGCTTGCCGAAAAGCAGGCGCATCGAACTCAGGATCGGCATTCATCTCGGCGACGTGATCGTCGAGGACGGCGACATCTTCGGCGATGGCGTCAATGTCGCGGCGCGCCTCGAAGGGCTCGCCGATCCTTCCGGCATCGCCGTTTCTGCGTCCGTACGGGACCATGTCGGCTCGAGACTCGATGTCGGTTTCATCGACAAGGGCGAATACAGCCTGAAGAACATCGCATCGACCGTCCGCGTCTATACGGTGTCGCTCGGCGGCAATTCGCTCGGCAAGCGTGGGGAGCCGTCCGGCGTCGTCGACCGCGGCTACGAATTATCGATCGCCGTCCTGCCCTTCACCAATATGAGCCATGATCCCGAGCAGGAATATTTCTCCGACGGCATCACAGAGGACGTCATCACCGACCTTTCGAAGATTTCGCGCCTGCACGTCGTCGCCCGCAACACCGTCTTCACTTACAAGGGCAAGTCCGTGAAGGTTAAGCAGATCGCCCATGAACTCGGCGTTCGCTTCATCCTCGAGGGCAGCGTGCGCAAGGCGGGCGGGCGTGTGCGCATCACCGGCCAGTTGATCGACGCGCAGACCGGCGGGCATCTGTGGGCCGACCGCTACGACCGCGATCTGACGGATATTTTCGCGATTCAGGACGAGATCACTCATGCCATCGTCGACCAGCTCAAGATAAAGCTTCTGCCGGAGGAAAAGAGAGCGATCGAAAGCGACCCGACGACCTCGGTCGAGGCCTATACGTACTATCTCCGCGGTCGTCAGTTCTCCCATACGTGGACCCGGCCCTATCTGCTGCTCGCACGCCGCATGTTCCTGAAGGCCGTCGAACTCGACCCGAACTATGCGCGTGCCTATGCCGGCATCGCCGAGTGCGAATGTGCGATCAGGGACTGGCACGAAAAGGAGTTCCCGCTGGAGAGCATACTCGACATGAGCGCCAGGGCGCTCGCGCTCGATCCGAACCTGGCGGAAGCGCATGCCTCGCGCGGGCTCGCATTGAACCACCACGGCCAGACGGAAGAGGCAAACCGTGAGTTTCTGCAGGCTCTGGCGCTCGATCCTTCGCTCTATGAGGCGAATCTCTATTATGGCCGTTTCCTCTTTGCGCAGGGCCGATTCCGGGAAGCGATCGGGTTCTTCGAGCGCGCGGCGGAAATCCGGTCGGACGATTACTTTTCGCCGATCCATTTGATGGGTTGCCATCTGTCCCTTGGTATGGAGACCGAGCGCCAGCGCTGGGCGCGGATCGGCATCGAAAGAGCGCAAAGCGCAATGGAGCGGAACCCCGAAAATGCCAGCCCGGCGCATCGCGGTGCATTGGCGCTGGCGCATATGGGCGAGGCGGAACGTGCGAAAGAATGGGTATCTCGCGCGCTGGCGATCGATCCGGACGATATCGTCGCGCGGTACAATGCAGCCTGCGTCCATTCCCTCCTCGGTGAGGGCGAGCGCGCGCTGGAACTGCTGGAAACCGTGGTGCCGCTGAGCTCCAGCTACCATGTCCAGTGGTTCAACCAGGATCCGGACCTGGACCTCATACGCGACGATCCGCGCTTCCGCGCGCTCCTCGACGCGCTCACAGAGTGCAAGGTCGGGAGGCGCTGAACATTCCGGCGATCAGATCAAGATCTCCCCGCGCATCGCCGAAACGCAGTCGCCCGAGACGCTGACGTTGCGGACTGTGCCGTTCCTCTTGTCGACACCGACCGTGATGAGGCTGCGGCGACCCATTTCCACGCCCTGTTCGATGACGAGTTCGGCCTTCGCGTCGGCCTCGGGAAGCAGCGAGACGAGGTAAGCGCCGAGCGCCGCCGAAGCGCTGCCGGTTGCCGGGTCCTCGATGACGTTGTCGAGCGGAGCGAACATGCGTGCCCTTATATGGCCGGGCCGCTCGCGCGTATGGGCATAGAGAAACAGGCTGAAGCTGTCTTCCGCAAGCGGATAGCGGCTATTCGCCTCCTCGAAGGCCGAGACGTTCGGCCGCGCTGTCGAAAGGGCATCGACGTCGCGCACCTCGGCGACCGAGAAGGGCAGGCCGACCGAAATGCGCACCGGCGGATGAGTTCGGTCGACGAGGTCGTCCTGGCGCAGCGATGCGCAGGCGGCAATCGTCGCGGCGTCTATGGCGGGTCCGATTTGCAGCGCCTGCGGGGCGACGATTCTTGCGCCCGTGACGATGCCGTCACTGCCGAGAAGGGTCACTTCGACAAGGCCCGCTTTTTCCTCGAAACGCAATGCGCCGCCCGGCTTGCGGCCGAAGACTTCCCGTTGCCGGCCGAGCACGAAGGCCGTGCCGACATTCGGGTGGCCGGCGAAAGGCACTTCGGTCGTCGGCGTGAAGATGCGCACGCGCGCGGTGTTCTCCGGATTTTCGGGCGGAAGGACGAAGGTGACTTCGGAATAGCCGAACTCCGTGGCGATCGCCTGCATCTGGGCGTCGCACAAGACCCGTGCATCCGGGATGACGGCAAGCTGATTGCCGGCGAAACGGTCGGTCGTGAAGACGTCGACGGTAATGAAGGAGACGGTGTTCATGGGCCCTCCGGTCGGTCGCAGATGGCGTAGATTTAAAGTCGTCGCCGGCGCCGCTGAACAGCGAACTTGTCTCCCTGACAATTGTCGAGGCAGCAAGGCGGCGCCATAAAAAAAGGCCCGGCGGCATCGCTGTCACCGGGCCTCTCCTCGCTCCCTCGAACTATTCTGGCGCTCAGGCGGCTTTTTCGAAGTCCTTCGTCCAGCTTCCCTTGGCGGCGAGGCTGCACATCTTGGCGCGATGGGCGAAGGCGCGCTGCCCGGCCGCGACGTTTTCCGACTTGCCGCCCCAGGCATTGAGCGCTTCCTGCTGCAGCGCCCGGCCATAGGAGAAGGTAAGCTTCCAGGGCAGGTCGTGCGCCGCGTTCATGGCTGAAAGGTGCGCCGTCGCCTCTTCGGTCGACTGGCCGCCGGAGAGGAAGGCGATGCCGGGAACAGCCGCCGGAACGGTGCGCTTCAGCACCTTGATGGTGCGTTCGGCGACCTCATCGACGGAAGCTTTGCGCGCCTTCTTGCCGTCGATCACCATGCTCGGTTTCAGGATCATGCCTTCGAGGCTGACGCGGAGTTCGCCAAGTTCCTCGAAGACGGTGCGCAGGACCCATTCGGTGACCTCTTCCGAGCGCTCGATCGAGTGATCGCCGGGGGCGCCATCCATCAGCACTTCCGGCTCCACGATCGGTACGATCTTCGCCTCCTGGCACAGCGCGGCATAGCGGGCGAGCGCATGGGCATTGGCCCTGATCGCGCCCCAGGTCGGAAGAGCGTCGGAAATCGCAATCACGCCCCGCCATTTGGCGAAGCGGGCGCCGGCTTCATGATATCTGGCAAGGCGGGCGGCGAGCCCGTCGAGGCCTTCGGTTACCGTTTCGTTCGGGAAATGGGCCATCGGCTTGGCACCGGTGTCGACCTTGATCCCCGGGATCGAGCCCGCATTGCGGATGACGTCGGTGAGGGGCGTGCCGTCTGCAGCCTTCTGGAACAGTGTTTCCTCATAGAGGATGACGCCGGAGATATACTCGCGCATCGCATCGTCCGAGCGCAGCAGCATCTCGCGATAGTCGCGGCGCGACGTCTCGGTGGACTCCAGGCCGATGCTGTCGAAGCGCTTCTTGATCGTCGCGGTCGACTCGTCGGCCGCAAGCAGGCCGCGGCCGTTTGCCACCATGGCAACCGCAATGTCTTCCAGTCTTTCGCTCATATTCTTCTCCTACACACAGCGCTGATCAGCAATCGGAACAGCGAATGAAACCAATCTCGGAGCGAGGCGCAGAACCGTCTTTCGCGCCCCGGGAACAAAGCCGCGTTAACAGAAGATACCGTGCGGGAAAATGGCAGTAAAACGGGCTAAAACGATTTAAATAATTTTAATCGTTTGAAAAATCGTAATTATTTTGGGTGGCTTGGTTCCGGCGCGAAGGTGCATGTCACCTGCATGACGAGGCGTTCGAATCTGGATCAACTTGTCGGGTTCAGCTATCGAGGCGATAGGCGCGTCGCATGAGTAATTCAATGCGACGCACCTTGCATGCAGAGCACCGTAGCGGGGCTCAGTTCCGCTGCCGGAGAATATCGACGCCCGGCAGGGGCTTGCCTTCCATCCATTCGAGGAAGGCGCCGCCGGCGGTCGAGACATAGGTGAAATCGTCCGCGACCTCGGCATGGTTGAGCGCTGCGACCGTGTCGCCGCCCCCGGCGACGGAGACGAGCGAGCCTGCGCGCGTGCGGGATGCCGTGTGTTTCGCGGCTGCCACGGTCGCCCTGTCGAACGGCGCGATCTCGAAGGCGCCGAGCGGGCCGTTCCACACGAGGGTTTCGGCGCGGGAGATCCATTCGTTGATGGCATCGATCGATTTCGGCCCGACGTCGAGCACCATGGCGTCGGCAGGGATGGCGTTGATATCGACGGCCTCGTTGTCCGCACCGGCCTTGAACTCACGGGCAACGACGCCGTCGACGGGAAGAACGATTGCGCATCCCGCTTCCGAGGCGGCCGCGAGGATGGCCTTGGCGGTCTCCGCAAGATCGTGCTCGCAGAGCGACTTTCCGACATCGACGCCTTGCGCCGCGAGGAAGGTGTTGGCCATGCCGCCCCCGATGACGAGCGCGTCGACCTTCTTCACGAGGTTCTGCAGAAGGTCGATCTTGGTCGAGACCTTGGCGCCGCCGACGATCGCAACCACCGGGCGCTTCGGATTGCCGAGTCCCTTTTCAAGCGCTTCGAGCTCCGTCTGCATGGTGCGGCCGGCATAGGCGGGAAGGTGATGAGCAAGCCCTTCGGTCGAGGCGTGGGCGCGATGGGCGGCGGAGAAGGCGTCGTTGACATAGATGTCGCCATTGGCGGCGAGCGCCGTCACGAAGTCCGGATCGTTCTTCTCCTCGCCTTTGTGGAAGCGGGTATTCTCGAGCAGCAGCACTTCGCCGTCGTTCAATTCGGCAATGGCGTTGGCGGCCTTGTCGCCGATGCAGTCGGCAGCGAAATAGACGCGCTGGTCGAGAATCTCCTCGACGGCGGGGGCGATCGCCTTCAGCGACATGCCGGCGACGGGCTCGCCCTTCGGCCGGCCGAAATGCGCGAGCAGAACGACTTTCGCGCCCTTCTCGGAGAGTTCGCGAATGGTCGGCGCCACGCGCTCGATGCGGGTGGTGTCGGTCACCTGATTGTCCTTGACAGGCACGTTCAGATCGACGCGCACGAGAACGCGCTTGCCGGCAATGTCGGTCAGATCGTCGAGAGTCTTGAAAGTCATCAGATGGTCTCCGGTGATAGTCTCTGGAATAGGGTAGGGTAGTCGATGACGAGGCCATCCTCGTCGACTGGCAGGTCCGCCGTGAAGCTGCCGTCCGCCGCCTCGTAACGGTAGAGCTTGCCGTCGTCGAGGCAGGTGTAATGCTGACCGTCGACGGTCGGTTCGAAGCTGTCGAAGGGCACGTAAAGCATGTCGAGCCTGGCGGTGCCGGATTGCCGGGTGAGGCCCAGGCGGCGGATCGGCAGCGTATTCGTGAAGGGCGTGCCGGCGAGGTCGATATCGATGCAACCGTCGAATTGCAGCAAGGCCGTTCCGTCTGCTTTGCGCCAATGGCCGTGCCCATCGGACATGAGGTGCAGCCTCAGCCCTTGGGTCGTCTCTATGAGAAAGGAAAAGACGCGCCAGCCGGCATCGCAGTCGATTCGGTAGCGGACGCCATAGGCCGTTGCGCCGCGTTCGCCGATGAGAACGCTTTCGGCGCGGATGGCCGCGCCGAGCGATGTGTCGAAAGTCCTGAGCGTCAGATGTTCGAGCCCTTCCCCTTCGAGCGGGCGCCAGCGCACCGTCGTTGAGGAAAGGGCCCGGAACATCGGTCTTAGAGGAGCTTGCTCAGGGCAACCGCCGTATCCGCCATGCGGTTCGAGAAGCCCCATTCATTGTCGTACCAGGACAGGATCGACACGAACTTGCCTTCCATCACCTTGGTCTGGTCCATGTGGAAGACCGAGGAATGCGGGTCGTGGTTGAAGTCGACCGAGACGTTCGGCTGAAGCGTGTAGCCGAGAACGCCCTTGAGCGGGCCGTCGGCGGCAGCCTTGATGGCGGCGTTGATCTCTTCCTTGGTCGTCTCGCGCTTGGCGACGAATTTCAGGTCGACCACCGAGACGTTCGGGGTCGGCACGCGCACCGAGATACCGTCGAGCTTGCCCTTGAGCTCCGGCAGAACGAGGCCGACCGCCTTGGCCGCACCCGTGGAGGTCGGGATCATCGACAGCGCCGCGGCGCGGGCGCGGTAGAGATCCTTGTGCATCTGGTCGAGCGACGGCTGGTCGTTGGTGTAGGAGTGGATCGTGGTCATCATGCCGTGATCGATGCCGATGGCATCGTGCAGCACCTTGGCGACCGGTACCAGGCAGTTGGTCGTGCAGGATGCGTTGGAGATGACGAGATGATCCTTCGTCAGCTTGTCGTGGTTGACGCCGTAGACGACGGTCAGGTCCGCACCGTCGGCCGGGGCCGAGACGATGACGCGCTTGGCGCCGGCTTCCAGGTGAGCGGCTGCCTTGTCACGGGCGGTGAAGATGCCGGTGCACTCCATCGCGATGTCGACGCCGAGTTCCTTGTGCGGCAGTTCCGCCGGATTGCGGATCGCGGTCACCTTGATCGGCTTGCCGTTGTTGATGACGATCGCGTCGCCGTCGACCTTCACGTCGGCCGGGAAGCGGCCGTGGATGGAATCGAAGCGCAGCAGGTGAGCATTGGTCTCGACCGGACCGAGGTCGTTGATGGCAACGACTTCAATGTCGGTGCGGCCGGATTCGACGATGGCGCGGAGAACGTTACGGCCGATGCGGCCAAAACCGTTAATGGCGACTTTCACTGTCATATCGGGTCTCTCCCTGTCAGAATGCGTGGGGTGGAAAGGAGGGCATCGGGGAATGTCCTCCTGGCTTGATCAGGACAGCTTGGCTTCGGCGGACGCAACCACGACTTCTGGCGTAATGCCGAAGTGCTTGTAGAGATCCTTGTAGGGGCCCGAAGCACCGAAGCTCGACATGCCGATGAAGATGCCGTCATTGCCGATGAAGTGGTCCCAGCCCTGGCGGATGCCGGCTTCGACGGCAATCTTGACCGGCGACGTGCCGATGATTGCCTGCTGGTAGTCTTCGCTCTGCTCGGCGAAAAGCTCGAAGCAGGGGACGGAGACGACGCGCGTCGCAATGCCCTTGGCGGTCAGCGTCTGGCAGGCCTTGACGGCGATCTCGACTTCCGAGCCGGTGGCGAAGATCGTCACCTGCGCATCGCTTGCGGAGATCAGGTCATAGGCGCCGCGGGCGCAGAGGTTCTGCTCCTCATACTCCGTGCGCACCGCCATCAGGTTCTGGCGGGTGAGCGCAAGACCGGAGGGGCGCTTGCGGTTTTCCAGGGCAAGCTGCCAGCATTCGGCGGTCTCCGTCGCATCCGCGGGGCGGAACATCAGAAGATTGGGGATGGCCCGAAGCGCGGCCATGTGCTCGACCGGCTGGTGGGTCGGCCCGTCCTCGCCGAGACCGATGGAATCATGCGTGAGCACGTGGATGACGCGGATGCCCATGAGCGCGGCAAGGCGGATCGACGGGCGGCAGTAATCCGAGAAGATCAGGAAGCCACCGGAATAGGGGATGAGGCCGCCATGCAGCGCCATGCCGTTCATTGCGGCCGCCATGCCGTGCTCGCGCACGCCGTAGTGGATATAACGGCCGGAGAAATCGTCCGGGGTGATGGAGTGTGTCTGGCTCGTCTTGGTATTGTTGGAGCCGGTCAGGTCGGCGGAGCCGCCGATCGTCTCGGCAAGTACGCCGTTGATGACTTCCAGCGCATCCTCCGAAGCCTTTCGCGTCGCGGGCGAGGGCTTGGTCTCGGCAAGCTTCTGCTTGTAGGCGCCGATCGCCGAGGCGAGGCTGCCTTCGAGCTCGCCGGAGAAGCGGCGGACGAACTGCGCCTTCTTCTCCGCCTCTGCGGCTTCGAGCCGCTCTTCCCATTCCTTGCGCGCCTTGGCCGACCGCAGGCCTGCGATGCGCCAGGCGTCGAGCACGTCGGAGGGAACCGTGAACGCCTCGGCTTCCCAGCCGAGCGCCTTGCGGGTGGCGGCGATTTCCTCGGCGCCGAGCGGAGAACCGTGGACCTTGTGCGTACCGGCCTTGTTCGGCGCACCGAAGCCGATCACGGTCTTGCAGGCGATCATGGTCGGTTTGTCGGACTTCTGGGCTTCCTCGATCGCGGCGGCGATCGCTTCAGGATCATGGCCGTCGATGGCGATCGTGTGCCATTTGCTGGCGCGGAAGCGGGCGTGCTGGTCGGTCGAGTCGGCAATGGAGATCGGACCGTCGATCGAGATGTTGTTGTCGTCCCAAAAGACGATCAGCTTGTTGAGCTTCAGGTGGCCGGCAAGCGCGATCGCTTCCTGACTGATGCCCTCCATCAGGCAGCCGTCGCCGGCCAGCACATAGGTATAATGCTCCATCAACTCGCTGCCGAACTCCTCGCGCAGCTTGCGCTCGGCGATCGCCATGCCGACGGAATTGGCGATGCCCTGGCCGAGCGGACCGGTGGTCGTCTCGATGCCGGCGGCGTGGCCGTATTCCGGATGGCCCGCCGTGCGCGAACCCAGCTGGCGGAAGTTCTTGATCTCGTCGATGGTGATGTCGTCGTAGCCCGTGAGGTAGAGCAGCGAATAGAGCAGCATGGACCCATGGCCGGCCGACAGGACGAAGCGGTCGCGGTTCGGCCAGGCGGGGTTTTTAGGGTCGAAGCTCAGATAGCGGGTGAACAGCACTGTTGCGATATCGGCGGCGCCCATCGGGAGGCCGGGGTGGCCGGAATTTGCCTTCTCGACGGCGTCCATGGAGAGGAAGCGGATTGCATTCGCCATCCGGTCGTGTTTTTCGCGAGAGATCATGACTGTTCCGTTTGCGTTCGGTGGTCAGGGGACGGTCTCTATCCTCCAAAGACCGCATGAGAAGCGGCAGACACATAGCAGGTGCGTGAGCCGAGTCAATAAATACGGGCCCTCCGCGACCAAATGCGGCGGCCCCCGCGCGGTGCCTCTCGAACGGCAGGAACGCCGCCGGCCGGTGGCCGGTTCGGGAGGCGAAATCGACCATCCACAGCTTCCGCAGTTCAATGCCGCGCTTGGCATTGTTGAGACTTGCGTAATAGGTTTAAAAAGAAAAGGGCCGAAGTGATGAAAGCTCTACGATTCGGCCTTGGAGCGAGGCCCGTCCAGGCAAGGTGCAAGCGCTCCGCACTTTGTTTTAGGGCAGGGCGAAGCCGCTCCCCCTAGAGAGGTATCGGAAGACATGCCGGCAAAGACGGTCAACGCGGCGATCGACGAGTTGCGCAACGCGGTTCAGTCACTTGAAATCGCGATCGACGGCCGCTTCGACAAGGAAAAGGATGTGAGCGAGTTCGAAGGCGAGGTCAGGCGGGTCAATGAGGACCGGTCTCGCCTGGCACAGGAACTCGACCAATCCCAATTTCGCGCCAACCGGTTGGAAGAGGTCAATCGCGAGGTATCCCGTCGTCTCGTGACGGCGATGGAGACCATTCGCGCGGTGCTGGATCGCTGAGGTTCTGAACGTATGGCGCAGGTGACGGTAACGATCGACGGCAAGGCCTATCGCATGGCCTGCGAGGAAGGGCAGGAAGAGCACCTCGGCGACCTCGCGACCAGGTTCGACCAGTATGTCGGCCATCTGAAGGCCCAGTTCGGCGAAATAGGCGACCTCAGGATCACCGTCATGGCAGGCATCATGGTCATGGACGAGTTGAGCGAGGTCAATCGCCGGCTGAAGAGTATCGAGGCCGAAGTGGACGATCTGAAGAGAGGCCGCGACACCGCGCTTTCGGATCACACGAGAAGCGAGGAGGCGCTTGCCTCGGCGCTCGGTGAAGTGACGGCGCAGATTCAGGACATTGCCGCCAAGCTCAACGGGCGGCCGACTCCCCCGACAAATTGAGTCCGGCCTGCGATTTCGCAGAAATTATGCAACTCCACGGCATCCGGCTCTGGTGAAAAGCCCCGGGACGCTCTATATCTGCCGGGCGATCTGCGCTTCCCGACAGGAACCACAATCCCCGGGGCCATACACGATCTCAAGGGAACTGTCCCTGGCCGGACCCGTGGGTCCGGGCATACGGTGCCCACCTACCTAGTAGGTACCCGGGATCGTAAACTCTCCATCGGTCGTCGTGGATCGCACTTCTTCCCTTTCCTTCTCGCTCGGTGCCCGGAACGCGCGGCGGATTGCATCCGCCATCGCGTCGACCGTCGGCGACCGGTTCCCGCGTCTCGTCCGCAGCACGACATTCGACATATCGATGATGCCGAAGCCATCCGCCTCGGTAAGCTCGCGGCAGCCGGGCGGTATGGTGCTTCGCGACAGGGGCGCAATGGCGAGGCCTGAAACGACGGCGGCGATGAGCCCGCCGCTCGTGCGGCTCACATAGGCGACGCGGTTCTCGATATTCCGGGTCGTCAGGCTGCGCAGGGCCAGGTCGTCGCACCAGCCGCCTTCCGCATAGGTATAGGTCGCGATCGGCAGGGGCTGCCGCAAATGGGTACCATGCTGCTCGGAGGTCGCCCAAACGGTTGGGTTTACCATCAGAACCTCGCTGCGGGTTCGTCCGCCCGGCTCGAAGACGACGGCGATGTCGAGTTCTCCGGCCGCGAGCGCTGCCGAGTTGGCCATGGAGGTTTCCTGACGCACCGTCACTTCGACGCCGGGATGAATGGCCGCGAAAGCGCCGAGCGCCTTCGGCAGGGTGGAGTTGACATATTCCTCGGAAATCCCGATCCGGACGGACCCGTCGAGCGCCGGTGAGCGCATCGCCGCAGCCGTATCGTCGAGAAGGGTAACGATACGGCGTGCATTGTCGACAAGGCGCCGGCCTTCACCGGTCAGTATCACGCCACGCGAATGGCGTTCGAAGAGCGCGGATCCGATGAGATCCTCAAGCCTGCGGATCTGCATGCTGACGGCCGATTGCGTTCGCCGCACCATGTCGGCAGCGCGTGTGACATTGCCGGTGTCGGCCACCGCGAGGAAGGTTCTGAGCAGGTCGCTGTCGAGCGGTGCGGTCATGTCGCTGCCATAAGAAATGCTGATGACAGGCATGGTTGCAATTCATTTGTCACATGTCAAGGACGGCGCAAAGATGGACCTGTCGCAATCCTTCCGAGGTCCTCGCCATGCCCGTTCTGGTCGTCTCAGCACAGCCCGTCAGAAGCTCCTCCCCGCCGCTTGCGACGGCCCTTGCGCGCTGGCGGCTGTGGCTTTCGCTTCGCACGCAATGGGCGCTGGTGAGCCGCCGCGGCGACCGGCACCTTCTGGCAGACGCCGCTATCCCCGCCACGTATCGCCTCGGATGCGAGGAAGACCGGCGCCACCGTGACGCAGTCCGGCATCTGCACTGGATGCTCTGAGGCAACTTCCTTCGAGAATTGGCATCCCTCAGCCATTGTGGCACACGCGCGAGTCGCGAAGTATTGCGAAAGCGGCGCCCGCATGGTTCCGCTTCGGGGTCAAACACGCCCATGCCGATGTCGGCGTCGCCGTGTCGATCCCCGGCGGGCTGATCACGCCGATTGTCAGGAAGGCGGAGCAGAAGTCGCTGTCGGTGATCTCCAACGAGATGAAGGACCTGGCCCGGCGCGCGCGCGAGCGCAAGCTGAAGCCGGAGGAATACCAGGGCGGCACCACCGCCGTCTCCAATCTGGGTATGTTCGGGGTGAAGGATTTTTCCGCCGTCATCAACCCGCCGCATGCGACGATCCTGGCGGTCGGCGCGGGCGAGCAGCGGGCGGTGGTGAGGGACGGCGAGGTCACGGTCGCCACCGTCATGTCGGTGACGCTGTCGACCGACCACCGCGCCGTCGACGCGCTTGGCGCCGAACTCATCGCCGCCTTCAGGAAGCTGATCGGACAAGATCGATGGCGATGCTGGTGTGACTGTTCCATCTCGATAAGGGAGGCAGGTTTTATGGCAAGGTTCGGCAAAGTTGCGATCCTGCTGTTTACCGTGGCGGTTGTCGGCACAGGCTTTGGTTTGCCGGCGTCCTTTTCCGAAAAGATCGGGGCCGTTGCCTATGCAAGATCGCCGGAGACCCTGGACCGAATAGAAAGGCTGTTCGAATTCAAGGAGAGGTATGCCGAGCCTGTGGATGGTTTCATCGGAGAAACCGGTAAGCTGAAGAATTTCTGGTCGGGCAGCAAGAACGCCGATACCGAGGAGATAAGGAAAAAGCTTGGCGCGGGAAATTCTGCTTGAAAGGCGCGCCGAGGTCCTGGCGGCGGCAAAGGCAAAAATCGGCGATCTTTTCGAGGAAAGAGAGTTGAGGGTGCTCGCAGATCATATTGAAAACAAACAGTTTGGGAGCGACGCCAAGGATAAGGAGCTGGCGGGAGGAATTACCTACCAATATCGGGACGCGATCTTCAATGCGCTGTTCGGTTCCGTGCCTCTCGTTTCCGAACGCATGAAGAAGATGGGCTATAAGGATTGCTGCGAGTGAACACCAAGGGCCCGCGGACCATCCTCTGCTACGGCGATTTGCTGACGTGGGGCTTCAACGCCGAGGGCGGCCGCCATCCCTTCGAGGATCGCTGGCCGAGCGTTCTGCAGGCGACCCTGGATAAAGAATTCTGTTCATGTCATTGCCGAAGGATTGAACGGCCGCACCACTGCCTTCGATGACTACGTCGCCGGCGCGGATCGCAACGGCGCGCGTATCCTGCCTACCATCCTGATGACCCACACGCCGATCGATCTGATCGTCTTCCTGCTTGGTACCAACGACATGAAGCCTTGGATCCACGGCAATCCGGTCGCGGCGAAACAGGGTATGCAGCGCCTGATCGAGATCGTGCATGGTCACGACTATGGGTGGCCCGCGCCGCAAATCCTGATCGTGGCGCCCCCGCCGGTGAGCCGGACCGAGAACGCGGAATTCAAGGCGATGTTCGCCGACGGCGACAAGGCATCGAAACATCTGGCGCCGCTCTATGCCCAGCTTGCCGACGAAGCGGGCTGCGGCTTCTTCGATGCCGGATCGGTGGCGGCGACCACGCCGATCGACGGTGTTCATCTGGACGCGGAAAACACGCGCGCGATCGGCGCCGCGCTCGCGCCCCTCGTGCGCGTGATGCTGGAACTTTGAACGGGAGAAACACCGTGGCTGAAAATTACGACGTCATCGTCATCGGCTCGGGCCCCGGCGGCTATGTCACCGCTGTCCGCTCGGCACAGCTCGGCTTCAAGACAGCCATCGTCGAGCGCGAACATCTGGGCGGCATCTGCCTGAACTGGGGCTGCATCCCGACCAAGGCGCTGCTCCGCTCGGCCGAGATCAAGCACTACACCGCCGACAACCCGGACGCCTATGGGCTGAAGATCGACGGCAAGGTCAGCGCCGATACGGGCGCCGTGGTGGACCGCTCGCGCAAGGTCTCGCTGCGCCTGAATGGCGGCGTCGCCTTCCTGATGAAGAAGAACAAGGTGGACGTCATCTGGGGCGAGGGCAGGATCGCCAAGGCGCCGGCCGGCGACAGGCCCGGCGAGGTCGTCGTCTCCAAGACCGCCAAGAAGCCGATGGAGCCGCAACCGCCGGTTCCGAAGGGCGTGAAAGGCGAGGGCACCTATACGGCCAAGCACATCATCGTCGCCACCGGCGCGCGCCCGCGCGTGCTGCCGAGCATCGAGCCGGACGGCAAGCTGATCTGGACCTACTTCGAGGCGATGGTGCCAAAGGAGATGCCGAAGTCGCTGCTGGTTATGGGCTCGGGCGCCATCGGCATTGAGTTTGCCTATTTCTACCGCACCATGGGCGTGGACGTGACCGTCGTCGAGGTCATGCCGCAGGTGATGCCGGTGGAGGACGCCGAAGTCTCGAAATTCGCGCAGAAGCAGTTCGAGAAGCAGGGCATGAAGATCCTGCTCGAGGCCAAGGTGACGAAGGTCGAGAAGGGCGCGAACTCCGTCACGGCGACCATCGAGAAGAAGGACGGCACGGTCGAGAAGATCACCGCCGACCGGATGATCTCGGCGGTTGGCGTGCAGGGCAATATCGAAAACCTCGGCCTCGAGGCGCTCGGCGTGAAGACCGACCGCGGCTGCGTCGCCGTGGACGGCTACGGCCGCACGAACGTGGCAGGCATCTACGCCATCGGCGATGTCGCCGGCCCGCCCATGCTGGCTCACAAGGCCGAGCACGAAGGCGTTATCTGCGTGGAAAAGATCGCCGGTGTGCCGGGTGTGCACGGGCTCGACAAGTCCCCAAGATTCCCGGCTGCACCTATTGCAGTCCGCAGGTGGCCTCCGTCGGCCTCACCGAGCAGAAGGCCAAGGCCGACGGTCGCGAGATCCGCGTCGGCCGCTTCCAGTTCGGCGCCAACGGCAAGGCCATCGCGCTGGGCGAGGACCAGGGTTTCATCAAGACCATCTTCGACAAAAAGACGGGAGAACTCCTTGGCGCCCATATGTCCTCGCCACCCGGAAAGGCGCATCGGCCGGATCAGGCTGTTCAGCTGCGCAAGCCGGAATGGATTCGCGAAGGCGCCTGTCTCGCCAAAATGGGCCGAGACCCGCGAGATCGTGCGGTCGAACAAGCTGGTTACTGTCTGCGAGGAGGCTGGCTGCCCCAATATCGGCGAGTGCTGGGAGAAGAAGCACGCCACCTTCATGATCATGGGCGATATCTGCACGCGCGCCTGCGCCTTCTGCAACGTGGCGACCGGCTTTCCGCTGGCGCTCGACGCCGATGAGCCGGCGCGTGTGGCGATTGCGGTGGAGACGCTGGGGTTGGAGCATGTGGTCATCACCTCCGTGGACCGGGACGATCTGGCGGACGGCGGCGCGCAGCATTTCGCCGACGTGATCGTCGCGATCCGGGCACGCTCGCCCTCGACCACGATTGAGATTCTGACGCCGGATTTCCTGCGCAAGGCCGGCGCGCTTGAGGTCGTGGTCGCGGCCAGGCCCGACGTGTTCAACCACAATCTCGAGACGGTGCCGTCGAATTACCTGACGGTGCGGCCGGGCGCGCGCTATTTCCACTCGATCCGGCTTCTGCAGCGGGTGAAGGAGCTGGATCCGTCGATCTTCACCAAGTCCGGCATCATGGTGGGCTTGGGCGAGGAGCGGAACGAGGTGCTGCAGCTTATGGACGATCTGCGCTCGGCGGGTGTGGATTTCATGACCATCGGGCAGTACCTGCAGCCGTCGAAGAAGCACCATCCGGTGGTGCGCTTCGTGACGCCGGAGGAGTTCAAGTCCTATGAGACGGCGGCTTATGCCAAGGGTTTCCTGTTGGTCTCGTCGAGTCCGCTGACGCGTTCTTCGCATCATGCGGGC